>CAINLR010000012.1 GCA_903850425.1 uncultured Verrucomicrobia subdivision 3 bacterium | reverse complement strand
CGCGCCCCGGTCTCGCGACCGGGGCGACTTGGGAAGCCAAAGGCATTGGCAGCTATCACCAAGTTTCAATCCGCGCCCCGGTCTCGCGACCGGGGCGACTCGCCCAGCCGGTGCGCCGCGAGCCAGACCATTGCGTTTCAATCCGCGCCCCGGTCTCGCGACCGGGGCGACTTGGGAAGCCAAAGGCATTGGCAGCTATCACCAAGTTTCAATCCGCGCCCCGGTCTCGCGACCGGGGCGACGCGGTGATGAAGTCGGTCTTGCAATCCGCGAGCGTGTTTCAATCCGCGCCCCGGTCTCGCGACCGGGGCGACCACGCACAGCATCAAGCCCGCTGCGGTGGACTTGTTTCAATCCGCGCCCCGGTCTCGCGACCGGGGCGACCGATTAGACACCTGGACGAGCTGCGGTCAAGCCTGTTTCAATCCGCGCCCCGGTCTCGCGACCGGGGCGACCGCGACTTCCCTAACAGGCGAAGTCGCAAGAGTTTTCTAACCTATTTCCGCCAACCTGCCAATGCTTCTCGCAGATCGGAGTTTTGAATGTCAAAGAACGAAGGAAATTGTGCGCGGCCATTGGTTTCGCGGCATGCCGCGAAACCCCGGCCTCCAAGCCGTCACTTATGGTTCGCGGAAGCGTCGTCACAAAATCAGCGGCTCGGCAAAATCAATCGGCTTGGCCACGCCATGATGTTCAATTCTCTGCTTGGCGGTTTCATCCAGGTAATAGAACCGCAGCGAGTCTTGGTCGTTGTTGATTTCCCGCAGGAGCCGGTTTTTGAGTTGCACCCACTCGGTCTGACCCACCTGACATTCAAACACGCTTTTCTGAACCCGCACGCCGTAATCTTCGCACGCCTGCGCCACCCGGCGCAATCGGCGCACGCCGGGCTTTTCCACGGTCGAAACATCATAGGTGACAAGGATGAGCATGGGATTTGTAATCTGAAATTTGAGATTTGCAGTTCACTTGGGCACGAGCGGAACGTATTCGGCAATGTCGCCGCGCAAATGTCGCGCCAGAATGCGCGCTTGCATATACGGCATCTGGGCCAGGCGCAAATTCTGATCCAGCAACGGATGCTTCAAGGTTTCCTGTTTGCGTTCCTGATAGGCTTTGATGACCAGCTTGCGCCCCGCGTCGCTGAATTCCACCGCGCCGCCTTCGCGTTCCACAAAATGATCTGGCGCGATTTGCTGCCGGTTGATGAGCGTGACGGCCAGCCGGTCCGCCAGCCACGGGCGAAATTCCTCCATTAAGTCCAACGCCAGCGATGGCCGATTAGGACGATCCACATGCAGAAAGCCGACGAACGGGTCCAGGCCAATGCTCGTCAGCGCCGACACGCAATCATGCCGCACCAGCGCATAAAGAAATGACAGCAGGCAGTTCACGCGGTCGCGGGGCGGGCGACGGCTGCGGGTGTTGAAAGCAAAGGTTTCACGCTGCTGCTTGAGCATGAACGTGAACACGGAAAAATATAGCTGTGCCGCCAGGCCTTCCGCGCCGCGCACTTCATCCATTTGAGACTTGAGATTTGAGATTTCAAATTCCGCCAACCGGCGGATTTGCCGGGCCAGTGCCTCGATGACTTGCGATAATTTTTCGCGTTCGGCTTCGTGGTCATTTTCCCGGGCGGCGCGGAGCAGGCTGTTGCGGGAATTTTGAATCTTCCCGGCGATGATCTGCCGCGCGATGGCGGCGCACTTGGCCGGCTCGTCCGCCGCGCGAAATTGGGCGCGGCGCAACGTCACGCTGGTATCCGCCACGCCGGTCATGCGGGCCTGCAAATAACCAAACTCACTGTGGAAATTCACGGCCACGCCATGTTCCCAGCACAAATCCAGTGCGGGCGGGCTGATGGTGCTGGCACCGAAAACGCAAATGGACTCCAGGTGATGAATCGGAATGCTCAAGGATTTGAAATTTGAAATTTCCGATTTCAAATACTCTGTCGTGGCGGGCGTGCCGTCCGGGCGCAACGGCACCTTGACCTGCAACGTGAGATGGTCGCGCGCGACATAGCTGCCGGGCGTCGTCAGATAAAGTGTGTTTTGTTGAATGTCCAAGGAAAGTTGAGAGTTGGGGAGTTGAGGGCGATGCCGCAATTTGAGATTTGAGATTTCAGATTTGAAATTGGGAATTTGAGATTTGAGATTTCAGATCAGTCCGCTTTCCTCGGCCGCTTTGCGCTTCGGATGCCCTGCCGGCAATCTGCGCAGCAATTCTTGCTCAAAAGCCGCCGCCCGTTTCTTCTGGTCGGCTGCCGCGCGCGACTTGTCGGTCAAATGTCGCTGGCCTTTGATGTCCGAGTTTTGCAGTGAATCCGCCCAGCCGCGCAACTGGCGGGAGCAGCTTTCTGCCAGCGATCGCAAATGTTCGATTTCAGATTTCAAATCCGGCGACCAGCCGGCCCGGCCACTGCGCCGCGCCTTGACCGTGAGCATGGAGCGCACTTCGCCCGCCGACCCGCGCGCGATGTAGATAAATGCGAGTAGTTCATTGGTCGTGCCGCGCTCGAAACCTTCGGCAATGTTGTTGGACACGGACAAGGCGGCGCGGTCCAGTTGATCACGGAAGCCGCGGGAGGCTTTGAAGGACTCATTCTCCAGCAAATCCTCCGTGGCTTCATAAAGGTCCGCCGCCTTTTGCCACACGGGCAGGTCTTCAAAACGTTCGTAGGTCATGGGGTAGTTGAGCGTTGAGAGTGAGGCAGCAATTTGAGATTTGCGATTTCAAATTTGAAACAACTCACGCGCCAGCCGCTCCACCCGGCTGTCAACGCCGGTGGCTTTGGGCAGACAAATTTCGTAGAGCGAACAGTCCTCGCACGCTTCCCGATACTCCGCCGCCGGTAGCGGCGGAATTTCAGATTTGAAATTGGATATTTCAGATTGGCCGAGCAAGGCGTGCAGGTTGGCGATGGTCCTTTCGGTTAGCGCACGCAGTTCGGGCGTGAACTCAATTTCCCTGCGGCGCTTGCTGTCGGCGTGGAAAACGGCCCCGCGCGGAATGGTGGTTTGAAACATTTCCTCCAAACACAATGCCTGGGCGCAAAGCTGGGCGTCATCATTTTCCCATTGCCGGCGTTTGCCCACTTTGAATTCCACGGGCCGAAGGGCGGCGAAGCCGCCCAATTTCAAATCTGAAATTTGAGATTTCAAATTCGAGGTTGAAGCCGCTTCAACCTCGACGATGTCGCATTTACCATTCAAACCCAGCCGGTCGGAAAACACCGGCAACGCCCGCAGTAGTTTCACGCCCTTCGTAATTTCATAACCTCGCAGGTCAGCGTGTTCATGAACAATGTCGCCACGCGCTGTGTGCTGATTGGCCGAACGCCAACCTTCGACCACTTTCAATGCCGCCCGGCGGTGGCAGTAGAGATAGTCGTTGAGCAGCGAAAGCGGCAGCGCCTCCTTCAGATTTCCAATTTCCGATTGCTGATTTTCGATGGCATCCACAAAAATTTGCCCGCCAGGTCCGCCTGTGCCGAGGGCGCGATGATTATTTTCCAGCCCATGCGGCGATTTTCACCTCCTCAATCGGGATGCCTTCGCCCCGATCCAGTTCGCTAGTCTCTCCTGCACCGCCTGCCGAAATTCCAACTCGTAGATGGCATCAACCAGCGTGGCATCCGGCGGCAGCTATTCCGCCACTTCCAACAGAATTTCTTTCGCACTCATAATTTCAATAGTTAATCCATTCTCGTTTTAATTGCCAGCTTGCAAACATTTTGAATCATAGCGGATCAAAACCCATCTTGCCGGCTTTCAGCAATGGCATCACGCCGGCCATGTAGCCGAGAAAAGAATTATATTCACCAATCCACGCCCAAAGCTCGCCGTCATGGCCGAGTGGTTTCACGGGCAGCTTCCCTGCGTCCAAACGGTTCGCCCACAATTGCACGCTGCCCAGCATCAGCTCTCGCCAGCCCGGCCATTGGCTGCGGTCGGGGTTTTCCAGCCGTTGAATCAATCCAGGTTCAACCACAACTGTCTTGGTCGCCGCATCAATGATGCGGCACAACTTGGCGACTTGCGGATAATCCGCGTCTTTCTCCGCCTGGAAAATGTCTTCCATACGCGAAGCCTTTTCGCCATGGTCTTGCAAAATCTCGCGCTGGAGCGCATCCGTGCAATCGTCCGGGCCGGGCTGACGATTCTTGCCCGCGCACTCGGCAAATACTTGCTCCAAGATGCGCCTCGAGAGTTTCGCCTGCGGATGGAGTGAGAACCCACTGTCCGCGTCGTGCCGAAAATCCCAGACCTCCGCGTCGTCAAATTCGCCCGAACGACTGGCGCGACCGGCAATTTGCAGCAGGTTCACCAAGCCCCAGCTTTCGCGAAAGGCGGTGCGGAACGAAAAGTCCACACCAGCTTCCACGCAACTGGTCGCCACCAACGTCCAATCCAATTCCTTTGTAGCAAGCCGTTCTTTCACCCGGGCCACAGTTTGGGAACGGTCACGCGGTGTCAGCGCGGTGGAAATGTGTTCCACATTCAAGCCCTGCTTGCAGTCTTCGCGGAGATAATGTGCAAACACGGCTGCGGATTGCACGGTGTTGAAAATAACCAGTCGCGGGCCGGGCTTGTTGTGGACGAAATCACCCAGACGTTCCACGGACATGGCCTGCGGCTCTCTGCAAATAGAAACACGCTTTGCCTCAAACGTCATCGTCTCGGTCCGGACTTCTGGCTTGATGAGATCAGGAATTTCGCACCGCTCACCCTCTTGAAGAAAACCGGGGCGATTCCAGAAACGTGGCAACGTGCCCGAGGCCAGCACGAGTTGGCAGCCCCAATCCTCGCAAAGTTCCCGCAACCAGCGAAACATCTGCAGCCAGAGCGCGGGCGGAACGGCGGCGTGCGCCTCATCCACAAAGATGGCGCTGCCCGCCACCTGATGGAGCTTTCGCAACGAAGCCGTGTCCCGAGCGGCCAGCGTCTCGAAGAATTGAACGGCGGTGGTGACGACAACGGGTGAATCCCATCGCGCGGCTAATTGTCGAAGTTCTGGCGCAGTTGAAACCACACGTTCTACGCCCGTCTTTTCATCAATCTCAATCCGCTCGCCCGAATAGGCCACGCGATGATGATGCGCAGCAACGACGCCATCCATCGCGGTTTCGGATTCATCGGCCAATCGCAAACTCCGGCGATAGACGTCCACCGACTGATCAATGATGTTGGTGAACGGCAGCACAACAAAGACGCGGCGTAACTTGCGCTCCGCCGCCACTCGCAAAAGATGCGCCATGACTGCCGTTGTCTTGCCCGTGCCAACCGGGCTGTCGCACGCAAGAATGCGCTCGTCTGGTTTGACTTCTCGCTTACGGCAGGCCTGATAAACGTCCCGCCGCAACTTGAGCCGCTGCTGCTCTCGGTCATTCGCTGGCGGTTTCTTCGCCGACAATCCGGCCACGTATTCATCCAACCGCGCCAACCGCTCCGCCGCGTGCAAGTCGGGAGCGGGAACTTCGCGCTCATTTCGATAATGCCGCGCCGTATCCGAGTGGTCGGCGTCCACGAGGCAGGAGAGCAGCAACCGACGGCGCAATCCACCTTTGTCCCGTCCAAACCCCGGTGCTTTCTTTTCCAGAGGCGGGAAGATTGCGTGATGAACGGTTAAGTATTCTGTCAGGCGATTGTTGCTGCGCTGCCAAAGCGACTCGTCACCGACATCATTGTCAATCTCACGCAAACGGAGGTCGAGTCCGTTGGCGCGTTTGGCTTGCTCCTTTGGGAACGAAGGCAGTCCCTTGTGGTGAGAATAGGCTGCTACCGCCGCCTCTGTGCATAGCGGGAACAGATGAGCCGATGCTGCATCCCAATGCAACAAGCCGCGATTGCTTTGACGGTTGTGAGCCAGCACGTCCTGAAAAACGTCGTCCAGCTTGCCAAGGTCGTGATAATGCGCGGCCATCTCCAGCACATCGAGAAATCCGTCACGCCATTTGGGACAGTGCGTTGTAGCTTCGCGACCAAAGCTCATGGCGAACGAGATGACGTTACCAACATGGTGGCGATACCACTGCTCAGGTGCGCCATTGCGGGCGCTATGGGCGAGCGGTTCGCTCACAACACGGCGTAATCGGTGTAAGTGCCGACATCATTCCAGGTGAGAGGCTTTCCGCCATGCTTGCGCACAACCTTGCCTTCAATTTCCTCCCAAGTCGGAATCTCGTAATTCGCACGGGACGTGCTCGGTTTCTTCTCGGCTTCGTCTTTCGGCAAACGAATCGGCTTCAAGGCATCCAGCAGGGCGAAGTCGGAAAACGAGCCGAGGACATCTGTGTGTTCGACGGCATGGGCATGGATTAACTCGACTTGGGTGCGGACTGTCGAAGGATTGTCGCGGTAAGCGTGCTTCAGCAAATGAAGCATCAGCCGCACATCATCACCAGTGCAGCCGGTTTTCCGAGCCTGCGTCGGGTTGACGAAGAACGGCACAGTGTAGATGCCATGCTCGACAAACTTCAGAGCCTGCGGAGCAAAACCGCGATCCTTATCTCCCTCCACGCCTGGTTTGTTCGTCCAGGTCTCGAAGCGAACTCGGACGGGCGCAACAGAAACGCCAACTCCAAAGTGGGCAGCGCCGGCTCGAATAGCTCTGTCCAAAATCTTTCTTCGATCCTCAACCGTGAGTTCCTTGCCGCTTTCCTTCTCCAGCTTCTTCACACCCTCGTCCACAGCTACCTTTCCTTCCAAGAACGTGCTGCCGAACAACCG
Source organism: uncultured Verrucomicrobia subdivision 3 bacterium (assembly GCA_903850425.1). Classification (GTDB taxonomy): domain Bacteria; phylum Verrucomicrobiota; class Verrucomicrobiia; order Limisphaerales; family UBA11358; genus UBA11358. The sequence continues at coordinate 97,181 of CAINLR010000012.1, read as the reverse complement.
TGCATCCCAGTAATCCTGTTGAAAGCGCCCGTCCGCGAGCTTCTTGAAAATTTCTTCCCGATCGCGGTCGCGCTTTTCGAGAATGTCAAACCGGGCGTCGTCACCTAATGAAAGGCGTTGCTTCATCTCCTGCCAGATCAGCCCCTCCTTGTCGGAGACTAATTCGCGCAATTTGCGTTTGACCGAAACGGGCGAAATCTCGCCGCGATCATCCGGGCGCTGGCGAGGAAAACCTGCGTTGTCCGGGTCGCCGTTTGGGTTTGAGTCGCGGACCTCGATGACGAGGAGTCCGGTGATGCGGGGAACATTGGAGTCGAGCATGGTTTGTTTTTCTTTTGCGTTCATAATTTTTGTGCGTTGTTGGTTTCAGGGGTTGCGGTTTATTCGTCGCCGGACACGTCGGCCAGATAACCGAGCATGAGTTGAGCTTTGGAGATGTCGTCCAGATGTTCCACTTTGCCCAATTGCTCCAGATTTTTCGTGATACTGGGTTCGCAGTTGGACATCGCTTTGAGAATCCGGGTTGCCTCGTCAGCATCCTCGCCGCGATAGGTTGTAGCCCAGCCTTTGTAGGGTTGAATGCGCGTCGCCAACTGGCGGAGCGCACGCGCTGGATTATCCAGCGCGGTGTTGAAGACCGCATTGCCCAAGAGTTCCGTTGGCGCACTGATCTTCCCTTTTTCGCGATCTTTCTCCGACGTGCGAACCCATTTGCAGTAGTGAAAATGCAACTTGTCAGCGAGCGCCAGCAGTTGCCCGATTTGGTAGAAGGTGTCTTTCATAAAGGTTTCATAGTGTTTATCCAACAGGTGAAGGAAAATGCCTGCGAGTGCGACCGCCTTGAGCACGTCGCGGCGCGCTTTCTCGCTCAAAGGCCGCAGATTTTCGAGCCATTCGAGTTCTCTGTCTTGCCGCGTGACTTTGAACATCGCCGCCCGCGCGAAAACGGGCCGCATCCGAACCAAGAGCGTGTTCAATCCGAACCGAGCTTTCCTGGTTTGGAGCGGTGGTCCAGCGAGGAAAATATCCAAAGCATCGTTCCGCGAGAGCGACTCCAATAAATAGGATGACAATCCTTCCTCGGCGTCTGTTTTCCACACTTGATTCAAGACGAGCGCCACGTCCATCGGCCCAGGCACGATGCGGAACTTCTCGACGCGTCGTTTATTCTCCCTGTCCCATTTCGTGAGTCTGACTGGCGGGCAGTTTTTTGCTCCCGCCTGCCACGCCTTGGCTGCGGCATTGAGTTGGTGAACGGTGAGGCTACGGTTGAGCCGCAGTTGTTTGTTGGCTGCGTCCACCTCACCGATAGCGAAAAGCCGGATCAAAGCGTCTGGGGTCTTGGCTTCACGAGCGTCGAGTGTTTCAAGGATCAGTCTTGTCTTCTCTCCGTAGTCTGCACCGATGAAGTCACGGGCCGTCTCACCGAACACATCCACGTAGCGGTCATCTGCGAGCGGCTCATCTTCGAGATACGCAACGAGTAGCTGCTTTTTGTCGCCGGGCAGTAAGCGGCAAGTCTTACCAGAAGCCACCCGGCCGCCCAAAGCGACCAATGCAGCGTCATCGCCGGCCAGCGTGAAAATCGCGGCAGACAGGCGATGGACAGTCTCAGGAGAGACGACGAAAGTGCGCGTGTCTCCCAGCCCGTAGCGGAAAAAGCACTTTGCTTCGGCGGTGTTATTGGAAAACAACTTGGTGTTTCCCATCTCAGCCAGCTTCGGTTCTGGGAACTTCGGGGGCAGCGAACATTCATTCCCGGTGTAGGCGTCGCGCACCGCAGCGGGCGGCTCGGCTGCGGCAGTTTTGTTCTTTCGCTTTGCAGGCGCAGTTTTGCCGCGAGTCTGGCTGTCGTATGCAGCCGGATTGGTTTTCAGGAAAAAATCGTTCAACGCCCGGCTGGTGCGTGAATCAGCAACCGCAAATGTGCCTGATTCCAAATCAGCAAGGTCGAGGTAAACGGGCACTTTGGTGTCGGTGAAAAGCCATTCAACTACCAACAGGGCTTCTGCCGGATTGAAGTCGCCGATACTCGTAGCAAGTTGTCTGGATAGGCGTTTCGAAAAGTCCAGTGCCTCGAAGGGTGTTTTGGAAGCGGCCTCGACCAGGTGCTTGAGATTGGTGAGTTCATCACCTGCGTTCTGCAAATCAGCTTCCAACCAACTCACAATTTTTGAAATACTTCGCAGGCCCTTGAATTCACCGGGCGTTGACCGCGCAAGGAGCTTTTGGGTAAAGCGCTTTATCCAAAGGATCGAGGGTGGGCGTCTTTGCAGAGCTTTGATGCGTCGCTTGATCTTTTCAACAGGGGTCTTTCTGAAACACAGCAAGGGCGGTGGGAGATTGAATCCAGGAAACGATGAACCATCCGATCCGCCTGGAATTCGCATCAGTGTTCCGGCCACTTCCTTGCTCAACACGGAAAATCTTTTCGGTTGGCCGTCCGCACCCAGAAGGACTTGCAGCACGAGAGCGTTCTTACCCATCGGGTCAAGATGCGGATGCAGTTCGATTGGCTTTACATCGCACCGTTCCAGCGCAGCCGCCGCCAGATAAAGTTCATTGAGCATGATGCTGCCTCCCTTCCCGATATTCGAGGATGCCGTTGCGAATCACCTGCGGGAAATACATCTCACGCCCGCGCTGGCCTTCTTGAGGCCGGTCGAACACCGTCCAAAGCATCGCGGGGATTTCGTGGTGTTCCGACTCGCACGCGCGAGTGCTCTCGCGTAACGAACCGAAGAAATCTGGAACAAATTCTTTCCAGCCCAAGCAAGGCGTGTGAAACCAACGGCCTCGTTCCAAACGGCGGCTAAAGGCGTCAACGTAAGCGTGCGGGGAACAAGCGCCGTCGGGAGAATGTGCCGGCTCTCCATTCGGCCCGCGATTCCAGTCCGCCTGAGCGTAAAGGCGATAGCGCACGTTTATTAGCACTTGAGCGAAGATTTGTTTGGCAGCGTTCTTCTTAATCGCACCGGTGTCGCGCAACGGCCCGCCATAGTTGAAAGCATAAGAATGGAATTGCACAGGCGCGCAGATTTCGCATCGAGTCGGACGCACATTCACAGACTTCCATCGCACCACAGCCTCGAATAAGCCTTTGGCGGCGCTGTAGGTTGGCGCGGCGTAGGAAACCGGATTGGGCAACGTGTCAGGTCGCGTCCAGAGAGCGATTGGACCGGAGACTTCGAGGGAGATGGAATATGGCTTCATAGCTCGGTCAATTATGGGAAAGGATTGCAGTTTGATCGAACACCATCCGCAGCATGGTGGGCAAATCGTGATTCTCGATTTCGCAGACGCGCGTCTCCGGGCGGAACGGGCCGACATAGTCCGGCGCGAATTCCTTCCAGCCCAGGCACGGCGTGTAAAACCATTGCCCGCGATCCAAGGCGTGATTGAAAACGTCGTGATAGGCGTGCGGCGGCCAGGTAGTGCCGTCGTGATGCCCGGCAAACTCGGCCTGCGCGTAAAGCCGGTAGCACACGTTGACCAGCACGACGGTATAAAATTGGAACGACGCGCCCTTGTTCATCGCGTCGCTGGCGCGGAGCGGCCCGCCGTAATTCGTGGTGTAGCGATGGAATTGCACTGGCGCGCAAATCTCAACCTTGGTGGGCCGCACGTTGACGGATTTCCAGCGCAGCACGGATTCAAAGATGCCCTTCACCGCGCTAAACGTGGGCGCGACATAAGACACAGGCGATGAGCCGGTATCGGGCCTCGTCCACAAGGCAGTCGGGCCGGAGATTTCAAGTTGGATGGGGTAGGGGTTCATAATGTTCAGAAGTCCGATTTTCCCAGATCATGCAGCAGTCCGGCCAGCTTCGCTTCTGCACCAAGCTTAAACGGGGCGGCAAACTTTTCCGCCAAGTCGGCCACGTTGCGCAGGTGGGCCGACAGTAATTGCCAACGCTCCGTATTCGGATCGTTTGTCCCGTCCGGCCGTGCCGCCGTGTGCGCGTAGCATTTCACCATATTCGTCCCGATTATCTTCGCTGCGTTGAGAGGCTTGATTCGTAATGGCGTTTGCCCGGCATGACAAGCAATAAATTCATAATTCGTGCAAACTATAAACGCGAGGGTTGGACAAATGCGGTCCAACCCAAATCAAGTCGCACGACCATCTCACCATCAGAAATTCCGAAGCCGCCAAGAAGTTTCGGGAGCCTTTAGCGGGGCAGCCATTGAGGATCGCCCATCGGCAGCAGTCAAAGTTGCAACGGTGCCAAGCAACGTCCGGCATCGGCATCGTCAGCCAGCGCGTCCACGCCCACGCGCAGATTTTGGTGATCCATGCCGCCGAAAATCGGCCGCTACAATGGGCGTGACGGCTGGAATAGGACTGGCGCGAGTGGCGTAACGGAGTATTGACTGCGTCGGGGCTAAAAGAAACGGCGGACTGAATTGTATTATTCCGGCATAGATTGACTCTCAGGTTCGTGCCAGGTTGCTGCCAGGTTGCTGATAGGTTGCTGATGCCGCTATGCCAGATGTCTATCCGACTCGGGTGCGGTTCGGCTTGCTGAGGCGAAAATGCCGGTCTGCCGGCTCAGGCGATATTCCTGCCGCGTGGTTCGGCCGCGACCAAGGCGCTGGGAAATTTGGAGACAGCCAGTCAAGGCACGATGCGCGTGCCGCTGATTCCGTTTAACGCGAGAGAGAGTTTGCCAGGGCAAGTAATCACGGCTTCGCGTCCGCCACCCTGAAGAAACTGCACGCACGCTTCGACTTTGGGCAACATTGAACCGGCGGCGAACTGGCCGGCAGCCGCAAACTGTCTGGCTTCGGTCACCGTCAGCGAATCAAGTTCGCGCTGATCCGGCTGGCCGTAGTTCAAACAGACTCTCTCGACCGCAGTGGAAATCATCAGCATATCCGCACCGATCTGGTTGGCGAGCACGGCGGAGGCGAGGTCCTTGTCAATCACCGCCGGCACGCCACTCAACATCCCCTGCCCGTCCGCCATCACCGGGATGCCGCCGCCGCCTGCCGCGACGACCACATAGCCATCCTTGACGAGATGGCGCACGACTTCGGCTTCGATGATGCGCACTGGCTTGGGCGAAGCCACCACCCGCCGCCACCCGCGCCCCGCATCTTCCACCATCGTCCATTGCTCGACGCGCATTCGTTCCTGGGCTTGTTCGCGAGTGTAGAATTCTCCAATCGGCTTGCTGGGTTTGGCGAACGCCGGATCAGCACGATCCACGAGGGTTTGCGTCACGATCGTCGCCACCGAATTTTTCAGGCCGCGACGGTGGAATTCATTCTCCAGCGCCTGTTGCAATTGATAACCCAGCGCGCCTTGCGTATCGGCAACAATGGAATCCAGCGGCACCTGATGCAGCAGGCCGCGCGAATGTTCGCTGCGCAGGAGAATGAAACCCACCTGCGGTCCATTGCCGTGCGTGATGACGAGGCGGTAGCCGCGCGCCAATAAATCCGTGAGGTGCCGCACGGTCTCGACGACGGCGGCGTATTGATCGGACACGCTCTGATGTTGCGCATCCTTGATCAACGAATTTCCGCCGATGGCGATGACAATCGTTTTCATGTGCTGGGTGCCGGGATTCAAATGCCGCAACTGCTTCGCACCACAAACGCGCATGGGCTTTGAACCTGCCATCACTAATCACCGTCCGATGCGCGTTGTCAATCGCCGAGCAGCGCTACACCAAATAAAGCTTACGACTGGACAATAAACGTGTTGGGACTGGACGCATTCGGTCTCATTCTGAATGCAGTCGCAGAATCGGCAGATTATGAAAGCAGCTCATAACTTTCTCGCCAACGCCCACCTTCAGGCGGAACTCGACCGCTGTGTTTATTGCGAGGAAAAACCCTGCCAGGCAGCCTGCCCGGTCAACTGCTCCCCCGCCGATTTCATCATGGCGGCACGCGTTGGCGCGAAGTCGGACTTCCGTCGCTCGGCGGCAATCATCCTGGGTTCCAATCCGCTCGGCGGCGTTTGCGGTGTCGTGTGCCCGGATGATTTCTGCATGAAGGCGTGCTCGCGGCGGACCTTCGACACACCCATTCAAATCCCGGCGGTGCAGGCGGCGATCATGGAGAAGGCAAAATCATTTGGCCTCGCCCATTTTTCAAATGCGCCGCTGGATGAAAAGAGAATTGCCATCATCGGGGCCGGCCCGGCCGGACTCGGTGCCGCCGGTGTGCTCGCGCAACACGGTTACCAAGTCACGATTTTCGAGCAGAGCAAGAAAGCCGGCGGCATGATGAATCTGATTCCTGATTTCCGTCTGAGTAAAAAAGTTGTCCGCACAGACCTTGATTTCATTCGGAAGCTGGGGGCGATTGAATTCAAATTGGGTGTCGCGGTGACCGAACCGGAATCGCTACTAACAAAGTATGACGCCGTGGTCGTGTGCGCTGGGCTTACCGAACCGATCAAGCTGAACATTCCCGGCGAGGAGTTCGCGCTGTCGTGGCAGACGTTTCTGGAAAACCAGAAGAAGCTCAAACTCAAAGGCAAGAAGGTCGCTGTCCTCGGAGGCGGCGCAGTGGCGGCAGATTGCGCGACGACCGCCGAGCATCTAGGCGCGGCTTCCGTCGAACTGGTTTATCGCCGTCGGCAGCAGGACATGCCGCTGACGCAATACGAGCGCGACCTGCTGCTCGAACATGGCGTGGAGATCACCAGTTGCGCCAAACCACTCGCGATCGAACATCAAGGAAAACGCATCACGGGTTTGCGCCTCGAGCGAATGACGCTGCCTGCAGGCAAAGAGTCGCGACCGGAGAATTTCGTCGTCAGCAAAAAGGAATCGCCGGTCTTCCGTGAATTCGACCTTGTGATTGCCGCCATTGGCAGCAAACCAAAGCTCCCAGTCTCAAAAGCCAAAGGAGTTTTCTATGCCGGTGACATGGTGCTCGGCGCGTCCACCGTGGTGGAATCGGTCGCCAGCGGCAAGAACGCCGCGCTCGAAGCGGATGCCTTCCTTCGCGGCGTAAGGAGCGCGGACAGCCGCGTCCGCGAGTCCCCGGCCAGCCGCAGCACTACGCGGACAAAGCTGTCCGCGCTCCGATCCTGCAACAAAAGCTCCGTCATCCTTGCCGGCATTCCGTTACGCCCCGTGCCGCTTGAAGCCGACTTTTTTGGCCGTAAAGTTCTTTCGCCGTTCCTGCTCTCCGCTGCGCCGCACTCGGACGGCTACGCCCAGATGCGCCAGGCTTACGAACGCGGTTGGTCCGGCGGCGTGATGAAGACCGCGTTCGACAACGTGCCGATTCACATTCCCGCCGGCTACATGTTCGCGCTCACACGCTCGACCTACGGCAATTGCGACAACGTCTCCGGTCATCCGCTCGACCGTGTCTGCCGCGAGGTTGCGCAACTCGTGAAGGAATTTCCTGATCGCCTGACGCTCGCCTCGACCGGCGGCCCGGTCACTGGTCGTGATGACGAAGATAAAACAGTCTGGCAATCCAATACGCGCAAGCTGCAAAACGCCGGCGCGATGGGCGTGGAATACAGCCTCTCCTGTCCGCAAGGCGGCGACGGCACGGCTGGCGATGTTGTTTCTCAAAACGCCGAACTGACGGCGAAAATCATTGATTGGGTCATGGAAGCCAGCGACGACAACAACCCGAAGCTGTTCAAACTCACCGCCGCCGTCACCTCGATTCAGCCGATCATCAAGGCGATTCAGGAAGTCTTCGCGCGTTACCCGAACAAGAAGGCTGGCGTCACCCTCGCCAATAGTTTTCCGTCGCTCGCCTTTCGCTCATTGGCCAGACCTCTCGTTAGCACCCACCTTCAGCCCGGTGATTCGGGACGTGACACCCTTGGAGCCGCTTTAGCGCCTTTTGCTCCTCGCGAGAAGCCGTTGAAACGGCTCGCTTCATCCGCCCATTATTCCACCGGGCTGAAGCCCGGTGCCAATGAAAACTGTGAACCCCGACGCCGCTGGGAGGAAGGCGTGGTCATCGGCATGTCGGGCGAAGGCGTGTTGCCGATCAGCAATCTGACGCTCGCGAAAGTTTCCAGCACCGGCATAATCGTCTCTGGCAACGGCGGCGCGATGACCTATAAGGATGCCGCTAACTTTCTCGCGCTCGGCGCGCAAACGGTGCAGTTCTGCACCGCCGTCATGAAATACGGCCTCGGCTATGTGGACGAACTTCACTCCGGCCTCAGCTATCTGATGGAGGAACGCGGCTTCCGTTCGGTCAAGGAACTCATCGGCTCGGCGCTGCCCAATCCGATCACCGACTTCGGCGCGCTGTCGCCGACGAAGCAACTTCCTCAAGTCGTCGCTGCGCTCTGCCAGCATTGCGGGAACTGCGCGCGTTGTCCGTATCAGGCCATCGAGTTGAACCATCGCGGTGTGCCGACATTTGATCCGAGCCGCTGCGTCGGCTGTTCGCTCTGCGCACAGAAATGTTTTGCCGGTGCAATCTCGATGCGCGACCGCACGCCGCTGGAACTGGCCGCGCTGAAAGAAAGCTGAACCCATGCCCGACTCTTTGCTCATCGAAAACGGAACGGTGCTGACCTTGGGGAAATCATCCAAGGTCCTGCCCGGCCATTCGGTTTTGATCAAGGACGGCCTGATCGCGAAGATCGCTCCGAAGAAAGCGATCCAAAACTTCCGCGGCAAGCGCATTGATGCGACCGGCAAAGTCGTTCTGCCCGGCTTCATCAATGCCCACACGCATTTCTACAGCAGCTTCGCTCGCGGCCTGACGAAGGCAAAGCCATCGAAGGATTTCAATCAGGTGCTCAAGAATCTGTGGTGGCGGCTCGATTCGGCGCTGACCACGGAGGACTGCTATTACAGCGCGATGATTGCGTTGCTCGGTTCGATTCGCCACGGCACGACGATGCTTATAGACCATCACGCCAGCCCGAACGCGGTGGTTGGATCGCTCGGCGCGATTGAGCGGGCCGTGCGCGAGACCGGCTTGCGTGCCTGCCTCTGCTACGAATTGTCCGATCGCGACGGCGCGGGCATCGCGAAGGAAGGTCTGGCGGAGAACGCCTGGTTCATCCAGCAATGCCAGCAGCAGAACGACTCGCGCGTGAAGGCGCTCTTCGGGTTGCACGCCTCGTTCACACTTTCAGACGCCACGCTGGAAAAAGCCGCAACGCTTGGTCAGGCGTTGCATACCGGCTTTCACATCCACGTCGCCGAGGCGCAGAACGATCAGGATTGGGCGCTGCGGCACTGTGGCAAACGCGTCGTCGAGCGGTTGAAGCAGTTTGAAATTCTCGGTCCGCGTTCCATCGCCGCGCACTGCATCCATGTGAACCGGCGCGAAATGGATTTGCTTGCGGAGACGCAGACCGCCGTCGTCCACAATCCGCAGTCGAACATGAACAACGCCGTCGGCACGGCGAATGTCATCGAGCTGATGAAGCGTGGCGCACTGGTCGGTCTGGGCACAGACGCGATGACGACGAAAATGCTTGAAGAACTACGCGTGGCGCTCTGGGCGCTGCATCTGCGCGCGGCGAATCCGTCGGTTGGATTTGGCGAAGTGACGGGCGCTTTGTTCGCGAACAACCCCAAGATTGCCGAACGCATCTTCGGCCTGCGCTTCGGCGAGATTTCCGCAGGCGCGGCCGGCGACATCGCGATTTTTGATTACGACCCGCCGACGCCACTGGAGAGCGGCAATGTTTTCGGCCATCTCGTGTTCGGTATTTCCCAGACCGAAGCCGACACAACCATCGTCGGCGGCCGCGTGTTGATGGAGAACCGGAAACTCGCGCTGAACCTCGACGAGGCGCGCGTGAACGCCCGCGCCCGCGAGCTGGTAAAGAATTTATGGCGACGAATGTAATTATGAAAACCAAGAAGCAAGCGAAGGCCCCGATCACCTACGACCTGATCCAGAAACGCGCCAAAGCGATGGAGAAAGACACCGTGCGGTTTCTCTCCGACCTGGTCCGCACCCAATCATTTTCCTCCAAGGAAAAGAACGTCATCGCCGTCATCAAAAAGGAGATGCAGGCGATTGGCTTCGACGGCATCAAAATTGACGGCCTCGGCAACATCATCGGTCGCATCGGCAAGGGCAAGCGCGTGATCGCCTTCGACGGCCATGTGGACACGGTTTATCCCGGCGATATGGCGGCGTGGAAGTTTGATCCGTTCAAGCCTTTCGTGAAAGACGGCAAGATCTGGGGTCGCGGCACGGTGGACCAAAAGGGCGGCGTCGCCACGATGATTCACGCGGGCAAGCTCATCAAAGAACTCGGCTTGAACGATGAGTTCACGGTGCTGTTCACCGCCACGGTGATGGAAGAAGATTGCGACGGTCTCTGCTGGCAATATTTGCTCAACGTCGAGAAGTTGAAACCCGAACTCGTCGTCATCACCGAGCCGACGAACATGAATATCTATCGCGGCCATCGCGGCCGCATGGAAATTCGCGTCGAGGTGAAGGGCAAGAGCTGTCATGGCTCTGCGCCGGAACGCGGCGACAATGCCATCTATAAAATCGCCCGCATCGCGCTGGAGATTGAAAAACTCAACACGCGGCTCAAGAACGATCCGTTCCTCGGCAAAGGCACGGTCACGATTTCGGAAGTGAAATCGTCCTCGCCATCGCTGTGCGCGGTGGCGGACGAGGCGGGGATTCATCTCGACCGCCGGCTCACATATGGCGAGACGAAGGCCAGCGCCATCGTGGAAGTGAAGGACGCTTGCAAACGTGCCGGTTATCCGGACGCGGAGGTTTACGTTCTCACCTACGAAGAAGCGGCTTACACCGGCAAAGTGTATCCGACGGAAAAATATTATCCGACCTGGGCACTCGAAGAGGAATCGCCGAATCTCAAGAACGCCGTCGCCGCCTACGCCGGCGTGCTCGGCAAGAAACCTCTCGTGGACAAATGGACGTTCAGCACAAACGGCATCGCCACGATGGGCATGAAGGGCATTCCGACCTTTGGCCTGGGGCCAGGCAACGAAATCTATGCCCACGCGGCGAACGAGGCGTGTCCGGTGGAACATTTGAGCGGAGCAGTCGCGTTCTACGCGGCGCTTGTGGCGAAGTTGAATGGAAAAGTCTAAATGACCAAGTTCGTTTACCAATGCAGTAACTGCGGGAAGCGCTACCAGCGTGACGAGGTGCGCTACCTCTGTCCGCTGTGTTCGCGTGACTATCGCTCCGGCATTCCGCTGATCGGCGTGTTGTCGGCGCAGTTTGATTACGGCGCAATTCGGCGAAAATTCAGCAAAGTAAAGCCCGACTGGAATCAATTCTCGGCGGTGGAGGAGAAATTCTATCCGCCACTTCCGGTCGGCAACACGCCCTTCTTCAAAACCGCTGCTCTTGGGAACGAACTCGGTTTCGACAACGTCTGGATCAAGAATGACGGACTGAATCCCAGCGCGTCGCTCAAGGATCGCGCGTCGTTTCTTGTCGTGGCCGAGGCGAATCGGTTGAAGGAGCAAACCATCGTCGCCGCCTCCACCGGGAATGCGGCCAGCGCGCTCGCTGCTGTTTGCGCGGCTGCGGGCAAGCGCGCGCTCATATTCGTTCCCGAAAACGCGCCGAAGGCTAAGCTAGTGCAGATGATTCTCTACGGCGCGACCGTCGTTCCGGTCCGCGGCACGTATGACGATGCGTTCCGGCTCTCGCTCGAATATAACGCCAAGCGCGGCGGGCTGAACCGCAACACGGCGTATCATCCGCTCACCATCGAAGGCAAGAAAACCGTCGGGTTGGAAATCTGGCAGCAGAACCACTGGCGCGTGCCCGACGCGATTCTCGTGCCCACCGGCGACGGCGTGATCATCAGCGGCGTCCACAAGGCGTTCTGCGATCTGAAGGCAGCGGGCTTGATTTCGCGGCTGCCGCGGCTCGTCTGCGCGCAGGCGGAAAAGTCGAACGCCATTCATCACTACGTCGAGTCCGGCATTTACGAAAACGCCGCTCACCCGGACACGATCGCGGATTCCATTTCCGTCTCGATCCCTTCGAACGCGCACATGGCGCGCCAGGCGATTCTCGAAAGCGGTGGCTTTTCCATCACGGTGAGCGACGCGGAAATTCTGGAAGGTCAAAGCACGCTAGCCGCGAAGACGGGCGTGTTCGCCGAGCCAGCGTGCTCGGCGGTGGTTGCCGCGTTGAAGAAGTTGCGCGGGTCAAAGCGATTGGGTCATAGCGAACAAATCGTTCTGCTGATCACGGGACACGGCTTGAAGGATGTTGATGCTGCGATGCGCGGAATCCATTTGCCGAAAGCAGTTGAGCCAACGCTAGCAGCGGTCGAGGTCGCGCTCAAGGCCAGAGCAAAGAAGGGGGCGCGCTGATGTCCAATCTGGAAACCAAATGCTGGCGCAATGATGCTTACGCAAAGGTCACGGGCAAGGCGAAGTTCACGGACGATCTCAAGTTCGCCAACGTGCTCCATGCTGCGCCGGCGTATTCCGATTTTGTTCACGCGCGCATCGTCTCGATTGACACCAGCGCCGCTGAACAAGTTCCCGGCGTGATTCGCGTGCTGACGGCGAAAGACGTGCCGGGCGAGAACCGTTTCGGCCAGATCATCCGTGACTACCGCATTTTTGCCGACGACAAGATTCGTTACCACGGCGATGTCATCGCCATCGTCGTCGCAGAGACGCGCGAGATTGCCATCCACGCGGCGCAGTTGGTGAAGGTGAACGCCGAACTGCTGCCCGCCGTGCTTGACCCTGAGGCGGCGATGCTGCCGGACTCGCCGCTCGTCCATGAAAATCACGGGTCGAACATCGTCAACACGCATGTTGTCCGGCGCGGCGATGTTGAGGCCGGCTTCCGCCAGGCCGATTTCAATATCGAGGAAAAATTTCAGACGCAGACCATTGAGCACGCTTACATGGAAACCGAGGCGGCGGTTTGCGTGCCGCGTTCCACCGATGGCGTGGTAGAGGTTTATGGCAGCATGCAACATCCGTTCAGCACCCGGCGATTTGTGGCGGCGTGCCTCGGTGTGGCGCTTTCGGAAATCGAAGTCATCGGCACGCCGATGGGCGGCGGCTTTGGCGGCAAGGATGACACGGCGGCCATCGTTTGCGCGCGCACAGCGCTCGCGGCGAAGTTGCTCGGCCGCCCGGTGAAGATGGTTTATCGCCGCGACTGGTCCATGCGCGAGAGCTACAAGCGCCATCCGTATCGCGTGCACTACAAGATGGGCGTGACGAAGGCGGGCCGCATCACGGCGGTGCAATGCCGCATCGTCGCGGACGGCGGCGCGTATTGCTCGGTGACGCCGTGGGTCACATGGCGTTCGACCGTGCAATGCTGCGGGCCTTACATCGTCGAGAATGTCCACTGCGACACGTTCGGCGTTTACACCAACAACGTCGTCGCCGGCGCGATGCGCGGGTTCGGCTCGCCACAAATGAATTTTGTCATCGAGCAAGTCGTGGAAATGGCGGCGGTGAAGGTCGGGATTTCGGGAATTGAATTCCGTCGCCGCAATATGGTGCGACAGGGCAGCGTCACGATCACCGGCCAAAAGCTCGACGGCCACAAGGTTGCGATGGAACAGGCGCTCGATTCAGTTTTGAAGGAAATCGATTACCAGACAAAATTGGCGCGATGCTCGCACGGTAAATGGTCCGAAACTCCGCAAGGACTTGGAGTGCGGCAGCCCTCTGCCGCTTTGGAACACGGGTTGCCATCCGATAGCGGCGGAGGGTCGCCGCAGTCCAAGACGCTACCGCGCACATTGGGAGAGGATGAACTTTACGGCATCGGCGTGGCGATGAGTTATCGCGGGGTGAGCCTCGGCGCGGAAGGCACAGATTTTTGTGCCGCCATCATCAATGCGCAGGCCGACGGCTCGATCTTTCTCGAAACCGGCATTCATGAGAATGGGCAAGGCTCGGAGTCGGCGATGGTGCTGATCTGCGCGGAGGAACTGGGCGTGGACTTAAATCGCATTCGCTATCGCCGCTCCTCGACCTCGAACATTCCTGATAGTGGAACGACGGTCGCCTCGCGCGGCACGATCATGGGCGGCGGCGCGGTGACGTTGGCAGCGCGTGAGTTGAAGAAAAAAATCGCGGAAGCGTTTTGAGAGAAGCTGGGCTGCACGGCAGATGAAGTGCGGTTCAAAGAGCATTTCGTCTGTGGGAAGTCAGCCACCGACCGCATCGACTTCGACGACGCGATGCGGCAGCTTTGGGCGATGCAGAAGTTTCCGTTCGCGCTCGGCGTGTTCAAAGCGCCGCGCGTGAGTTGGGACGAGCACACCGGCCAGGGCAATGCGTATTTCACGTGGGTTTACGGCTGCCAAGCTGTCGAGTTGACCGTAAACAAGCACACGGGCAAGGTGAAGTTGCTCAATGCCGTCGCCGCGCACGACGTGGGGCGCGCGGTGAATCCGGAGATGGTGCGCGGACAGATTTACGGCGGCATGGCGATGAGCGCAGGCTACGGGCTGCACGAGGAAATCAAAGCGCCCGGCGGCAAGATGACCACGCTGAACCTGAATACGTATCGCATCCCGCGCTCGACGGATTTGCCGGAGATGAAGGTGATCATCATCGAGAATCCCGATCCGCTGTCGCCAACCGGCGCGAAGGCCATTGGCGAACCGGCGAATGAAATTCTCGCGCCAGCGATTGCCAACGCGATTTTCAACGCGACGGGGCAGCGGCATTTTTCATTGCCCATTAAACTTGGAGCGATTCCCGAAATCACCTGCTGCGAGGAGGGCTGCAAATGAAACTCTTTGTAAATGGAAAGGAAATCGAAGTCCCCGCCGCTGCGATGGAGAAACGCATCGTCGAGTTCCTGCGTGAAGACCTCGACCTGACCGGCGCCAAGAATGCCTGCGACATCGGCGCGTGCGGGGCGTGCACGATTCTGGTGAACGACGAACCGATGAGGATTTGCGTGAAGCTCGTGAAAAATTTTGGCGGGCAACGGATTCTGACCATCGAAGGCATGGCTGCGCCGGATGGCACGTTGCATCCGCTGCAACAGGCGTTCTTGGATTACGGCGCGATCCAATGCGGCTATTGCACGCCGGGCATGGTGCTGACGGCACACGCGTTCCTGCTGAAGAACCCACGTCCGACGCGCGAGCAGATTCGCCAAGCGATCTTCAAGAACCTCTGCCGCTGCACCGGCTACCAGCAGATCATTGATGCGGTGGAGAAGGCTGCGCCGCATTACCAGAAACACCCCGAGGCGCAGAAGGAAACTGCGCCAGCAGAGTCGTAAGCTCCACGAAGACAAATTTACATACATATGAAGGCACTGAAGAAACAATTGGATGAACTTAAAAAACTTAAATTCAACAGCTACGGCAAGGATTTTCTGCTGACGTGGGACAGGTCAGAGCAGGAACTGCGCGCGGTGGTCTCGCTCGCGGAACTATTTTCCGAAATGCACAAAGCCGGCAAATCGTTCAAGACGTTCGACACCGGGCTGGCGATTTCCATTTTCCGCGATAACTCCACGCGCACGCGCTTCAGCTTCGCGTCGGCGGCGAACGCGCTGGGCCTCGGCCTCGCGGATTTGGACGAGGGGAAATCGCAGATCGCCCATGGAGAAACGGTGCGTGAAACGGCGAACATGATTTCGTTCATGGCCGAGGTCATCGGCATCCGCGACGACATGTATCTCGGCGAGGGCAACAAATACATGCGCGAAGTTTCCGCCGCCGTGCAGGAAGGTTTTGAGAAGGGCGTGCTGCATCAGCGGCCCAACGTGATCAATTTGCAGTGCGACATTGATCATCCGACGCAGGCGATGGCGGACCTGGCACATTTGAAGAATCATTTTGGCTCGCTGGAACAGTTGCGCGGCAAAAAGATTGCGATGAGCTGGGCGTATTCGCCGAGTTACGGCAAGCCGCTGTCTGTGCCGCAGGGCATCATCGGTTTGATGACGCGCTTTGGCATGAACGTGACGCTCGCGCATCCGGAGGGTTACGGTCTGATTCCTGACGTCGTCGAGGTCGCGAAGAAAAACGCGGCGGCGAGCGGCGGCAAGTTTGAAACGGTGACGAGCATGGAAGATTCGTTCCGCGACGCGGACATTGTTTATCCGAAGTCGTGGGCACCTTATGGCGTCATGCAGCGCCGCACACCGCTGTTGCAGCAGGGCGATCATGTCGGCTTGAAAGCGCTGGAGAAGGAATGTCTCGCGAACAACGCGCGCTTCAAGAACTGGGAATGCGACGAGAAGAAAATGAAACTCACGCGCGGCGGCGAGGCGCTCTACATGCACTGCCTGCCGGCGGATATTTCGGGCGTGAGTTGCGCGCAAGGCGAGGTGTCGGCGGGCGTGTTCGAGAAATATCGTATCGCGACGTATCGCGAGGCGAGTTTCAAACCGTTCGTCATCGCGGCGATGATTTATCTGGCGCGCGTGAAATCGCCGCTGATCACGCTCGGCAAACTGATCAAGTAATTTGTGAAAGACTCTATGTCTAAAATCATCAAACGTCTGCAACCGGAAGTCATCGAGCGAACGGCGAAGCGCTGCCGCGAACGCGGCATTGTGCTGCCCACGTTTGCGCAGATGCGCGATCCGTCGCTGATCCCGCCGGCGATCAAGCGGAAATTAAAAAACGTCGGACTCTGGGACGTGAACCCGGTGAATCTTTTTCGTATCACCTGGAAGAACGACGTGAAGACCGGCCTTTACGGCGGCGTGAACTACATGGAGATTCCGCCAGCCATTACCGGCGTGAAGGCGCGCGTGATTGGACTGGTCGGAAAAATATTTTCCGACAGGCGCGCACAAGGTCGGCGCGGCGTTTGGTTGTCTCGTGCCGCGACTCGTGAGCGGCGAGTTTGATCCGGAGAAGCACAAGGCGGCGTGGCCTTCGACGGGGAATTATTGTCGCGGCGGCGCGTTTGATTGCGCAGTGCTGGGCTGCACGTCCATCGCGATCCTGCCGCAGGGCATGTCGCAGGAGCGGTTCACCTGGCTCAAGAAAATCGGCGCGAAAATCATCGCCACGCCCGGCTGCGAATCGAATGTGAAGGAGATTTACGACAAGTGCTGGGAACTGAAGCGCGATCCGACGAACGTCATCTTCAACCAGTTCGAGGAATTCGGGAATCCGATCTTCCACTACAACGTGACTGGGCCGGCGATTGAGGAAGTGTTTCAGGAACTGTATGCCGAGCGTAGGAGCGCGGACAGCCTTGTCCGCGCGAAGCGTTTGCCGGGCGTGAAACTCGCGGACATGGCTGTCCGCGCTCCGTTGCGGGCGGCGGCGTTCATTTCCGCGACCGGTTCAGCCGGCACCATCGCCGCCGGTGATTATTTAAAGAAGCAACACCCCTCGTTGAAGATTGTCGCGACCGAAGCGCTGCAGTGCCCGACGCTGTTGATGAACGGCTTCGGCGATCATCGCATCGAAGGCATCGGCGACAAGCACATCCCGTGGGTTCACAACGTCCGCAACACCGACTGCGTGGCGGCGATTGACGACGAAGATTGCATGAGAATTCTTCGTCTCTTCAACGAGCCCGCCGGTCAGAAGCATCTAGCGTCACTCGGCATGAAAGCCAATGAATTGAAATCACTGCCATTGCTCGGCATCTCCGGCATCTGCAATCTGCTCGCCGCCATCAAGACGGCAAAACATTTTGAACTGACCGAGCGCGATGTGATTTTCACTGTGTTCACTGACTCAACGGAACTTTACGGCTCGCGCGTCGAAGAATTGAAAAAGGAGCGCGGCGCGTATCGAGCGCAGGATGCCATCGCTGATTTCGCCGGGCCGCTGGCGCACCAGAGCGTGGATTACTTCAAGGAACTGACCTTTCCCGAACGCAAGGCGTTGCACAATTTGAAGTATTACACCTGGGTCGAGCAGCAAGGCAAAGCCTGCGAGGAACTCAATGCGCAGTGGAATCCCGATTACTGGCGCGAACTATTCGAGGATGAGGTCGCGTATTTCGACCAACTCATCGGTGACTTTAATCATCAGGTGGGATTACGCCCCTAAACGTAGCAAGTCCCGCCCCGACATGCCGGCAGCAAAAAAGTTGCACCGCCGGCTCGTGGTGGGAACGATGATTCGCGCGCGTAGCAATCAACCCGGTCACGCCGGGGTTATTTTTCCGGCAGCGCCTCGATGACCAGCACTTCAAACGGCTTCAGCTTGAAGGTGGCTTCTTCGCCCGCCGTCAACTTGGTGAACTCAAGTTGCTGATCGGGAAAGGGGCTGACCAGCTTGTAATTGGTTGCCGCGCCGGCCGGCAGTTCAAAACTTTTCGCCGGATCAATCTTGATCTGGCCCGCACGCGCCGACGGATTGCGCAACGTCAAAATCCCCTTCTTCGGCGACCACGACGCCCAGCCATACACGCGGCGTTCCGCCGGCGAGCCGCCCACCCAATGCGTGTCCACCAGCGTGTCGGCGTTGGCGCGCGACCACTTGGCGGCTTCGGCGAGATCATCCCAGTTCGTCTGCGTCATCAGCGCCGCCGTGATATACATCTCCTGCAATTGCGTGCCGTTGCCAAACATCGCCCGCACCTCGGATTTGAAAATGTTGTTCGTGTCGTAATTCAAATCGTGTGCGGACTTCGCGTAAATGATGCCGTGCAGCATGAGTGAATTCAGCGGAAACAAATCGCCGCCGCCGACCACGCGTTCGTAAACGTCGTTGTCCTTGTAGGAAATCCAGCGCTCGCGCGCCGGGGCGGTGCCCGAGACAAAATCATGATCCTCGCCGCCGCGCCAGATGGAGTCCGCGAACAGCAGCCAGAACGGCGACGGCCAAGTGCCGGTGGTCTGGTTGACGTAGAGATCAGGCTTGAGGGAACGCAGTTCGGCAATGAGTTTCAGCATCGCGTCAAAATCGCGCTGCGCCTCGCCGACGCCAGAACCGGTGCTCTGCCCAATGCCATCGAACTTGAACTGGTTGATGCCGTAGTTCGTCACCACGTTGACGCACAGCGAACGGAAACGCTCGTAATACTTCGGCCCGGCCAGCGTGAAATTATTGTCACGCGTTTCAAAGCCCTGCTGCTTGCCAAACTTGATGCGTTCGTCATGCGGGTTGCCATAGCCGCCCCACGGCGAAAGCCACATGCCCGGGGCCGTGCCGTATTTCGCCGCCGCCGCCTGGATGGGCGCAAAGCCGTTCGGAAAATTCGTCCTGTCAAAACGCCAGAGCGTCGCCGGATCGTCCCAACCGTCGTCGAACAAAAAGGAATCCAGCTTCACACCGCGCTTGGTCGTCAGCTCTTCGCCAAACGTATTCACCACATTCAGCGCTGCCGCTTCGTCATACTTGCTGAAATAGCCGATGTCATACCAGGAGTTGTAGTGCAAAAACGGCCGGTAGGGATGCGCGCGCTCGCGTTCGAGGTAGGTCAGAAAATCCCGTCGCAACTGGCCCTTCGCGACAAAACCAACGACCGACGAGCAGGTGTAACTTTCACCCGGCTGAAGAAACGCGCCGCGCGGCAGGAAGCAGCGGACATAGCCCATCTCGCCACGATTGATCGAGAGCGGATGCTCCACACCGAAAAACGTCGTCGCCGTGGCCACCGGCGAACCGTCCACCGTGCCGGTGGAATGGGTGCCCGCCAGATTCATTTCCATCAGGAGCAGACCGCTGAGCGGGAGTTCATTCTTGTTCGCCTTCAAATCAAATTCCTGTCGGAGATAGCGAGAGCCGTCGCGCAAAATCGCATGCCAGGTCAACGTCAAATTGCCGTCCGCGCTCCGCAAATCCGCCATCAGTTCCTTTCCCGGCAGTTGCTCCGCGCGGCGTGACGCGCCGGTATTGACCGCCAGCGGCGCAACACGCGGCTTGTCCACGAGTTTGAAATCGCCCGCGTGCAAATAGCTGCCATTAGTCAGCACCAAGCTAAACAATTCACCGCCAAGTTTAACCGTCTCGCCAGTTTTCTTGTCGCGAACTGTGCCGGGCAAAAGCTGTCCGCCCTTGGTGACGCAGGTGAAAACCACCTGATCATTTTCCAAAGAAAACTCCGCCGCGCGCAGTGTGGCGTTGGCGAAAATCATCGCGCTCACAAGCGCGGCGAGCCGGCCAAGATTCTTGAATCGCGTCATAAATTTATTTCCTATTTTGAAAAAATTGGATCGTTGTCGACAGGCCGTCGGCAAAGTTGCTTGTCGGGGTAAAGCCGGTTGCGCGCAGTTTGTCAATCGCTGCCCGCGAATGCTTCACGTCCCCGGCCCGCTCCGGCGCGTGTTTGATCTCCGATTTCGAGCCGGTGAGCGCCACGATTTTTTGCGCGAGCTCCTTGATGGTGATCTTCTGGCCGTAAGCCACGTTGAACACGCCCGTGGCCTTGGACTGCGTGGCAAAGAACACATTTGCCGCCACGATGTCCTTAACGTAAATGAAATCGCGCGTCTGATCGCCGTCGCCGTAAATCGTGATCGGCAGGTTCTTCACCGCGCGATCAATGAAGATGGGCACGGCGGCGGCGTATTGGCTCTTGGGATCCTGGCGCGGGCCGAAGACGTTGAAGTAGCGCAGGCAGGCGGTTTGCAACTTGCCTTCGTTGGCAAATATCTGGCAGTAAAACTCGCCGTCGAGCTTGGTGATGGCGTAAGGACTTTTCGGCTCCGCCAGCATCGTCTCGATTTTCGGCACGGTCGGATTGTCGCCGTAAATCGCGGCTGAGGTGCTGAGCGTCAACTTTTTCACACCGGCTTTTGCTGCTTCCTCCAGCACCACCAGCGTGCCGGCGGTGTTGATTTCATTGCATTCAATCGGCTTGGCCATGGACTCGGGCACGCTGATCATGGCCGCCAGATGGAAGATGTAATCCACGCCCTGCACCGCCTGGCGCACGGCCGCGCGATCCAGAATCGAAGCCTCGATGAATTCATGCTGGAACGGCGCGAGGTTGTGCCGGAAGCCTGAGCGCAGGTTATCCAGCACGCGGATTTCCGCCTTGCCCTGGAAATGTTCGACGATGTGACTGCCAATAAAACCAGCGCCGCCGGTGACGAGTATTTTCATTTCAAAAATTAGTTAACCACGGATGGCCACAGATCTACACGGATGGAGATAAACGCAGAGGCGGCCCGCGGGCGATGCGGCAACCATACGAGCGCGGACAGCCTTATCCGCGCGTGGCTCGCGTGCGGGCAAAGACACGCGGACAAGGCTGTCCGCACTCCGTGAAACTCTTTACCGCACGCGAAGAGGTTGGGAGACAACCCTGCGGAAACGCGGAGAAAATAACGCTGCGGCTCTTGGCGGCCGCTGCATGTCTGCGTTTGTTGTTCGTCCGTGTCCATCTGTGTCCACTCGTGGTTTCTCTAAATTTTTTCAATCAGTTTATTCATCGCCGCTTCCTGCTGCTCGATGGACTCAACCAGCTTGAACTGCGTGCGGCAGCGGTCCAGGTTGTGGCCGTCGCGATGGACCTTGAAATAAACGTCACCAGCCAGGAAGTCTGTGAGGAAGCGGAGTCCAATCGTGAACGTGATCAGCTTGCCACCGAATGGCAGCAGTTTCCTCTCGGCCGGTGTTAGAAATTCGCCCGCCGTGCTCAAATACCCGCGGGCCAGCGCCTCAAACATCGGGAACTGCAATCCCACTTTCGACAAATCCCTTTCGTCTTCCTTCGCCGGACTGGTGGTCGTGCGCACCATGTCGCCGAAGTCGTAGGCCACGAGGCCAGGCATGACGGTGTCGAGATCTATCACGCAGATGCCCTCGCCCGTGGCGTCGTCGAGCATGACGTTGTTGAACTTGGTGTCGTTGTGTGTGACCCGCTCCGGCAATTGCGCGTCGAGCAGCACGCTGCAAATCGCCTGGTGGCGCAGGGCGAATTCAATTTCCGGCTTGGCCAACGCGGCGCGATTCGCAACATCGGCGGCAATCACCTTTTCCAGCGCCGCAAAGCGCTTCGGCGTGTGATGAAAATCAGGGATCGTGTCATTCAGGCGTGGGACCGGCAAATCTGCCAGCAGTTTTTGAAAACGGCCAAACGCTTTGGCCGCCTTGAACGCCTGCTCGGCGGACTCCACGGCGTCATATGTCTTCGCCTTTTCGATGAAGAGATAACCGCGCCAGTGATTGCCGGCGGCATCCACATGCCAGGCCAGGCCACCGCGCGTCGGGATCAGGGTCAGCGCACGCCGACTGGCATCGGTTTCGCCGACCACCTTGCCGGCAAGGTGCGAGGTCACGCGCTGAACATTTTCCATCAGCCCGACGGGGTTCTTGAAAATGTTATGGTTGATGCGCTGAAAAATATAGCGCGTCGTCGCACCAGCTTGATCGTAGCTGGCGCGGTAAGTGTCATTGATATGACCGCTGCCGTAGGGTTCAGCCCCGAGAAATTCGCCGTAGATCTGGAAGTGCCGGGCAACTTCCCGGACATCGTGTTTCAGGTTCATATCAAATTTTCTGCCAGCCCGGCTTGTTGTCGAAAACCCAGCGGTAGTAATCCGCGCGCTGGAGTTGAGCGGCGGCTTCTTCATCCAAGCAAACTTTGGTCACCGGATGCATCTGCAATACGGAAGCCGGATTGACTGACGTAATTGGCCCCTCGACCGCCTCCGCTATCGCGCGGGCTTTCTTGGGCCCAAACGCAAGCAGCAGGTTTTGCCGCGCTTCCATGATCGTGCCGATGCCCATGGTGATGACGTGATGTGGCACCTTGTCTTCGCTGCCGAAGAAGCGCGCGTTGTCTTGCACCGTCCGCTGCGTCAGCGTTTTGATGCGCGTGCGCGAGGCCAGCGACGAGGTGGGCTCATTGAAGCCGATATGCCCATCGGTGCCAATGCCGAGCACCTGTAAATCAATTCCGCCGGCGGCGCGAATCTGCTTCTCATACTTCGCACAGAACTTGGGAATGTCGTTGGTGTTGCCGTCCGGGATGTGGACGTTCTTCTTGGCGATGTTGATGTGGCCGAGCAGATTTTCCCACATGAAGCTGTGGTAGGACTGCGGGTGTTCCTTCGGCAAACCAACGTATTCATCGAGATTGAACGTCGTGACCTTGCGCCAGTCCAGTTTCATCCGGATCAATTCGCGATAGAGCAGCAACGGCGTGCTACCCGTGGCCAAGCCGATCACGGCGTCAGGCTTCTCGCGCAACAAGCGGGCGATAACTCGAGCCGCCACGCTCGTGGCCGCTTCGGCGCTGGGTTGGATGATGATTTCCATAGCTTAAATTTTTCCGAGTCGTTTGCTGAGTTTCGCTTTCACGTCGGCGTTGAACCGGTCAATAAAGTCGGTGACGAAGTCCACAATGTCTTTCGTCTCGTCCGCGACCACCGGCGTCAAATCCATGCCGAAAATGAGTTGGTTGGCCGCGTCTGTGGCGTGCGACTCGAAGAACGTGGCGTTGCTCGCGCGGCGGCCGAGCGTGGCGAGGTCGTAGCGTTTGCCGCCGGCGATCTGCGAATCAAACACGCCATTCAGCGCGGCGGCGAGATTGTCGCGGCCACTCACGTTCATCAGCACTTTCTCCGCGTCGTTCAACCAGTCGAGATTGCGCCACACCTCGCAACCAATGACTTTTTTGGGCCGCTGGTCGCGTGGCAATTCGCGCATTGCCTCCAACGCCGCGATCACCACGCCAATGTGCGTGTCGTGCTTGTCCGCCGGATTGTGCGTGTAAACCACCTCCGGCTGCGTGGCGGCGAGGATTTCCTTCAAATCATTCTTCAGCGAGGGATCGGTCACACTTTTGATCGCGCTGCTGGGATAATCCAGTTGAAACATCGCTCCGTATTGACCAACCATGGCGGCGTTATTTTGCTCCGTGCGACGCACAGCCATCATCTGCGCGTCAGTGAAACTCGCATACACACCGGTGCGGGAGCTGCCGGCACCGTTCGTGCAGGTGACGCCGCCAAACCACTTTGCCGCGTTCGCGAAACATTCGAGGATGCCGTGGAACGCCATGAACTCGAGGTCGTCCTGGTGCGCGCCGATGCCCAGATGCGTGATGCGCGGGAGCGCCGCCGCCAAAGGTTTTGCGTCTGGGACGAAAATTTGCGCGGTGGACTGGTGCAGTTTCATAATTTACTTCTTCCGTTTGATGGCCGGCAAACTCGCTGCCGCCACCGCCTGGCCGACGCGCCGCGATTTTTCGTCGGGCACGTGGATCTGAATTTTCGCGGCGATCTCGGGAAACTCGCTTTGCAACACTTCGCGCGCATGAGCGAGGACGATGTCGCCGCCTTTGCCGGTCGTCACGCGACCGAGAATCAACATATGCTGGTAATTGTAAAACGTAGCATAGTGCGCAATCGCGTAACCGAGATACACGCCGATGGTCTCGTAAATTCTCGCTGCACGCACGTCGCCGTTCGCCATTAACACCTGAACTTGTTTGAGCCGCTCCGGCAAACCCATGTTCTCCGTTAGCGAAATTTTGGCGGCCGGCAGGAGCTTGTTCACGGCCTGCTGTGAAAAATACAAAGCGCCGACGCCGACATCGCCGGACCATTCGTCCGCTGCGGCCGCAGGATTGTAATCCACCGGCGCAAACGCGAGTTCGTTCAGCCAGCCGAGAATACGGCCCTGGGAATCCATGAAGCCCGCCGCCTCGCTGGAACCCATCGCGATGCCCAACATGCCTTTCTGGCCGAGCGACAACGCCCCCGCCAGCGCCGTCACGTCGCCATCATTCATCACCACCACCGGCACGTTCCACTCTTTCTGGACGCGTTTGAAGACGCCGGCCGCTTTGGGAAAATCCTTTTTCGGCACGGCGCGCAACAACGAGGCCACACGGATTTCGTTGTCCACGATGATGCCGGCCGAACTGCCGCCGATGGCGTCCACACGCGGCATGTGGGCAGCGGCGCGATGTAACGCGGCGGAAATATTGTGGTAGTGATAACCGGGATCGGCCTGCGTCTTCGGGTCCCACGGCTGTTCCTCGGTGAAAATGGCTTCGCCATCCACGACCGCAGAGACTTTGTAATCGCTCGCGCCGAGATCAAAGCCGATGCGACAGCCTTTGAGATGACCGCCCGCCGCGATCTGCATTTCTTTTGTCTTCGGCACTTTCGCCGGCGTAGTCAGCACGACTTGAAATTTCTTACCGTAGGCGCGCGCCATCATTTCGCAGTCGAACTTCCGCGCGCCTTTGAGCGAATAAATTTTCGCGATCTGCTGGCCGATGACTTTGGGTCCGCCGAAATGCAGCTTCCACCCGCCCCACGCCCACAGCAAAAATTTCACCGTGCGCTCCACATAACGCAGCGTGTCGGCATCCGCTGTCGGGCGAACGATGGTTTCGAAGCGCGACAGCAAACCGTTTTCACGTTCCAAGCCGATCACCAGCGGGACCACATCACCAGCGGCTTTTGCTTCAGCCAGATATTGTCGCTCCCAGAGAACCGCAGGCTGAAATCCAGGATCGAGCGGGGGCATGAATTTTGGTTTGGCGATCATAGACGCTTACTTGGCCAGGGGTTTCAAATCCCAAAAAACATTGCCGGTGGAATCGGTGCCGCCGGAGCCGGACACCTGTGCGCGCATGGTGTAATGCACGCCCGGTTTCGGCGACGGCACGGTAAGCGAATAAACCGGCTGACGCGGACTGCCGCCCGTGAAGCCGACGTGCGCGTCGCGATGGAGTTCCGCGCCATCCGCGAGCAACGCGACCCACGCGATGTCAATGCCGCACGCGCCGGCGGTGTATTCCAGACTGACCCGGACATTGCCGGCAGCCGTGACCAGCTTGGTCACGTCCCATTCGAGCGGGGCCGGCTCACTCTTGATCTGCGCCGGCTTCCAGCCGCCGATGAGCGTTCGCGTCTCCGGGCGATAGGTCCGAAAATTCACGCCCATTTGTTCCAGTCGCTGATTGTTCGTTTTCAGGCGGCGGGTGAAATCCTCGAAGTTCCGCGCGGTCTTGGGCGACCACGTCACTTCCGCCAGCGCCGACAGACGTGGGAAGGCCATGTATTGCACGTGCTTCAAGTTCGCGATGTATTCCGTCCAGACATTGCCCTGCGCACCGAGGATGTGTTTGTGAAACTCCGGCGCGAGCTTGGCGGGAATCGGTTCCAAGGCGTAAACTTTTTCCAGCGGCAGATAACCGCCGATGGCGCGCGGCTCCTCGGTGTGATCGCGGCCCTGATAATAATCGAAATAGCAGTTCGAGGTCGGCGACATCACCACGTCATGGCCCTTGCTCGCGGCTTCGGTTGCGCCGCCAATCCAGTCCATCACGGCGGCATTCTGCGCCAGCCCGCCCTCCAGAATTTCACTCCAGCCCAGCAGCGTTTTGCCGTGGGCGTTGATGAACGCTTCCATGCGCCGCGTGAACCAGCTTTGCAGTTCCTGCTCGTTCTTCAGATTTTCCTGCTTCATCAACGCCTGGCAGGCGGCATCTTTCTTCCACGGTTCCTTCGGCACTTCGTCGCCGCCGATGTGAATGTATTTGGCCGGAAACAAATCGAACACCTCCAGCAACACGTTTTGCAGAAACTCAAACGCCTCGGGTTTGGCCGGCGAGAAGATGCCGGGATTCACGCCGCCCTTGAGCGGAATCTCGAACGGTCCCGGGCCGCTGCCGAGTTCGGGATACGCCGTGAGCGCAGCCAGCGAATGGCCGGGCATTTCAATTTCTGGAATGATCGTGATGTGCAGCCGCGCCGCATACGCGATGACTTCGCGAATGTCGTCCTGCGTGTAGAAGCCGCCGTAGCGACCGTCCGGGCCATAGGCGGTGGTGGAATTTTTGTCCATGCCGAAACCCACGCCGTCACGCCACGCGCCGACGCTGGTGAGCTTGGGATACTTTTTGATCTCGATACGCCAGCCGTTGTCATCCACCAGATGCCAGTGCAGCGTGTTGAGTTTGTGCAGCGCCATGGTGTTGAGCATTTGCTTCACTTCGTCCTGGTTGAAGAAGTGGCGGCTCACGTCGAGCATGAATCCGCGCCACGGAAAACGCGGCACGTCGGTGATTTTCACGCAGGGAGCTTCCCAGGCAATTTGCCCATTCGCCGCACTCGATGAACACATCTCCGGCGGCAACAATTGCACCAGCGTCACCGCGCCATAAAACAACCCCGCCGCCGTCCGCGCACGAATCACAACTAAATTCGTGTTCACGGTCATTTCATAACCCTCCTCGCCGAGAGCGGCATCTGCACCGGCAGTCGTCAGCAAAATACCGTCGGTGATTTTCCCATCCGGCGAGGTCTGGTTGCTGACGCGGAATTGCCAGCCGGTGGCTTGGCGAAATTTTCCGGCCAACATTCGGCCGGTCTCCGCTGCTGCCGCATCGGTGTAAATCGTCATCTCCTCCGCCAGCTTGAAGGAGCCTTCCAGCCGCGTCAGACTTTGAGGCTGCGGAATGATGGCCGGCTCGTTAACCGCCAACGCAGCGGTGGCCAGTGATAAAGCAGCCAACGCGATCAGAATTTTCGTTTTCATGGATATTTGTGTTTCAAGCTTTCTCGGCAATGGCCAGCGGTTGCATTGTCTTCCACAAGCCGCGGGTGAAGTCGGGAATATTCACCGGCATGCTGCCAGTGGCAACAGATCGAACCGAGGTTTCAATGATACAACTCCAAGCCGCCGCGTCGTAAACCACGCTGTCCGGCGTGATGCCTTGACGGAGGCAGTCAAGCAACCGCCAGCTCATGACGAAGTCCATGCCGCCGTGACCGCCGCCTTTGGCGCGCTCGGCAAGTTTCTTCCAAAGCGGATGCGTGAACTTTTCGCGCATGTTGGTCATGTCCGCATCTTCCAGCCATTCATGCGAACCGGGCGATTTCAAGCCATAACTCTTCGGGTCATTGATGGCCAGGCGGGCGGGGTAATCAAAAAACGTGGCGCCGGTGCCATACAAGGCATTGATGCGGCTGTAGGGTCGCGGGCTGACGACGTCGTGCTGGATCATGATGGTGCGGCCCAGCTCGGTCTTCACGATGGAAGTGTTCATATCGCCACAAACATATTTTTCGCCCGCGTGCCTGCCGCCATTGGGTTTCTTTTCATCGCGATATTTCGTCAGGCTGATCTCCGGCGAACTTGCGGAAACCAAATACTTGAACTGGTCGCCACGTCCCACGCCGAGATATTGAGCGACCGGGCCGAGGCCGTGCGTGGGATACAAGTTGCCGTTGAGCTGCCAGTGGTAATCGCGCCGCCAATCACCTTCCGTGCCCAGGGAAAACAACACGGTGCGCAGATCGTGCAGATAGGCGCACTCGGCATGGGTCAACTGGCCGAAGACACCTTCCCGCGCCAGATTGAGCACGAACAGTTCGTTCTCGTTGTAGCAACAATTTTCCAGCATCACGCAATGGCGCTGCGTGCGCTCGGAGGTGTCCACCAAACGCCAGCAGTCATCCACCGTGACCGCCGCCGCCACTTCGACGAAGGCGTGCTTGCCGCGTTCCATCGCCCGCAACGCCATCGGCACATGCCAGTTCCACGGCGTCGCGATATAGACGGCGTCAATGTCATCGCGCTCCACCAGCTGTTCCCAAATATTTTCGGTGCCGCCAAAAACCAATGGCCGTTTGCCGCGTTTCTTCTCGACCACATCAGCCGCCCGGACGGCGCGTTCGTTCCGCAAATCGCAGACCGCGACGACGTCGGCGAATTCGATGCCGAGACAGGATTCCACATGGGTCAGGCCACGGTTCAAACCGATGACCGCCACGCGCACCCGCTCCAGCGGTTTGGTGGTAAGCGTGTGAACCGGCTTGTTTCCAGCCGGACGCGGACGGGTCCGGCTGATGTCCGACCGCGAGGCATTGCCCGTGGAAGGAGCCATCGGCTGGGCCGTAGCGCAGCCATTGACGAACGACGCGCCCACGCCCGCCAGAGCGGAGGCTTTGAGGAAATTGCGGCGGGACAGATTGGATTGGTTCATGATGGTGTGGTTTGAATTGGCTTTGACCGGCGGATTATTTCTTCCCTTCAAAATATTCTTCAATTTCTTCAAGTGTCTTGCCTTTGGTCTCCGGCAGGAAGAAGGCGGCGGTGACGAAATAGACCACCGTGCAGCCAGCGAAGATGAAGAACATCGTGGCGTAGCCGTGCTTGCCAACGCTCGGCAGAAAGACGGCGGCGATGGTGGTGGAAACGGCCTGGTTGACGAGCAGCGCGATGCTCATGCCGTTAGAGCGAATCCGCGTGGGCATCAATTCCGAAAGCGCCAGCCATACGCAGACGCCGGGTCCGACAGCAAAGAATGCCATGAACGTGAAGATGCAAATGGCCGTAAGCCAGCCAGTCTGCGTGGACGGCACCGGCGTGATAAGCGCGTTGACGATGGTTAGCGGCGCGATCTTGGCGGCATCAAGGTTGGCGAACGGGTTTTTAAAAAACGATTCCACCTGGCTGGATGGCAGGCAACTGTCGCGGGTGACTTCGAGCGTCGCGAGCGGGTCGTCGGAGCGCACAACCTTGCTCGCCGCAACGTAATCGCCGGCCGAATAAATGATCACCATCGTCGTGGGCTTGCCGCTGATGGCCTTGCCCAATTCGCCGGCGGATGCCAGCAGTTTATCGGCGGATTCCTGATTGAAGGTCACGACGGCTTTTTGATCCGCGGTCACCAGCGCCTGCACGGCGGCCTTCACATCCACACGCTGTGACTCGGTTTTTTTGAAGATGAAACCCGTGCAGAGCAGCGAAACAATGATGCCCGCGCTGCCGAGCGAGAGCAGGAATTTGCGTCCACGCCGATCTACCAGCGCCACACCGGCCATGGTGACGAGGAAATTGACGAGCGTGAGAATGACGTAACCGAGATGCGCCTGCTTGTCGCTCAAGCCGGCTTGGATGAGGATTGTGGCGTTGTAACCGATGATGGAATTGACGCCCGTGGCTTGATTGCAGGCGAGGATGACGCAAGCCATCACGAACGGAATGACGTAGCGGCGGCTCAGAAGCGACTCTTTGATTTTCGCGCCGCCGGTTGAGGTCGTGGCCTTTTCGGCGGCGACGGTATCCGCCATTTCCTTCAATTCGAGTTCAGCCTGTTCGCTGGTGCGTGATCGCAGCAACGCCGCGAGGGCGGCATCCGTTTGTCCACGCCGAACCAGCCAGCGCGGAGATTCGGCCACAATGAAGCTACCGATGACAAACAGAATGCCCGGCGGGAGCGAAACCCAGAAGATGCCGCGCCAGGCGGCATCCTTGAAGGCAAAGAGTTTGTCGGCGTCGTGCAGTTTTTCGATCGCGTCCACCTGCAAACTGAAGTAGTAGCCGATGATGGCGGCGGCCACGATGCCGAGCGTCAGCAGCCATTGAAAAATGCCGGTGCCCTTGCCGCGATTCGCCGCGCCCAGGCACTCGGCGAGATAAAGCGGAACGACCACGCCAATCAAACCAGCGCTGACCCCTTGCAACAAACGGCCGAAGACAAGCGGGCCATAGCCGTGCGCCAGCGCGATCATTGGAATGCTGGCGACAAAGAGAATGCCGCTCGCAGCCATCATTATTTTGCGTCCGACCAAATCGGCCAGCATGCCGGCGAACAAAGTTGAAATGACACTGCCCAGCAGCACGGCGGCCACGATGAAGGAGAGTTGTCCCGCATTCATGCCCGAAGTTGCTTCGAGATACGGCAGCGCGCCGGCGATGATGCCCACATCTACGCCGTAAAGCAGCCCGCCGAGGCCGGCGACGAGCAGGAGAAAACGGTTGTAACGGTTCTTGGTGGCGGTTTCCGCCGTGGCAGTGTTAGTCATATTGTTCCGTCGGTTTGTTTCAGTTTCCGATTCGCGCCATTGTCACCTCGCATTGAAATGAGGTGAACCAAGTCCGCCGCCGCACTTCAGAAGCCCATGCGATTCGCATGGTTAGCAACAAGGTTGACATCTTCTAGCAGGTCCGCTGGCGAAAGGGTATCCCACATTTTAGGGAGCGCCGAAAAAATTGCAGCCCTAAAAGCCGAAGCCTCACCCAAATGTGGTATTACGCCAGCCACGCACTTCACTTATGCTGCCGAAATCCGTCGCTGATTGTTTACCAAAACTGGAATTTTCAAATTTATGTCAAACGCCAACTTGCCCTCCAACCGCCGCGACTTCCTGAAAACCATGAGCATGGTCGGCGCCGGACTTGCGGCCACGGCGGTCAGTCTCAAACCAACCGAATCCAAGGCCGCCAACGTGCCGGCTCGGCCGGCTCGCGCCAAATACATGGGCGGATTCGCCGCGCCGAAATTGGACACCGTCCGCCTCGGCTTCATTGGCGTGGGTGCGCGCGGCAGCGGTGCCGTGTCCCAGTTTGCACAAATTGAAGGCACGGAAATTGTCGCCATCGCCGATCTTTACGAGGATTGGGCCAAGAACAGCGGCAAGGGCGTGCAAAAGCTCGGCA
The DNA here is from genome assembly GCA_903850425.1 of uncultured Verrucomicrobia subdivision 3 bacterium. Taxonomy (GTDB): domain Bacteria; phylum Verrucomicrobiota; class Verrucomicrobiia; order Limisphaerales; family UBA11358; genus UBA11358. The sequence continues at coordinate 65,929 of CAINLR010000012.1, read as the reverse complement.
AGAAGAGCCCGATACTTTATTACGGATCGCCCACCAAGTATCACGAGTTGCTGGCGCGGCCGGACATTGACGCCGTGATCATTTGCACGCCGTGGGAGGAACACGCGCCAATGTGCATCGCCGCCATGGAAGCCGGCAAACATGCCTTCACCGAAGTGCCGATGGCGTTCACCATCGCCGATCTCTGGAAGGTGGTTGACACTTCGGAGCGAACCGGCAAGCACTGCATGATGATGGAGAACTGCAATTACAACCGCGAAGAGTTGATGTTCCTCAACCTCGCGCGCCAGGGCGTGCTCGGCGACTTGCTCCACGGCGAAGCGGCGTATCTGCATCCGCTGCGTGAACAGATGATGGAAGTGGATCGCGGCACCGGCAGTTGGCGCACGAAATATTACGCCACTCCCAATGGCGGCAATCTCTATCCCACCCACGGCCTCGGCCCGGTGGCGCAATACATGAACATCGCGCGCACGGAAGACAACTTCGCGCGCCTCGTTTCCTTCGCCAGCCCGGCGCGCGGGCGCAATCAATATGCCAAGGCCAAATTTCCGCCGGATCACAAGTGGAACAAGATGAATTTCCAGTGTGGTGACATCAGCACGCAGCTCATCAAGACCCAACTCGGCCGCACCATCATGGTGCAATGGGACGAGACGAATCCGCGGCCGTATTCCCGCCACGATCTGCTCATGGGCACCAAAGGCACGGTCGCCGGCTATCCCGCCCGCGCGGCAATCGAAGGCTTTGCGGACACGGAAGAATGGTCCGAGGATGCGAAATTTGAAAAGCTTTACGAGAAATACGAACACCCGCTCTGGAAACGCATGGGGGAACTGGCCAAGAAAATGGGCGGTCACGGCGGGATGGATTTTATCATGCGCACCCGCATCATCGAATGCCTGCGCGCCGGCGAACCGCTGGACCAGAATGTGTATGAAGGCGCGATGTGGAGTTCGGTCCGTCCGCTGAGTTCCAAGTCGGAACAGGAAGAGGGCACCTCGCAAAAGTTTGTGGACTTCACGCGCGGCAATTGGAAGACCACCGCGCCGCTGGGAATCATCGCGTAGGCAAATCGAAGTTCACGCGCAGACCAAGGCAGCGCACTATTGCACCACCCGTGGATGCCGCGCGGAATCGCCTTTGAATTCGGCCACTTTTAGCGCCGTCACATTCTCGGCCCGCACTGAATCGCGAAAATCTTCCGGACAATCTTCAGCCCAGCTCACGGAACATCCTTCGAGGCTGACCTGATCCGCGAACCGCACATTGAATCCATCGGTCGCATGAATTTCCACCGGGTCCAACACTTTGGTCGGACGGTTGTCGAACACGCTGCCGGTGTATTTTGTCCAGCGCCCCAGCCTCACGGCAACATGCTTCAGCCGGATATTTTCCATGCGGCTTGCCGCTGAACCGTTGATGCGAACACTGTTCTCGGCGCGACCAGTAACATTTTCCACCGTTATGTCATGTAACTTGCCGAGTTTTCCGCCGGGACTTCGTTGATGCGCCGTGAAAGAAATCGCCTCGCCCCGGCCCCACCACGGATCGCTGTGGTAACGCGAGGTGAATTGGATGTTGCGGAACGCGATGCCAAATACATTCCCCTCGTCGCGAAGCTGGATGCAAAGTCCGCGACTGCTGGAAATAATTTTGCAACGCTCAAACAAGACGTCGTGGATATCGCCGGTCGTTTCCGTGCCGATCTTCAACCCGGCATCCTGCGTGCGGATGACGCAATCGTGAACGTGGATGTTCGCGCAGTCACCAAAATCATTCGTCTGCCGAGTGGACTTCAGCACAATCGCATCGTCGCCGCAGGTGAGATGACAGTTCTTGATCTCCACATTGCGGCAATGGTCGGGATCAATGCCGTCGTCGTTCGGCACGTCGAGGCGGTTGTCCACGGTCACGTTGTCCACCAACACGTTTTCGCAGCCCAGCATGTGCAAGCCCCAGAATGGCGCGTCGCCAAAGGTGAGGTCGCGCACCACCAGATTGGTGCAACCGGTCAGGACAAACATCTTGGGCCGAAATTCCTTGAACAGCCACCATTCATTCGTCGCGTCATAGCCGGTCATGAACGACAGCGATTGGCCGAGAATCTTGCCGCTGCCGGTGATTCTCAAATCGGGCGCGCTGGACGCGGTGATGACGCCATCAGTCGCATAGTCGCGCTGATTGGTGCTGATCAGCAGCGTGCCTGCGACGTGAAAATCAATACCGCCCTTCAAATCCAGCGTGGCGATGAGAAACGTGTGCCGGCGCGGAATCAAAACCTGACCGCCGGCGGCCGCTGCTGCGTCAATGGTGCGCTGAATCGCCGCCGTGTCGAGCGTCATGCCGTCACCTCGCGCGCCGAAGTCGAGGACGTTGAAAGTTTTGGCGGAGGAAGAAAACTTGCATAATAGCAAAGAAGCAATCAGAAAGACATAGTTAAAGAAATTCATTTCGAAGGGATGTTAGAAGACAGCGTAGCGGCGGCAATGCTTTTGGGAGCGTCAGGGTGAACGAATGCGATAAAAGCCATTTGGGTATTGGCCAGATTGCGGATCGGAAAAGAACTCTGGCGCGCCTTTTAGCAAATTCGTCTGCAACGGCAACCATGACGGTTGCGCTAGATTTGTGCTGAACTCGACAATGGCTGTCTGATTTGAAATCCCTGTAAAATTGAAACTAAACGCGTTGGCTTGTATCCCGAAATTCCGATCATTGAAGATTTGGGGCAATATCTTGATGCCAAAAACCACGCCGCCGCCGTTGGCTCCGCCGCTGTTAGCTGTGCCATAAAGGATATTGCTGCTCACAACGAATTTTGAATTGCACTGCGAGCCAGTGTTATTATCAAAATTCCTTAGCACCGTAAAATTTCCACCATTGGTCAGCAGCATGAAGATGGTTCCTTTGTTGGAAATGCCGCCAGCAGCCGTCGTCCCATAGAGAGTGCCGCCATCAAGAAACAGTGTGTTTGGGGGCCACATCCCATCGTTGTAAGATAAGTCATGCAAGACCGTGAAAGCGGCGCCATTGGTCTTTAGCTTGAAAATATTTCCGGCAGCACCGCTGCCACCACCCACCGCAACTCCGTAAAGCGTGTCGCCACTCAATGTCAGTCCAGCGACCGGTGCCGCCCCATCGCTGTTGGTGCCGATACCGTTGATGGATGGAAAATATTTCAAGACATTAAAACCGCCGCCATCGGTCTGCATGGCAAAGACGACTCCATTTGAGGTGCCGCCTTTATAAGTTGTTCCGTATAGCGTGCTGCCATCGAAAACCAATGAACCGATTGGATAAGCACCGTCGGAATTTGTGCCGGATGTGACGACCAGGTTTCCGCTGACATTGTTGGTGCCAAGATAAGTGGCGGGAAATGTCTTGATGACAGCAAATCCAGATCCATCCGTGCCGATTTTGAAAACCGTTCCGTTACCATTTGCACCACCGTATCGCGCCGTTCCATAAAGCCAGATGCCATCCGTGATCACACCGCGTTGCGGACGGTTCCCATCATAATTGGTTCCAAATCCGGACGGCACGGTAGGCGCAAAGCTGTGCAGTTGGGCGAAGCCGCTGCCGTCGGTGTTGATTTTGAAAATGCTTCCATTGGCCGCCGCCCCGCCGGTGAACATCGTGCCGTAAAGTGTGTTGCTGATTAAAACCATTCCGCCTTCGGGCACAAAACCGTTCGTCCAACTGTAGAGGACTTTATATCCACTCCCATCGGTGTTGATCTTGAAAAACATTCCGTTGTAATTCGTGCTGCTGCTGACCGTCGTGCCGTAAAGGATGTTGCTGTTCAAAATCAAATCGCCTTCGGGAGCGGTGCCGTCGCGATCCTGGCTGCCGAAGTTATGGAGAATGTTATAGACTTGAGCATCGGCAACACCACTCATCATCAATAATGCCGCAAACAAAATATGAAGGGGCGTTTTCATCCGGGCTTTTTCAAAGCGATGTTGGATTTAATGTTTTTTCTGCGCTTGTTTCAAGTCCGATTTCCCATCTAAACCAATGTGTTATCTATTTCACCACCACATTCCAAACCTTTGAATGGCGGGCTTTGCCGGCCGGACCTTCCACGTCCAGCACCACGACGTAGTGATCTGGATTCTTGTAGGCGTGAATGGGATTTGGTTCGGTCGAAGTCTCGCCATCGCCGAAGTCCCAGTGCCACGATTTGATTTCGCCGACGGATAAATCCTTGAACGCGACGAGTCGCCGTTCCATGTCCACGACTTGAAAACTCCATTGCGCGTCAATCGCCTTACGGAAGTGCGGTTCCAGCGGCATCAGCTTGAAGGCGCACAGTTGGTCGGCCTGGCCATACATCGTGTGATGGCGCGAGAGATTCCAAAAGCCATTATTGGTGCTGCCGGAATTCACGTCATCATAGTCAATCAATGCAAATGACATGCCGATGAGTTTGTTTTCCTTGAGCACCGATTCGACGGCGCGCTGTGGTCCTTCGGCTCCCGCGTAATCAAAGGGCGTGATCCAAAATTCCAAGGCGTAATGCCCCGGCTGGCCGGGCAGGAAATCGTATTTCTGCGCGGCGTTGGCGTAAGGAAGTTCTTTGAGCCACTGCGCCGGTCCCCACACCATGCACCAGTCTTTATCTTTGGCCGGAGTGAAGATGTGGTAGTTCTGCGCGTGCGTGCCTTGCAGTGCGAAGTAAGTTTCCCATTGCCCGAGGAAAGGCTTGGCGGGAGAAAACTTTTCGATCAGCGGCCCGCCGGACAAATCGCCGTCCACGACAACCTCAAACGTGTCATTGTGCAAATCCGGCTGCGCGAAATCCCAATAATCATCCTCTGCCTCGTATAGAAAATACAGCCGGTTCAAGCCTTTCACCCAGCCTACTTTTACGCGAATCTTCGGCGTGCTCGCATCCGTCACCTGATGCTTGCCGTTGTCATCCACGAGCTGCTCGCTGCCGATGACGTAACTTTCCGGCACGATATTCCAGTCGTTCGTCAGTCCATCCATCGTTGGAATTTTGTCCGCCGGGAACTGGTAGATTTTGAAAACTTCATTGGTGCGATCCAAGGCGCGGACCGAAAAACTTCCGGCCAGCAACAGCACAACGGCAAAGCGGAGGAAAAGGTGATGCACGCGCAAATTGCTCCATGTTTAAACGGCGGAGTCAATCTTGGAATTCGGCCGGAACGCCACGCACGGAGCCTTCTTCCCGCCGTCCGCCAACTTTTGGGGCGGACACGATGCGATTCGCCATGTGGCTCAAGGGCAGCGATTGCAGCCAGATCTTGCCCAACCCACGCAAGGTGGCGAAAAGCAGTTTTTTCTAATAACTTCCCTTGCCGCGTGTCCTATGCTTTGATGCACTCACTACCAACATGAAAACTCTTCCTGCCCTGGTCACCCTTTCTCTGCTGACGCTCTCAGCCTTCGCCGAACCGGCGCTCACCATTTACAATCAGAATTTCGCCGTCGTGCGCGACTCCGTGCCGCTTGATCTGAAGTCCGGCGCGACCGCCGTGCGCTATGCCGGCGCGACCGCGCAGGTCGAACCGGATTCCGTGATCCTGCGCGATCCAGCGGGCAAGCATTCGCTGCAAATCCTGGAGCAGAACTACCGCAATGATCCCGTGAGCGAGCCGCTGCTGCTCTCGCTGTTTGAAGGGAAGACGCTTGATTTTGAAAGGCTGCGCATGAAGGACAACACCGAGGTGCGCGAACTCATCCCCGGCAAGATCGTCCGCAGCGGCTTCGTTCCCGGCGGCAACAACGAGCAGCCGATCATCGAGGTGAACGGCAAGCTGCAATTCACTTTGCCCGGCACGCCGCTGTTTCCCGATCTTGGCAGTGACACGATTCTCAAGCCCGCATTCAACTGGCTGCTGCAATCCGACCAGCCCGGCAAGTTCGACGCCGAAGTCGGCTACGTCACCGGCGGCTTTGATTGGAGCGCCAGTTACAATCTCGTCTCGCCGGAGAAAGGCGACTTGGTGGACCTCATCGGCTGGATCACCATGAAGAACCAAAGTGGCAAGACCTTTGAGAATGCCAACATCAAACTCATGGCCGGGGACGTGAATAAGATCCAGCCGCAGAACCGGACGATGATGATGCGCTCGGCGGCAGGTGGTTTTGGTGGTGGTGGTGGCTTTGCTCCGCCAGTGACGGAGAAATCTTTCGATGAATTTCATCTCTACTCCATCGCCCGCCCGACCACGCTCCACGATCGCGAGACCAAGCAAGTGGAGTTTGTTCACGCCGAGAAGATGTTTGCCCCGACGATTTACGTTTATGATGGTGCCAACGGCTATCGCTTTTATGGTCTGAACTACGACCAAGGCTATGGCCAGAGTGACAACAAGAAGATCATCGTCCAGCGCGAGTTCAAAAATGCCGAGACGAACCAGCTCGGCATCGCGCTACCGGCGGGAAAACTGCGCTTCTATCGCCGCGACAGCGACGGGCAATTGCAATTCGTCGGCGAGAACACCATTGACCACACGCCGCGCAACGAGACCGTCCGCGTGACGACCGGTAATGCCTTTGACCTCGTGGGCGAGCGCAAGCAGACCAACTTCAAGGTGGATGTCGCCGACAAGTGGATTGACGAGACATTTGAGATCAAGCTGCGCAACCGCAAAAAGACCGATGCCGTGGAAATCTGCGTCGTCGAGCACCTCTACCGCTGGAGCAATTGGGACATCCAGGCCAAGTCCGATGAGTTCGTGAAGAAAGATGCGCAGACCATCGAGTTCCGCATTCCGGTGAAGCCAGACGAAGAAAAGACCGTGACCTACACCGTGCATTATTCGTGGTGAGCCTCCGTGGCAGCCGCACTCCAATATGCTGATAGGCTGCGCAACCATTCCCGGTTCTTAATCGTTCCTTATCCTCTTTCAAACAAACGGCGCAAACCATTGTCTGCGCCGTTCCTGTTCGCAGGCTGGCCATTTAGTCCTATCTTTGCCAGGTAATGACGGTGCGGTATGACTCTGGTTGGTATCAACCACTCCCAATGACGTGCCAATAGGCGTTATTGCCCCACCTTACGCGCGCCAGATACGGTGAGTGGCGCTGGTCCTTGGCTGTGGGCTGCTGATGCTTGGCTTACGCCACCGCTGACTCGGGAAGCTGCGGGAGCAACGGCGTTTCATCCGCCTTGTGGAATTTCACACTGACGATCTTGCTGATGCCATGTTCCTGCATGGTCACGCCGTAAAGCACATCGGCCATGCCGATGGTGCGCTTGTTGTGGGTGATGATGATGAACTGCGAATGGGCGAGAAACCGTTGCAGAATTTTCACGAAGCGGCTGACGTTGGATTCGTCCAGCGGCGCATCCAATTCGTCCAGCACACAGAACGGGCTGGGCTTGACCTGATAAATCGAGAAGAGCAGCGACACCGCCACCATCGTCTGCTCGCCGCCGGAGAGCAGCGAAATGCTCTGCAACTGCTTGCCCGGCGGCCGCGCGACGATCTCAATGCCGCTTTCCAGCACGTCGTTTTCATCCGACAAAATCAAGTCCGCCTTGCCGCCGCCGAAGACGTCCACGAACATCAGGCGGAAGTTGTCGCGAATCTTCTCGAACGTCTCCACGAACATGGTCCGCGTCTGCGTGTTGATGCGGTTGATGATCTCCAGCAATTGAATTTTCGCGTGGACCAGGTCGTCGTGCTGCGTGGTGAGGAACTGATGGCGCTGCTCGGTCTCCTCGTATTCTTCAATCGCCACGAGATTCACCGGGCCGAGTTCGTCCAGCCGGGTTTGCAACGCCGCCACCTGTAGGCTGACCGCGCTCCAATCGGTGGCCACGCCCGCCGCCGCCATCTCTTCGGGCGTCAGCGTCTGCACTTTCGGGGCGCCTTCGTCGGCCAGCGTGATGGTGATGCACTCGCTGCGAATATCTTCGAGCTTGAGATGATATTTCTCCTGCACTTTCTCGCGCAGGTTTTGCACGGACATGTTTTTTTGCGCAAGTTCCACCTCGACGCCGCCACGCTGATTCTGCAATTCCGTCAGGCGGCTGCGCTGGGCGCGTAATTTTTCATCGCGCGAAGAAATTTCTCCGTCCTGCGAATTCTTCTGGCCGATCAATTCGGCCGTCTGCGCGTTGACCTGCTCACGCTCGTGCTGCAGGCGTTCGATCTGCGCGCGTGAATCCTGGATCTCCGTCGCCGCCTGTTCCTGGCGCGTAATGAACGAGGAACATTCGTTGCGACGCTGCTCGACCACCTGCGTGAGTTCGCGGATGCGCTGTTCCAGCGCCGTTAGCTGGTGGCGAAATGACGCCGCCAACTGCTCGTCGGCCGCGAGCGCTACCTTGCTTTCGGTCAAGGCGGCATTCGCCTCGTCCCGCTGGGTGCGCAGATTTTCCAGTTCGGCGGTTAGGGAAACGACCGTTTCCTGGCCAGCGCGTTCGCGGGCTTCCAATTCATTCAAGCGGAGAGAAAGCGCCTCGCGCTTTTGAAAACCTTCCTGCTCCTGCGCGGCGAGACTTTCCACTTCAAAGAGCACCGTCTCGATTTTCTGTTGCAGCAGCCGGTTGGAATTTTGCAGCGCCTTGAACTCGCCTTCGCGTGTGGCAATGGCGACCTCCTGTTCGCGCAACTCCGTCTGCGCCGCCTGCAAGCTTGCCTGCAATTCGGTCTGCTCGCTCAACAGCGCACCACGTTTGCGACTCGCTTCAGCCACCAGATTTTGCAGCTCGGTCAATTCGGCTTGCAGCTCGGCGATCTGGTTTTTGCGACCCAGAATCGAACTGGGGGCCTTGCCATTCGCGCCTTTGTTCAAGTAGCCGCCCGTGTAAATACCATGACGGTTCAATAATTCGCCGCCCATGGTGACGAAATCACAGCCCGCGTGGCCGTTCTGGATTTGCGCCGTGGCCGTAGATAGATCGGCCGCGATGAACGTGCGGCCCAGCAACGATTTCAAAAGCGGTTCCACCGAAGGCTCGGCGTGAATCACACTCATCGCGTGAACAATCTGGCCGGCGTGCAGACCGGTGTGCGCCGCTTCGCTCTTTTCGCTGGGGGCCATTTCGCCGACAAACGCCAACTGATTGGCATCTTGAAATTGATGGATGGCCAGCGCCGCGACGCTCGCGCGACCGGATTTGTTCGTGTTCAAGTCCGCCAGGATTTCCTGCGCGGAGGAAGGCTGTTCCGTGAGCACCAATTGCAGATTATGGCCGAGCGCATTTTCCACAGCGGCGACAAACTGATCCGGCACGCGAATGCGATCCGCGAGCGAGCCGATCACCGACCGCGACTGCCGCAACGCCGCGACCGCGCCCGCATCAAAGCCCTCGTGAGAACCTTCCAACTGCTCCAACACGGTCAAGCGCGAACGCTTGTCGGATTGCTGGTGCAGATATTTGTCCTGTTCCACCGATGCCTGCTGCAACTCGGCCTGCAACGCACGCAACCGATTCTGCCGCTGCTCCACCGAGCCGCGCGTCGTCGCGACACTTAATTTTTCCAGTTCGACGCTCGCGGTGAATTCCAGCAGGCGCGCTTCGAGACGCATCCGCTCTTCTTCAAGCTGGAGTTTCTCGGCCGAGAGCTTTTCGAGCCGGACCAGGTTGCCTTGCTTCATCATGTCCAAGGCGCTGAGTTCGTTGCGAACCCGGGAAAGATCTTGCGCGGCAGCAAAGGCGGACGACTGCGCCTGCCGCAATTTTTCCTGGCTGTCGCGCAGATTGTTTTCGATTTGCTGCAAGCTTTCGCGCTTGGACTGCAAACTCTCCTGGTGCTGCGCCAAGGCGGCTTCGGCGACGGCAAGGCGCTCAGTGACGGACAGCAATTCACTCGACGCGGCGTGGCAGCGTTCCTCGGCCTGGGCGATTTCCGCGAGCGCGCGGCCATTCTGCGATTCGATTTCCGCCAGCCGTTCCCCATTGAACTGGATGCGGCTTTCGTTGCGATCAATGCCCGCCTTCAATTCCAATCCCCGCTGCTGCTGCGCCGCAACTTCGTGTTCGAGGGCGGCAAGATGCTCGCGGAGTTTGGAGATTTCATCTTCGAACCGCAGGATATTGTGCGAGCTAGATTCGATTTCTAGCCGCAAATTTTCCACGGCGTTCTGGCGTTCGGAGATGTCGCCTTGCAGCACGTCAAACTGATGCCGCGCCAACTGGGTTTCCAAATGCTGCAGTTCCTGCCGGATTTGTTTGTAGCGCCGCGCCTTCCCCGCCTGCCGCTGGAGCGAGCCGATCTGCCGCTTCACTTCCTTGATGGTGTCGGCGATGCGGAGAAGATTTTGTTCGGTGTATTCGAGTTTGCGGAGTGATTCCTTCTTCTGCGATTTGAATTTGGTGATGCCCGCCGCTTCCTCGAAAATCATCCGGCGATCTTCCGGCTTGCTCGAAAGAATTTGCGTAATGTGACCCTGCGCCAAAATGCTGTAGCTCGTGCGCCCGATGCCGGTGCCCATGAACAACTGCTGGATGTCCTTGAGTCGGCACGGTGTGCGATTGATGAAATACTCGCTGCCGCCGTCGCGGAAAATCCGGCGCGTCACCGTCACTTCTTCGTAAGTCACTTCCACGCCCGCTGCGCGCAAACTTTCTTCGCCGACGCCGCCGAGCGTGAGGGAAACTTCGCCCATCCCCATCGGTTTGCGACCGTCCGTGCCGTTGAAAATCACGTCCGCCATTTCGCCGCCGCGCAACGCCTTGGCCGACTGCTCGCCGAGGACCCAGCGGATGGCGTCCGAGACGTTGGACTTGCCGCACCCATTCGGACCGACAATGGCTGTGACCCCGGGCTGAAAGTTCAAAGCGGTCTTATCCGCGAACGATTTAAAGCCAAAAACGGTTAAATTTTTTAGATACATTGCTACTGCGATTAGACAACCAAAGGCAACGGTTCAAGTAAAGTGAAAACCACAATATAAAGGGCACTAGGCGGCTTGTGGCACTACTAATTGTGAATAACTTTGAATTGCATTGCCACAAGTAAAACTTCAAGACCGGGCGACTACGGCTGGAACGGCATTTGGGCACCTGCTTAAACAAAAACGGCACAGGCTGCCTGCCTGTGCCGTTTCGATAATTCGGGCTATGACTTACAACTGCGCCATCGCTTGGTCAAGGGCGACGTAAAGCTGATTCATCGTGGCCTCGGTCTCGTCGCCCATGTTGGAGAGACGGAACGTCGTGCCCTTGATTTTCCCGTAGCCGCCGTCAATCAGGAAGCCCTGATCCTTGACGAGCTTTTGCAGTTTGGCCACGTCCACCGTGCGACCACCAGGGCGAGCACCATTGCTGACACAGGTGAGCGTGACCGATTCGTAGCCCTTCTCCGGGAACAAATTGAAACCGTGTTTCGCCGCCCAATCGCGGGTCAACTGATTCGTCTTGGCGTGGCGGGCAAACCGTGCTTCCAATCCTTCGGCGAAGAAATCATCCAGCTTGGAACTCAAGGCGTAAACATGTCCGATGCTCGGCGTGCTCGGCGTCATGCTTTGCTCGGCGTTCTTCTGGAACTCCACGAAGTCGAAATAGTAACCGCGATCTTTCGTCGTGGCGGCTTTCGCGAGCGCGGCGGGTGAAGCGGCAAACACCGCAAGTCCGGGCGGCAATGCAAACGCCTTCTGCGTGCCAGCGAGCAACACGTCAATGCCGAGTTCATCGAATTTGATCGGCAGCGCGGTCAGCGAGCTGACGGCATCCACGATGAACATCACGTCGGGATACTTTTTCTTGAGTGCGGCAATTTCGCAAAGCGGCGACATCACGCCCGTCGAAGTTTCGTTGTGGATCAAGGTGAGCGCGTCGAATTCGCCAGTGGCGAGTTTCGCATCAATGAGCTCCGCGCGGATCGGCGAACCCCATTCGACTTGCAAGGCCTCGGCCGATTTACCGCATTTTTTGGAGACATCAAACCATTTGTCCGAAAACGCGCCGCACATGCAGTTGAGCACTTTCTTGTGAACAAGATTGCGCACGGAACCTTCCATCACGCCCCATGCGGACGACGTGGAGAGATAAACCAGTTGCTTCGTGTAAAGCAATTGCTGGAGCTGCGGTTGGATTTTCGCGTAGAGGTCTTTGAAACCCTGGCCGCGATGGCCGATCATGGGCGAGCAAAACGCTTTGAAAGTTTTTTCGCTGACTTCAACCGGCCCGGGGATGTGTAATTTGACGTGTGGCATAAAATGGTCGTGAAATTTTTCACAAGCGGGCCGCAATGGCAAGTTAAGAAAGCGGCCAAACCGGGGCCAGTCCGCCAGCCAGGCTCACCGTTTCTTCACATACCCATTGACGCGAAACCACTGCACGGCTTCGGCAAACGCCTGGGCGGGCGGGGTCTGCGGCAGGCCGAGTTCACGCACCGCCTTGCCTGGATTGAACCACATCTTGTTTCTGGCCATGCGCACGCCAGCCAGCGGCGCCTTGGGCGGTCGGCCGTTGACCAAGGAAAGCAGCTCGTTGATCTCGGCTGCGCGGTAAGCGACCCAATACGGAATCTTGAGTTTCGTCGCCGGGATGCTGGTGATTTCTTCCAGCGTGGCGAGAGTCTGCTGCATCGTCCAGTTACCCTCGGCGTGGCCCAAAATATATCGTTCGCCACAACGTCCTTTTTCCGCCGCGAGAATATGGCCGATGGCCACATCGCGGACGTGGATCCAGTTCAAACCCGTATCGAGATACGCGGGCATCCGGCGGTTGAGAAAATCCACGATGATCTGGCCGGTCGGCGTCGGCTTGGCGTCGCCCGGACCAATCGGCGCGGATGGATTCACGATGATGACGGGCAAACCCTTTTTGCGATACAATTCCACCGCCACCGCCTCGGCTTGAAATTTCGACCGTTTGTAATCACAGGTCAACTGGGCGGGGGTGGGCACGTCGGACTCGTCTGCCGGCCTCAGCGTGCCATCCACTTCCCGGGGCAACCCGATGCAGCCGACGGTGCTGGTATAGACAATTTTTTGGCAACCCGCCTGGCCGGCGGCCTCAATCACCTGGCGCGTGCCTTCGACATTCGTGGCATACATCGGCGCATAGTTGCGCATCCACAGTTGATAGTTCGCGGCGACATGAAAACACCAATCGCACCCAGCCAGTTCGCGGGCGAGCATCGGGCGGTCGGCGAGATCGCCCGTGGCGCGTTCAAATTTCAAGCCCAGCAAGCCGCGTTCGTTCGCCCCCGGCCGCAGCAGGGCTTTCACGCGATGCCCGCGCGCGATGAGCTCATGGACCAGATTCGAGCCAATGAAACCCGAAGCGCCAGTGACAAAACATTTCATAAAGCGGAACTACCCACGCACTGTAAGCCGGACACCAGCGGCATTTCCAACTAATTATTTTCGCGCCCCCGCTTGACTTGCCCCGGGCGCTGCGAAAACATCCCCGCGTTGTATGCCGGCCAAAAGCACCGTCAGAAAAAAAATGAACCGCGCCACCCAGCGCGATCTCGACACGCGGATTGAATTCATGGAAGGTATCGTCCGTCGCGACCCCAATTATGTGGACGCGCTGCAGTTGCTCGGCGATGACTACACGCAACGCGGGCGCTTTCCCGAAGGCCTGACCGTGGATGAAAAGCTCGCGAACCTGGAGCCGCAAAATCCGCTGGTGTTTTACAACCTCGCGTGCAGCTATTCGCTGACGGACAAATTCGACCGCGCCATCGCCGCGCTCCACCGCGCCCTGGATCTGGGCTACCGCGATTTCAAGTGGCTCGCCAAAGATCCCGACTTGAAGAAACTCCGCGCCCAACCCGCCTTCGCTGAATTGAAGGAAAAGATCCGCCGATTGAAATCCCCCTTGCGCGGTTGAGACCGCCCGGCCCGTTTTATGAAATTAATGAACCAACCACTCCTCATGCTCATCGCCCTGGCGGCCGTGCTCGCGCTGGCCGGCTGCTCCCCGGCAACCCGTCCCCTGTCCGGGCCGGCGGCCGCAGCCAATGCGGCCATGACCACCACCGCCAGCGGTCTCAAATATCTGGTCCTGAAACATGGCGCGGGCACCGTTTCCCCCAAGGCCACCGACACGGTCAAGGTGCATTACCACGGCACTCTGCTCGACGGCACGGTCTTCGACAGTTCGGTGGAGCGGGGTGAACCGATCAGTTTTCCCTTGAACCAGGTCATCCCCGGCTGGACCGAGGGCTTGCAACTCATGAAGGTGGGCGACAAATTTAAGTTCCAGATTCCCTCGGGCCTGGCCTACGGTCCGGCCAGCCCCAGCCCGAAAATCCCGGCCAACAGCACCCTGGTTTTCGAGGTCGAACTCCTGGGCATTGAATAAAGCTAATTCCAGTTCATGCGCAAGCGGAGCTTTGGATTAGCACCGGGCTTCAGCCCGTGGCCGGGGTGTGATCCTGCTGATCCGCGCCCGCCATTAACGCCGGGATACGATTGGGCCTGGAACCGCGCCCGCCCGCCTTGGACGATTTCTTCCGCCAGCGCGCGTGTGTTCTTGGCGGGGAAAGAAAACTCCATTAGTCTGCTGCCGTGTCAGCCGCCAAAAAACGTCCTTCGACCGCGAAATTAGATCGCCCGCTGTTTTTTGCGCTGGTCATCGCGGTGATCGCCGGGATGGCGGCGGTCGCGTTTGCAATCTCAAAACGCGGCAAGTCTCCTCACCCCAATGCTACGGCGACCCAAAACGAGACGAATATTTACGCCAATTATGTCGGCTCGGCGAGCTGCGGCGAGTGCCATCCCGACGCGCTCAAGAAATGGGCGGGATCGCACCACGCGGAGGCGGAGCGGTTGCTCCAAACCAATCGCGATCTAGCAGCGTTCGCGCCGACGCGCGAGTTCACGCACGGCACGCAAAAAACCTTCGTGCAGTGGCACGACGGGCAGGCACAGATCGCCGGTTTCGGCCTAAACCATCAGTGGGAAACGAATCCGGTGGCGCGCGTGATCGGCGAGGATCCCTTGCGGCAATTTCTCATCGCGTTTCCCGGTGGCCGGTATCAGGTTCAGGAAGCTTCCTACGATCCGCGGAGCAACGAATGGTTCAATGTGTATGGCACCGAAGACCGTCAACCGGGCGAATGGGGCCACTGGATGGGGCGCGGGATGAATTGGAACGCGATGTGCGCCGCCTGCCACAATACACGCGTGCAGAAAAATTATGACGCCGCCACGGATTCGTATCACACCACGATGGCGGAGACGACCGTCAGTTGCGAGGCGTGCCACGGCCCGTTGAAGGCGCATGTGGACTGGCAAAAAAAATACGGCGGCACGGGCCAGCCGGATCCGGTTTTCCCGAAACATTCCCGCCAGCAAGTTTTTGACATGTGCGCTTCGTGCCACGCGCGGCGCGCGGATCTGACCGGCAATTTCGTGCCGGGCGATGATTTCAATGATCACTACGAACTAGCCACGGTGGATGCCAGCGACTTGTTTTATCCGGATGGCCAGATTCGCGACGAGGATTACGAGCAGTCCGCCTGGCTCGGCAGCAAGATGCAACACACGGGCCTGACTTGTCTGGACTGTCACCCACGTTCGCTGCACATGGCGCGGCTGCATGGCAACGAACTGTGCCTTCAATGTCACAAGGGCGGTTTTCCCAAAGCCCCCACGATCAATCCGACCGAACACAGCCATCATGCGGCCGGTAGCACTGGCAATGAATGCGCCAACTGCCACATGCCGCAGACGGTCTATATGCAACGCCATTCGCGGCATGACCACGGCTTCACGATTCCGGATCCGTTGCTGACCAAGCAATTCGCCGTGCCCAATGCGTGCAACCGCTGCCACGCGGATCAGTCCACCGACTGGGCACTGAAAAACGTCGAGTCCTGGTATGGCGAAAAAATGCAGCGCCACACCCGCGAACGCGCACAGATTATCGCCCGCGCCCGCACGGGCGAAGCCTCCTCGCCCACGAATCTGGTCCACCTGCTGGAGACGGAAGAAATCCCCTACTGGCGCGCGGTGGCGGCCAACCTGCTCGGCAGTTGGGCGGCGGACCGGGAGGTCACGCCGGCACTGCTCCGCGGCTTGAACGATACCAACGCGATGGTTCGCAGCGCGTGCGTGCGTGCGCTGAATCCGCTGGCCGCCGATAGCACGATTTCCAGTGCACTCCAGAAAAAATTATCCGATCCCCGGCGCAATGTGCGCGTCGCCGCCGCGTGGGCGTTGCGCGCGACGCTGGACCTGAGCTCGCCCGCCGCCGCCGATTTGAAACGGTTTCTCGAAATCAATGCCGATCAACCCACCGGCCAGATGCAGTTAGGCGGCCTTGAATTGGCGCGGGGAAATGCCACGAATGCCCTGCCCTATTTTCAGCAGGCGGTGCGGTGGGATCCGTATTCGCCCGGCATCCGGCATGAGCTGGCAATTGTCCTGAGCCAATTAGGCCGCCCGCAGGAAGCCGTGGTGCAACTGGAGGAAGCGGTGCGCCTCGCCCCGCGCGAGGCGGAGTTCCGGTTTAAGCTCGCACTGGCCTGGAACGAACTCGGCGAATCGGCCAAAGTATTGGCGGAACTGGAACAGGCCGTGCAATGCAATCCGCGTCATGCCCGCGCCGGTTACAATCTGGGCCTGGCGCGCAATGCCGCCGGAAATCCGACGGGTGCCATCCAAGCCTTGATCGCCGCCGAATCTGCGGAACCAAACGATCCGAGCATTCCTTACGCCCGCGCCACGATTCACGCGCGGCTCGGGCAACTGAACGAAGCGCGGCAGGCTGCCCGTCGCGCACTGGAGTTGAATCCAAATTTGCCGGAAGCCGCCGCGTTGCTGCAACAACTCCCGAGCAGATAAGTTCTCGCCAAGACCGATTGGCTTACTGCTCCCGGCGGTTGGTTTCCCGGCAACTGGTCGCCGCCAAATCCGGCTGCCGACGGCCAATCTGCGGCGCGACAGCTCACCCTTCGGCGCGGAGCGAATGCGCCACCGACGAAGAACCGGGGCAGCAGACAAGCTGCCCGGCGTGGGTGTGAAATTGACTTTGACCGCTGCCTTCGACATGCTGCTTGCATGGCAAAACCTGCATTGGGACGTGGCCTGAGCGCTTTGATGAGCGGCCATCCGCCGCTCCCACCAACGGCGGCCGCCCCGATCATTCCACCGCCCGTGGTCGCCGCGCCCGCGCCGGACCATCGTGAACGCGTGCTGCGCGTGCCGTTGAATCGCATCCGCGCGTCGGCGCTGCAACCGCGCAAACAATTTTCCGACGACTCCTTGCGCGAGCTGGCCGATTCCATCCGCGAACAAGGTATCGTGCAACCGCTCATCGTGCGCGAACGCGACGGGTGCTTTGAATTGATCGCCGGCGAACGTCGCTGGCGCGCGGCGCAACTCATCAACCTGCCGGAGATTCCCGTCATTGTCCGCGAGGCCGACGACCGCGCGGTCTTGGAACTCGCCCTCATCGAAAACTTGCAGCGCGAAAACCTCAACGCCATCGAAGAGGCGCTCGGTTATTCGCAACTCGCCGAGCAATTTCAACTCACGCAGGAAGAGATCGCGCAGAAGGTGGGCAAGAGCCGCGCGGCGGTGGCCAATGCCACGCGCTTGCTCAAACTGCCCGCCGCCGTGCAGTTGTTTGTTCGCGACGGGCGGATTTCCGTTGGTCATGCGAAAGTGATTCTCGGCCTGCCGGAAGAAACCCTCCAGCGCATCGCCGCCGAGCGCGTCGTGAAGGAAGGTTTGAATGTGCGCCAGACGGAAGGCTTGATCGCCAAGCTCCAGACGCGCAGTTCCAAGGCTGGCGCGAGCAAGCCCCTGGTGGCGATCGTGCCGATTGATTCCAACATCTCCCGGTTGGAAGATAAATTGCGCGAGAAGTTCGGCACGAAGGTTCACTTAAAATACGCGCAGGGCAAAGGCGCCGTAGAAATCTCGTTCTTCAGCGACGATGAATTGCAACGCGTGCTGGAAGTTCTCAACGTCACGGCCGATTGATTAACCGCAGACCACACAAAGAGCACGAAGTTTTTTCTTTGTGACCGTTGAGTTCTTTGTGATTATTTTGTTTTGAAATTCAATGATTTTACCAATCGTCAAATACGGCAATCCCGTGCTCCGGCAAAAAGGCGCGAAGATTGAAAGCATCACGCCGGAACTCAAGCAACTCATCGCTGACATGTTCGAGACGATGGAAGACAAGCACGGCGTGGGCCTCGCGGCACAGCAGGTTGGCCACGCGATCCAGCTCACGGTGATGGATGTGCGCGCGGTGACGGATCGGCCGTCGTGGTTGGAAATCAAGGGCCAGCCGGTGGACGTGGCGGAAAACATGCCGCTGGTATTGATCAATCCCGTGGTCACGCCGGTGGGCGAACCGGTGAAAGGCGGCGAAGGCTGCCTGAGTTTCCCGGAAATTTTCGGGGAAATTTCGCGCCCGGAATCCGTGGATGTGAAAGCACTGGACGCAAAAGGCCGGCCGATAGAATTTCGTTGCGGCGGGCTGCTGGCGCGCGCGGTGCAGCACGAGACGGATCATTTGCACGGCCTGCTGTTCATTGACCGCATGGACAAAAAAACGAAGGCGGAATTGCAGCCGGAACTGGATGATTTGCAGGCGCAGACGAAGGCGGAACTTGTCGCCCAGAAAAAGTGATCAGTAAACCTTCCGCAGATTCGACGGCAGGATGCCCAGTTCGTCGCGGTATTTGGCGACGGTGCGGCGGGCGATGGTGATGCCTTTGTCCGCGAGCATCTTCACAACTTCCTGATCCGACAACGGCCGGCCGGTGTTTTCGTTTTTGAAAATCTCGGTGACCATGTCTTTGACGCTGGTGTTGGAAACGTCGTTGCCGCTGGAGGTTTGCAGGCCGGCGGTGAAGAAAAATTTCATCTCGAAAACGCCCTGAGGCGTTTCGATGTATTTGCCGGAAACGCCGCGGCTGACAGTGGTTTCGTGGACCCCCACGACTTCGGCCACCTGCGCCATCGTCATCGGCCGGAGAAAGGCCACGCCTTTGTCCATGAACTCGCGCTGGCGTTTCACGATCTCCTTGCCAATGTTCAATATGGTCTGCTGGCGCTGGTGCAGGCTTTTGATGAGAAATTTGCCGGCGCGGATTTTTTCGCGGATATAATTCTTCACCTCCGCGTTGTCGTCGCCGCCAGACATCAGATCCTTATAGACGTTGCTGATGCGTAAATGAGGAATCTGTTCGTCGTTGGTGGTGACGGTGTAGTCGTCGCCGTTTTTTACCACGAAAACTTCCGGCGCGACGTATTGCTCCGCCACGGGCAAGAACGCGCGGCCGGGTCGCGGATCGAGCTGCCCGATGCGCCCGAGCGAGGCTTGCACTTCTTCGATGGTCTGGCCGGTGCCGCGCGCAATTTCGGGAATGCGCCGTTTGCCGAGTGCGTCCATGAAGTCGCGGATAATACGATATTCCAGCGTGTCAGTCAGGCTGTGACGTTCGAGTTGGATCATCAAGCACTCCCGCAAATCGCGGGCGCCGACGCCCACCGGCTCGAAGCTCTGAACCACCTTCAAAACTGCGGAAATTTTTTCCGGCGCGAGATTCGTGGTCAGGGCCAGTTCTTCAATGGTGGTGTTGAGATAGCCGAAATCATCAATGTTCCCAATGATCAGCTCCGCGACGACTTGCTCTTCCTCGGTGAGGTTCGTGTCGCGCACCTGTTCCATCAAATGTTGCGCGAGGGAGGTTTCGCTCGTGAGCGAGTCGAACATGAACTGCCGTTTTTCCTCATCTTCGGTGGAGGCGCGGCTCGGCGCACTCGACTGGGAAAACTGGTCGCGCCATTCCTGATCCATCTGGACCAGCTTTTCAAATTCCGTCTGAAAATCTTCAGCGGGTTCGGAGGAACTTTTTTCGGTGGCAGCTTCAAACTGCGCTTCCTCCTTCAAATCATCCGGCGGCTCGGCCAAGTCCGGCGTGGTCGGCAGGTCGCCTTCTTCCTTCAACGTTTTTTCGTTGTAATCAATCTCCTGGTCGGCCACTTCCTCGAGCACGGGATTCTGCTGCAGCTCTTGTTCCACGAGCGCTTTCAGTTCCAGTGTGGGGGCTTGCAGCAACGCCAGCGATTGCTGGAGCTGCGGGGCCAGCACCAGCGATTGCGATAGTCTTTGCGAAAGTTGTAATCCGAATGCCATCTTGCGACCCGGAATCTAGCCGAACCGCGTCAAACCACAAGCAGTTTTGGCACGAATCCCGCTGTTTTAGTTTTTGGCAAAGTAAAAACTGGATTTTCCGCCGCCGCAGTAGCATTCTTTTTTTATGAAATTAATTTTATCCACGCACAACGTGACCCTGACCAAAGCCATCGAGGATCACATCGTCGCCCGCATTGAGAAGCTGGAGCACTTCGAACAGCGCGTCGTGGACGCCCGCGTCACGCTCGAACACGACAAGACCCGCGTGCCGGAAAAGCAGTTCAGTTGCTCCATGCGCCTCGGCGTGCGCGGTCCCGATCTTTTTGCCAAGGACGTTGAAAGTGATCTCTACGCGGCGATTGATGCCGTGACCAAAAAAATCGAACAGCAGATCCGCCGGCGTCACAGCAAATTCAAGACCGTGAAACACAAAGTCGGTGCCAAACTCAAGACGGCCCGCCGCGCCAAAGCGGCCGCCAGCGAAGAATGATTCTGCGCGCGCGCGTCGTTCTCCCCAACTCGCAACCGCCCATTGAGAATGGTGCGGTCGTCATCCTCGGAAACAAAATCCGCTCGGTCGGTGCGTGGAAATCTTTACGCGTGCCGGCAAATGAAAAGGTTTTCGATCTCGGCGGGGTCACCTTGCTGCCGGGCTTGATCAATGCGCATTGCCATCTCGACTATACCGACATGGCCGGGCAACTGCCGCCGCCGAAAAAATTCACCGATTGGATTGCTTCCATCACCGCCGCCAAAACCGGCCGGAGTTATTCCGACTACGCCCATTCCTGGCTGCACGGCGCGCACATGCTGCTGCGCACCGGCACGACCACGGTGGCGGACATCGAGGCCATGCCCGATTTGCTGCCCGAAGTCTGGGACGCCACCCCGCTGCGGATCTTTTCGTTTCTTGAAATGACCGGCATCCGCGCCCGACGCCAGCCGAAGGAAATTCTCCGCGAGGCCCTGCTAAAAATTGATTCACTGTCTCACGCGCGGAATCGTGCTTCGCTGTCGCCGCACGCGCCCTACTCCACGCTGCCCGAGCTGGTGCGCCTTACCGCCAAGACGGCACGCAAACGCAAGTGGCGCGTGACCACGCACGTGGCCGAATCCGACCAGGAATTTGAAATGTTCGCGCACGCGCGCGGCGAGATGCATGACTGGCTGGCCCGCAACGAACGTGACAACACCGACTGCGGCCTGGGTTCGCCCGTGGCACATCTGGCACGCCACCAACTGCTCGGCGAAAACGTCCTCGCCGTCCACGTCAACTGCCTCGCGCGCGGCGACGCCACCCTGCTCGCCAAAAATAAAACCCACGTCGTCCACTGCCCGCGCAGCCACGACTATTTCAAACACCCGCCGTTCCAGCGCCAGCGCCTCGCAGAGGCTGGGGTCAATCTCTGCCTCGGCACCGACAGCCTCGCCACCACGCGTAAAACCGGGAAACAAAAACTCGAACTCGATATGTTCGCCGAGATGCGTGCGCTCGCTGAAAAGGACCACGCCATCTCGGCGCAGGAAATTTTGCAGCTGGCCACCGTCAATGGCGCACGCGCCCTCGGCCTCGCGGGAAAAATCGGTGAATTCGCGCCCGGCGCATGGGCGGATCTGATTGCGATTCCCTTCAGTGGCAAGCTGGCCACAGTGCATGAGGCCCTGCTCCAACACACCGGCAACGTCGCCGCCAGCATGATTGACGGCCGCTGGACGATCCCGCCGAAATAAGGTGTGACGCACTGTTGTGCTGGATGCAACTCGCACCTTTTGGCTCGTAAATCGCAAATCGTAACTCGTAAATTAGCCGCGTGATTTCTTTTGATGACGACTTGAACCAGCGTTTGGCGGCGCTGCGCGAACAAGGTCTGCAGCGCGAACTCCGCCGCGTGGATTCCGCGCCCGGCCCGCGCATCGAGATCGGCGGCAACATTTTTCTCAACTTCTCCTCCAACGATTATCTCGGCCTGGCCAATCATCCGGCGTTGAAAGAAGCGGCCATCAAAGCCATTGAAAAATTCGGGGCCGGGGCCGGGGCCTCACGACTCATCTGTGGTTCGCTCGCGCCCTTTCACGAATTGGAAGAGTCGCTCGCCGCCTTCAAAAAGACGGAAGCCGCGCTGACTTTTGCCACCGGCTACGCCGCCGCGCTCGGCACCATCACCGCGCTGGTCGGCAAGGATGACATCATCATTCTCGACAAATTAGTGCATGCCTGCATCGTGGACGCCGCCAAGCTCTCCGGCGCGAAGCTGCGCATCTTCGATCACAACGATCTGAATGACTTGGAAACAATTTTGAAATGGGCGGGGAAAAACCTCCAACCTCCAGCCTCCAACCTCCAACGTCGAAAGCGCGTCCTCATCGTGACGGAATCCCTCTTCAGCATGGATGGCGATGCCGCGCCGCTCCGCGAAATTGTGGCGCTCAAAGAAAAATATGGCGCGTGGCTCATGGTGGACGAGGCGCACGGCACCGGCATCATTGGCGAACAGGGACGCGGTCTCGCGAACGAACTGGGCGTGAGCGCCAAAATCGAAATCCAGATGGGCACGCTCGGCAAGGCGCTCGGCGCGAGCGGCGGCTACATCTGCGGCTCCCGCGCGCTGATCGGTTTTCTGGTGAACCGCGCGCGCAGTTTTATTTTTTCCACCGCGCCAGTGCCGGCGGCGGCGGCCGCCGCCATAGCGGGCATACAACTGGCGCAATCATCTGAGGGCGAAGCGCGCCGTAAACATCTTCGGCGTCATGTCCAATTTGTAGGTCTCAATTGCTTTTCTCCCGCTAATCCGAGACTCCCCATGTCGCCTCCTACAAATTGTTGCAGCGCGATTCTCCCGCTCATAATCGGGGAGGAAACCAAAGCCGTGGCAGCGGCCGCCAGCCTGCGCAAACAAAACATCTTCGTGCCTGCCATCCGTTACCCCACCGTCGCGCGCGGCGCGGCGCGACTGCGAATCACGTTGACCTCCGCCCATACCGAAACCGATGTTTCGGAACTCGCATCGGCGCTGGCTCATTTGAAATCTGAAATTCCAAATTTGAACTCACCGTGAACAAACTCGCCCAATTGGATCATGCGCACGTCTGGCATCCGTTCACGCAGATGCGCGACTGGCTGCGGCGCGAGCCGATCGTCATCACATCGGGTAATGGCGCGGTGCTGCGCGATGTTCATGGCAAAGAATATCTCGACGCCAACGCCTCCATCTGGACCAACCTCCACGGCCATCGGCATTCGAAAATTAATGCGGCGATTTCGCGGCAGTTGAAAAAAATCTCCCACTCCTCCGCGCTTGGATTTGCGAACGAACCGGCGAGTTTGCTGGCGGAAGAATTGGTGCAACTGGCGAACAAACGCCTGCCGGCCAAACGACCGGCGGCTGGGAAGCTGTGGAATAAATTCCGGGACCAAGCGTTTGAGCGTCACAAGTTGGAAAAAGTTTTTTTCAGCGACGACGGCTCAACGGCCCTGGAAGTGGCGTTGAAGCTGGCTTACGAATTCACGCGGCGCGCGCGTGGCACGAACTCCAAACCCAGATTCCTTTCGCTGGCGGGCGCGTATCACGGCGACACCATCGGCGCGGTCTCGCTCGGCCACGTTGATCTCTTTCACAAAGCCTATGGCGGAATGCTTTTCAAAACGGACCAGGTGATGGCGCCCTACTGCTACCGCTGTCCCTTCAATCGCGCCAAGCCGGAACGCGCCGATGCGCGGAAATACCGGAAGTGCAGCTGGGAATGCGTCGGGTTGGTGGAAAGGAAATTTTCCGCGCAGAAGAAAAAAGGCAATCCATTTGCGGCGTTTGTATTTGAGCCGTTGATGCAAGGTGCGGCGGGAATGATTCCACAGCCGAGCGGTTGGCTGGAACAAACCACCGAAATCGCCCGCGCCCACGGGGCTTTGCTCATCGCCGATGAAGTGATGACCGGGTTCGGACGCACGGGCATCAGTTGCCGCATCACGCGCGATACTCTGGAAAGCGCGGTGGCCCGACCAGCCAGTGCCGCTTTGTTTGCGACCGGTCGCGCGGAGGTGCAACCTGATTTTCTATGCGTGGCCAAAGGTTTGACCGGTGGCTATCTGCCAATGGCGGCGACGTTAACAACGCAAAAAATCTTCGACGCGTTCCTCGGCGAATATGAGGAGTTCAGGACTTTTTTCCACGGCCACAGTTTCACCGGCAACCAACTCGGTGCGGCGGCGGCATTGGCGAGCCTGGATATTTTGCAAACGGAGAAGTCCGTGCGACAGCGCGCGCAGTTGCAAAAAAATCTGCACGCGGAACTGCAATCGCTCTGGTTCCTGCCGAACGTCGGCGACATTCGGCAGGTCGGCTTGGTGGCGGGCGTGGAGTTGGTCAAGGACTGGCGGACGCGCGAGCCGTTTGCGCTGTGCGAACGCGCGGGCATCCGCGTATGCGAAGCGATGGCCAAACGCGGCGTGCTGACGCGCCCCGTCGGCAACGTCATCGTGTTGATGCCGCCGTATTGCACCACCAAGGCGCAACTGCAAAAGATCGTCGCCGCCTTGGCCCAAAGCGCGGCAGAATTGGGATGACGAACTTACGAGCGCTGAACCGGCGATCCATCGCCTGCTTCGGGGCTGCCAACAGGCGCAGCCAAGCCGATGAAACCAAGGTGCTTCAGGGCTTCGTTACCACCAGCTCTATTTCCGCAATCGTCGGTCCTTCGCTGGCATCAAGAATATTCAGGCGAAATGCCGACGCTTTCACGGGCGTAAAATGCTTTTGAAACCGGTCGCCAAGTTGGGTGCCGCTGAAAATGGTTTTCCACTCACTGCCTTCGCGATATTGAAAATCAAACTTCGTGACGCGGCCAGCGTAAGGCGCGGCCTCGTGGATGCGCACGCCTTCAATCGTCAGCGCCTTGCCAAGGTCGGCGGCGATCCACGCCTGCTTAGTTCCACCGTCCGTTGCCCAGCGTGTTTGCGTGTCATTGTCAAACGCCTGCGCCGCGCCGTATTCCGTTTCCTCCTGTTGAAACACATTCGAGGCACTGGCTTTGATGCCGGGACTTTATGCCAACGGGGCAATCTCCAGGGCCGTCAGCCCCCGCCAGCTTTTGAAACTTTGTTTCTGGGTTCGTTTGTGGTTAATTTTGCCGACATGGAATTTGCCGATAATTTGATTTCGATCCAGGCACGCATCGCCGCGGCCTGCACCCGGGTGGGGCGCGCCGAAGACTCCGTAATGTTGCTGGCAGTTTCCAAGTCGCATCCGCCGGATGCGATCCGCGCGGCGGTGGCGGCCGGCCAGGTTTTCTTCGGCGAAAATAAAATCCAGGAGGCCAAGGCGAAAATTCCATTAAGCCCCGGCCAGGCCCGCTGGCACTTCATCGGCCATTTGCAGTCGAACAAAGTCCGCGAGGCGGTGGAGTTGTTTGAACTGATTCAAGGCGTGGACAGCCTCGCCATTGCGCAGGAAATCAATCGGCGCGCGGAACCAGCGGCGAAGACCGTGCCGTTGCTGCTCGAAGTGAATGTCGCCGGCGAAGCCAGCAAGTTTGGTTACGCGCCGGAAAAATTATTGGCGGAATTGCCAAGGCTGACCGCACTCCCCCGGATCGCAGTTCACGGGCTGATGGCCATTCCGCCGTTCAGCCCGTTCGCGGAAAAATCACGGCCCTACTTCCGACGCTTGCGCGAGTTGAAACTCCAGTGCGAAAATATTCTGGGCGTGCCCCTGCCCCATTTGAGCATGGGCATGAGCGGCGATTTCGAGGTGGCCATCGAGGAAGGCGCGACCAT
Organism: uncultured Verrucomicrobia subdivision 3 bacterium; assembly: GCA_903850425.1. Classification (GTDB taxonomy): domain Bacteria; phylum Verrucomicrobiota; class Verrucomicrobiia; order Limisphaerales; family UBA11358; genus UBA11358. Next base: position 40,115 of record CAINLR010000012.1, on the reverse strand, counting down.
CGTGCGGGTCGGCACCGCGCTGTTTGGCGAACGGGTCAGCAGTCTGCGGCGCACCGAAACGGAGTAAATGATTTTTAAATTTGGCCGATATGATTTAAACTGGAACTATGACCGTGGACACCTTCAAGCGCGAGATTGATGAGGCCGTAAAGAACTACGACCGCTACGTCATCTGTCTGCAAAAGACGCCCGATGAATTTGCCGCCGTGTTGAGTTCGCTGCTGCAAAAGGCCATCAAAGCCTACGACCAGCGCGCGGCGGGGATGCGGCACGGCATCGCGTTGGACAAGGAGATTACGGTCATCTTGAGCCAGAGCGACGAACTGCAGCCGCTCTGTGGCATCTACTTCAACCTGCACTCGCCCTACCGCAAAGAAGCGCTGCCCAAGACCGTCAAGCCGCTCGTGGAAAAACTTCCGCCCAGCCACTGATCACTGATTACTGATTACCGGTCACTGGTCGCGGACGTTGTCCCCCGCATTGGCTTCGCCCGAAATCACGTCGCCGACGGTATTGTTGCCATCCTGCGGCCCGGTGATTTTGATCTCGGCCACTTTCAAGCCCGCGCGATAGAGAAACACCGTGGATTGCAATTTTGGCAACTGGCCCGCCGGAAAATTCAGCACGACAAAGCGCCCGACCGCATTGACTGAAATCACCTTGGCGGTGAGCGATACGTCCGGCGTGACAATGGCGGTGGACACCATTTGCGCGGGTTGCACCACAGAAGTCCCATGTTTCTTCGAGGCGCAACCGGCGGCCAGCGCGGCCGTCAGCAGCGTCATCCACAGAAAGTTAATTTTCATTTTGAGCGTGTAAAAATGTATGAAGGAGCACCGAAAACCAGCTCCAAGCCACGGCCTTGAACCATAATTCTCGTTGTTTTCACTGCCGCGGATGTTTGCTGATTTGGGCGGCATTCGGCAAGCTATTTTCACGAATTGGCACGTCGGCAACTGCTTCTGGTCCGGCGCTGCTGGCCCCCCAGACCAAACCGTAACGAGGCAATGGACGGTTGACGCCAAGGTATGGTTACGGCTTAGATTTTTTCGTAGAGTCTGGCAATTTCAATTAGAATGCTTTCCAGTTGGTTGTAAAAATCATCTTCCTTCAGGCTGGCTTTGTGCGCGCGCAGGTCACTTAGTCGTTTCTCCAATTCATCACGGCGCGCGCGAACTGCCGGCGATAGTCCCTGTTCCACGTCACCGCGCACCAGATGCAATTGATGCGCGCGCACGCCGTCCACGGACTTGCCGTTGGCCGCAGTCTTGACGGCGCGCACGCCGCGAAACCAGTCGGCGGGCGTCGCGAGTCCGTCGCCGTTGTCATCCAGCAAGGCGTGCTCGGTCGCGAGGCGGCCGGCTTCCTTGTAAAACTGTTCCACCTGCCGCGACGCGAAAAGATACGCTTCCAGCAATGACGTCTGGCCATCTTTATCCAAGTCTGCCGCCGGATCGGCAATGGCCTTCGCGAGATACCCGCCAAATCGCGTCACATTAAGTTCATTACCACTGCGGGTTGCGGTGACAATGACCCGCCCCGGCGCGGACAGGGCGTTGATGAATGGGCCACTCGCGGAGGCGCAATCAATCACCGTCAGCGGCCGTTTGCACGGCTTCAAAACGGACGCCAGGTCCTCCGCCGAAATATCCGGGCCGCGCAAATTGAATTTTGCCGAACGTCCGTCAAAGGTTCCGTGGCCGATCAACACCAGCCATAATTCTCCATCGGGTTTTGCCACTTCATTCGTCAATACGGTGAGCAATCGCGGCAAATCATTTTCGGGCTGGTTGGTGTCCACGCCGATGATGATAGTTTGCAGTCCGCCTTTCGCCGCCGCCTGCTTCCACAAATCCGCCCAAGCGGAAAACTGTTTGCCATATTCTGCCTCCCCCGCCGCACCAATGACCAAGACAAGCGTGCGTTGTTCGTTGGTCTGGGCGGGTGATGAATGCGGAAATAAAAAAATTAACAACAACAACAAACAACCAACAACCAACATCGAACATCCAGTGCTTCGACGCTCGCCAACAAAATCGGATGTTGGATGTTGGTTGTTGGTTGTTAGATGTTCCCTTGTCACTTTCACGGCATTCCTTTCCATCTTCGAATTCCCCACTCCGCCACAAAGCACGCCAACACCAGTAGAAACACCCCCGGCTTATGCCACAGCGGATCGGTCCACGTTTCCATGACGGGCGCCCGACGCTCCGGCAGGCGGCGGACAAATTTCTCCAAATCCGCCAGCGCCACCACTTCGCCGCCAGTGCGTTTGGCCATCGCTTCCAGCAACGCGCGATTCGGTTTCAGCGAACGAAATTCCGCCGCCGCCGGATCGGACGTCCAGCCTGCTGCTACTCGTCCAGCCACTTTGCCGTCAGATTGCGTGACCACCGCCTCGACGGAATAGGCACCTGCTTCGCGCGCCAAGTAGGTCGCCGCATACGTTCCCGGAATTCCGGCAGAGGGTTCCGCTGTGAGTTGCACAAAATCTGGTCCCGCCAGATGGTTCGTGGATTTTTCACTTTGCGGCGACATCAATCGCACCGGACGAACGGTCAATCGAACCGTCGCGTTATCCAGCGGCTTGAACTCGGGATCGCGCGCTTTGACGACCAGTCGGACCTCGGCGGGATTGCCCTCCGCCTCAGCGGAAACCGTGATGCGCGGCGGCACATCCGACACCAGCCAGCGCACCAGTTGACGCCAGCTTTTTCCCAAATCCTTTTGTGTTGCTTCATCCCGCATTCCCCAGCGCCATGAATCGCCGACCATCAGCGCCGCCGAGCGTCCCAACCCGAATCGCTGCACGACGAGCGCCGGGTAGGTTTTATCCGCAGCATCCGACACCGTCGCCAGCACACTCGCGCCGGGCTTGATGTCACTGACCCGATTGAACACTTCAAACGCCGGCATGACATCGAGCCGGATCTTCTCCTCCGCTTCCGTCGCGCGCAATCGCGTCCACGGTTGCAGCCAGCCTTCCCGCGTGAGGGTCAGTTTCAACTCCGCCGGCAACTTCGCCTCCGCCGCCCGGTCCAGATAAACCGGCAGCAGCGAGGCGATCACCGTGCCCGCATAATTCCCTTCGCGAAACGACTCGGCGCCGCCCAGCATCAGCAAGCCGCCGCCGCGTTCAGCAACGAACCGTTGCACCAGCGCCATTTGATCGTGCGTAAAAAATTCCGCTTCCACATCGCCGACAATGATGGCGTCGTATTTGAACAATTCCTCCGCCGTTTTTGGGAAGCCTCCGCGCAGTTCAAATTCATCTTTCGTGTTCAAGCGGATCAGCACTGGTTGATCGTAGCGCGCGTCTTCCTCGCCTTTGCGGCCGAACCCGCGAAACAGCGGATTACTCTCCTCGCCCGCCCGACCTTTGAATTCAAACTTCGGTTCCCGGCGGGCGACGCGGATGAGCGATACCATCTGCACCTGCGGATCTTCTTGAATCGCGCGGTTGAGAAACTTGAATTCCCAGTTGGGCCGGCCGCTAACATACAACACCCGGAACGGTTCCTGGCCGCGATCCACCACGATCATCTGGCGGTTGTTGACCAGCGTCGCTTCCCGCGATGGGGCGTTGGAATTCTCCAGCTCACTCCGCGTGCGCGTCTCCAGTTCATAAAAGTGAATACCGGGTTTGTCTGGCTGGATTTGAAAACGAAAATTCAAACTCGCCTCGTTGGCCGGCGCGCGTTGCGTGAGTTGAACCACCGCGTTTGATGGGCTGGCAATCTGGAAATTCGCCGTATCCGTCCCATTAGTCCCAACCTTGGAATGACTCATCGCCACTTCCGTCAATCGCGCCACGATCTCGGCACCGGCAAATCCGCTCGCGGCAACCTCGGCCTGGATGGTCACGGGCGCGTCCTCAAACGCCGTCTGGCTCACGCCCACTTTTTTCAAGGACAGGTCTGTGATGTCATCATCCTTGCCGAGGAGCACCGGATAAATGGGCGGCGCACCGTCGAACGCCGGCAATTCTGCGCTGACATCCGTGGCATTACCATCGGTGAACAGAAGCACGCCGGCGACCGGTTGACCGCGCCAACGCTCCGTCGCGGTTCGCACGGCGTTCCCAAGGGACGACGCGCGACCATCAAATTTCAATTCGCCAAAGTCCCGCGTGTTTTGCAGCTGTGAAGCAAACGTGTAACGGCGCAGTTGGAAATTCTCTTCCAGCGCCGACTGCCAGCCGTGTGAATCGCCGGTGAGCGTGGAGCGCAATAGTTCGCCGCGCGATTGAGATTCGCCCACATCCTTTACCAGCAAGCTCTGGCTGTTGTCGGCGATCAGCGCGAAAAAATTGGCGCCCGGTTGCGCGCGTTGGCCAACCCACAACGGTTCCAAAAGCGCCAGCACCAGCATTAAAATACCGGTGAGCTTTAATAGTCCGCAGCCCATCCGGACCCAACCTGTGGTCGCGCTGCGGTGCCCCGCCCAAATCAGCGCCGCCGCCAACGCCACGCCCGCGCCAAGCGCGGGAAGCAGCCAGCCTTTGCCAGAAAAAATGATCGTCGCACGGACCATCACTTTGCGCTCCCCAGTTTCTCGTAATATTTCCGCACGAGTTCGGAGTAATTTTCCGGCACCGGATCGCGGTCTAGCGGCACGAGGCTAGCGGTGTTTTCCTGCCGGGAAAGTTCCTGCTGCAACCAGACGCGAACCTGCGTCATGGGCGCGAGAATCTGACTCCGCACCACGTCGCTTGGCGGCAACTGGCCGCGCTCGCGGTAATCGGCGCGCAGCGAGGCGACCCTTTCTCGCACCGTCGAGAGTTGATTACGCAAGTCCTGCGGCTCCAACACCTGCTCCACATTCCGCAGACGGCCCGACCAATTCACATAATTATTTCCCGTGATCGGCCCGCCATTGCCGCCCCGGCGCTCGGCTCCCAACTGTTCCGCCAATTGCCGCAACCGATCACCGCCGCCCTGCCCCGGGCCATTGAGACCGGGTGAATCGCCAGGCGGACGGGGAGAATTACTGTCGGCCGACTGCGGCTGACCGGACCCGGCGCGCTCGCCGGCGGCTGGATTATTGCCGGTGGCCGCCTGGCCTTGTCCGGTCGGCGGATTTTCGCCGGGCACCTGCTCGCCATTGTTGCTTTGGCTATTCGCTTGCTGGCCGCGAGTTCCATTTTGTCCCGCGTTCGCAGGGTTTTCGCCGTTGCGCGGTTGGGATTGTGAATTGTCACTTGCCGTTTGTGAATCGCCTTCGCCGGAACGTCCGCTGGCCCGCGCCGCTAAATTTGTGACTTGTCCACCAGCCGCATTGCCAGCGGACGACTGTCCTTCCGCGCGGGCGATCCGATTCGACAGGCCGCCCGCGCCGGAATTTCTGGCCGCGCCGGCCGCGGCGGCATTGGTGCCGGCACCGGCCATTTCGCGTTCGACTTGCCGGGCAAGATCGTTGAGTTCGTTCTGTGCGTAACGCAGCGCATCAGCTTCGCTGCCCATCACACTTTCGGCGGCGGCCTCGACGCCCGCGCGCAGTTCGCTGATATTCGTGCGGGCCAGACTTTCGGCTTGGCCGGCCTGCGGCAGAAACCCGCGATCCACCAGTTGCCTGCCCATTTCGAGCAGGTTATCCGTGCGCGCCTGATCGGCGCGGCGCAAGGTGTCATAAAGTTTCTGCGACAGCAGCGGCTCGGTGGCTTCGGCCTGCTCGGTCACGTTGCGCATTCCGGCGAGCAGATTCGTCAACGCGCCTTGCTGCTTCGTCATTTGCTGGGCCAATTGCTGGCGCTCGGCTGAATTATCCAGAGCCTGGCGTTCGCCGTTCTTGAGCGCATCCAATCCGCTCGCGATTGCGTCCTGCTGTCGCGCCAGTTCGCGCGCCTGATTTCGCAAATCCCGCATCTGCTCAGTGAACTGGCTGGCGGTTTGCTTTCGCAAATCTTCCCGCAAATTTTGCATCGTCTGCTGCGCGCGCGTCCCGGCGGCGAGCGCCTGCGAAGCGGCATCCTGCGCCAGCTGCTGCGCCGCACGTTCCATGTCTGTGCGTGCCTGCTCCAATTGCTTCCGGGTCTCGGCCTGCGAACTGGCGTTGGGCGATTGTTCGAGTTCCTGGCGCAGCTCGTCCACCTTCGCGAGCATCTGCCGCTCCTCATCGCGCAGGCGTCTGAGCTGGCGCTGAATTTCCTCGCGGTCCTGCTCGGTGCGCGCGGCCGACAATGAGTTTTGCAACTCGCGCAAACGCTCGTTCACATCCTGTTGTCGCTGGGCCAGCTCCTTGAGCCGATCAGCCGTCTGCAACTGCTCGCGTTGCTGCGCATTGGGCGGAGCCGTCGCCTGCCGCTCGGTTTCGTAGCGATTCTCTTCTTTCGGCATTTCGAGCTGATCCATCTGCCGCTGTTGCGACTGGCTCTGGCTGGCACCCGGCTTTCCCTTCTTTGATCGCGTCATATTAAATTCGCGCGGGATGACTTTCCGCAGCTCCTGATAGGCCGCCTGTTCGGCAGCGAGCGCGGCGGCCAATTTTTCGGGGGATTTTCTGGCGTCGTCGAGCGCCGCCTGCGCGCGCTCCATTTCTTTGATAGCCGTTTCCAAGGCGGGCCGGTCGCGCCCATTCTCACCTTGCGCCAACAGCTCGCGCGCCTGGGCTAACGCCTGGACCTGCGCAGCATGAACCACGGTGAGGTCGGATGCGTAGTCCGCCGGCGCGTTGGTTTGCGGGCGGGCCACGGGAGCGGCAGCGCGGCCCGGCAGGCGTGAGGAACCTTGGTTTTCCTGCGCGACTTGCGCGTTCAATGGCGAAACGAAAAGTAGAACCGTGAGCAGCATCGAGAATCGTAACATGGACTGACACACGGTTGGCGCGAAGGGAGCGCGGCATTCCCGACGCTGCACCGTTCGAGCATCCAACGCGTCTGATCGTTTGAGAGTCTTCCGCACTGCGCTCGTTGCAGCGGCATGAATGCCGCGCTCCGGGCCAGACGCAGCATGTTCGCGCTGCTTCAACCCACAAATCAGCGGCGTGCTGGACCTCGCCTGCGGCGCACCGCAATGGATGTGTAAACACGCGGAAGCCCGCGCTCCGTCACTCAATCGAACGCGTTTCAGTAATTGGCAGCATTTTGTTTTCATGGCTTCATGGTATTCGGCCGTTTGTCGCGTTGCAGTTTCCACGTGGCTATCACGATCTGCTTCTGCAATTCCGCCAGCTTGCCACCTTGATTGCCGCCCTGGCTTTCGCTTTGACTTTCCTGCTGGCTTTCCGAAGCGCCCGACTGGTCGGCGCGGAAAATTTCTTCAAACGGTCGGACCTCGGCGAAAAAAATATCGCTGAACGTGCGCCGCACTTGTCCGTCCGGCCCATAATCCTCGGCCCATGCAAAGTAAGAAACCACCTGGTCCACCGCGACGCCCAGTGTTTCCATCGCGAGCTGATTCGTGAACTGGCGCTTCACATTGGCCGACGCGGACTGGCCTAGCTCAACAAACTTGGGTGCCTGCCCGGCCACGCCAAAACCGACGCCGTATTTTAGCAAACCAAAATCATCCCGCGCTTCGCCCTGCAATGCCAATTCTTCGAGGCTCGAGACGCGCGGGTCGCCCGGTGGAAACACGAGCTTCACCTCCGGCGGGCGATTGGGCAGAACTTTGAGCACAAACTCAAACGGAGTCTTGTTCGTGCGGCCCGCCGTGTCCACCAATTCCAGCGAGTAACGAGCGCTATTCGTGAGCGTGAAATCATTCAGGGCGGCGACGGCGTTGCTCTGCACGACGAGCGCGAGGTCCGTATCCTTGCTGATGAATCGCGCGCGCGCCACCGGCTTGTTGAGTGCGAGCGTGTAGGTCAGGCGCGTGCCTTCCACCGCGCTGATGCGGTGCGTGTCCCGGATGGTTTGATTGGTAAGGCCGGTGTAATTCGGATAATTCAGGCCGGCATCGGCACGCGTCAGCGCCGGATAATCGAAAACGTTGATTTTGTAATCGCGGGTTTTACTCGCGCCATATTCCACGCGATACAAGCCGTCCTCCACCACTTCGAGCAGGCTCGCGCCAAACACCGGATCAGCGAGATGCCGTGCCAGAGGAATGCGTTTCGTTTGCCCGGAAACCGAAACCAAAACCAGCGTCGCTTCCGCCGGCGGGGTGCCGCCAAAGCGGGCGGAGATCACCAACCCCGTTCCGCGCTCCACCGCAATGTCGCCTGGCGTCACGGCTATCTCCGGCGCGAACAACGAACCCGGTGTGGCGGTCCGGCGCATGGCTCCATTGCCGAGACACAGCACCGCCAGAAGTCCGGCCAGAGCGAGCAACTGCACATTTCTTGCTGACGCCAGAGTTCGGCTAAAATCCCGCTCCCATAAAATCCGGTGGCGATGTTTGACGACTTGCTCAATCACGCGCAATTGCAAAAACCCAAACTTACCGGAAGCTGGATGCGGCTCCTGCTCCGCCGCAGTTGCGAGCAGATGCCAGACTTCTGGATGCTCCCTTCCGATGGCCGCGATCACGGCGCGGAAATCCGCCGGCTGCCGCTGCGCCCAACGCCACAGGAGAAACGCCGTGCCCAATCCGCCGAGGAGCCCCAGCCACCACAGCGGGCGCGTGTTCCAACCCGTGAACCGGGGCAGCAGAAACAACAGCAGTTCCGCGCCACCGGTCGCTGCCCAGCAGAACGTGAGTTGCCGCCACAACCGGGCGCGCCGATGCAGGAACGCTAGTTCGCCGAGCTGATGTTGGAGGTGAGATTCCATCATGCCGATGCCGCGGTGGTTTTCGGGCGGCGCGCGAGCCAGCCGCCGAGCATGATCTCTCCGAAAGTAACGGCCAGCACGCCGATGATCAGCCAGCGCCAGAGCTTCTGCCGGTTTTCCAATTCGGCCTGTTGCAAATGCCGTTGCCGTTCTTGGGTTCTCGCGCCGGGAACTTCTGTAATTGTTTGCAGTGGCACGCCGAGGCGCGCGAGTTCATCCAGCGACATCGGCGCAGTGCGGCTTTCATCCAAGGAAAGATTCACGGCAAAGCGATGATCCTGGCCGTCGCACGTCGCGATGTAGATTCCGGGCTGATCGGTTTCGGTGAATGGTGCGGCAGAAGCGACCGAAACTCTTTGCCCATCTGGCTTCTGCCATTCAACCGCAGGAGCGCGGACAGCCTTGTCCGCGAGTTCTGGCGACGCGAACCGTGCGGACAAGGCTGTCCGCGCTCCGGATGCAGGCGAAGGAATCGCCTCACCCGTCAAGAATTGCGAACGCGCCGGTGCCGCGGCCCCGCTCCAGTCCAGTAATGTTTGCATGAGCGGCGGAAATTTGCTGGAGACTGCGAACTGGCTGTCCGCCGGATTCCAGCCGGCAGTGAGCACGAGCAAATTTCCTTTGCCGATCGGAATTTGCGCCAGCGCGGGTGAGCCGTCGTCAAACTTCGCCAGCACGCGGGCATTGGCGGTCGCCGGGATTTCAAGCCGCCGATGTTTCCAAAAATGGATGTGCGCAAAATCACTGAAACGCGGATCGGCAAACGGCGCGAAAAGGGGATGCGTGAAATCAATTTCGCCGAGCAAGGCAAAACTTCCAGCGGCTTCGGTGATTTGAATTTCCGGCAGCCCGGTCAGAGCGGCGAGCGTCGGACCCATTTGCGCATCGGTCAAAACCAGCAGCGCAGTTCTTCCGCGCGCCAGCCAATTGCGCGTTGCCGTGATTTCTTCGGCGGCAAGCCGGTTGGGAATAACCGCGAACGCTGCCTGGTTCAGCAACTCGGGGGAGAACGCTGATTGCGCCGTGGGCGAAATAATTTCCACCTTTCGGCGCGGAGTTTCAGAAAACACCCGCTGCAGGTAGTAGCGCAAATTAGCGGGATCGTTTGCGGATTCCGAACCGAACCAAGCGATAGTGACGTGTTCAGATTCGGGCGCGACGTAGAATGAACGGTTGTCGAAGCTCACTTCATCACCGGTCAACTGCAAGGTTGCCGCGCTCGCGCCAGCCGGAAGTTTTGGCGCTGAAAAACTGCGCGTTTGTCCCGGCGGCAAATAAATTTCCATCGGCTCGCGGGCGCGGGCGGCCGCGTTTTTCGTCTCCCAGTTCAGCTGAAATATTTCACGGCTGGAATCACGGGCATTGGTGATGCGCACGCGGATTTCCTTCGCATCGCCGCTCGGCGCACCGGCGTCGCTCAATATTTCCAGCCCGGCATTCGCTGCTGGTTTCGCCGCGACCAACGCGACGGTGACATTGACGCCCGCAGGCCATTCGTGTCCTTGCAATCCCTCCAGCTTGGCGCCTTCCTGCAAATCGGTGATCAACACCACTTCGCGACGGCTGGCGGGTTTGCCCGGATCTTCCTGAAACAGTTCGGCGGCGCTCGTCAAGGCCAGGCCCAGATGCGTTCCCCTCCCTCGCGGAGAAGCGGCGGCCAATCGTTCGCGCGCCAGTGCCGCCCGCTGATCCACGGACCATCCCGCCCATTCCGCAAAGCTGATGAGCGTGCGCGGCTGCCCGTCAAAAGTCAAAAGGGCGACTTGATCGCCGGGCTTGGATTTCGCCAGGTCGTTTTCCGCGAGCGCACGCGCCTGATTCCACAAGCCTTCGCGTTGCATGCTGGCGCTGGTGTCCACGAGCAAAACAAGCTGCCGCGCCTCACCAGCCGGAGCGGGCAGCACGTCATCGCTTGCAAAAAATGGCCGAGCAAAACCGAGCGCCAGCAACAGCAGGCAAAGACAGCGCAGAACCAACAGCAGCAGATTGTCCAGTTTGCGGCGGCGCGTGACACGCGGCGGCGTGGGGTTCAGAAACATCAGCGAACTGAAGGGCATCCGTTCTTTCACCACGCGCCGAATAAGATGAAATATGATCGGCCCGGCAATCGCCGCCGCGCCGAGCAAGAACCATGGGGCGAGGAAATTCATGGGCGTGACACGGACTGTGCCCGCCGGTTGACTCTTTTGCCGCGCCGGCGGCGACCCTTGAGAAAATCAAACAGCGCGATGTCCAGCGACTGGTCGGTGACGACTTGATGAAAGGCAAAACCCAATTTGCGGCTGGTAATTTGCACGCCTTGAGTGTGGGCTTGCAGACGGCGCTGATATTCGGAACGCACCGCTTGGGGATCGAGGTAAAGATCCTTTTCGCTTTCGATGTCTTGAAAGAGAGTCGCGGCGCTGAAATCAAAGGTTAGTTCGTTCGGATCCAGAATCTGGAAGATCACCACTTCATGTCCGGCGGCAGTGAGCCGGCCCAAATTGCGTTCCAATTCATCCACCGGCGCAAGCAAGTCAGAGATCAGCACGATCAAGCCGCGGTTGCGCGCGAGTTCCGCCACGCGGCGCAAGGGTTCGCCGAGATTGGTTTCGCGTCCTTCAGGTTCGCCTTCCAACGCGAGCATGAGCTGTCGCAGGTGCCCGTGCCGATGGCGCGCGGGCAGATAATTTTGAACGCGTTCGGCAAAGGTGAACAATCCCACGGCATCGCCTTGGCTATTCAAAAACCACGCGAGTGTGGCCGCCAATGTGCGCGCGTAATCCGACTTAGAATAAGTAAGCGAGCCGTAGGTCATGGAGCGGCTTTGATCCACGAGCAGATGGCAGCGGAGATTCGTTTCGTCCTCGAATTTTTTCAGGTAGTAACGATCCGAGCGCGCATACAAACGCCAGTCGAGATAGCGCGTGTCATCACCGGGCGTGTATTGGCGATACTCGGTGAACTCAACCGAGAAACCGTGATAGGGACTGCGATGCAATCCATTCCAGAATCCTTCAACCACGACCTGCGCGCGCAGTTCCAGGCTGCGAATCGCCATCAATGCCTTCGGGTCCACGAAGCCTTCGCCGCGACGAAGCGGAGACGAGATGGCTGGCGAGGAAGCAGGCATAATTTAGAAGAGGGGGACCATGCTACATGCAACATTCAACATCGAACGCTCAAGGAAAGTCCGTCGTGCATCGCGTTTCAACTTCGAGGTTGGGCGTTGAATGTTGAAGGTTGAATGGTTCATTTCGATTATACTCCCGGCTCTTTCACGGCTTCCAGCAAGCGCCGGATAATCGTTTCCACATTGGTTCCTTCCGCTTCGGCCCGGTAGTTCACGAGAATGCGATGCCGCAGCACCGGCGCGGCAAGCACGCGGATGTCACCGGGCGAAACATGGGTCCGGCCTTGGAGCAGCGCGCGGGCTTTGGCACCGAGCACAAGAAATTGGCACGCGCGCGTGCCGGCACCCCAACTCACCCATTCGTTCACGAACCCCGGGGAATTAGTTTGGTGCGGGCGGGACGCGGCCGTCAGTCGGACCGCATAACGAATCAAGTCTTGTGCCATCGGCACCTGCCGGACCAGTTCGTGAAATCGCAACACATCCTCACCGTTGAACAGCGGCTCAATGGCAGCGGGACGACGGGCCGTGGTTTGCTGGACCACGGCGACCTCATCGTCCTCCGGCAAATAATCCATCACCACGTTGAACATGAAACGATCGAGTTGCGCCTCGGGCAGCGGATAAGTGCCCTCCATTTCAATCGGGTTCTGCGTGGCGAGCACGAAGAACGGTTCCGCCAAAACATGGCGAACGCCGGCGGCAGTTACCTGATGTTCCTGCATGGCTTCGAGCAACGCGGCCTGCGTCTTGGGCGGGGTGCGGTTGATTTCATCAGCGAGAATGATGTTTGCGAAGACCGGACCGCGAACGAACAGCATTTTCCTGCCTTCGCCGGTATCCTGAAGAATTTCCGTGCCGGTGATGTCCGCCGGCATGAGGTCGGGCGTGAACTGGATGCGCTGAAATTTAAGATGGAAGATCTGCGCAATGGATTTCACCAGCAGCGTCTTGGCCAGTCCGGGCGCGCCGGTGATCAAACAATGCCCGCCCGCAAACAGCGCGATGAGGATTTGCTCGATGACCTCTTTTTGCCCGACGATGACTTTGGCGAGTTCGGTTTCGATGCACGCCCGCCCGGCGATTAATTTTTCCACCGCCTGCGCGTCTGCCTGATGTGATTCAGTTTTTGTTTCCACGATGCCTTTCAGTTATTTTGTTGTCGGTCTCGTCCGGTTAAGTCCGCATGCGTCTCTCATTAACACCCCGCCGAAGCAGGGTGTTAATGAAAATGGTTTTTACGCGCATGAGATAAAACGTTCGTTTAATGGGTCATGACGTAAAAAATGATGTTGATGCCGAGCGGATAGGAAATCTTTTCAGAAAACTTCTCAAAATATTCCTGACTCTCGCCTTCACGTTCCCAGCCGTCGCCGTTGTCCATGTTATGCGTGGCGATCACCATCATGTGGCCCTTGTCGTCAAAAATGGCGCGATGATGGACCTCCCGCGAATCGGCTCCTTGCTCCGAGGTGTCGCCGCCGCTGCGTTCCCAGTAAGAAATGCCCGGCACCTGCGCCTTGGTTTTGATTTCGAACACGCAGTGATAAATAGGATGATCCAGCGGTAATTCGACAAAGTTCCGGTCGGGGAAAACTTTCTTGAGTTCCTCCGCCATGCCTTGCCATTCGCGTTCGCCCCAAAAATCGTCCAGCATCAGGAAGCCGCCGTTCAATAGATATTTTCTCAATATGACCACCTCATCGTCACGCAAAGACAGGGTGCCTGGCTCGACCATGTAGATGAACGGGTAATTGGGCAAGTCCGGGTCAGTGAGCCGCAGATAACGGCCATTCGGGTCCACTTTGATGGACGTCATTTGTTGCAAGCGGTAGGAAAGATTGAGGTCGCTGTCCGGTGTGTCAGTGGCCCAAGTGCCGCCCCGTTTGTAAGGCGAGCGATCGCGCCGTATTCGGACAAAAGTGAACGCATCCTTCTCGAAACCTGGCGCATTGGTCCAGTTGGGCGTGCCGGTGCTGTGCGTGGGAATTTCCCGCGCCGTCCGGGCATCGTCGCTGATCCAACCACCCTCGCCCCATTCGCCACCGCGACCGCCGCCCAAGCCTCCGCCCCGGGGCCGGCGTTGTTGGGCCAGCACTGCGCCCAAGGCCAGCAGCAAAATCAAAAATATCAGGCTCGATTTTTTCATGGCTTCATTTGATAGACATTGCCATTGGTGGCGGGTTGCGGCGATTTATTTTCGAGCACCAACAGCAGCCGCTGGGCGTCGCGAAAGCGGGGCGCTTCCTCCAATGCCTCCAGAACTTGGCGCTTCGCGTCGGCCTCGGCACCGCCGCGTTTGTGCAGCAGTCGCGCCAGTTGAAAATGCACCACCGCCGGATCGGGTGGATCGAGCCACAGCCATTTGCGATAAGCGATGATGGCTTGCGCGTCATCCCCAGTCGCCACGGCGGCCTCGGCCAGCGCGCGATGGGGCAAAGTGACCAGCGGATTGATGGCCAGAAAACGCCCGCCATACTTCAGCACATCCGACCAGTTCGTCTGCGCCAGGGACAACTCAATCAAACGCGCATACAAATCCTGAAAGTCGGATTCCTGCGCGGCGAATTTTTTCAGCGTCGCCAACTCGGCGTTGGTGTCCTGGAGGTTTCGTTGGGTCACCGCCAGCAGCCAGTAGGGGTTTTCCGCGCGGCTTTCTCCGGGATACGATTCGGCCAGCACTTCGAGGATCGGCTTCGCTTCCAGCCACTTTTGGGCTGCCATCAGTTCCTGCGCTTTGCGCCGTCGTGCGTGGTAATTATTTGGGTGAGCAGTCTGCCAAACCAAGGCCGCCATTTCGGACTGATGTTCCGGCGGCTTTTCCAGATCGGCTCCCGGCGCGAGATTCTTGGCCCGGTCGCGCGCGAAAGTGGCAAATTGTTTTTCAATCTCCGGCAGCGCGGCCGTATGGGCGACGATGGCTTGATTGATCTCCGCGCCGCCGCGCAAGTCCGCGAGAATCTTGTTCAATGCATCGAAACCAAATTGTTGCACGACGAATTCCACCACCAGCGACGACTCGTAGTAAGCAAACTGAAGATGCAGTGAATTGCTCGGCGCAAGAAAGGCGCTGCTCAACCCGGCGAGCGGCGTCAATTCGCCGCTCAGAATCATGTCTCGATAGGCGAGGTTCATTTGCTCGCCCCACGCCGAATTCGCCTGCCGCTCTTCATAAACCGAAATACCCTCACTCAGCCAGCGCGGCATGCGGTTTTGCGTGGCGCTCAGCGTGATCACATGACAGAACTCGTGCCACAACACGTCCTCCCAATTGGCGGGGTTCGGCGCCTGCGAGGCCGGACTGTTCGCCGTGATCACCGAGCCAAAGCAGACGCCCAGATAACCTGGATTCCCCGGCATGCCGAAAGTGCGCACCGCGAAATCTTTCTGCTCGGGGAAAATTTCCACCGTCGTCGGCTGGGTGAGTTGCACGCCATACTTTCTGCCAAGGGTTTCTTTTGCTCGTGTTAGCAGCTCCAGCACCCGGTCGCCATACAACCGCGCCTCGTTGGTGGACATGTGGACGATGAAGTGAGCATTGGAGAGCGTTTGGAATTTCATCATCTGATCCCGCAAGGTGACGAGGTTGTAGGCGGCGACATCGTAGGCATCCTGTTGGTGGACGGATTGCACGAGCGCCCACCCTTCGTCCGCCTGCCCGAGCCGCAACAGATCCTCGGCGAGCTGCCGTCGCGCCGGCAGGTAAGCCGGTTCAAACGCCAGTGCGCGGCGTTGCGCGGCGGCACCTTCGGCAAAACGATATTTTTGCGACAGCTTCCGGCCTATGAGAAAATCCACCTGCGGATTGCTCTGCCAGAATTTCAAGGCGTCGGCGTGGAACTTCCTTTCTTGGACGGGATCATTGCGCAAGTTCGCCAGCACCGCACGATCCGCGAGCGCCTCCGGCTGATGCGGATTCACGTTCAACACAAGGGCCAGTTGTTTCTGCGCTTCGTCGTATTGCTCGGCATCAATCAGATGATCCGCCAGCAGCAACAAACTGGGGATGTGTTGCGGGTTGATCTTCAGCGCGGCCTGAATGGCTTTCAGCATCTCACCGCGATTGCCATTTTCGAAAGCCTGCGCCAATCCGGCCAGCAGGTCGGGGTCGTCGGGAAATGTCTCCAGCCCGGCGCGGAACGCATCGGCCGCCAGCTTGAAATCACGTTTGTCCAAGGCCAGATGGCCGGTGGCGAGAAACGCTTCCCGCGGCGGTGGCGTCAATTGTTCCGCGCGCTGAAAGCAATTTTCCAGAATCAACCGGGGCTCGACGCCGAGCAGCAACAACGCCTGACCCACGGCCACCAATTCCGGCCCCGTCAGGTCTGTCGGCGAGCGGCGGCTGAGGAGCGCATTGATTTCGGCCAACTGGCGATTGGCCCTCGCCTGATCGTTCTGGTAAAGCGCCGTTTCCCGCGCCAGCAAACGCAGCGCGATGCTGCGGGGCACATAATTTAGTCCATCGCTGGCATTCGTGTCGGCTTCGTGGTAGCGGCCGGTGATGAATAATGATTTCACCAGCAGCATTCGCCAGTCACCCCGGTAATCACCCGCGTCCACTTGCTTTTGCGCCGTGGCAATGACCTCGGCGTAATGGCCGCGCAAAAATTGTTGCTGCGTGTCCGCCAGACTTTGAGCGCTGGCACTCCGGCCGAGCCAGAGCCAGCCAAGGCAGCACGCGCGCAAGCAAACCGGCGTCAGCCGGGCGGCAGACAATAAAATTTTTCGGGCGAGCATGTTGGCTGAATTCATACGCTGACTTCGTGTCTGAATCAATGTGAGTTTTCAGTTACCGCCAAGTGAGGCTGAGGCCGAATTTCGAAGCATCGAGACCGCGACCGATTCACGCTGCTGTTCACCAGCCGGCAACAGTTGACGCGTGGGCCGACTCCTCCCGCAGATGGAATGTCATCGGGAAGCATTCAAGTGCAAACGTTCGGGCGCGACATTCCACTTTCACCTCCACAATAAGTTTGCCATCCTGCGGCCATGCCAGTTCCGGTCATTACTTTGGGTCAGATGCGCGAATGGGAAGCCGCTACTTGGGCGACGGGCCAGACGGCAGCCGAGGTCATCCGCCGCGTCGGCAAACGCCTCGCCAGGCGTGCCCGCAAGCTCACGCGCGCTGGCGACCGCATTTTGTTCCTCGTCGGCAAGGGCCACAACGGTGATGACGCCCGCGCCGCCGCCAAAGCCCTCGAGGGTCGCGACGCCGACGTGCTGGAAGTTTTTTTGCCCGACAGCGATTTGCTCCAGCTCGAAATGGCCCTGGCCAAAAAACCCGCACTCATCGTGGACGGATTATTCGGCCTCGGCCTCAATCGGCCGCTCTCGACCGACTGGTTGAGCATCATTGCCGCCGTCAACGCGGCGAAAATTCCCGTGCTCGCGGTGGATTTGCCTTCCGGCCTCAACGCAGACACCGGCGAACCGTTTGGCGCGTGCATCGCCGCAACCATCACCCTCACCGTCGGTGCCCCGAAAACCGGCCTGCTCGCGCCCGCCGCGTGGCCGTTCACCGGCCGCATTGAGGTGGCGGATGACGTGGGCTTGGTCCCCTGCCCGTTCAAGTCGGAATTGAACTGGATGCAGCCGGACGATTTCGCACATTTTCCACCCGTCCGCCCGCCAGCCGGACACAAAGGCACGTTCGGCCATGCGCTAATCATCGCGGGCAGCCTGGGTTTTCACGGGGCCGCCGTGCTGGCGGCGCGGGGTGCCCAGCGCGCCCAAGCCGGACTGGTAACGGTGCTGACGCAGACCGAAGTTTATGCGCCCATTGCCGCGCAACTGGCTGCCGTGATGGTGAATCTCCGGCCGCCGGGAACGAAGATGGCCGTCACCGCCAGCGCGTTGCTGGTCGGGCCGGGCCTCGCCGCTCCGGGGCTGCCGGATGAATTGCGGCTCACGGTGCGCCATTGGTGGCGTGGCACGGATTGCCCGATGATCGTGGACGCCACCGCGCTGGATTATTTGGAAGCGGGCACCTTTCACAAGATCCTCGTCCGCGTCATCACCCCGCATCCGGGCGAAGCGGCGCGGCTGCTCAATTCCTCCACGCAAAAAATTCAGGCCGACCGCGTGAAGGCACTGCGCGAGATCTCGAAGAAATTTGGCAACTGTTGGGTGGTCTTGAAAGGCCATCAAACCTTGATTGGCCAGGCCGAAGGGGAGATTTTTGTGAATCCGTCCGGCAACCCGCACCTCGCCCAGGGCGGCGCGGGCGATTTATTGTCCGGTTTCATCGCCGGCCTGCTCGCGCAACCGGCTTTGGCGGCGGATGTGGGCCAAACGCTGCGCTACGCCGTCTGGCAACACGGCGCGGCGGCGGACAAACTCCAAGCTGCCCGCACCAACTGGACGGTGGAAGATCTGGCGGTGGAACTCGGCAACGCGCGGTAAAACGAACGCATTTGCTTGGTTTTTTGGCTAAAACTCCTTTTCTGGAGGCAGTCTGGCTGGCGGATACTTCCACGGCACCCGCCCGCTTTTGAAAATATTTCGAACTATTTTCATCTTTTTTGAAAGATTTCCGATTTTGATCCGTATTGTATGTAGTGAGACGATGGATTCAGGGTGTCCCACTAATTAAATTTTGGCGGGACAGGGGCGGGGTTGGGGCGGGCAGCCTTATTGGGGAAGGCGAGGCTTTGGGTGTCCCGCCATTATTTAATTTTACACAGCGTCAGAGAGGGCGGGTCGGCGGTCAGCGGATGCAAGGGCTACCGCATGATCCAGCCGCCGCCCACGACCAGATCATCCTGGTAAAATACCGCAGCCTGGCCGGGCGTGATGGCCCGTTGCGGCACATGGAGTTTTACTTTTACCTGCCCGTTTTCCAGCGGGGTCACCGTCGCCGGGGTGCCGGGATGGTTGTAACGAATCTTCGCCGTGACCTCAATTGGCGCGGATAATTGCTCGAACGGATGCCAGTTGCAGCGGTCGGCAATGAACTCGTCGCGGTCGAGCGCGGCGTCATCCCCAACGATGACGCGATTGTTTTCCACGTCGAGTGCAATCACATAAACCGGCTTGGACGTGGTGAGGCCGAGCCCCTTGCGCTGGCCAATGGTGTAAAATTCAATCCCGTCGTGGTGACCAAGGACGTCGCCGTGCAAATCCACAATCTCGCCGCGATGCTTCTGCACCAGGTTCGCCGACTGGAGAAAACCGCCGTAATTGTTGTCCGGCACGAAACAAATCTCCATGCTCTCCTCCTTGTCGGCGGTCTTGAGCTGGCACTGCCGCGCCACTTCGCGCGTGTCGCTCTTGGTTTTCTCACCGAGCGGAAAAAGGATGCGCGCGAGTTGATCCTGGCGAAGCGAGAAGAGGAAATAACTTTGATCCTTGCGCAAGTCGCGTCCGCGCTTGAGCAGGTAACGACCCGGAACGCCGAGCACTTTCTCGGCTCGTTGCGGCGGCTCTTCGAAACTGGCCGAGACGGTGCTCGGCGCTCCGATCGCGCGTTCTACCCGCGCAAAATGGCCGGTGGCGATAAATTGCGCTCCCAGTTGATCCGCGCGGTCAAGGAGCCGGCCGAACTTCAAATTCTGATTGCACATCACGCACGGATTCGGCGTGCGGCCGGCCTTGTATTCGTCCGCAAAATATTGGATGACGTGCTTTTGAAAATCCGCCGATTCATCAATCAGATAATAAGGCACGCCGAGCTTGTCGCACACCGCACGCGCGTCGGTGACCGCTTGCGGACCACAGCACTTGTCTTCAGCGCGGTTCACGCAATCTTGCGGCCAGAGCTTGAGCGTGATGCCAATGACGTCGTAGCCCTGCGCCAGCAAAAGCGCCGCCGTGGCGGAGGAATCAACTCCGCCGCTCATGCCGCAGACGACGCGCTGACGCTTTTGCGAATTCACAGACGAACATTATACAATGCGTCGGCAGCGTGTAAAATGGTTTGAGCAGCGCAAACTTGGTTTACCGCTTCAACCAACGTATTTTTTCGCCACGCAATACACGGTTGTCATGGTTGAATCCGATGAAGGTTTCGCCGTTTCGTGCCCCGCATTGCCCGGCTGCCACAGTCAGGACGCGACGCATGATGAAGCGCTGGCCAACATCCGCGGAGCCATCCAGCTCTGGCTCGAAGTTGCCGAAGAAGCTGCGCAACGCGAAGCTGAAGCTGAAGGCGCGCTTCACCCGCAAGCTTGTCACCGTTTAATTGGGCCGAAACTTCCGGGCATCAATCAACGCGACGCTGTGCGCGTTTTCCATCAACGCCATCACCATGGGTTCGATTGCCAAAAGCGCTGGGCTGACCCCGGATGAAATTCGCAAACGGCTCTGCTTTTTTCTCCGCTCATGCCGCAGCCGACGCGCTGACGCTTTTGCGAATCCAAAGAAGGAAATTATCCCAGCCACCGGCTGCGACAGGTGCCAACCGCCTTCTGTAAAGTCACTCGCCCGAGACTGGGGTTGTGGCCGGACGCGGGCGGTGCAGGACGATCACATTGCCCACCCGCATGACGAGGTGGCTCGCGGTTTTTTCCGCCAATTGTGGCGCGAGTTCCTTCTTCTGTTCCTTAAATTCCGCGAACTTGATCTTGACGAGTTCATGCTGTCCCAAGGCCACATCCACCGAGCGGATGAAGCCCTCGCTCAACCCGGCTTTGCCGACTTTGAGCATGGGTTCCAAAAGCTGGGCGGCCGCCTTGAATTTGCGGATTTGAGAATTATTCAATGGTTCGAGCATCGGATGCGTAGTTTAGCTGGTTTTTGCCAAAGCACCAGATGCAATCGAGGCGGATGCCGGGGCTTCGTTCAGCTCATTTCCCATGTTGCCAACTCGGAACGCAACCGCTCCACAGGCAACCCGACGACGTTGCTGTAGGAACCGGAGATTTCCGAAATAATCAGCTCGCCAAACTCCTGCAAGGCATAAGCGCCAGCCTTGTCGAGGGGATTGATTTTGGCGAGGTAGGCGCGAATCTGCTGGTCGTCCAGCGGGTGAAACAAGACATCGGTGCTCACGGCGAAGATCCGCTCGCGATGTGCGCGCAGATGAATCAGGCTGACGCCAGTGACGACCTGATGCGTGCGGTTCTGCAAGCGCGCCAGCATCCGGCGCGCGTCCGCGAGGTCGCGCGGCTTGCCGAGGATTTCATTATCGAGAAATACCAGCGTGTCGGAACCCAGCACGAGCGCGTCCGGGATTTTCTTGGCCACGGCGCGTGCTTTGCGATGGGCATTCAACTGGCAAACTTCGAGTGGGGAGAGATGTTCGGGAGCCACTTCTTCCGCCGCACTGGGCAGGACCGTAAACTCAACCGACAACAGTTTGAGCAGTTCCGCGCGGCGCGGCGAGGCGGAGGCAAGGATGAGCGGAGGCCGTTTCACGAGGCCATTCTACCTGAATCCGGGAAACTGTCGAGGGATGGAAATTGAAGCGTGCGTCGGCTGCCGTTTTCCGCTAATCCATGCGCCATGCAAAACCACCGCCAACTCGGCAACCTCGCCCTCGTGGGTTTCATGGGCACGGGCAAGACGTCCATCGGGCGGCTCGTGGCCGAGCAGTTGCATTTCCACTTTCTCGACACGGACGAAATCATCCAGACCCGCACGGGCCGCTCGATTGCCGAAATTTTTGCCAAGGACGGCGAGCCGGCGTTTCGCGCGTTGGAACACCAGTTGGTCGGTGAACTCGCCACCCAGACCAGCGCCGTCATCGCCACCGGCGGGGGGCTGCCGACGAATGCAGAAAATCTGGCCCAACTCAAAACTTACGCGCTGGTCGTCTGCCTCTGGGCCTCACCGGAAAAAATCTGGGAACGCGTCCGCAACCAATCGCACCGACCCCTGCTCCACGATCCCGATCCGCAAAGGAAAATCCGCGAATTGCTCGCCCTGCGCGCGCCGTTTTACCGGCAGGCCGACGTGCTAGTAAACACCGATTTGCGCGCCGCCCGCGAAGTTGCACAGCAAGTGGGCTTGCAATACAAGCTGGCGACGCGTCCCCAACGATGAAGGCCGCCCTTCGTCAGCGCGCCCAGGAACTCGGCTTCGACGACTGCCGCGTCACCACGGCAGCGCCGCCCGCAAGCGCGGAAAAATTCCAAGCCTGGCTCGCGAAAAAGCAACACGGCGAAATGGCGTGGCTGGAACGCAACGCCAAGCAACGCAGCGAGCCGCAGTTCGTCCTGCCGGGCGCAAAAACCGTCATCGCGCTCGCGGTGAGTTATGAAGTTTCAAATCAGAAATCTCACCTTTCAAATCCCCTCGCCGGCATCGTCGCGCGCTACGCCCAATTCAAAGATTACCATGATGTCCTCGCCGAGCGGCTGAACTCCTTGACGCAATTCGTCAACGAACTCGGCGGCGCGGCAACGCGGTCGCTCTGGTATGTGGACACCGGGCCGGTTTTGGAACGCGATCTGGCGCAGCGCGCCGGGCTGGGCTTTGTCGGCAAACACACGAACCTCATCAGCCGCCGATTGGGCAACTGGATTTTTCTCGCGGAAATCCTGACGACGCTGGAGTTGGAACCGGACGCGCTGGAGCAGAATCATTGTGGCAGTTGCACGCGCTGCCTCGCCGCCTGCCCGACCAATGCCATCACCGCGCCGTTCCAGCTCGACGCGCGAAAGTGCATTTCCTATCTCACGATTGAATTGAAAGGTTCCATTCCCGTCGAGCTGCGCCCAGCCATCGGCCAGCGCATCTATGGCTGCGACGATTGTCTCGCGGCGTGTCCGTGGAATAAATTTGCCCGCGCAGGAAATTTGATGAACTCGCACGCGCGCGAAGATTTGGCCGCGCCGGACTTGATTCAACTGCTGCAGCTCGATGACGCCGGCTTCAAGTCACGTTTCGCGGGCACGCCGATGCTGCGGACAAAGCGACGCGGCCTGCTGCGGAACGTCTGCGTGGCGCTGGGAAATGCGGGCGACGAAACGGCGCTGCCGTTCCTGGAAAAAGCCACGCGTGATCAGGAGCCATTGATTGCGGAACACGCGCGGTGGGCGATTCAGCAGCTTGATTCCGAAAACCGTAGCGCAAGCGTTTAGGCAAGCCTCGCGGGGTCGCGAGCGCATTGGCGGTTTACCAAATGAACGTGACCAGGCTGTGTCCGGGTGCGAGGTAAGCGAAGAATTGTCCGTCCGCCGCGACTTGAAATGACTGTTCCATCTTCTTCTTGTTAAAAACGACCAGCGAGGTCTGACCGTTAGGCAGGGCGAAGGCGATAACATCCATGCCGCCGGGGTCGGAACTGGTGATGGAAGCTGCGATGCGTTTTGAGCCGGGCCGGGCCGCGCGGGACAATTGCGCCAGCCCGTAGAACTCGCGCTCAAACTTCACTTCCTGATAGTTGTCCGTCTGCACCACCAGCAATCCTGCGGCGGCGGAATCGGGACGCGGAGTCGGCCCAAATTTGCTGTCGAGTGCGAGATTCCACTCCACACTCGCCTGGCACCAGTTCTGAGGACCACCCATCCAGCTATGGCTCATACCCCATTCGACATCGCCCCACCAGCCGCCCCGGTTTCTGCCCCAGCCACCATGTTCGGTGCAAAGGATCTCCTGGTCGGGGAACCGCTGATGAACGGCGTTGTAAACTTGGCTCATGATTTCGGTGTTGCCGTAGTAGCAGTGCCAGGCAGTGCCGGCGATAAATTTGCCAGCCGCGGGATCCGAGAGGATTTTAGTCACGCTCTCCAATGGGGCCAGTTTGGTATCACCGCCAATCACTTGCCGGTCGCCCGGATGCAATCCCCAGTTATGATCGTGGATGAAGATTTTTGTTTTGAGTCCCTTGGCCGCCAGTTTGGGACCCAGCAGGCTGACGAGTCGGATCTGGTCATCCTCGTCCATTCTCATGCAGGGGTAGGTGGCGAGATCAAATTGCGGCTCGTTCTGCAACGTAACGCCCCAGATTTCGATGCCTTCCGCCCGATATTGCTCGATGAATTTTACGAAATATTCGGCATACGCCTCGAAACAGTCCGACCGGAGTTTGCAGGTGGCCCCGGCGGTTTTTTCCGCCGCCGAGATACCCACGAGCTTGCCATTGGTCTTCATCCAAGCCGGGGCGCTCCACGGCGAGCCGAGAATCCGAATTTCCGGGTTCAACCGCAGCGCCGCTTTGAGCGCTGGAATGATATGCTCCCGATCATGGGCGATCGAAAAACGGCTCAGGTCCGGCGAGCGTTCATCGCAGTAAGTATAGTAAGTGGCGCTGGCCGTATAGTCGGAGGCGCCCATCGGCAGCCGCAGAAAACTCAAGCCGGCACCTTCGGTCGGCGAAAATAGTTTCTGCATCGCATATCCGAATAACTGCGGATTCTTCTCCTTCAGATTCATCAGCACCCAGGCGGATGAGTCCGTCATCGCCGCCCCATGTCCGAACATGGTTTGGAAGGTCCTGGTTCGGTCCACCGCGATTTTCACCGGACGCCCTGGATCCGCCGCCAGCAAAGGGATGGAACCCCGTCGCAGCAGGGTAAAGTTGTCATCCTGATGACCATCAAGCGGACCGTGCTTGAGGTCGCCGTCGTCCACTTTGGTGAGGATAACCGTAACCGCCCCCGCCCGCAGCGGTGTTGGGTTTAACAAGATCAATGCTGCGGCAAGCAGGCCGGGGGCGGCGCAAACAAATGGTTTGGTAAAAATCATCCCGGAAGCCAGAGTGCGGAAGGGCCTGTTCCTCTGGGTCAGTGGGTTCACTGCGCGCGGCGAAAAGCCGCTTTTTGCAATGTGGCTGGTAGGTTCTGGTTGGGGCGCGCTCATAAATCCATAATCTGCAACAATGCGGTTTCGTGATACGGTCCTGGAAGATGCACCAATTCGTCGTGCGTGCCCGACTGCGTCAAGCGTCCGGCTTCCAAAATCAAAATCAAATCCGCTCGCCGCAATAAATTCACCCGGCTCGACACCACGAAGGTCGTTCGCCCCGACATTGCCTCGCGCAGGGCGGAGACGATTTCATTTTCCGTCCGCGCATCCACGGACGCGGTCGGGTCGTCGAGAATCAGAATTGGTGGCTGCAAAATCAGTGCGCGAGCGAGCGCCAGCCGCTGCCGTTGGCCGCCGGATAAATCCACGCCGGCCTCGCCTAAAACGGTTTCGTAGCCATGCGGCAGGGCGATGATGAAATCGTGCGCCGACGCGATGCGCGCCGCGCGCTCGATTTGCTCCATCGTGGCCTGCGGATGGCCGAACGCGATGTTCGCGGCCACGGTGTTCGAGAAGAGAAAACTTTCTTGATAAACAATGCCGATTTGCCGGCGGAAGGCGTCGAGGTCCAAGTCACGCAAGTCCTGTCCGTCGGCGAGAATCCGGCCCGAATGCGGATCGTAAAAGCGCGGGATCAAACCCAGCAGCGAACTTTTGCCCGAACCGGTCATGCCGAAAATACCGACCACTTGCCCGGCCTTCGCCGAGAACGAAATTTCGGTCAGCACCGGTTTTTGCGAGTGGTAACCGAAGGTCACTTTCTCAAAGATAATGTGCCCGGTGAGCCGCGCGGGCTTGATAGCGTTCGGCCGGCTTTGCACTTCCACCGGCGTGTCGAGCACTTCAAAGACGCGGCGCGCGGCGGCGAGACTTTGCTGCACCGAATTGGCGATCGTGGAGATGTTGGCGACCTGTCCGGTAAACTGCTGGAGCAAGCCCGCGAAAACCACCAGGCCACTGCCGAGCGGAATTTTTCCCTGCACATACAGCCAGCCGCCAAGCGCGAATAAGATCACGAGGCTCAATTGCGACAGAATTTGCGTGCCGGGGGTAAAGATGGACAAGTCCCAGAATATTCTCCGTTGCTGCGAGGAGACATTGTCGTTCGCGGCCTCGAAGCGGTGGACTTGGTGCGCTTCGGCGGCAAAGCCTTTCACCGTTTGCATGCCGCGCACACTTTCGCTGAAGAGCAGAATCATGTTGTCGGACAACTCGCGATTGCGCAGATACCCCGGACGCAGGCGCGCGGAATAAAATTGCGTCAGCCACCACAGCGGCAGCGACACGGACAAGCACGCGAGCGTCAACGCCGGGTGAATTCGCCACATGAAGAAGGCGTAGGTTGCCAGCGTCAAAATCATGTTCACGCCTTGTAACAAAACGCCGTCCACGAACAAACGGGTGTTCTGCACGTCGCCGGTGACGCGGTTGAAAATGGAATTGGAGCCGTGAACATCGAAGAAGCGGAAGCTCAAGCGTTGCAGCTTGGCATAAAGCTGGGCGCGCAAAGTCGGCACGATTTCTCCCTGCGTCAGCCGGGCCGTGATCATGTTGTAAATGTAAGTCAGCGCCGCCCGCACCAAGGCCAGCCCCATGATCGTCACCGCGATCGTCGTGACAATTTGTAGCGCTGACCACGCCGCCGGCGGTTGCCAGCCGAACGGATACGGCGGCGACGGCAGCAACGGATCGAGCGCCTGCCGGATGACATCAATGACCAACCCCAGCAGCTTGAGTCCCATGATGCCCAGCAGCAGGAGCACCAGACTCAAGATCACCGACCAGACACAATCCGCACGGAACTGCCACGCCAAGGCGAGCAGGCGACGAATCAGCTTCCCGGTGGAATACTGTTCGTCGGCTGCGATTTTGTTGGTGGTTTCAGACGCCTTCAGAGCGCATAAAATGCCGCAAGCGCGACCCGCAATCGAATCAAAAATCCGGGTGGAATAATGAGCGCGCGGCTTGAGACACAAAAGCCTCGACTACCGTCTCTCAGGTTAACAGGGTTTGCTGCCGGTCGAAGTGACAACGGCGGATGGGATCTGAACGAGCTCCTTTTCCAAACATTGTTTCGCCAACTCGGCAATCTGCGGCAGCGCAGCGGAAACCGCCGGCGAAAGGTCCATCGTCATCAAGCCAAGATCGCCAATCGAAATCGTGATCAGATCCACGTCCGGCCAGTAGCCGAGCAGCGCGGCGGATTCGATCAAGTCCTTCAGCCCGATGTCGTGCGCCGTGAGCGTCGGTGGAAAATCGCTGGCGTAGCGCGGACGAATGAGCGAGACGGTGCCGAGGGGTTTGTCGTCGGTAGCGGCATCAATGAGGATGAGATGCTGCTGGTGGCGGAAAAGGCCGAGCAGATGAAAACCGCTGGTGCCGCCGTCCACCAACTCGGCTTGTGCGGCGAATCCTTTTGCTTCCAAGTATCGAATCGCCGCGACGCCAACCCCTTCGTCACCCATCAGCAAATTGCCGACGCCGAGAATGAGCGGCTTAGTCTTGGTAAGTGAATCCATGTGCAGAAGCTAAAACGGATGGCCGCAAACCGAAACTTAATTCTTCATGGCGGGTTTCGAAACCACGGAAGAAGCACTTTCCAGAACCCAGCATCACTCAACATTCGTTCCACTTGGCTGATTGGATTTCGGGAAAACTGATTGGCAGAATGGCACGATCGCAAAATAAGCCACGGGCGTGGCGACGAGCGAGAGCAGAACGGAGATGCTGAGCGCGCCAATGACGGCGATGGCCAGTGGACGCAGCATGTCCGCGCCGGGGCCGACGCCCCACGCCAGCGGCAGCATGCCCAGGCCGGCAGCCAGCGACGTCATCAGCACCGGGCGCAGGCGGCGGCGGCCCGATTGCACCAGCGCCTCGCGCAAATCCATGCCGCGCTCCAGAAGCTGCTCCACGTAGTCCAGCATGAGGATGCCGTTTTTGTGGACGATGCCCATGCCGATGATCGCGCCCAGATAAGTGATGATACTTAAAGTTGTTCCCGTAATGAGCAGCGCGAGGACGATGCCGAACACCGACAGCACCGCGCCAAAAACAATCGCCAGCGGCGCGGTGAAGGAACGAAACTCCAGCAACGCCACCGTGAACACGAGGACGATGGCCATGCCCAACACGATCATCAAGGCGTGGAACGATTCCTCCTGCTGCTGATAAAGCCCGCCGTATTCAATGCTCTCGCCTGAAAGCGACTGGTCGCGGTCAATGAGGCGGCGAATTTCGGACATGGCGCTGCCGAGGTCGCGGCCTTCCAATCGCGCGGTGACAGCGAGATTCTGGCGCATGTCTTCGCGGTGCAATTCCAGTTCGCCGGGATTTTCGACAAACGCCACTACTTGATGCAACGGCACGACGACACCATTGGTCGCCCGCAGCGGCAAATCTTTGATTTCAGCGAACCGCGCGACGGCGGACGGCTCCAGCGTCACGCGGATATTGACCACGCGGTCGCCCTCCAGCACGGTCGAGGCGGTCTGTCCCAGCATGGCGATGTTGACGGCGGCGGCAATGTCGTCGGTGTTGAGGCCGAGGCGCTGCGCTTCGGCCTGGCGCACGCGCAGATGGATCGAACTGCCGGTGTAGATCAGCCCGTTGAAAATGTCCACCACGCCGGCAACGCCGCACCGCGTTTGCGGATCAGGCGTGATCAATTCCTCGATGGCTTCAGCCTGGCGCGACAGGTAATTCAGGTCGTTGGAGAAAATTTTAATTTCAATCGGCTTGTCGGACCAAATGAGGTCGCCAATAAGGTCGTTCAAGATGCCGGGGAAATCCCAGTCCACTCTCGGCAGCGCCGCGTGGAATTTCACCCGCAGCCCGGCGATGACGGTGGCGGTGGATTGCTTGCGGTCAGGTTTGAGCTTGATGAGAAAATCACCGGTGTTCAACTCGACGAGATGCACGCCCAGCGCGGCCCCGGTGCGGCGCGAATAACTTTCAATCTCCGGCGTGGCTTTGAGGATTTCCTCCGCCTGCCGCATCTGGCGGTCGGTTTCCGCGAGGCTGGTGCCCGGCGGCGTCACATAATCAATGACGAATCCGCCCTCGTCCATCTCCGGCAGAAAATCCGTCTTCAATCGCGGATACAAAAGAGCCGCCGCCGCCAGCACGAGCATGCCGCAGGCCACGGTGAATTTCCGGCGGTTCAACGCCAGCCGCAGAATAAATTCATAAAACCGGATGACGCGCCGCAAGATGAATCCGCCCTGCTCCGCTGTTTGCGGGCGGTGTGAAATTCTGCCCGCCGGCAAACGCAGAAACCAGGCGGCGAGCGCGGGTGTCAGCGTGAGCGCCAACAGCAATGAAGTCAGCAACGCCACGACCATTGTCAGCGCCAGTGCGCGGAAAAACACGCCGACGATGCCGTCGAGAAACGCCAGTGGAATGAACACCACCACCGGCGTCAGCGTGGAGCCGAGCAGCGCGGAAAAGATTTCTCCGATGCCCGCCGGAATTGCCTCCAGTCGTCCGACCCCGGTGGCGATTTTGGCGTAGATGGCTTCGACCACGACAATCGCGTCGTCAATCACCAGCCCAATGGCCGCCGCGA
Organism: uncultured Verrucomicrobia subdivision 3 bacterium; assembly: GCA_903850425.1. Classification (GTDB taxonomy): domain Bacteria; phylum Verrucomicrobiota; class Verrucomicrobiia; order Limisphaerales; family UBA11358; genus UBA11358. The sequence goes on along the minus strand of CAINLR010000012.1, from coordinate 11,039 downwards.
TGCCGCCGAGCGTCATCAAATTAAAATTCATGCCCGCGAGACTCATCGCGAGAATCGTCAGCAGCACCGTCACCGGAATTACGACGATGGCCACGAGCGTTGTGCCCCACGAGCGCAGGAACAGGTAGAGAATCGCCACGGAAAGAAACAGCCCGAAGATGATTGCCTCCCACGCGCTACGCATCGAGTCGCGCACGAGCAGCGATTGATCGTAGAAAAAAGCCAGCTTCACATCCGGCGGCAGTTCGGCGCGAATGGCGGGAAGCTGTGCTTCCAATTGCCGGACGATGTCCACCGTGCTGGCATCCGGCTGGGAAAAAACGTTGAGCAGCACCGCATCCACGCCGTCCGCCGTAACGGCATTAAACACCGGCTCCTCTCCGCGCAGCACGCGGGCGAAATCCTTGAGGCGAACGAGCTGGCTGCTGCCCGTGGCGACCGTGAGATTCTCAATGTCCTCGACCGAATGCACGCGGCCGTCCACGACAGTTAAATAGAGCGTGTTGTCCTCCTGATGCAGACCGGAACCGGAAATCAAATTATTCCGATTGAGCGCTTCAGTCACCTGCGACAACGGCAACCGCAGAGCAGCGAGCCGCAGCGGGTCCACGACGACCTGATACTCGGGCGCCTGTCCGCCGACGAGTTCCACGCGGGCAACGCCGGGCAGCCGGAGAAATTTCGGTTTCACGTCGTAGCGCGCCAGTTCCCACAACGACGAAATGTCGCGACCTTTCGCGGTCAGGCTGACACCAACGATTTGGAACGTGGAAAAATTCATCCGCCACGCCTCGGCGTGCGCGGTGGCGGGGAGTTGCGATTTGATTTGCGCGAGCCGGCTGCGGACAAACAACTCAGTCTGCAACATGTCCACCTTCCACGAAAAAAAGAGGTCAATCTGCGCCGAGCCGCGGCCCGTCGTGGAACGGATCGTCTCGCTGCCGGGAACGTCCTTCATCGCTTCTTCGATGGGCCGAGTGACGGTCGCCAGCATTTCGTCGGCGGGCATGATGCCGTTGTCCACCATGATGACGACGCGGGGAAATTCCGTGCGGGGGAAAACCGAGGAACCCATCCGCCGAGCCGCGTGCGCGCCGGCGAGACAGAGTGCCACCACGAGAAAAATAATCGAGACGGCGTGGCGAACGGCGAAGCTTCCGATGGCGGACTTCATGAATCAGTCCTTGAGAATGCGGATGGTGCTTTTCAGCGGCAGCGCCGCCGCGCCGGTGGTCACAATTTTGTCGCCGGCCCTGATCGCGGCGCTTTGCACCTCGACCATCCCGCCCTCGCGCAGGCCGGGCGTGACGGGTTGCTGCACGGCGAGTTTGCCCCGCACGAGGCCAATCACCCATTCGCCATCTTCATTTTGCACCAGACTTTGCGAAGGAACCACAAGGCAATCGCGGCGCTCCCCGGTGACAATTTTCACGCGGACAAATTGTCCACAGCGCAAGTGGTTGGCTGCCGGCATCAAAATATCTGCTATTCCTAAATCGGTGTTGGGATTCACCCGATCTTCCACGAGCCCCACCTGGCCAGTCAAAGTATTGGTCGCCCCGGTCGTGGTTGGTGAGGTCAGGATTTCCACCACCTGCCCAGCTTTCACAGCGGGCAAATCTGACGCCGGCACGCTGGCCGCGATGATCAGCCGGTTCAAGTCAACAATTTCCATCAGCGCCGCCCTGGATTCGGGATCAACCACTTCGCCGGGCCGGATGTTCACCAAAGTCACGGTGCCCGCGAGCGGCGCGGTGATGGTCAACTGGTTTGTCTGCGCCAGCGCCGCGCGGGCCTGCTCGATGCGGGCATCCAAACTGCGGCGGTCGAGCGTGAACAAAATTTGTCCTTTCTCAACCTGCTGACCTTCGGCGCATTTCACCTCCGCGACCAGACCGGCGAGCGGCGACGTGATCTTGGCGGAGGCGGCCGCTCTGCCCGGCGTGCCCGGCTCCGGTTCCACGGTCCCGAAGGCAGTCACATATTGCCGCAGTGTCGCCACGGCAATTTTCCCGACGTGAACGGCCACCTCCGTTCCGGCGGTCTGAGTGGCAGAATCGAATTCCGCAGGCGTGACGTCCTTGTTCGTCGGCATCGGTCGGCCTTGCGGATCAAGCAGCGCGAGCACCTCGTTTGCTTCCTCACGAACTTTCGGGCTGGCATCGTGCGCCGCGACACCTCGCAGTGCGGCCAAGGCTGGAGCCGAACGCAGCGTTAGTTTGCCGAACACGACAATGGTTGCAAACCGCACGTTGCCATCAGGATCGTTGAGGGCTTTGACCAGCGGGGCAAGCGCGATCTCGCTGCCGGCATGGAGATCGCCCAATGTTTTCGCGGCGAGCAGCCGCACCGCCGGCTCCGCGTCGGACATGGCGTGGACAACCGCCATCGTCACCAAGGCAGTGTTTTCGCTCATCGCTCCCAGCGCGTTCAGCGACTGAACTCTCACGTCGACTTCCGGATCGTTGAGCAAGGGAATGACCGCCGGTGCCGCTCCCCGACCCGACGAACCGAGCGCGGTCAGCGCGTGCAAGGACTGGATTCGCGTGCGAATCTTCGGATCACCGAGCGCGGTCGCCAACGGCGGCACGGCGCGGTCGCCTAGGCGGATCAATTCATCTTTGGCCGCCGCCTGGACATCGAAACTTTCATCCCACAATGCCCGGCGCAATATCGGGACGCTGACCGGACCGAATTTGCCGAGGCACCGCAGGCCCAATTCGCGACCCAGCGGGGAACGATAGGCAAGCAGGATCACGACACCCAAGGCCCCGAGCAGAAAAGGCCATTGAAATCGCCGCCACCCTTTGGCGCGGTTTCCCCCGGGTGGCCACCGCACTTCGTGACCCTCCGCTGATCCTGATGGGTCGTGGCGGTTGCCTGGGTATTTTTCTGGCATGAGCTTGCGACTTTAGTATTTCAACCGGCGGTTTCTGATGTTGCAACCAGTAAAGCATACCCACGCAGAATGGCAAAACGGATGTTTTCAAACCGGAGCATCCGACCGCGACCCACAGCAGCCGGAAATGATATTCACGAAGCGCGACCGGTGGGGACTTTTTTTTCAACCAGCGGGTTTTTGAGCACTGGATTTTTCGTCCTTCAAGGTTGGATGATATTCCTTCTCGATGAATTTCCAACCGCTGCCCATGGACGAGATTTCGCCGCGGCCTTCGACATAGTCGTGATAAAACACGATGTAAACATGAACGAGCGCGAATAGGATGAAAAACCACATGAACGCGTGATGCCATTGACGCACGGCGAAGTCGCCGCCCATGAGCGGCACAATCCACGCGAACAGTTTCGGGAACCACGCGGTGCTCATGGCGGCGTAAAGTCCAAAGCCGGTGACGCACTGGAACAGAAAAGCAAGGAACGTCATGAAGTAAGTGAAGCCGGCGACGGCGTTGTGCCCGATGGTTTCAATCGGGGTGTTGTCGCGCTGCAAGACGTCCACGGCGATGACCTGCTTGATTTCCTTCCACTGTTTCTTGCGGTAAGGGATGAAATTTTTCCAGTTTGCATAACGGTTGCCGACAAAGCCCCAGTAGATGCGGAACAGGAAGTTGAAAAAGAAAATGTAGGCAAAGACAAAGTGGATGAAGCGCACCTTGCCGAACCAATACGCGAACGACGCCTCCGACGCCTGCTGGATGGCCAGCGGCGCGCCGATGAGATAACCGGTCACGCACAGCACCACCAGGCTGAGCGCGTTGAGCCAGTGATAAAACCGAACCGGGATTTCCCAGACGTAAACTCGGCCGAGCGTAGCTTTTTGCATAATGCCTCCTTAGCCACCAACGGTGACGCGGTTGAGCGTGCGACCGTGCGGATCGTAGAGATGCACGGCGCAAGCCAGACAAGGATCAAACGAGTGAATCGTGCGGATGATTTCCAACGGCTTGTCGGGATCGGCCACCGGCGTGCCGATGAGCGAGGATTCGTAAGCCGAGCGTTGCCCGCTGGCGTCGCGCGGTGAAGCGTTCCACGTCGAGGGCACGACCAACTGATAGTTCGCGATCTTCTCATTCTCAATGACGATCCAGTGCGCGAGCGCGCCGCGCGGAGCTTCGCTCATGCCCACGCCTTTGGCGGAGGTCGGCCAAGTGGAAGGTTCCCACTTCTCGCCATTGAACGTTCGGGAGTCGCCGTTTTTGATATTCGCGAGCAGATCGCTGTAAAACTCCTGTGACCATTGCGCGACCAGATACGTTTCAATGCCGCGCGCCGCCGTGCGACCGAGCGTGGAGAACAATGCCGCCACCGGCACATCGAGCTTCTTCAAGACCATGTCCACCGCTTCCTTGATGTCCGCGCGACCGGTGCCGTAGCCGACGAGCAGACGCGCGAGCGGTCCGACTTCCATTGCGTGACCATTCCAACGCGGCGTCTTCAGCCAGGAATATTTTCCTTCGACGTTGAGTTGATCGTAAGGCGGTTTCGGCCCAGTGTAATTGAGTTTGGTTTCGCCATCCCACGGATGTTTCGCCGCGCCGTCGCCGTCGGAATATTGATACCAGGAATGCGCAATGGATTCCTTGACCTGCTGCGGATCGTGCGCGTCCACTTCGTGAATTTTGCTGAGGTCGCGGTCGAGAATTGCGCCGCGCGGGAATTTGAATTTGCCCGGATTCGCAAAACCGTTAGTCGGCAGGTCGCCGTAAGCGAGGTAATTGCTCAAGCCGCCGCCGATCGCGCCCCAGTCTTTGTAAAATGACGCAATGGCCAGCAAATCCGGAATGTAAACTTGCTCCACGAACGTCTTCGCATCGGCCATCAATTTGCCAACGTAAGCGAGGCGTTCGGTGTTGATCGCGTTGGCGTCATCCAAGTTGAACGAGCATGGCGCGCCGCCGACGAGATAATTCGGATGCGGATTCTTGCCGCCGAAAATCGTGTGGACCTTCACGATTTCTTTCTGCCAGTCGAGCGCTTCGATGTAATGCGCGACGCCGAGAAGGTTCGCTTCGGGCGGTAATTTCATCGCTGGGTGGCCCCAATAACCGTTCGCAAAAATACCGAGTTGTCCGCTCGCGACAAACTTGGCGATGCGTTTTTGCACGTCGGAAAAATAGCCAACGGAACTCTTTGGCCAGTTGGAGATGCTTTGCGCCAAATCGGACGTAGCTTTCGGATCGGCTTTGAGCGCGCTGACGACATCCACCCAATCCAGCGCGTGCAGATGATAAAAATGCACGACGTGATCCTGCATGTATTGCGTGCAGAACATCAGGTTGCGGATGAGTTCGGCGTTCGGCGGAATGACGATGCCGAGCGCGTCTTCAACCGAGCGCACGGAAGCGAGCGCGTGAACGGTGGTGCAAACGCCACAAGTGCGCTCCGCGAATGCCCAAGCGTCGCGCGGATCACGTCCGCGCAAGATAATCTCCAAGCCGCGCACCATCGTGCCGGAACTGAACGCCTCGGTTACTTTGCCGTCGTTCACTTCCACTTCCACGCGGAGGTGACCTTCGATGCGGGTGACCGGATCAATGACAATTCGTTTTGCAGCCATAAAATTCTTGATTGGAAATTTCTCGTGGGTTTAGGAACCGCCTTGCTCGGCTCGTCCGTCTTTCACATCTTCGCTCGAAGCGAGTTCCTCTTTGATGAGATGCCGTTTGCGGATGTTGGTCGAAATGGCATGCGCCGCGATGCCCACGACCGTGGCCGCGCCAAGGCCGACGCCCACTTTGTCCGCCGTCGTCTCGATGCCGAAGCCGGGGAAATTGGGCAGGTGCCGGTAGAACGGGCCGTTGTCCCAGAAATTTCCCTCGCTGCAACCGATGCAGCCGTGGCCGGACTGGATCGGAAAACTCACGCCGCCGTTCCAGCGCATCACGCCGCAGGCGTTGTAAGTTACCGGGCCGCGACAACCCATCTTGTAGAGGCAGTAGCCGCGTTTGGCATTTTCGTCATCGAAGGAATTGACGAACAAGCCCGCGTCGTAATTCGGGCGGCGATAGCAAGTGTCATGAACGCGCCGGGAATAAAAGGCTTTCGGCCGGCCCAGTCCGTCAAGCTGCGGAATGCGATCAAACGCAAGCAGGTGAACAATGGTTCCCGTCATTACCTCGGCAATGGGCGGACAACCTGGCACCTTGATGATCGGCACGCCGGAAATCAGTTCGTGAATCGGCGTGGCCTTGGTCGGATTCGGCTTGGCGGCCTGAACGCAGCCGTTACTCGCGCAGCTACCCCAGCAAATCATCGCCTTCGCGCCCGCCGCCGCTTCCTGCACGATGTCCAGCGCGGTGCGTCCGCCGATGCAGCAATAAACGCCGCCGTCCGCCGTCGGCACCGAGCCTTCCACGACCATGAGATACTTGCCCTTGTATTTGGTCATCGTGTCATGCAAAGCCTCCTCCGCCTGCTTGCCGGAGGCGGCCATCAGGGTCTCGGTGTAGTCGAGCGATATTTTGTCCAGCACGATGTCCGCGATGCCCGGATGCGACGAGCGGATGAACGACTCCGAGCAGCAGGTGCATTCTTGAAAATGAAACCACAGCACCGGGATGCGCGGCTGGGTTTCAAGCGCCTTGGTCACTTGCGCCACGGCGCTGGCAGGCAGGCCAAGCATGGCGGTCATCCAAGCGCATGCCGTCAGGAACTCACGACGCGAGACGCCTTTGGTTTGGGCATGTTCCCAGATAGTGGGGCGAGGTTGGGTGGACATAGTCGGTCTGGTTGGTTAAGCGGATTAGTTTTTGGATTTAGTCCGACTCTCTGCCTTTGCACAAAATTAAACCAAACCTTTCTGGCGTTTTTTGAAACAAATCTTGCACCCGGGGAAATCGCCGCCCGACAAAGGCTGGGGAGTTGGCAACAAACGAAGTCTTCACCAACTTCCACAGGCAATGCTACCGCCGGTTTGGCGTCTGGAGGTATCCGCATAGATCGAATTCGATTGGCTATATCGAGGTGAATTCCGAAGCAAAGACAGGCTCCGCTTGAAGACTCATACCATATAACCAAGGACAACCGGCAGGTTGTTCGCCCGCCCCGTCCTCCCGCCTTCTCTCCCGTGGAGGAGAAGGTGGCCGCAGGACGGTGAGGGGGTTCCGGGGTTCAACACGCGAACTTGGCTTGCGGCAAATTCTCACCCCAGCGGATCGGACTCGGACGGAGTGTCCAAACTCATGCCCGCCGCGAAAAGTGCCGCGCGTCTGGACCGCGCCGGCTTTAGCCATGCTTTTGAACTGGCGAAACTGGACGAACCATCCACCGTCCCGGCGCAGAAGCTGCAGTAAAACAGCCGTAGTCCAGACGCTGCGCGACCGCTGATTTTGTCCCTAAACCATCCAATTTTGAAAACCCAGTTTAGCTTTTCCGCGGTGTCAGGCGGAGGACTTTCAAGGCTTCGGGCAGTTTGTAATGCCGTTTCAATCCGGAGTCGCCCAGCACACCGGCCGGCACGCGGGCGATGAATTCGGGAAAGCTCCGGTCCACCCGGTCGCGCAACAACTTCTGCCCCGCTTTGGAAGCCCAGAAGTCATCCTCGATTTTGGTGAGCGCAATGGCCGCCTCTTCGTTGGTCATGTTTTCGCGCTTGGCCAGCGCCCAGATCAATTCCGGATCGCCCGGCAGACTCACCGGACAGGATACGAACTTCAGCGTGATCTCCTCGGCGTCGCTGGCCTCCGGGGCCACCGGCCGCACGGGAATTATTTTGTGAAACTGCGTGCCGTCGGGCAGCGAAACATCCACGGACAAGGACTTGCCGCTTTCGTCCGGTTCAATTTCCAAGTCCGCCTCGCCGAAGCCGGCGACGAGTTGCTGCTTCACTTCCTCGAGCGTTTTCGCTTCCAAATCCGGCAACGGAATGCGCTCGCAGAATTTTTCAAATGAATGAACCCGGTTCTTGGCGCGCAGTTCGGCTTCAAAGGCGGAATAGATTTTATTGGCGAGCGCCGGGTCCGGCGCGACTTTGGGCAAAATGGTCTTGAGCAACGCGAGCAATTGGGTCTGCTCATCGCGCTTGGATTTGGCCTGCTTCTTTTCTTTCATCAACGGAAAATACTGAATTGCCTGGCGGGTTAAAATACAAAAGCGCCGTGGCTTGCCTGGCTTTGGCGGACCAGGCCACGCGATGCGCCAGGGCGCCACTAAGCGGTAACCATGCCGTTGGCAGCGGGAGCGCCGGCTGATCCTCAACCAACTGCCGAGTTTGGGCTAAGTGTAGTTACCTAGGCCAAATAGCGTTTGTTACCTAGCTAAAATATGCAGGGGCCACAATTACGCGCCAGCGTCACGTCGGCTATCTTGATTCATTAATTAACCCACAAATGTTATGGCAAAAAAACTGATAATCGTGGATGACCGGGCGGTTTCGCGGCAGCTGGTGCGCCAGGTGGCGGCGCGACCGCAGGACACCGTGCTGGAATTTGCCTCCGCCGAGGAGGCGGTCAAGGCGCTTGGCACCTTCAAGCCAGATTGTGTCATGATGGGTGTCTCCCTGCCGCCGCCCGGCGTGTTTCCGGCGATCAAGCGCATGCGCAAAACCTATCCCGAAATGCGCGTGGTGGCCGTGAGCAGCTTTCCCGACACGGAACTGCGGCAGGCCGCCAGCGCAGCGGGGGCCACCGGCTATGTCAGTATGGAAAACCTGTCTGAATTGTATCTGCTCGCCGCGCCCGAACGGCTGGCTTTTCAGCCGGCCCCGAGGGCAAAAATCCGGCGCGAACGCAAATAACAACCCCGTTTGTCGCGCGATGAAATTGATGATTGTAGATGACCATCCGGCCACGCGGAAACTGATCCGCCAATTGCTGGACGGCCCGGGCGTGACGTTCTGCGAATGCGCCTCCGGTGACGAAGCCATGCTGCGCGCGCACGATTTTCAACCCGACTGGGTCACGATGGACATCCACATGCCCGGCCTGAATGGCTTGAAGGCAACCAGCGAAATCATCAAGCAAAGCCCCCGGAGCCGCATCCTCATTGTGAGCGCGGACAACGAATCTTATTTGCGAGGGATGGCGCATCTAGCCGGCGCCACCGGCTATTTGTGCAAGGAAAACCTGATTGAATTGCGCACCCTGATCACCAAAACCGAAACCAACACCGAAGTGGCGACCTCGCCGCCCGACCGCCCCACCGATGCCTCACCCCCATGCCACCTCTGAAATCTAAATCGAAGTCAAAACCAAGCGTCCTCCTCGTGGATGACGATGACAAGCTCCGCCAACTGCACAGCGTGATGCTGGCCGAGGAAGGTTATGCCGTCAGCCAGGCAACCAATGGCCTGGAAGCGGTCACCCTCTGCCAATTGCACGGCTTTGACCTCGTGATTGTTGAACTGCATTTACAGGGCAAGGACAACCTGTGGATCATCGAGAATTTGCGCGAGCAAAGCCGCGCCAGCAAGTTCATCGGCACCGCCCGATTCGGTTCGCTGCAACCCGATTACTGCCGGCGCATGGCCCGCCATCTGGGCACTCATCATGTCCTGACCAAACCCTTCCCGCCCCAACAACTGCTCTCCGCCGCCCGCGAGGCGCTGACGAAAAATTAACCTTGGTGGCCTTTGGTCAGCACGCGAACATGGCCATCATTTTGGCGGCATTGCCGGCGGGCACCGTGGTGACCAATGATTATTTGCGCCGCCGCCGGCAGACCACGCCGACCGAGCCATAGCTGCTGCCAGTGGTTCAGGCACCTAATTTTTCAAGGTTGTCAAACCACCACCGGGTCCAATGGGTTCACTTGTTGTCAATACCAAGAACCGATCCATTTCAGAGATCGCGTCGTCAGCCAGCGGCGCAACGGCGGGCGGCAGTAGCGATTGTTGCTGGTCTCAGCGGGCAAAGGCGGGAAAAGCAAAAGGCAGGAAGGATCACTTCAGTAACTCGGGGCTGGTTCAACAACGGATGGAAAGGACGTTCGGCGCAACCACACCCTCACCCAAGGCCACCCTCCCTCGCGCCTCAGTCCTTTCCGATCCCTTGGTGGTTAGGCATCTGGCTACTCATGAGAAAGCTGTTGCGGGACTCTCGGCCGAATGGTGAATCCTACTGAGCCACCGGCAAGCAGGAAAAGTCCGGTCAGTGCAACGCCGCCTCCATCTAACTTCTGCATTGCAATGCAGCCCGCCGCGACAACCAAAGCGCAAACTACCCCGGACAAGATAGCTCGCCACGTCCGTCTCAATCCCAACCAACGGCCAAGCAGACCGACCAAAAGCGCCAAGACCAACGGAACTGCAGTTCCAATCATGGCTATCCAAACAGGCGCCCAACCATAACCCGAACCCAATCCGTCTCCCTCAAGCAAATGACGTATCGGCGAACCATCCAAGCAAGCAATGCCCAGAGGGATGGCGATTACCCAGCAGATGATTGTCAGCACGGCACGCATAGATGCCTAACGTAGAAAGAAGGCATGTTGAAGTTGTTGGCGCAACGGGCGACAACTAGGGGTGACGGTTAAACAACCAAACTCAAACATGCCTATGAAAACGAATACGTCTCTCCATGCTCAAACGCAAGACCGAATCCAGCAACTCAAACTCGGGGTGGACTGGCACGTCGAACATTTCCGGGTGGTCCGAATGGGCGATGGCCAGTCGCCGCAACCCGCCCAGCGGTTCAGCCCGGCCAGCTTCCTGGATTTCGTCAAGAAACAACTCCCGCTGGCTGATCAGGTGGTCGTGGTTTACGAAGCCGGTCCCGGCGGCTTCCATCTGCATCGTCAGCTCACGGCCCTGGGCGTCACGGCTTATGTCGTGCATCCGCAGAAACTCGATCCCCAGCATAAGGGCGTCGTCACCGATAAGACCGATGCCCGTGAACTGACGCTCAATCTGGATCGCTACCTCCGAGGCAACCTCCGCGCCATGAGTGTCGTCCGCGTGCCCACCGAAGCGGAAGAACAACGGCGGGCGCTCTCCCGCCAGCGCGAACAGCTCCGCCGCGAACGACAGCGCCTGGCCGCGCAAGGTCGCAGTCTCTGTCTGACCCAGGGCCTCCGTTTGCGCGGTGAATGGTGGGCGCAAAACCTCACGCTGCCCGACTGGTTAAAACCTCGGCTGGAGGTGT
>CAINLR010000011.1 GCA_903850425.1 uncultured Verrucomicrobia subdivision 3 bacterium | reverse complement strand
TGGCGGAGCGAAATCTGGCGCCCAAGCGATACGTCTGGCGCAAGAAGGGTGAGGAAATTCTGGCCAAGATTTCCAAAGCCCGGGCGGCCCAAGTCGCCACATCACCGTTATGACCCCTCATTTACAGAACACTACACTAGGGAAGTCTTTATCCCTTTAGCCACCACTAAAACCAGACGCAAGCAGTATAGCTGGCGGGCGGCGAAGAGCTCTAAAAATTATGCTTCATCAAATTCACAATTTATCGGCTGATGGCTAAGGCTCCTTGCTTCATCAGTGCCCATCGTGGGCTTTGAATCCATCTTGCACTTCAGTCGCCGACCCGGAAGGCGGAAGCGGCTTTACCGAGATCTTGCCTTCATGCGCACCGGAACTAACGGGCAGCGTCAGATAGCGTCCCCGCACTTCTGTCTTCGGCTTTTGACCATCGAGCGTGAGTGTGTTTGCATCGCCATTCGGCAGGCGCAAAACCACCCGCACATTCTTTGGCACTTCGAACTTGAAACTGAGTTCGTCATTTTGCCGCCGCCATGAAACCGGAACGATTCCGAATTCCGTAACGACCTTGCCTTCCGCGTTGGCTAGGTCGCCGAGATGTGGTTCGATAATAAGCTGTTTCTCGGCCACCGGCGCATCGCGGCGCACGCCGAGCACATACGCGCTCAGAAAATAGCCGGGAAACATCCCGTAACAATGCGCGTGCGAACCGCCATTAAAATCTTCCCACGAACATTGCCACGGCGATTCGACCATGCCTTTCCATTTTTTTCGGTAACACTCCAAAATCTCGCGGTCGTAGTCGGGACCAGCCGCGAACAGCAGCTTGTGCAGATAATAGTAAATCATCACCTGACCTTTGAGATCGCGGTGCGCGAGGAGATAATTCAACACACGCTCGCGGTGTTCGGGCGAAACGATGCCGCGATCCAGCGCGAAGATTGCCGGATAAACTGTCGGCTCAACGAGATTGTTCTCGATTTTCAAACTCGGTTTGCGCTTCGCCGACTCTGGATTGGACGGATCAAAATATCCCGAGAAAAAGGTTCCGGCGCCTTCGTCCCACAAAACTTTGTTGAACGCCGCCGCCAAATCCTGCGCGTCCTTTTCAAAATTTTCGGCCTGTGATTTTTCGCCGATTTTTTGGCCGAGAAACGCCGCATCCTTCAGCGCGCGAAAAACAAAAGCGTTGAGTCCAGCGCCTTCGAACCAGACGTAGCCGACGGGATTGCCCCAGACAACCCATTCGCGCGCGAACACCAGTCCGCGCGGGCTGCGGCGTTCAAGAAAATAGTTCATCTGCGCGACCACCGCCGGCCACATTTCGCGAACCAGTGCAGCGTCGCCGGTTGCGTCGTAATAACGCCGAATGCCCGCGACCCACTCGCACGCGCGATCTTCCATCTTCGCGTGGATGTCGTAGCGGTCGGAGCACGTGTGCGCCTTGACCCAGCCGTCGCTTTGCAACGTCAGTGCCGTGCGCCTCACCATTTCGCCAAGCAAACGCGGGTCGGAAAAACGCGGCGCATCGTCCGTGCCCGGCCCCGCCATCGTTGTTCGCGTGATGTCAAATGCGGGCGGATCGCAGTCCATCCACTCGACGCGTTCCCGGTCGGCGCAATCCACATAGGCGTCTTCGCTCAAAACTTCACACGACCGCGCGCAGAGCTTCCAAAGCTCATTTAGGAACGGGTCGCTGCACGCGAACGAGCCGGCGCGATCAAACGGATACAGCCGTTCGACCAGCCGAAAACCGGTGATCGTCGCCTGACCGGATTTGACCATGATCGCACCGCGCGTGATGCCGCGGGTATCAATCGTGAAATGCTTCTGCGCGCCGCCCTTCGCGAAATAGTGGACACCAAACGGTTCGAACGACAGCTCGCTTCCCGCCTCTGCGTCCAACTCAACCAGAGGATACGCCTGCACAATGCGGTCGGTTGTGAATTCTAGTTTTTGTCCGGCGACGAGTTTCAGCGGCAGCTTCGCGTCGTTGGCGAAATGCACCGGCACCGCTTGCTCGCGCAGCAACGGGATTCGCCGGGCCGATAATGCACCCCACAATTTTCCATCGGAAGGCGACGCCGGTTTCCAATTCGCATCGGAATACTCCGCGCGCGTCCAGTCGCCGTCCTCCACACGCGTGTCCACCAGCGTGTCGCCGAGATTCGGCCACGAAGCTTCGACTTGCCGGAACCGTGTCGTGTCGCTGAACTTCCAATTCGCGTCCGTGTGAAAAATTGCGTTGCCGTCAATTTCCAGCAGCGCTGTGAGTCCCGGCGCGTGCCGCATGACTTTGCCTCCGGAGAGATTTCCGACGACCAAAACCGTAATCGTATTTTTGCCACGTTTTAAATGCGACGCGACATTCACCGAGTCATATTCCGGGCCGTTCGGCTGAAAACGGTTGGGCCCGCGCTCGACGTATTCGCCGTTCACCCAAAGCACATAGCGCACGTCGGCAAATATATGCAGCGCCGCCATTTTCGGCTCCGCTGGCAAATTGAAGGTGCGCCGGAATGCGACAGCCACGCCGGTTTTGTTCGTCGCCGCGCCGGTCCAAATCATCGCGCCTTGCAACTTTTGCCCGATTGCATCGGACTGGATGGTCTCGAACGTGGCAAGTTTAGGCGTTTCCGCACGCAAGGAAGTTGCGGCCAACAGCGCGATGAAAATGACGAGTTGAATTTTCAAAACAAATTTTAGATTAATTTTTGGGCCTTCATGACGCGCGTTTGTATGCCGACTCGAAATGGTGGTGGCCGGCCGATATGTGCTCGGTCTTGGCCGGCAAAATCACTTCGGCCTCGGTGCCGTCGGGAATGATCACGTCGATCATAAGCTTGTCGGAGGCCCATTTCCATGAGACTTCCACGTCCCCATGCGGCGTCGGAACTTTGCCTTTCGCCCAGGTCAAATCACAAACATGCGGGCGGATCGTCATCGTTTTGAAACCCGGCGAGGCCGGCTCGACGCCCAGGATGCGCTGCGACATTTGCACCAGCGGCGTGGAGCACCAGCCGTGACTCAAGTCGCCGCTTTTCCACATTTCGCGAAAGGACTGTGTCTCCGGCACGATCTGCCAGCGGCGCATTTGCGCTGTGCCGTATTTGTCAAACAGGCCGGCGCGATCAACCGCCTGAAAAACCCAGTGCATGAACCACGGCTGAGTGTTCAGCGGTTTTTCGGCGAGCACCTTTTCAACGATGGCAGCTTGTTGTTCTTTCGGTGCGAGGCCGTAGAGCACCGCGAGCAAATTGCCGTGTGGACTGAAGGTCTCAATGTCCTTGTCCGCCGGCAGCCATTGTCCGGGCTTGACCGAGGTTTGAAACGGTTTGCCATCGCGATAAAGCCCTTGGTCCACATTCCACAATTCACGATTGAACGCCGCCGCGATTTCACCGCGTAACTTATTGTATTTTTCCACGCGTGCCGTGTCGCTGGTCAGCGCCGCCACGCGCGCGGCCATTTCCAGGCCGTGATAATAAAATGCCGTGAGATAGCCCTGCCCGATAACCGCCGGCGGATGATGACATTCAAAGCCGCCGATTTTCACCCAGTCCATGAACATATAATTCGGCGTTTCGGAAATAATTCCGTTCGTGCCGCGCCAGGAAGTGTAGGTATCCAGTAGTTCGTGGACGTAAGGAGCCATTTCCACCACGAGCGTTTTGTCGCCGGTGTAATCGTAGTAATCCATCAGCATTTGCAGCCAGCCGATGGAATAGCTCGTGTGGAAGTTGTGATAGTTTTCGTCCTTGAGCAGCCACGCGAATTTGCGCACGTCCTGCCGCGCGAGCCACGGCTGCGCGAAGGCGTAGTAATTCACCATCGACTCAATCAGATAGTCGCCGGGATCGCTGATTGGCTCTTGGTGATTGGGCGAATCCAGATGGTGCGTCTGCAAACAGATCTGCACCGCCCAGCGCGACACGTTCCAGATGCGGTTCAGTTGTTCGTCGCTACACTGAAAGTCGCCACGGTATTCCACCGGCTGCGAAGTGAAAATCGTCTCGGCATCCTCAATCTCCAGCGGCTCGGTCACATTTTTTACGAGGACGGTGAACGCCGGGACAATTTCCGTCATGTGCGGAAATTCGTAGCCTCGTTCGCCGCCGCCGAGGATGAATTTCGCCTGGTTATTTGCCTTGATGGTCAGCTCCGCGCCTTTGCCACCTTTCACTTTCAGCACGGGATAGCCGCTCAAAACCCGGTCGAATACCACGCGAAAACTGGTTTCGTTCGTGATGACTTTGTCCGGCAATCCTTCCACGCGCAGCACCGGATAACGCGCCTCCATCAGCGTCGGAATTTCGCTCGCCACCAGCGACGACCAAACGTCATTGACCTCGCTGCTCAACGGCCAGCCCGCGTCGTCGAAGCCCGGCGAGCACCAGCCGGACACTTCCTTGCCGGCGTCGTATGTCGTGAAATTGGGATATTGCGGCGCAACTTGCGAATGCCAGTTTGTGTCCGTGGCCATGGTGGTTTTTTGTCCGTCACGCGAAGTGATTTCCGCCTCGAACAAAAATCCCGACTGCCCGCGCGAAACCGTCCAGCCCGTCCAATGCCGGAAAACTTCGGCGGCAATCACATTTGTCCCTTTCACAAAAAACGGCGTCAAATCGCGGCAATCGTAAAACCAGCGGTGCGTGTTGCCGCCCGCGTAGTCCCGCCCCATGTCCACCGGCCCGCGTGAAACCAGCCGGCCATTGACAAACAGCCGGTAGCGCGCGTCCGCCGTGAGCCACGCCCGCGCTGTTTGCGGAGCATCGGCCAGCACGACTTCCTTCCGAAACATCGCAGCTTCGCCGGTCTTATCGCCGCCCAACCAAATCCATTTCGCGTGCCACGGGCTGGGCTTCTGACAGTTGTTTTGAAATTGATAGCCGATGGCCTGCACGCCATTGGAATCCACCAGCACGCTCATGCCCGGATGTTCGATGGGGCTGCAAGCTTCTGCCGCCGCCGACAGCTGGTGACGCCGAAGTTGTAATTCGGTTTCAGTTGCGCCATGCAAAGAACAGCCCGCGAAAATCGCGAACATTAAAAAACTCCTAGTAAATTTGGTGATCATTTTAGCTCGTTAATATTGCCCTGGTTTGAACAAGAAACTGGCGAAATCCGCGCCGGACCAATCGCAACGCAACCCCACCTGACCGTGGGTATGTGTTGAGTCATGCGTCGTTGCGAGGATTCTTCCATCCGTCTGGACAGAGATTTCATCGCGCACCATTCCAAGTTCGAGATGATGCCAAGCGTTGCTTGCAATCTCGGCATGGTCTTGAACCAGCGGCCCGTCGGTGTCGCCGGTAGTTTTGAAATCCCACGGCTTCGGTCCGACGGTGGTGTGGGTGGCGCGTAATTCCCAGTCGCCAGTGCCGGCAATTTTGTAAGCACAGATGTTTGGCAGTTCTTTAGTCGGTGGCTGTTGGGCAACATCTGACATGATGCAAGGCGTTTCACGAAACTAAATCAGGTTGCTGCGGTAGCACGGCACATTGGCGGATTACGTTATTGGGTGCAGGGTTGCAGGTCCCACGCCTGGTTGTCTCCGCCATTGGGATCCCACTGGACAATACGCGCGCCTTCATTGTGCGACGCGGCATAGACATCAAGCATCTTGCCGCTATTTTTGTTTACCAGGTTTAACCGTCCGTCTTCGCCGACCGCGATGTGCCAAATTTGATTGGCGTGTCCGTTTTCCTTCTCTTGCACTGCGCGCGCCTCATTCGTGGTCGAGGCATCTGCTATCGCCAAAACCATCCCCGTCTTCTTGTTGGCCAAAATGAAGTCGTGATCAGCTATTTTCTTGAGATACCAAATCTGCGCCGTTGAGTCACCAGGCTTGGCCTGCACGACCGGGGTCCCGTCTTGGACAACTCCACCACTCACTTCAGCCACCATATCGCTGTGCGAGGCCACCAGGCGATAATCCCCGTCAGCCAGCGGGCCGGCCAGGTCAGTGACCACGGTGAAAGAGGTTTGTTCTTCGGTGAAACGTTCCTGGCCATTTTTGAAAACCGAGAAACGGAAATTAATTTCACCCGGTGTTTTCGGTGTGTCAAACGCGACCTCGTGAGTAACAAACTCACCAAGCGGGATGTGTAGCTCGTCTTCTCCCTTGCTGATAACTGTGCTGGCATTGCCGGCATTGCGCACTTCCCAGCGGAAGACCAAATCCTCGCCGACAAATTCGTCGTTGAATACCGCCACCTTGCGCACCACGCGCGATCCGGCGGGGATTCGCGGTTTAACGATTGGCCACTCGCCCTTGGCATTGCTACGCGCATTCAACCGGTCAAATTCGATATCAGCCGCCGTCAGCGGGTGATAACATTGTTGCATCAGGCGAATGAGCGGATGATTCCAAACATCGGACAGCGCTTCGTGCATTTCGAGATCCGGCCCCATCTTCTTGACTTTTCGCTCCAAGATTTCGGTATCGGGTCCCTCGCCGGGGACGTAATTTGGCCAGGCGTTGTTGAGAACATAATTGCGGATATCGGCATTTTGCTGCAAGCGACGCAGCCGCGTGCCCGTAGCCATCCAAGCAAAACCTTGCCAGGTATTGTCGGCGGGCCAGACCGCTTCCGTTTCTCCAAACGGGCGATCGGCGCGCGGGTGGCCGCCGGTTCTTGGCAGACCCGGCATCCCGGTTACATAATGTTCCATGTTGATGTAAGGCGCCCCCATGTCACCAACGCCATCTGCGATGATGGGCCGTGTCGTATCCACTTCGAGAATGGTTTTGACCGCGTCCGGAATCGGTTCGGACCATTCATTGGCAGCGCTCCAGATGACCACGGACGGATGATCTTGATCGCGCAGCACGAGTTCGCGGTCCATGCGGAGCATGTTCTCGCGGCCATGCACGAAATCCTCGCCACCTTCCGAGCCGCGCAACGGCGACTCCTCAACCAACATCAGCCCGCGCTCGTCGCACGCGTCGAGCATGTATGGCGTGGCGGGTATCTGATGAATCCGCAGGACATTGAAATTGAGCCGCAAAAGATTGTCCACCGCCGTTGGCCAACCGGGATTCCGCGATGACGGCGGCCCGAATCCAAGTTTGACGCCGTAGGCATCGGTGCCAAAGTTGGCCTCCTGCTGGTTGTCGCCGCGCAGATTGCAGCGAATGCCGTTGAGTTCATAGTGATTGCTCTGCACCTGAAACTGTCGGAAACCAAACCGCTGCTCGAATTGGTGCAAGACTTTTCCGTCGGCCTCGATAGACACGTTAAGCAAATGCAGTTGCGCCACGTAATCTGGTGTGTAGGGCACGTTCGGCCACCAATAGCTCTTGGCCCCCAGAGGCCAGGCAATCTTTCCCAAATCCACGACCTGCGAGTTCCCGGCGGGAATTTCCAAAGTTGTTGCAGAAATAGCCGGATACTTCAGTGGCGTTTTGTTCCAAGATGAAAGCGAGGCAGAAACGTTTAGTCTAACGGTGTGGTCGCTGCTGTTAACAACGGTTACCTTTGGATGGAGCACATCCGGGTGGACCCTGGTTTCCACCTCAACGTCTTCGACGTGAACCAGCGGGATCATTTCGAGCGTGACGCCGCGCAAAATGCCTTCGGCCAATCCGTCATACCAGGTCGCGCCTTCGGGCACGGTGTATTTACCATTGAACATGAATTTTTTCCGCCCTTTGACCTCAACCACAAGCAACACGCGTTGACCCGGCGTGAAATGCGGAGTCAGATCTGCGGTGAACGGCGTCCAACCGTTCACATGCGAAGTGATTTTTTGGAGGCTCGGCTCGTTCGTGCCGACATAGACTTCGGCTCCGAAATTCACCGCTGCAAACTTCACCCGGATCAACCGCCCTTGCGCTTCGGCGGGAATCACAACCCAAGTTCGGTAGGTCCCGGCATCGCAGCGATAGCCTTGCGCGCGCCAGCCGCCCGCGGGAACTTGAATTGGCTTCCAATCAGCGCCTTCGGGTTTGAATTCCCAACTAGTGCCGAACGCGCTTGAAAGATCCTGGGTGAACGTATCCGTTGCCGAAGCCGCAACCGCTGGGAAAATAGGCGAGTTGAATAATGCGACTGCAATAGCGGTAACTTCGATCAGTTTACGTTTCATGTTACGAGGTTCTTGAGGTTTTATTGTTGTTGCCAATATCAATTCAATCTTTCTTAGCGACAGTAATCTTCCACGCGACCGCAATTTCGCTCGGCCAATTCGTGACAGGTTGAATCAACAGCGCATTTGTCTCGGTGCGCCACTTAATTTTTTCTTCGCTGCCCAGCAGCTTCACGCCGGCGATTCTTTTACCGGCAAGGGATTTGATTTGAACTTCGTTCGTCGGCACGTTCAGCGCGAGGGCGTAAAGCGTCCTGCCATCCTTGGATTGCGTGAAGCGGATGTCCTCCGGCGTGAACGGTTTTTTTTGCACGGCGCTCTGGCCGTCAAACTCACCTTTTTCAACGGACGCGACCGTGGACGGCCCTTCGCCGTAAATTTTCCATGGCCGGGTGGCGTAAATCGCCTCGCCATTCACTTTCAACCACGCGCCAATTTCGCTAACGATTTTGATTTCATCCGCGTCAGGCTGACCGTCGCGCTGAAGCGGCACGCTCAACATCAGGTTGCCATTTTTGCTCACAATGTCGGCGAGCATCCGGATGACGCTGGCGGCGGGCAAATATTGATGGCGCTTGAAAACGTCCGCGTTGTAATGCCACTGGCCGAGGCAGGTGTCGGTCTGCCACGGCTGCGGCAAAATGCCCGCCGCCTTCCCGCGCTCGATGTCATAGGTGATGGCGCGGCGGTGCATTGGCTCCAGAATTTTCGCCGTGATGACGGCTTCGTTACGGCCATGCCACTGGATGCTGGAATTGTAAAAATGCGCGTAGAGATTCAGTCCGTAGGCAGGATCAACATTCAAGTAGTGCATCGGCACAATCATCTCGTCGAAGTAAACCATGTCCGGATGGTAATCGTCCCAAAGCTGCTTGGTGCGCTGATAAAAATTCTCGCAGTAGGCGCGGTCCGGCTTCGCGCCAATGGCGTGATTCTGGGAATAAAGCTGCTGCGGATCCAGGCCATCCCACCACTGGTCCTTGCCGTCGGCTTTCGTCAATTTTCCGTCATAAGGCACGCCGGCGAGCGGCCCGTTGGTGTCCGCGCCTTGCGACGGCTCATACCAGCGCCACGTCCAGCCGCCGTTGTGGACGCTCACGCCGAAGCGCAGCCCATTTTTCCGCGCGGCTTTCGCCCAGCCGCCGATCAAATCTTTTTGCGGACCGAGGTTCACCGAATTCCACGGCTGGAATTTGGAATTCCAGTTGTCGAAGTTGTCGCAATGCACCGCCAGCGCCATGAAATATTTTGCGCCGTTGTCCTTGTAGAATTTTAGCAGCTTGTCGGGATCGAAATGTTCGGCCTTCCATTCGTGAATCACATCCTTGAAACCGTTCGTAGAAGGATGGCCATATTCGCGGAGGTGCGATTCATAAACGCCATTGCCTGGAAGATACATATTCCGCGCATACCAGTCCCCGTGCTCGGGCTGGCATTGCGAACCCCAGTGCGCCCAGATGCCGAACTTCGCGTCGCGAAACCACTCCGGCGTCTGGTAGTTCGTGAGCGAATTCCAATCCGGCTTGAACGGCCCGTCAGCGATAGAAAAAAAGTTCGTCTCCGCCGCGCTGACGGTGGCGGCGGCGGACAGCAGGCAGATGGCCAGAAGACGACTGGCGATTGGATTCTTCATATTAACTTGGTTTCACTTCGGCTTGAGGAGAATGGTCTTTTGGTTTCCATCCAAAACCTCTACGGGCTGCTAAAACGGTAGAAACGAAGCGGGTAATTCGTCGCCGTCAGGTCGTAGAGCGTAAATGGGTTGCTTGGAAGGTTGCCGCTGCCGAGCAGATTCCAAGTGTTCGAAGCGGCAGCAAGATTTGTGTTCGCCCAAAACCGGTAGGGCGTGCCGATGCTTCCGGTGGCGGTCAGGCTGAAATTCCGGTCGGCCAGCCGAATGATGGCACCGGGTGAAAAACTCGGCGGCATGGTGGGTGGCACGGTGAAAGCCACCAGATTCGTGCCCGCGCCCGAAGCCACGGTGAGATGCCGCACCGTCGCCACGCCCCCCGGCGGTGCAATGGTGAGGTCGTAATCGCCATGGAAACCACGAAAATTATAGCCCCCGCCCGCATCCGTCGTGCCGTTCGTGGTCGTTGTCCATTCGGTGAGCAACGATTTATAGCGCAGCCCAGCCGCATTCACGGTCCAGTCCAGATTCACAATCGTTGCGTTCGAGCCGCGCCAATGCGAGCCGGCCCAGAAACCCCACATCAGAATGCCGTCCACCGCCGGCTTGCTGAAGGCCATGCGATACAGTGTTTCCAGATTGTCCGCGCGCACATTTTCATCCGCGTTGAGCGAATCGTATTCGGTGATCCAGATGGGAATGTTCAGTTGCGCGAGGTTGTCGAGGCGCTGTTCCGTCAGCGTCGGGTCAATGGTCGAACCAAAATGTCCCTGACAGCCGATGCCGCCGACCACCGCGTTGGAGGCGATGAGATTTTGAATCTGCTGTTTGTAAGCGTCCGTCTCGCCCCCCGCGACGACGTTGTAATCGTTCACGAACAATTGCAGATTCGTGTTGAGCGAGCGGGCGTATTGAAACATCCAAGAGTTGATGCCGTTGCCCAGGCGGTTGCCATAGTAATTGCCGTGCAACATCTCATTGTTCACGTCCCACGCGCCAAAAGTGCCCTTAAAATGATTCACGGCGCTGTTGAGCCGGTTGGTCAGGTGCGTGCGCAAATCCGCGTCGGAAAGATTCGTCACCCACGATTGCACGTTGGCATCCACCGCCCAGAACAGACAGTGGCCGCGCATCTTGATGCCGTTGGTGTAACAAAAATTTGTCAGCGTATCGGCGGCGATGTAAGTCACGTTGCTGCGGGACGGCTCGTTGGCATACCATTTCGATTCATTCTCCATCACCGCCCACTCGAAGTTGGTCTTGACGAATCCGGCGTATTGCGGATTGGAGACATTGCCGTTAATGGCCGTGCCGAAGGCAAACTGATGCTTCGTCTGCCGCACCTGAATCATCGCGCCAGCCACCGCGAGGCCGTTGCTGTCCGTGATTTGAACGCGCACGTCGCGTTTGCGAATCTGCTCGATGCGCGCGTTGGCGAGCGGCTTCCAGTCATACGGCGGCACGTTCGTCAGCACAAAATCATCCGCGTAAAAATTCACGTTTGACCCCGGGCCTTCGATGTAAATTGTCAGGTTCGTCAGCACACCGACGAGGTTCAAAGTGAAGTTGCCCGTCATCTGCGTCCAGATGTTCGAGTTGCCGGTGCAGGCGGCGATGTGCGTGTAGCTCAACCCGCTCGCGTCCGTTTTTTGCAGCGTGAGGTTCACGGGCTGGTTCGTGGCGTTGTCAATCAGCACCCACGCGCTGACGTAATAGGTGTTCGTGTTTTGGAGCACGCCCGCGACGGATTGCACGATGCCGTTCCAGGTGGCCGTGCGATTCGTGAGATACGCGGAACGAGTGCCGGTGTGAAACTTGGCCGTGGACGACGTGAACGTGGCGGCGCTGTTGCCACTCCAGCCCGTGGTGCCGGATTCAAAACCCGGATTGGAAAACAGATTTTGCGCCGGCAAACTGCCGCCCCCCAACATCACCGACAACATCAGAATCCAGCAAGCCCGGCTCGCTGAAAAAAAGTGGCGGCCCGCTTGCCAGCTAAATATGGGACTGTTCATGTGCGCGGCAAAATAGCTCAAGGGTGAGGATGGCGAAAGTGTTCGCACCTCATAACTGCTGCCAGCCGGTTCGATGCACAAACATTGACGGCCCAGACGCACGTTCTGATAGACAATTGTTTCATGGGAATCTATTCGCTTCATAGTTTCGGCAGCACAAGCTTTTTCATGTTACTTCCGTTTTAGATTTCATAAATCAAAGCGACTGGTCATGGTTTGCCAAAAACGCGGAAACCGTCCACGAGACAAAACGCTGCGTTTGCGGCCATGTTGGTGACACGAACGGTGTGCTGTCCCAGCGGCAAATTCATTCTCCGAAAAACCGGAATGCAATACAGCCGTGGCATCGGGTCCCCGCTGTCATTCTCGGTGCCGTAAGCCCAGCCACCGATGCCGGAGCCGGCGGTGCCAATCACGATGCCGGAGTTGAAAAGCGTGACCGGGCCGTGGTCGCTGCCGCCGTAAAAGGTATTCACGGCACAATTGACTGGAGTTGCGGAGCAGTTGCCGGTGGCAGTCAGCGTGCCGGTGTTGGTGAAGGTGAAACTCCCGCCCTCCGCCCAACAAAAAACCGCCACCGAAAAGAGATTGGTGTAGGCGGTGGCGCTGGCGGTGACGGTGCCGGTGTTCAGCAGGTTGATGCTGGCGGTGTTACTGGCGCTGTAGGTAAACAGGTCCATTCCCACCGCGTCGCCGATGCCCGTGGTGTTGCCGTTCTGCCCGCCTGTCGCCGTGCCGGTGACCAGCCCGTTCTGGACTAAATTCAAATTGCCATACTGGCACCAGGCATAAATGCCATCTGCATAATACGGCGCATTGGCGGTGATGACACCGGAGACAGCATTGGTGATGTTCATGCCACCGTAAACTGTGAAACTATAAATGCCGGCGGCCGTGCCGTTGTAACTGCCGCTGTAACTTCCAGCAATCGTGCCGTAATTTGCTTCGGTAATGGCGGCATTAGTGCTGATGCCATACCAGGCAAAGACATTTAGGCCAGCAACATTGACCTGACTCGTGCCGCCGACCACGGCGGTGATCATGGCATTAGTGTTATTCGTCGCGCCGTTCAACACGGTGACCGATCCGCCCCAATAGGCGACATTGGCATCGTTGAGGTAAGCGCCGCAGCCCCAGTAATAATAGCGGTTGAAATTACCCGCCACGCCAGGAGCAACGCCGATCTGGCCATCATATTCCTTTAAGAACGTGGACTGGCCCGGCACATTGTTCACGTTAGAATAATTCAGCCAGCCGTAATTCGTCAGGCCGCCGGCGGAAAAATAACACAGGCTCTGGTAATAGGTGAAGTTTGTGTAAGTGTTGCTGTCCGAACCCGTGAACGTGCCCGTGTTGGTGACATAAGGCTGAATGCCGGGGCTGTTGATGAAAGTGTTGCTGTTGATGAGCACAAACTCTGGATAATAGATGTTCCCTGGGTTCTTGGAATAGGCCCCGGCAAACGTCCCGCTGGCGGTCACCGAGTCGCCACTGCAACAATTATTCGACCCCACAACATAGCCCGTCTGCGCCGCTCCGCCGTTCACGGAAAACCCGGCGGCCAGTCCCCGCACTGGGCAAATCAAGCTCATGAGCAGGATGAGCAGGCAGGGGTGCTTGTATTCGGGGACGATGCTGTCATTTTTCGGTGTTGCCATGGTTCTATTTTTTAGTGATAAGACCATTTATTGGTGCTGGTGCCACTCGGGTAAAGTTCGTGTTGAACGCATCAATAATATTGGTCACCGTTTGCGCGAAACTTTCTCCCGCCAAATCGAACAGAAGAATGACGATGGCAACTGCGCCGCAGAACTTCGCAACGCGGACCTCCGCAAGTGTTAAGGTCCGAATCGAAGCGGCGCGCGAAGGCTGATCCTCCGTGCAAATGGTGTCATCGCGCGTTTTCAAATTACTAAAATCTACACCAATCAAACCGGTTCGCCCGCCATGATTGAGTTTTCGAGCGAACCGGTTTGGCATTTAAAAATCATTTCCTGGCCATCAGCCGAGTGGGATGATTTCGATGGCATTGATTTCCGGATTTTCAACGTTCGACGTAAACTTGATGCGCAGTTTTCCATCCGTTACTTCCACATTCACCGTTTCGACGTAAGCTTTGAGCGGTCCGCCGGCCTTTTTCCACACGTCAAAATCCTTGAACTCTTGGCCTTGGACATTGAACGAAAACACACGCTCGCCCGGACCGGTGATGCCATCATAGGTTTCGCAGAAATGGAGCTTTACCTGATACTTGCCGTTTGCCAGCGGCCAGGAAAATGAGTCCATTGAATAACGCTCGGCACGATAAATCACCTGGTCCTTGGTGCCGCCGATCTCCGCATCAGCACGCTCGATCGTGTCGCCGCCCTCGAAACCCTGATCCGCGAGCCAAACATTACCAGCGGAGTCTGTCACTGGCGCGGACACGCCGGCCTTGATACGGATAATTTTCTTTTCGACCGGCTGTGCCGCCGGCGCCGACACCGCTGAGGTTTGCGAAACCGCCGCCGCCGAGGTCGCTGCAGATTGGGCGGATTTGCCGTCCGCAGCGGGTTTTTCAGATTGGCATCCGGCAGCCAGCAAAGCTACTACTGCCAGAGCATACGAGGTTAGTTGCATTTTATTTTTCATGATGATTGATGGTTTATTTTTGATGTTGATAACTATCGGGAAATATTACGGATATATTCAGAGTGAAATCGGGGCACATGGGTTCGAAATCATTCACTTTGCGGCGTTAAGCGAATGGAATTTAGGTTGATCGCCTTCCAACTGGCGGCGTCTTTGGCACGGACGGTTACGGTGAAATCGCCGCTGGACTTAATTTCTACCGTGCCGATGTCGCTAGTGGCAAATTTGTCCCAACCGGCGGTGCGTTCGGCCCGGCCGGTAATTTTCTCGCCGGCGGCTTCCAAAACAAATTCCCCGTCACCATTCGCCGAGGCGATGGTGGCGCTGACGAGATAAGCTCCGGGTTTCGCGATGTGCGCATTCCACGAAACCCATTCGTCGGGCTTGTCCCAATAGCCGATGTTCGGCTTGCCGCCTTGTTCTTCTATTTTGATTTGCTCGCCGTGCAGCGCGGCGTCGTCCGCGCCAAAAATCAACCGACCGTGCGAATCGGCGGTGACAACCGACGGAACCACAGGAATTGGTGCCGGTTTAAAATTGCTGCCGGTGATGCGCAGCGTGCAGGTGAGATCGCTAATGTTTGCGGCGGGCAAATCCACGGCGAGCCCGTTGGTTGTCTGCGAAAATTTTAAGTCGCCAGTTCCACCGAGTAATTCGACTTTTTCAATTTTGTTTTGGGTCGCGTCGTCGGTCGCGGCGAGCGAGCGGATGACCATTTGGTTTTCCGCCGGCCAGCCCAGTGCAATCGCATAAAGCTTCTCTCCTTTGGAAGTGAAGCGAATGTCGCTGGCGCTGTATTTAAAATCCTCCTTGAACGCACCGCCCTTGGCGCGCACGGAGCCTTCGCCAAAAACCTGCCACGGACGCGTGCCGTAAATCGCCTCGCCGTTCACCGCCGTCCAGTCGGCGAGCTGGTGCAGCATCGTTTCCACTTCGGGATCGAGCGTGCCGTCGGGACGCAGCACGACGTTGAGCAGCAGGTTTCCGTTCTTGCTCGTGATGTCCACCAGCATGTGAACCGTCCAGCTCAACGGCTGATATTTCCAATGCTTGTTGTAAAACCAGTCGCCGATGGAGGTGTCGGTCTGCCACGGAACCGGACTGATGCCGCCGCCGACGCCGCGTTCGTAATCCTGCACCCAGCGACCGCCGCTGTTTTCCTTGCAGTTGTAAATTGCCTCGTTTTTGCCGCCGTGATCCGCCGCGCTAAGGTTGTAGAGGTTCGCAATCTGGCTCAAGCCGACTTCATTGCCAAAAACCACCGGCCCGTCGCTGTAAAGCAGGTCGGGATGATAATTGTCCACGAGTTCCTTGATCTCGTAATACCACTGCTGCTGCCAGCGCGGGTCTTTGGTATACCAAGAACTTTTGTCATCCGGTGCAGCCGGAAAATGATATAAATCCCAATTGTTTGAGTTCGCCCCATCGTAAGGCACGCCGGCGAGCGGGCCGGTTTTGTCCGACTTGTGCGAATCTTGAAACCAACTGAAGCTCGCCCCGAGATGCTCGGACACGCCGAACGGCAATCCATTTTTCTTCGCGGCTGCCTGCCATTCACCAACAACGTCGCGATGCGGTCCGACTTGGACGGCATTCCACTTGTGCAATTTGGAATTCCACAAAAAGAAATCGTCGTGGTGCGACCCCATGCTGACAAAATATTTTGCGCCGGCTTTTTTGTAGAGTTCGATCAATTTTTCAGGATCCCAATTCTCGGCCTTCCACAGCGGAATAATGTCCTTCCAGCCGTTCGTTGAAGGATGGCCCCAGCGCGCGAGGTGGTCGTTATATTGCGGCGTGCCCTGCTGATACATCTTGCGGGCATACCAGTCACCTTCCATCGGCACGGCCTGCGGCCCCCAGTGCGCCCAGATGCCAAACTTCGCGTCGCGAAACCAGTCGGGGCATGAATAATTTGTCAGCGAATCCCGCGTGCCGGTGAACGGCCCGGGGGCGACGGGCAAATCCATTGCCGTTGATGTGAAGGAAACCGCCAGCGCAATTGCCAGCCCTAATTGTAAGTTGATTTTCATTTCGGTTGATTCAGACATTGGTTTAAGCATTTCCACCATTATTCCACTCTGCAAAAAAGCGCCTCAGTCAGCGGCTATCACATCTAATTTGGATATGCCAGACGATAGAATACACTGCCATTGGCCGTATTGATCGGGTTCGTCACACTATTGACCGACGCGGAGCCAGGCAGGCTGATCCAGTTGGTGCCGAGACCAGTGTTCATTAGATTTGTCTGCATTTGCAATCGCCAGCCGCGATGGTCGGCGGGCCAGGACAACACCATGCCGGAAACACCGCCCGGCGTCCAAGTCAGCAATGGTGAAGACATCAAGTTGGTCACCGTGACAACGGAGCTGGTAACAAACCCGCCGTCGAAAGTGGTCGCGGTAATCGCCGTCGTCCCGGCCGCATTGCCGGTCACCAACCCCGAAGCGCTAACCGTGGCAATGGCGGTGTTGCTGGAAGCCCAGGTGACGGCTGGATAAGTGGCATTGGTCGGCCACACCGTGGCGGTGAGTTGCTGGGTGGCGGTGACAAAAGTGGAGAAGTTAAGCGGAGCCAAAGTCACGTTGGTGGCCGGCACGGTAGAGTCCATGTAGATCACGCCGCGCCCGGCACTGCTCATGTAAACACGCCCATGCACATTCTTGTCGCCTTCAATCAGGCCGGCATTGCCGCGTCCGCCATATTCATGGGCATCGTCGTTCACGCGCAGCCAACTGACGCCTTGATCGGTGGAGCGATACATGCCTGCCGTGCTGGAACTGGTTGGTTTGCCCCAAATGAAAAGCGTTGGATAAGTTGCGCCGGGAATCGTTTTACCAAAAGCGATGGCGTCGCAAACGCTGACGGTGCCGCTGCTGAACGCCGCGCCGGAATTGGTTGAATACTTCAATCCGCTGCTCCCGCGCGCGATCCAGACGTGGCCCTCCAATCCGGGCGCGGCCCGAAATGTCAGCGCGCCACCGGTTCCGGCAGAACCCGATTTGAAAAACGCCTGGGCGCCGTTGGTGCTGACATAGAGATAGCCGTCGCCGGGGTTGTAGGCATAGAACTTCGCGGCATTCACCGGGTCGGCCAAGGGAATGCAATTGAAATTGAGTCCGGTGCCTGGCAGCCAGTTGGTGCCGAGATTGGTGGTAAGGTAGTTGGTGTTAACCCCACCCACGGTGGATTTCCAGAGCACCGTGGCGCCATCTGCGGAAACAACCACTTCACCATTGGTCATCACATCCGGCGTGGAAGGCATTTTTGTCCACACCACGGGCAGTTGTTTGGAATACCAGACCTCACCGTTCTGAACGACGCGGCAAACAAAGTCGGGCTTCTTGGCGGCGAAGGCAAAACTGGTGGACTGGCTCATGTTGGTGGGTGGCGAGATGGCAATGTTGGTGTGGACGAATCCGCCCTGGTCGCCGACAGACGTGAGGAACGGCCCGCCGGGCAAGCTGATGAAATCAATCGGGACAGTTTCCTCCAGCCCTTTCACCATAAACTTCCAGGTTGAGAGCGTCGCTCCCCAATTCAAGTTCGTCGTGCAAAAAATGCCATTGCCAGAACCGACCAAGACGCGGTTGGGATTGAACGGGTCCATGGCCAGCGCGCCGGCCCAGTGGATTGACGCCGGGGCGATGTAGGAAAAACCATTGGCATTGTTGGTCGCCTTGTTGCTCGCAAACAGGTCGTTCCACGACGCACCGGAATTGGTGCTGACAAAAATTTTGTCGCCCCACGCGCCCCACGGCTGCCATTTCCATTCCGAATAAGTCGTGGCGATGAGCCGGCCCGGATTCGTTGCACAGACGCTGATGCCGCCATAGGTCAGCGTTCCGGCGGGCGAACAGTTCGTCCAGAATCCGTTCGTCGTCGTGTAGCGCATCAGCGCCCCGTTCGGGTCATTGCCATAAGTGATGTAGAGATTGTTGTCGCTGGCGAGCGCGCACCGCTGCGGCAGCGAGGCGCTGAGACCGTTCGTCAGCGGCGTCCAGTTGGTTCCCGCATCGTTGCTGACAAAAAGATTGGTTCCCGTGCGAAAGACGCCGACAAAGATGCGCGGAGTGGGGCTGCCGTTCATGCCGGTGTATTGGTCGAACAACACAAAGCTGATACTCTCGCTGGCGACATTCAGGTTGGCGTTCAAGCTGGCGACGGCGCTCCAGTTCGTGCCAAAGTCCAGGCTCTTGAAAAGTCCGTTCGCCCGCGTGCCGCAAAATAGAATGCTGCCAAGGTGCGGGTCCACGGCCAAAGCTTCGCCCTTCTGCCGATCGGCGCCGTTGCCGTTCGCTTTGAATTTGGCCGTGACATCCGTAATGGAGAAGGTATTGCCGTAATCCGAGGAACGAAGAATGGCGGTCTTGCCACTGTTCCAATACGAAGTGCCGGCCAGGAGATACAATGTCGCCGGTGACTGCGGGTCAACTGCCAGGCTTTCGACACCCTGATAAGTGGTTTCATCCTGGGAATTCCAGTCCAAGAGCGGAATCCAAGACTGATTGGTTTCATTCCAGCGGTAGGCCCCGCCGACGTCGGTCTTGGCGTAGAAAAGATTTTGCTGGCTGGGGCAGGCAATGACTCCGGTCACATAACCGCCGCCGCCCATCGTGACGTTGCCAAACGTCTGCGCATGAACCGATGCGATAAAGCAAAACCCCAATGCCACCCGCAAGAGTGTCGCCGCGAACCCCGAGGAGGACCGGCTTGCAAACCGGAATCCGAGCCGTTCAGCACAAAGGGAAACCAGATTCACAACTCTATGATGCAGCATTGTTCGATCTTCGCACAGGTTTTCCAGAAAAAAAGCGGGGACGGCCAACCCCTTAGCCGTCCCCGCAACCCCAAACCCGACTGTCAGAAATGCGGCGACCGGCCGGGACGATCGCCGCCAATTCTTCAATCACGGATACCGCAATTGGAAGAACACATGCGGAGCCGCCGGATTGGCGGGAATCGTTTCGCTGGTGACAGCGGCGGAACCCGACACCGGGAACCAGCTACCGGTTGCGCTCAAGCCGATAGCATTCGTGTAAAGCTGCCAGCCTAGATGATCAGCTGCCCAAGTGAAATGCAACGAACCGCTTGAGAAGGTGGCCTGGAAATTGGCCGTGGCCGGGTTCGTGTTCACCGCGGCGACTACTGCCAAAGTAGCCGTGGCCGGATTCCAATTCCATCCCAAACCGGTGCCCAAGGCCGGGAGATTGGTGGTAGCAAAGCTGCCGCTCGGCGTGCCGGTGGTATTGAACAGTTTGAACGAGTTACCCGCCACCAAGGGACTGCCAATGGCATTAACCGTCAAGGCGCCACCATAGCTCAAGGTGCCAGTAACATTCGCAACGTCGTTGGAAGTGGCGGAAACGCCGTCGTAGCCGACATCAGCCACATAGGTGCTGCCCGCTTGGAGTGTCAGGTTGTTGCTGAAGTTCATGGATTGCACATTGTTCAAACCACCAGGCGTGATGGTCGTGCCGGAAGTGGCAACCACATTTCCCTTCACATAGGCAGCATTGTCGCCGCGCAAGGTCTGGCTATTGAGCAGCGTCAACGTGCCGTCGGTCCGAGCGCTCGCGTCCAAACCGCCGGCGAATGCTTGACCGCTGGTAATACCTTGCAGGGTGATGTTCGGCGAATTAGCGATGGAACCGTTGCCAACCAACCGTAAAACCGAGCCGGGACTGGCGTTGCAATCAGACACATAAGTATTGCCACTGTAAGTATTGCTGGCGGCAAAAGTAACCGTGGAGTTATAGCTGACGCTGATGCCACCCGCGCCACTTAAAACATTACTAAAAGTCAGCGCATTGAAGTAATTGGCATTGAGCGTGACAGTGCCGTCGTTCAACTTGACCGGGCTGGCAATAACATTCGCCGTGGTATTATAACCATACAACGTGGCACCGTTGCTTGCGATAATCTGTTTGTAGCAAGGCACACTGGCCGTGCCCCAGGCAAAACCGCCGCCATTTCCGACAGAAACGGTCTTGGTCGCATCGCCAAAGCCGTTGGTGTTGGATGATTCATAAGTTATGATGCCTTGCAGGATGTTAATATTTCCAAAGTTGGTGCTGACTACCGTGTTATAACGCACGCGGAACTGGCCGGCACCCACCTTCGTCAGCGTGTAAGCACCGCTCTGGGAACTTAGTTTTGGTGAGGCACCATGGCGAATATTAATATCGCCAGCGCCACCCACGGTGGCATCACCCGTTAAGGTAAGGTAACCTGGATCAGCATTGTCGTTGTTGCTGGTCGTGCTGTTGATCAACGCGCCATTGCCGCCAACGCCATTGCCGCTGATATAGACGTTGTAACCGTCCGGTCCGTAGCTTTGATAGTTTGGAACTTCGATGCTGTTGACATCAAAGGTGGCACCGCTATTGACCGTAACCACGCCACCGTTGTTGTTTAGCGCGCCGCCATTGTAGGGATAAGAGTAGCTCTGGTCGGCCAGTTGCAGGATGCCCTGATTGATCGTGGTGCCACCGGTGAAAACGTTGTTGGAATTAGCCATGATCAAAGTGCCGGTCCCAGTCTTCAAAAGGCTGGCCGCGCCGATGATGCCATTCGCGGTGCCACCGGCGAAAAGGTAGGTGTTGGTGGTGTTCACGGTGATTCCGGTGGGACTCACGTTGGCCGGCTGTATGCTAACCGTGTAATTGTTGGTGATATCGTTGAAGACCACCGTGTCACCATCATAGTAATAATCTTGCGACATGGATTGAGGATTATACCAGTTTTCGGTGGTGCCAATGTCCCAAGCGGATGAGTTGGCGCCGGTCCACTCCAAACCGACGGCCGTCACCTGCAAATCAACGCTATGATTGGCGCTGTTGTCCACCAAGGTGGCAGCCACGCCACGAGGCAGGGTATTCATTGACAGGCCAGCGAAGCCTGCGCCGCCAATGACGCCTTCATATTTAATCAACGGAAACTGTCCCACACTATAACCTGATTTTGGCGGAACAATGTCGCAGCTCGAAGTGATGGTGAAATTCGTGGCATAAATCACCGGGCTGGTTGGCATGGCCGTCAACCGGCTGAATCCGATGCTCGGCGGCCCCAACAACTGCACATCCGCCAGCAGGCTTGCCATCGGCAACGTCGGGCGCCCGTTGACAGGAATGACATCCAAATCGCCGAAGTCAACGATGTCGTAGGTGCCGCCACTTTGGTTGTAGGTGGTCGTGTTGAGCACCACATAATTACTTACGATCGTCAGCCCGCTGTATGTGTTGTTGCCCGTGAAATTGACCGGATTGTTGGCATAGGCATTGTTGTTGCCACCGCCTCTTTGGAACTGCGGACCGACACAAACAACGTTGTTCGTGCCCGAAATTATTCCGCTGAAGGTCATCGTGCCCCACGTGGCCAGGTTGTTCGGAGCGCCGCCAAAGAACGCCGTGTTGTAAATGGTCAATCCGCTGTTGACATTTGTATCCGGACTTAAAGTCACATTGCCACTGTAAGTATTGTAGCAGGCATGATTGTAATACAACCCATGGGTGTTCCACAATTGGCCGCCACCGGCACCGATGACCATCGGATTCGCCAAGTTGATGCCGCTATTCGCGTAATTGTCCCAGGAATTGATCCACGTGCCGTTGGAAATGACCAGTGTGGCCGAACTGCCAAACGGATTATTGGCCGTATTGGCAAGCTCAACGCCGCCGCCAGCCAGGACAAATTGTGACAACGCCGAAACATTGGTCGCTTCGATCACCAGCGTATTGTTGCCCACTTTCGTCAGACTGAAGCCTTTGCCGTCAATGGAACCCACGTTGGCCCCGCCATTGGCGTTGCCGTCCAGACCGATCTGCCAGGTGGCGCCGTCATCCCCCATCGCGACGCTGCCGGCGAGCCGCACCGACTTGATGCCAAACGGCGTGCAACCAATCGCGCAGCCCATGCCATGGGTCGTGAAGATGGCACCAATATTGGGGGCGACGCCGGTGCCGCTCACAATCAGGGCTTGCGCCGGATTATAAACCGCAGTCCCGGCGGAATTGACATAAACATCCAACGAGCCGGAGTTCGTCACAGTAACGCTCCCGGTTCCCAGCGCACTGCCAGAGTAGGCTTGGAGAATGCCACCTTTAATGAGCGTGCCGCCGTTGTAAGTGTTGGTCGTCTGAATGGAAACAGTTCCGGTATTGGTCTTGGTCAAACTAGCGGTGCCGGCAATGGCACCCAGGCCGGTCGGTGAAGCGAAGGTGTAATCGTTGGTCGCATTGAAGGTGACCGACTTGGGATTTACCACAACATCCAGAGTGGGCTGATTGATGGTGCCCGATTGATTCGTTCCGGCGTCGTTGAATACCACCGCGTCCAAATCATAATACACATCGCTGTTGACCCCATTCAGCCAATTCGGCGAAGTCGTGATGTCCCAAGCATTGTTGACGCCATTGGTCACATCTCCCTGCCAGACGAGATTTGCCGGAGGATTCCCTGCAACCGTTAATTTTACCAGTTTGTTAACCGCATCATAACTAATCGGGAAGGTCTGGCGCGTCTGCAGCGTCGCCGGCACTGCGAAGTTAGCCGCCGTGCCGCCAAGCGTGCCGTTGACTTTCATGACGGTGTAGCTTGTGCCGTTCACAAACCCTCCGGGCGGAGCCGAACCAACGCTGACATAGGTGATGCCGCTGGGCGAAAGGTCGCCATTAACTACGATCACATCATTGGTGGCCGCAGCGAAGTCCACGACGATATTGCCGCCATTGACCAGCGTGAGATTATTGCTGAAGGTCAAATTGCCAACCGTGGAGGAACCAGCCGCGTTGATGGTGCTGCCGGAAGCATCCGTGACGTTGCCATTGATGGTGCCAGTGCCGATCAACTGCTGATTTGCACTCATCGTCAACCCGCCAGCGGTGACATCAAGGACCGCACCACCACCCACATTGATGACCGGCGAACCGGAAAGCGACCCGCTTGCGCCAATCGCAAGTGTGCCGGCGCTGATGACCGCATTTCCAGTGAAACTAGCACCGGACCCATTTTGCACCATGGTGCCTGCGCCGCTCTTGGTCAGCGTGCCTGGGCCGGCCAGCGGATTGGCGTTGGTGAAGTTGATCCCGGTGCCAACATAGAAATTACCGCCGCCCGCGCCAATGGTTACACCGCTGTTTGGGTTATTCATCGCGAAACTCGCTGTAGGAACAAATGTGCCGCTATCTAGCACGAATTGCTGCGCGTTGAAGCTCGCCGGATTGCCGCCGAGGTTAGCTTGAGAAGCCGCTCGGTTGGTAGAGGCTAAAATCGTGACCATCGGCCCGGTGAAAGCCGTGTTGTTATTGGTGTAGGTTATCGTTCCCAAGCCGTTGCCAACGAATCCGTTGGTAATCGCGGCGCTGCCGCTCAAGGCTGAACCAATGATAAGAAACCGTCCGCCGTCACCGCCCAACCCGAATGCCGTCGGTGCGCTAATGAACATATTGCCAGCCAACGTGTAAGTAGCGCCACCGTTGCCGTTGCCGATAACGCCTCCGGCATTCGTGCAGTTATTAATAGTGATCGTTGAAGGGCTGCTACCTTTCAAATTCATCGCTGTGCTGTTAGCAGTGCTGTTCGGTTGAAACGTCAACGAATCACCTGCAAAAGTAAAATTGCCGGATGTGGTTGGCGTTCGCAGCAGAAAGCCGGCAGTGAAATAATTGTTGCCAGCCGTGGGAGCCAGGCCACCCGCCCAGTTGAGGCCGGCATTGAACGAAGTGGCACCAAAGCCATCGCTACCAGTCATATTGATGTTGGCGGCATTGGCACTGGCGATCAAGCCAAGCGCAGAGGCCGCGCTTAAAACGCACGTCCACAGGCTGGTCAAACTGATTTTTATTTTCATATTGTCGGATTGGTTCTTTTGTTGCGGTTGGAGATGAGTTTCAAACAAGGATCAGGATTGCGGCGCGAGACGACTTGAATGGTCGCATGAATGAGTTCATTTCGGTTTGACGATTAGGTTTCAACCAAATCGTGCCATAAGCCGGAGAACGCTGGTATCAGCCAATTGGCTGATTTTGGGGTTCGGCGTCGCCTAAGCAACGATGGCCTCGAACGCGACGGTCCAACTGGAATCCGGCCAGCTTATTTACAAAGACGGGGGTTCAAGCGGCTTTGAATGGCATGGCAAACACGCATTGAAGCGGGCTGAAAACCCGCTCTCCATCGCAGAAGCTGGCCACCATCCAGGGCTAATGCTGCAACGCCGCCTGGGCGGGCGACTCGGCGGGACGGGCACGCAAGAATTTGGCCGCGGCCTCGGTGCGTCCACGGACGTGCAGCTTTTCGTAAATGTGCAGCAAATGCGAGCGCACCGTGCTCACGCTGATGCATAGCCGCGCCGCGATTTCCTTGTTGGAAAGTCCCTCGGCAAGCTGGGCCAGAATTTCGTTTTCGCGCGCGGAGAGATTCGCATTGTCGGCCTTGGCGCTTGCCGGTTCGCGGAACGAGCGGACGAGCAGCCGCGCAATTTCGCCGGTCATGGGCGCACCACCTTCTCGCACCTCGGCAATGGCTTCCAAAATTTCCGATTCCTTCGAGCGCTTGAGCAAATATCCGCACGCCCCAGCCTTGAGCGCTTCAAAAATCATTTTGATGTCCTTGTAAACCGTCAGCATGATGACCTGCGTTTGCGGAAGTGCTTCCCGCAGGCGCGCGGTGCAAACAATGCCGCTCTCGCCGGGCAAATGAATGTCCATCAGCACCACGTCCGGGCGGTGTTTGGGAATTTGCGCCAGCGCCTCTTCCGCCGAACCGCACGTGCAAACGACGCGGTGTCCGCGCGTGTGGTTGATCAAATCCGCCAGAAACGAACGAAACGTGGCGTTGTCTTCAACGACCGCGACCGCGGTCATCAAACTTTCCGAAGCTTTGGAAGTAGCCACAGCCATGTGTTTTTTCATGCTCTCAAAAAAAATTGCGCCACGCCATCCGCCATTCGGCTGATTCAATGGCTGGCACCGGGTTTCGGTTCATTCGCCGCGGGCAGCGGCAATTTTATTTTCACCGTCGTCCCGCCGCCGGTTTGCGAACTGACCGTGCATTCGCCGCCGAGCCGCGCCATCCGGTTCGAGAAATTCTTCAACCCGTGCCCGCTGCTTTTCGCGGCGGCATCAAAGCCGCAGCCGTGGTCGCAAATCGTGATTGCGATGCCGGTCGCGGTGACGTCCAAGTGAAATTCCACTTCGGTGGCGCGCGCGTGGCGCACGATGTTGTGCAGCGCTTCCTTCACCACCAAAAACAATTCATGCCGCACCCTTCCTTCCACGACAGCCGCAGGCAGTTCCTCCGGCATCTTGAAACGGCAGGTAATGCCGTTCGTGGAAAGATAATTTTCGACATAACCGGCCAGGTAGTCCGCGAGCGATTGCAGCGTGTTTTCCTTGGGATCAATGGCCCACACAATCGCGTCGAGCGAGGACACCAGCCGGCGCGATTTCTCGCTAATGGCCTCAAACACTCCGTGCGAGGTCGCAGTGGCTTCCGGCCCGCGCTGACCCGCGCTGGCGAGCACGCTGATTTCCGTGAGGCTGGAGCCAAGGTCATCGTGCAAATCCTGCGCGATGCGCGTGCGCTCCTCCTGGACGATGCGCAACTGCTCGGCGCGCTCGCGTTCCGAAATTTCGTGTCGCAACTGTTCCGTGCGCTCCTCCACGCGGTGCCGCAGTTGCGTGATCCACAGCGCGGCCAGAATCAAAACCGCGAACAGCGCGCCGGTCAGCGCCAGCAGCCGCTGTAACGTCCACCACGGCGGAGTGGCAAGGACCCGCACGGAGGCGGGTGACGACAACAAAATCTCGAACGACCCCAAATGCTGGCCTGGGCTGCGATGCGGCGCCGACAGGGCCGCAAACAAGCCGGTGACCTCGACCCGGCTGCCTGGCTCAATTTTCGGCAGCGCGGCGGGCCGCACCCGCAAGCGCGCGGAAAAAAAATTTCCGCCCGCCTGCAAATCCAAGAGCGGTTTGCCCGCCGCCGCCCGCGCGCCGTTATAAATCGCTTCCAGCCGCACATACTGGCCGTCGTTCTGCGGACGGAACAGCTCGTCCGGTTTCAGCGGCACCGGCTCGGGCAGCGGACCGAATCCCGTGTGCCGCACCACAGCCTCGTGCAAAACCGGCGACGGGCCGTCGAGTTCGGGAAAACCCGAAACCTCGACGAATTCACCGGATTGCACATTCGCCGAATCACGCGGCACAAACCGCAATCCGCGCTGGCCGTCCAGCATGAAAATTTCCTCGCCGCGTCTTTCGGTGATTTGGCCGGCGATTTTCACGCGCTGCAACGAACTGGCCGAAACGTCAAACCGCAGCAAATCTTCCACGCTTTTTCGCGGCGCGTCGAACGGGTCGGCGGGCTGCAGCGGATCGAAGGCCGCCGTGGCGTTGCCCAACCAGATTTCACCGAGTTTGACTTGGTGCGAGCTCGCATCCCAGATCGCGAGAAGGCAACCGCGCAGCCGAACGAGCGCATTTTTCTTGGACTGCAACTGCAAGCCCGACGGCGGGGTCAGGTTGACGCGAATTTTTCCTCCGTGCGTCAGCAGAACTACGCCGTTCGTATCCGCGCCCGTGATGATGCCTTGTAACTCGACACACTGCGCGTCCAGCGAGCCGTTCAACAACTGGTCCCACGTCGGCAACACCGGTGCCGGAAGCTGTCCCTCGCCGAGGCACGACATCCGGCTTGCCCGCACATCCGGCGCGAAGCTTCCCGACTCGGTGACGCCCGTGATTTCCCAATATTCACCGAAGCGCGGGCGGCGTTGGAGTTCTCCGGTCTCGGCATTGGTCATGGGCCAAGAACAATAAATGCCGCGCGTGCGGTCATGGAGCACGCTGCCGTAATGCAGCCACAGAGCGTCACACGTCACGACGCCGCGAATTTTCACGCGCCGCCCGCCTTCCGCTTCCGCGCGTGAAAGCCGCTCGACATCGGCGGCGGTGGTCAAAACATCAGAACCTTCGCCCGCCAAGGACTGCACCCGCAGGTCCGCCGCCGATGCCACTTCCAAAATGCCAAAGCCTTGCGCGCCATCAGTCCGAAACGCATCGCGCGCGACGCCGCGCACGACCACCGGCGTCTCCGGGGCAAGTGCCGGCGGCGAAGCCACGCCCGGAATCCGCACGCGCAACGGCCCATCGGCAGTGCTTAAAATGACTTCCTTGGCGTCGTCGCGCTCCAAAATTTGCTGCACGGTGCCGCGCGCTTCCGCCCAGCGAAATTGCGCGCCGGCCGCGCCGGGTTTCACACTCAACGGCGCCGGCGGTTCGCCTCGAGATAAGACGGAAATCTTCAGCGCGGCGTTTCCGAGAAAAAGTTGCGCCCCGTCATCGGATTTGAGGAAAAATTCGTATTCGCCGCCGCGAGACACTTCCAAGAAACCATCAAAGACCAGACCGACAAAATCATGGCGCGTGGCGACATCCAGTGTGAAATCCGGCGCTGTCCCGTTAGCCGCCGCTGACAAATTCGCAAATTCTGGCAATGCCGCCCATGAACCTTCGTAGCACTGCCAGAGCAGGCCATTTGACCAAACACCGTTTCCGTCGCGCCGCATCAGGTTCGCGGCGGGAATTTTCTCACGCTTGCCGCCGGGCACGCGCCAGGAAAGTTCCAGCGCGCTGCCCTGGCTCGCGTTGAACCATTCCACACGCAGCGGCACGCGGCCCGATTCCAAGAAAATGCTGGCGGATTTTTCCACCGGTCCGTGCAGCCCGTCATTGTCAATCAGCGGCGAGGGTGACAGCGACACGCCCCAGCTTTCCTGCCGAACGCGGCAGTGCGCAGCCGTGAGCAAAATATTGTCACCGGGCCTGACTCGCGCAGCCGCATCCACGCGCACCACCTCTCCACCGGAATCATTTGCGAGCACCAACTCTTTACTCGACGGGCTGATGGAACAAACCAACGCCTCGATCCGCACGTCGCGGTAAAATTTTTCCTCGCCCGTTTCCGGGCAGCGCAAGCCAGGAAGGTTCGTTACAACATCACCTACCGTCGCCACAAGTCCACAAGCCATCAAAACAACGGCGGACAGAAAAAATTTTGCAGGCTCATGCATGACTTGGCTGTCTTAGATTAATTGCATTTGCGTCCAGAGCAAATCACGAACTGATTTTTCGCGAACTCCAGTCGGGCCGATTTGCTTTGCTCCGCTATGGGCACTAGGGAAATCGTGTGAAAGCCGACTCGAAATGATGCGCGCCGGCTATCACCTGATCGGTTTTGTCCGGCAAAATCACCTCGGCCTCGGTGCGGTCAGGAATAGTCGCATCAAGGAAGAACTTGTTGTCCCCCGTTGGCACTCTCGGCAGTGATCGCTGGTTCCGCCTGGTCGAGCTTTGCCAAAGCCAACTTGTTCGCTGCCCAGTTAGTGACGCCGTGGAGTTCCTGGTCCGGGACATCGTCAGCAGACATGGAGCGCAATTGGGCGAAGACGGCGCCGGGAATGAGGCCGCTTTCCAGCAGGGGGAAAACCCGTCTCACCATCTGCTGGTGACGTGCCCCTGCTTCAGCCGGGGGCCGCATCGGTGCCGCGCCGCTGATCGCCGGCGCGACCGTGACGGTGGGACCGACGACCGTTTGCGTGGCATGGACGGATTGCTGGGCGATGAAGCCGCATGGCGACGGTGAGGGCGAGGAGGTTAGATGGAAGTTTCATGGTTTTTATTTTCGTTGTGATGTTTGGTTTTTCGCAAGCCGTTGTTCCGTGTCTGCCACCGGCGACTCACGCGTTGACTCTCTTTAGCGACGCTGATGCCAACCGGCTGAATCCTCACGAAACCATTGCTTTTACAGACCAATTGGCTGATTCGAAAATCGGCAGAAGCAATTGCTCCGGCGTTCCGTTACAGGATCGGAACATGCCGCGCGCCTTGGTTCCGATGCAGGAACGAAATTGTGATAGTGCGATGAACTGCGTGCTTTCACCGCGTGCAGCGTGGTTGGATCGCATCATTTTTTGGAAATTTCGCCGCCGTGGTGCCGCCAGGCCGTTCAGCGGTCCGCTGGCTTCACTGAATTATTTCAACGTGCCTGTTGATTTCTGCGGCAGGCTTTTTATAGTTCGCGGGTAGAACCATTATTGAGATGAGCCAATTTACCGACGCATCCGCCGCCGCCACGCCGCCGTGGAATATCGAAGCCGCCCGCACGCTTTACAATATCCAGCGCTGGGGCGCGAAATATTATGACATCAACGACGCCGGACACGTCGTGGCCACACCGCTGCCGGAAACGGGCGTGGCTGTGGATCTCACCGATGTGATCGAGGAGGCGAAAGGTCGCGGCTTGAAATTTCCGCTGCTCATCCGCTTTCAAGATATTTTGCGGCACCGCGTCGAGGCGATTAACAAAGCATTTCAAAGCTCCATCACCGAATTCAATTTTCAAGGCAAGTATCGCGGCGTGTTTCCGATCAAGGTGAACCAGTTGCGCGAAGTGGTGGAAGAAATTTTGGATGCGGGCAAGCCGTTTGACTTTGGCCTCGAAGTCGGCAGCAAGCCGGAATTGTTCGCCGGCCTCGCGCTGCAAAATCAAATGGGCAGTTTGATTATCTGCAATGGCTACAAGGACGCGGAGTTCATCAAGATGGCGCTGCTCGGCATCAAGCTCGGCAAGAAAGTCATCATGGTCGTCGAGAAGCTGGAGGAGCTGAAGCAGATTATTTCCATTTCGAAGCAGCTCGGCGTCGAGCCGCAGGTTGGCATCCGCGCGCGGTTGCTGAGCAAAGGCGCAGGCAAGTGGGCGGAGAGCGGCGGCGAAAATGCGAAGTTCGGTTTGAGCACGGCGGAACTTTTGGCGGCGACGGAAATGTTGTGCGCGGAAAATCTCGGCCACTGTTTGAAGCTGCTGCATTTCCACATCGGCTCGCAGGTGCCGGATATTTTGACGGTGAAAAAAGCCGTGCAGGAAGCCGCGCGGTTTTACGCGAAGCTGCACAAGATGGGTTTCGCGATTGAATTCATGGATGTCGGCGGCGGTCTCGGCGTGGATTACGACGGCTCGCGCAGCGCGTTTGATTCTTCGACGAATTACACGTTGCAGGAATACACCAACGACATCGTTTATTACATCGGTGACGTGTGCAACGCCGAGAAGGTGCCGCATCCGAATATCGTCAGCGAAAGCGGCCGCGCCATCGTCGCGCATCACAGCGTGCTTGTCGTCGAAGTGTTTGGCGCCATTGAAAAAATCCGGCCGGGCGATTTTCTAAAATACGGTGACAACGAACACGCGCTCGTCCGCGAGCTGCTCGACATCAAAAAAAATCTCACCAAGCTCAACAAGCTGGAAGCCTGTCACGACGCGCAGGAGCGCAAGGAAGATGCGCAGCAAATGTTCGCGCTCGGCCTGCTCGATCTGCCGGACAAGGCGAAGATTGAAAATCTGTATTGGGAAATCAGCCGCGAAGTCGTGACCAGTTTCAAGGGCCAGGCCTACATCCCGGATGAAATTCAGAAGCTCGAAGATACGCTGGCCGACCAGTATCTCTGCAATTTTTCCGTGTTCCAATCGCTGCTGGATCACTGGGCGCTCGGCCAGTTGTTTCCCATCATGCCGATTGGCCGGCTCAACGAAAAGCCCACGCGCGAGGCCACGCTCGTGGACATCACCTGCGATTCCGACGGCGCGATCAACAAGTTCATTGACCTGCGCGACGTGCGCGACACGCTGCCGCTGCACGAGCTCAACACCAACGGCAACGGCCAGCTTGAGCCGTATTACATCGGGTTTTTTCTGATGGGCGCGTATCAGGACATCATGGGCGACCTGCATAATCTCTTCGGCCGCGTCAACGAAGTCCACGTCTTCCTCGAACCCGACGAGCCGACCGGCTATTACATCGAGGAAGTTATCGAGGGCGACACGATCATCCACTCGCTCGCCGCCGTGCAATACGATGAGAACGAACTCAAGCGCAAGATGAAGGCGCAAATGGACGAGGCCATCAAGTCCGACCGCATGAAACCCAGCGAAGCCATGCGTCTGCTGGATGATTACGAGCGCGGGCTGAAGGCTTATACTTACCTTTCCTTCTAACCCACCGCTGCGTGCGAAAACACGGATTCGCTAATCGCACGCAGAATTATTCCGAAATCTGAAACGATGATTTGTGATCAGCGCGACATCGACGGTGGCGCGGCGTCCGGCGCGCTGCCCCAACTCCGATTTGGCTGCGGTCCCATCTTAAAAACAAATTTGCCGCCGCTGGCGATGTCCGAGTGGCTGAACCACGGCTTGTTCCACGGCTGGCCGTTCAAGGTGGCGGACTGGATATAGAGATTTTTTTCAGAGTTGTTCTGGGCTTGGATGATCAGGTCTTTGCCGTTGCCGAGATGAACGACGGCTTCGTCAAAGAGCGGCGTGCCGATGATATAATTCGGACTGGAAGGATCTACGGTGTAAAAACCGAGCGCGCTCAATACATACCACGACGAGGTCGAGCCTTGGTCGTCCATGCCGGGATAGGCGAGGCCGAATTGGTCGCTGCCATACATCTCTTTCAAAATTCTGCGGATGAGTTCCTGCGTCTTCCACGGCTGGCCCGCGTAATCGTAGTAGTAAGCGGTTTGTTGATCGGGTTGATTGCCCTGGCAATAGAGGCCGACCATGCCCGTGACGTCGCGGGCGATGCCTTTGGGCTGGTAAGGCGTATTGAAAAAAGTGTCGAGCTTCTTCACAAAATTTTCGCGTCCACCGACCAAGTTAATCAAGCCCTGCACGTCATGCGGCACGAGCCAGAAATTTTGCCAGCCGCTGGCTTCTTTGCTCATGTAGTTATAGTAAGGCTCGAACGGATCATACGGCGAAATCCAGGAACCGTCCGGATTACGGCCGCGCATGAAGCCGGTGGAGGCATCGAAGACGTTGGTGTAGTTGTGCGCGCGGGCGAGGAAAATTTTGTAGTCGTCATCCTTGCCGAGTTTTTTGGCGAACAACGCGAGCGCATAATCGTCCCAACTGTATTCCAGCGTTTTGTCCACGCCGGCATGGCCGCCTGATTCGGGCGGGCTGGGATGTTCCATGAAGTCGTCGTGAACCCAGCCATTTTTCAAATACTCGGCGAGGTCGCCACGCGGACCCGCTGGGTCCATCGCGTTCTTGCGGAGGTATTCATAGACGGAAGCGTAGTCGAACGGCAGGCCGCGCTCCCAATCGCCGAGATACATGAACACCGCAT
Organism: uncultured Verrucomicrobia subdivision 3 bacterium; assembly: GCA_903850425.1. Classification (GTDB taxonomy): domain Bacteria; phylum Verrucomicrobiota; class Verrucomicrobiia; order Limisphaerales; family UBA11358; genus UBA11358. The sequence continues at coordinate 49,788 of CAINLR010000011.1, read as the reverse complement.
GGTCGCCGTAGAACGACGTGTGCATCCAGCCGGATTCGCGCGCCATCTCCAGATGCGTGCGCAGGATATTGGTCTTAACGTCCGGCTCCAGCAGCGTGAGTAGCACAATTTGGTTACGCCCCGTGTCCCAAAACGCAATGGGACTGTAGCGATCATACTCGGCGATGCTGCCGTCGGAATTGCGTCCGCGCAGAGGAGCGCCCTTCTTCGTGATGAGGCGCGGCGTGAGCAGTGAGTTGTAGAGCGTGGAGTAAAACAGCTCGCGTTCCTTTTCAGTGCCGCCTTTGACTGCAATCAAATTCAGCTTTGCGCTCCAGAGTTTTTTGGCTCGCTGATGCATTTCATCAAAGCTGCGTGATTCCGTGTCGAGCTGCTCCTGGGCCGCTTCGAAAGTTCGTGCGGAAGCAATGCGCACGAGGACTTGTTCACCCGCCGTGGTGGAAAAATTCAAGTAAGCACCCGCGTAACTGCCGGACATCGTGCGCGCCTCCGTGCGCACATAGTCATCGCGCCGCACGCGGGCGCCTTCGAGTTGCGGCGGGTTTTGACGGAAGGTTCCAAACGCTTTGAACGGCTTGGAAAACTCCGCCACAAAGCTGCGTCCGCCCCGCTCGCTGGTGCCGCGCACGGTGTGATCGCCGACGATTTCAATGCGGTTATTTCCAGCACCCAAATCAATCAACACCGCACCCCGCTCGGTTTTCGGAAACGTGAATTGATAATAGCCCGTGTGTTCGGTGGTCGTCAGTTCGGTCTTGATGCCGCTGTCGGGAAAGAACACCGAATAATATCCCGGTGAAGCTTTTTCGGTCTGCTTGTCGTAAGGCGACGCGTAAGTGCGGTCGGGCGGCACATTCCATTCACCCACCACGGGCATGATCGTCAGCCCGCCCATCGGCGCGGAAAATCCCAGCATCGTCCGGCGCGAATGGACGTAGGGAAAAATGATCCCGTGATTGCCCGCCGCTTCGGTCAGATCTTTGTTGATCGGTCCGAGAATAATATCGTGATGCGGCAACGCCGGTCCGGGATAAGTAAAACCGGAGTAAGCTTCCTCGCCGGGCGGCGGCGCATTGCCGAGCAGCGCGGGATCATCCAGCGAAGCGGTGCCGACGAGCGGATTCGCATAGTCCACCGGCGATTGTCCAAAAGCTGGCGTGACCAAGAAAAAGCCAAGCAGCAGTAAGGTGACGGCCTGGCTCGGCGAATATGGTTGCAACATGGGCAAATGTTTAGCGGTTATTCTGCCGCCAGTAAAACTTTACGTTTGAACTTTTTCACCCGACGCCGAATGGGTTGCATGGCGGCGATTACGGCGGCGCGAAATCGCGCCGCACAAATTTGTTTTTCCATTCGCCATTCTTCCGTCATCCTTTCGCCGATGTCAGAACCGATACCCAACCCGCAATTGCTCCGCTCGCTCGGCCGGCTGGCGCGCGGGCTGTCCGCGCTGTTTTGGGGTTTGCCTGCCGCGCTGATCGTCTGCGCGGAAACCGCCCGCGCCGACTGGCTCAAGCCGCTGGGCATTTTGCCCGCGCTCGCCGTCAACGCGCTGCTGCTCTATGGCCTCTGGCAGATGGCCGATTTCCAAAAGCAGGAGCGTCCCTGGCGCAACGCGCTCGACCGCGCGCTGCTGCTCGGCCTTGTCAACCTCGGCTTGTGCCCGTTTATTTTCTGGCACAACAAGCTGCCCGGGCAGATTTTTTTCAGCGCCGCTATGATGTTGCTGGAAATCTCCGCCGTGTTGTTTCTGTTCAATCTGAACCTCGTGCTCAAGCGCCTCGGCGCGATGCTACCCGACGAAACGCTGCGGCACGAAACCCGTCAGTTCAGCGCGCTCAACCGCTGGTTGCTCAGCGCGCTCTTGTTGTTCGCGATCGGGTTCATCGGTCTATCGGAAATTCCCCGACCCGCGCTAGCCATCGGTTGGGTGCTGGTTGTGGTGGAACGCGCCAGCCATCTGCTGCTGGTCTTTTTTGTGCTGCTGCCGCTGGCCATGACCATGGCGCTGATCTGGAAAACCAAGGAAGTCATCCTTGACGCCGTCTTCGGCGCGCGGCAGTAGCCACCGCTGCCGCTTGGCCGGTTTGAAGCGCGGCTGGAAATTCCTGCTTTCCTAATTCATTATCTCGTTTAAGTTCCCGCCCTCATGGAGCACGGTCTTGTCACTGAAATCGCCATCTGCATCATCGCCGCGTGGATTGTGGCGGTGGGGTCGCAGGTGGCGCGGCAGCCGCTGCTGCTTGCGTATCTCATCGCCGGTTTCGCCATCGGCCCGCATGGCTTCAAGTTCATCACCGACGCCCGCGACATCCAGACCATTTCTGAAATCGGCCTGTCACTGCTGCTGTTCATGATCGGACTGGAGATTGACCTGAAACGGATGCTGAACGCCGGCCGGGTCATCACCGTCACCGCCATCGCGCAAATCGTCGGCGGCGTGCTGCTCGGCTGGCTCGTCTTTGGCGGTTGCGGCCTGGCGCAAAACCGGCTCGAAGCGCTTTACCTGGGCGTGGCGGCGGCGATGAGCAGCACGGTCATCATCGTCAAAATTCTTTACGACAAACGCGAACTGGAAACGCTCGCCGGTCGCGTCACCCTCGGCGTCCTGGTGTTGCAGGATGTGTTTGTCATTCTCTTTCTCGCCCTCCAGCCGAACCTGAAGAATCCCGCCGCCGGCCCGCTGGCGCAGGCGTTTGGCCATGTGCTCCTGCTGCTGGCCGTGGCGTTTTTGGTCAGCCGGTTCGTGCTGCCGCCGGTCTTCAAATTCATCGCGCGCCTGCCGGAGCTGGTGCTGGTCGGCGCGCTGGCGTGGTGTTTTGCCCTGGCCGGCTTCGCGGATTATCTGAAACTTTCCCCGGCCATGGGCGCGCTGATCGCCGGCGTGATGATCTCCACGTTTCCCTACACGCTCGACGTCAGCGCGAAGGTCACCAGCATCCGCGATTTTTTCGTGACGCTGTTTTTCGTTTCGCTCGGCATGAGCATTCCGCTGCCGACGTGGAGCTACCTGCTCTGGACGGCTTTCTTCTGCCTGTTCCTCGTGGGCAGCCGGCTGGTCACGGTGTTTCCGGTGCTCTACCGCCTGCGGCAGGGCTACCGCGTCAGCCTGTTGCCGGCGATCAACCTGTCGCAATTGAGCGAACTGTCGCTGGTGCTGCTCGCGCTGGGCCGGACCAGCGGGGACGTCTCGGAAAACTCCATCGGCATCGCCGCATTTTCGTTTGCGTTCCTCGCCGTCGGCTCGACTTACGCGATCCTGGCCAACAATTCCATCCTGCGAAAAATCACGCCCTGGCTGAATAAACTCGAGCTCCGCGACCTCGACCAAACCACCGGCGATGCCGGCGGCGAACGAAAAATCCGGCGGATCTGTCTGCTCGGTTTTTCCTGGACGGCCAGCTCGCTGGTGGCGGAAATCAGCCGGGAACGCCCGGATTTATTGCCCGAAATCGTGGTCGTGGACTTCAACCCTGTCGTCCACGAGAAGTTGAAGCAGCGCCAGATCCACGCCGTCTATGGCGACATCACCGCGCGCGACGTGCTGCACCACGCCGGCGCTTCGCACGCGGAAATCATCATCTGCTCGCTGCCCAACACCGTCCTCAAGGGCGCAGACAATCTGAAGATGTTGCGGCAACTGCGCGAGTTGAATGCCGACGCCCAGATCATTGTCCACGCCGAACTGCTGGCAGACATCCCGCCGCTTTACGCCGCCGGCGCCAATTTTGTCACCGCGCCGCGCCTGCTCGAAGCGGCCAACCTGCTGCATGCGCTGGAATCGGCCGAAAAAAATCTGCTCCCCGAAAAACGGCAGGCCCAGGAGCAGCTCTTGCAGGACCGCAGCGAAGTCATTCCGTAATTGCAGCGCGAACTCCGCTATCGGCGCATTTCCGCTCCGCACGCCGCCGCTTGCGCCGGAACCACCTTTTCCGGTGAACAACTTTACCGCCACTGCGTGAAACTCACGCGCTCTGCGTGAAAATTTCACGCAGTTCGCCCGCCCGAGCGCGCGGCGGCGGGCAAATCATTGGGTTTTTTAGCAATTCAAGACTGGCATTGGCATTGCTAAGGTTAATTTAGAAATCCGATCAACCGTTGCGGCGATTCCCCGTGGAATCCGCGCCGGTCCCGGAAGCAACAACAAAACAAAAACCATTATGAAACAAAACCAGAAAAAAGCGTTTACGCTTATCGAACTCCTCGTCGTCATCGCGATCATCGCGATTCTCGCCGCCATGCTCCTCCCGGCGCTCGCCGCCGCCAAGCGCAAAGCCCAACGCATCAACTGCGTCAACAATCTCAAGCAGGTCGGCCTCTCCTTCCGCATCTGGGGCGGTGACAACGGTGATAAATATCCGATGTCCGTTAGCTCGCAGAATGGCGGTTCCTCGGAATTCGTTTACGCGAACGGCGCGGCCGGAGCCAAGGTCACCCAATTTGGCGTCACCAACGTGTTCGGCGTGATGTCCAACGAGCTCGGCTCAGCCAAGATCCTGTATTGCACCTCGGACAGCTCCGGTCACGCCGGCGTGGCCCCGACCAACTTCACCCAAGTCATCTCCGGTGGTGGCAGCACCTCGCTCGCCAACGGCCAATGGGGTCTCAGCTACTTCGTCTGCGGTGATGCCTCGGATGCTTACCCCCAGATGGTTCTCTCCGGCGACCGCAACATCGGCACTGTCGCCGTCAACACCACGGTTGCCGCGCTGAAGACGAATACCTCCACCGGACTCGGCTTGGGCCAGGCCGCGCTTTACAACAACTCCTCTTCTTGGACGCAGAATGACCTGCACCAGAAGGCGGGCAACCTGGGCATCGCTGACGGCAGCGTGGCGCAGGTCACGGTGAGCGGTTTGCAACAGCAGCTCCAGAACGCCACCAACGGCGCTTCGGTGACCGTCCCGCTGTATAACTTCCCGAACTAAAAGTTTCGGTTCGATTCAACGCGGCAACCGCAAGGTTGCCGCGTTTTTCTTTGCCGGACGCACCGGGGTGATCGGTGGTCCGAGCCTTCCACCGGTTCGCTTTGAAAATTGGTATAATACCATTTCCCACTGATAACCGGCACATTACTGGTCGGGCCGAGCTGCGGCTCGGCCTCCCCGCTTGGCGGCGCCGCCGCGACGCCCTACCAAGGCACCGCTTGTTTTTGAGAATTGGTATAAGGACAAAAAAGCCGCCGGATTGCTCCAGCGGCTTTTTTTGTTTCAAACTTTGAATTAGTAAGCGGCCTGTGCGCCTTTGATGGAACGCTTTTTCATCCACGGCATCATCGCGCGGAGCTTGGCGCCGGTTTTTTCAATCGGATGCTGCTCGCCTTTTTTGAGCAGCGCATTGTAGCGTTTGTAGCCGCCTTCATATTCCGCAACCCAGTCCTTGGCGAACTTGCCGGATTGAATATCTTTCAGCGCCGCCGCCATGCGTTTCTTCACGCTGGCATCAATGATCTTCGGGCCGACGCTGACGTCGCCCCACTTGGCGGTTTCGGAAATCGAGAAGCGCATGCCGCTGATGCCGGCTTCATTCATCAAGTCGGCGATGAGTTTCAATTCATGCAGACATTCGAAGTAGGCCATCTCGGGCGAGTAACCGGCCTCGACGAGCACTTCAAATCCGGCCTGCACGAGCGCGCTCGCGCCGCCGCAGAGCACGGTCTGTTCGCCGAACAAATCGGTTTCGGTCTCTTCCTTGAAATTGGTTTCGAGCACACCCGCGCGCGTGCCGCCGATGCCTTTGGCCCAGGCGAGCGCGATCTTCTTCGCGTCCTTGCCGGGGTTTTGATAGACGGCAATGAGCGAGGGAACGCCTTTGCCTTCGGTGTATTGGCGGCGGACGGTGTGGCCGGGACCTTTGGGCGCGACCATGATGACATTCACATTCTTCGGCGGAACGATGGTCTTGAAATGAATGGAGAAACCGTGCGAGAACACCAGCGTTTTGCCGGCGGTCAAATTCGGCTCGATGTCTTTCTGGTAGCACTTGGCCTGCTTGGTGTCGGGCAGCGCAACCATGATGACGTCGGCACGCTTCACGGCTTCGGCGGTGGTGACGACTTCAAAACCTTTTTCCTGCGCGACGGGAATGGACTTGCTGCCCTCGTAAAGGCCGATGAGAACCTTGAGGCCGCTATCCTTGAGGTTGAGCGCGTGGGCGTGGCCCTGCGAGCCGAAGCCGAGGATCGCCAGCGTTTTGTTTTTGAACACGCCGAGATCGGCGTCTTTGTCGGTATAGACTTTTGCCATAAAATTAGTTGAAACGGATGCGAAGGCTAGCAATGCAACTGAATACGGTCAATTTGCAAATTCAGATCAACGGTTCAATTTTCCCAATCACTTGGTCGCCGCGCGCGGCCTCCCAACATTGCGCCAGTTCATTTTCGTGCAATGAAGCCCATTCAATCACATAACCGAGCACGCGGGGCGGCAGTTTACCATTGAGGATGGCTGGATGCCGGATGGAAATTTGCGCGGCGAACTCGTTGTAAATCGCGTGGAAATGCGGCGGCAGATGTTCGTCCCGATACATCCGAATCGAAATCCCGAGAAACCTGCTGATTTCAGGCATGGACAGGTTGCGGGTTTTGATCCAATAACCCTTTGGAATTTTCGCCGGTCACTTGCCGCCAGAGGGAATCGGGGCAAAAATCAAGCTGGTCATTCCAAACCAATTCGCCGAAATCACCAATGCGCGCTTTGAGGAAATTGTCATAACTGCTCCAAAAAGCAAAAACGCCCGTGCGCGGTTTTGAAGAAAAATCCACTTCACCTTCCACGCCGTCGCTGAAACGCAGCCAGACGCGGTAATTGTCCAAAACCTTTAATGCGGTGATTTTTTTCATCACGATTCAACCATACAACAATGCGGCCGGGCGCTCAACCAGCCGGGCGGAAATTATTTTCTGGGCAGCGCCACCTGCCCGGTGCGCGTCAATTCCAGCACGCCGAACGTCTGCATCAAGCCGAGAAATTTTTCCACTTTGCTGCCGCTGCCGGTGATTTCGACCGTGAGCGACTTGGGCTGCACATCCACGATTTTCGCGCGGAAAATGTCCGTGATCTGCATCACCTCGGCGCGCGACTTGGAATCCACGCCGACCTTCACCAGCACGAGTTCGCGGTCCACATATTCGCCCTCGCTGAAATTCTGCACCTTGATGACGTTCGGCAGTTTGTTGAGTTGCTTGACGATTTGTTCCAGCGTCGCCTCGTCGCCGTGCGTGACGATGGTCATGCGCGACAAAACTGGATCGTGCGTCGGGCCGACGTTGAGCGTGTCAATGTTGTAGCCGCGGCCGCTGAACAGCCCGGCCACGCGCGTGAGCACGCCGAACTTATTTTCCACAAGAACTGAAATGGTGTGTCGCATAAAAACCGTTTGGAACGGACGGCAAGCCTAGCAACGCGAGGAAATGTGGTCAATTTGCAAATTTAAGCTGGCGTGCTCATTAAAATTAGCCGGCGCGCGCGGACGCCTTTTTCCCAGCCGCCAAATTAGACTTTTTGCGTTCGTGGATTTGTGTAAATTGGCGGCTATGGAAACGGTCACTCAACTTGCCAACCAACTGGTCGCGTCTTACGCGAAGACCGGCGGCATTAATCATCTCGACGGTAAAAACCTGCCGTCCAAGCGCGTCGTCACCGCCATCGCGCAGGATTTGTTGCGGCTGCTGTTCCCCGGTTTCTTCGATGAGAAGTTGATTCACTCATCGGAGATCAAAGTCGAGACGGCGGCGTTGCTGGATTCGGTGTTGGGAAAGCTGGAGGACGAAATCCGCAAGAGCCTCGAATACCTGCCGCCGGCGGGCTTGGTCAAAAAAGAGATTCCCCACGCGGCTCACCAGTTGACGGTGGAATTTCTCGGCCGCCTGCCGCGCATCCGCGATATTTTGCAGACGGATGTGGAGGCGGCGTTCGATGGCGACCCGGCGGCGGCGAGCAAGGAAGAGATCATCGTGTCGTATCCGTTTGTCGAGGCCATTTCCGTGCAGCGGCTGGCGCATGAGCTGTATTTGAAAGATGTCGCACTCATTCCGCGCATCATGAGCGAGTGGGCCCATGCGCGCACGGGCATGGATTTGCATCCGGGCGCGAAGATCGGCTCGCACTTTTTTGTGGATCATTGCACTGGCACGGTCGTCGGCGAGACGGCCATCATCGGGAACCATGTAAAGATGTATCACGGCACGACGCTCGGCGCAAAATCCACGGCCGGCGGCCAACTGCTGAAAGGCAAGAAGCGCCATCCGACCATTGAGGACCGCGTGACGATTTATCCCGGCGCGACGATTCTGGGCGGTGAAACCATCATTGGCGCAGGCAGCACCATCGGCGGCAACGTGTTCATCATGGACAGCGTGCAGCCGAATTCATTGGTGATTTACGATGGCCTGGACATGCGCGTCCTGAGCAAAGCCGAAAAAAACGCCGCGCTGGATTTTCAGATTTGAGGTGTTTAGAGGACCTTACTTGGGGACATTCCGGATGCGCCCGCTCGGCCCAGCATGGCGACACGGGTCTGGTGCGTAAACCGGCAATCGGGTGAAAGAAAGGCTGGATCGTGTTCCTGCCAGTCTGCCGGTGCCCGCCGCCAAGCTGCCAGCGCGGAGCGCGGCCAACGCCGCCAACCGCCTGAGCCCGCCGGCATGACGGCTATGCCATTGCCAGAGCCGAAGGCGTTGGCGGGCGGCGTGTGGGTCTGCCCTGACAACCTTGCCTAGTCGGTTCGCGGCGCACGGTAACATTTGCCCAGGCCCCGCCGGCGCCTGATGAAAACCCTTGGTTTTACGCGCTTTTCTGCCGATGGCATCGTCATTGCTTCTCAGGCTTCAATTGTATGATTGAAGCCCTGTTCTCCCAGCCCAACTATCTTACAGCCAAGAAAACGCTGGATGCGGTGGCGCTCCGGCAGGAAGCCATCGCCAACAATCTGGCCAACCTCGAAACGCCCGGTTACAAACGCGTGGACCTCGCGCCGTCGTTCGAGCAGGAGTTGCAGCGCGCCAGTTCGTCCGGCGATGCGTCGCAACTCGCTTCGCTCAAACCCACCTTGGCCGCGGACTTGACTTCGATTCCCAACAGCAAAGACGGCAACACGGTGCATCTCGAGGCGGAATTGATGCGCATGAATCAAAATGCCATCACGCACTCGCTCGAAACCCAGATGGTCAGCGGCATGTTGGCGAAAATGCGCATGGCCATCACGGGCAAATCATAATTGAACCGTTATGATCAACCTTCTCACCGGCATCCAGAACACCTCGTCCGCGCTCGACGCCGAGCGCACGCGGCTGGATGTCATTTCCCAAAACATCGCGAACGCGCACACGGCCCACGACGTGAATGGCCAACCTTATCAGCGGCGCGTGGTGGTGTTCGAATCGGTTTTGAAGACGGCCATGGACGGCAGCCAGGCGGAGCTGCCCACCACGCAGGTCGCCCGCATTGAAAGAGATCGGCGTCCGCCGCTCCAACTGCACGACCCCACCAATCCCGAAGCCGATGCGAAAGGCAACGTGGCGATGCCGAACATCAACATCCATGAGGAAATGGCCGACATGATTTCGGCCTCGCGCACCTATGAGGCGAACCTCGCCGTTGTCAAAAACGCGCGTTCCATGGCCATGCAAACGCTGGCGATGGGCCGGCACTAAACCCTTTAACCCGCTTAACCTGTGTCACCGCTCTCGTCCATCCCCGCTTATTCAGCCGGTTCGCTGCCGCAGGTCCGGGAACTTACCAACCGCGACCTCTCGCAGTTGCCGGCGTCGGCGCCGGTCACGAGCGGCACGCCCATTGGCGGCGATGTTTTTTCCTCGATGCTGGGCAAGATGGTTTCGGAAGTGAACGCCAAGCAGCAAGTTTCTGGTCAGATGGTCAATGCCCTCCAGAGCGGACAAAACGTGCCGTTGCATCAGGCCGTCATCGGCATGGAGGAAGCAAGCGTCTCGTTCCAGCTCATGGTCGAGGTGCGCAACAAACTGCTGGAGTCCTACCAGGAAATCATGCGGATGCAGATTTAGGGAATCTAAATGAATCAAAATCTTTCCAAACTCGGCAAGCAACTGGCCGACATCTGGGGTCAGCTCGGGGCGAGCCAGCGGGTCAGTGTGGCCGCCGCCACCTTCGTGCTGATCGCGGGTCTCGCGGCGATCAGCCTCTGGTCGTCGCACACGGACTACGGGCTGCTTTACGGCGGCCTCTCCGACGCCGAAGCGTCCAAGGTGACGGCCGCGCTCGACGACGCCAAGGTGCCTTACAAAGTCAGCAGCGGCGGTTCCATTTCCGTGCCCACCGAAAAAATTTATACGATGCGGATGAATCTGGCGGGCAAGGGCATTCCGCAGGGCGACGGCGTAGGTTTCGAGATTTTCGACAAGCCGAACTTCGGCATTTCCGATTTCGTGCAGCGGGCCAATTACACCCGCGCGCTCCAAGGCGAACTCTCCCGCACCATCGGCCAGTTGGACGAGATCCAGTCGGCGCGCGTGATGATCGTGCTGCCGGAAAACCGGTTGCTGCTCGACAAGAATAAATTTGCGACCGCCTCCGTGTTCGTGCGCGTGCGCGGCAATTCGCAACTGCCCGCGCAGGCCATCAATTCCATCCGCTTTCTCGTCGCCAATTCCGTCGAGGGCTTGAAACCCAACCACGTTTCGGTGGTGGATAATCTGGGCAACGTGCTTTCGGAAAATCAGGATGACGATTCCATCACCGGGCTGTCCACGTCGCAGCTCGCGATGCGTCGCAACCTGGAACTGTATCTGGCGCGCAAAGCGCAGGACATGCTCGAGAAAGTCCTCGGTCCCGGCCAGGCGATCGTGCGCGTTTCGGCGGAGGTGAATTACGACACCAGCACCAAGACCGAGGACAAGTATGACCCGGATGGACAGGTTGTCAAAATGCAGACCAAGACGGATGACAGTTTGAGTTCGGCCACCGCCGCCAACAATCAGGCGACGGGCATTTCCGCCAACACCGCCGACACCAACAATGCCGTGGCGGCGGCCCCGGTGAACAACACCAAAAACAACAAGTCGGTCTCGACCATCGAATATGAGGTCGGCAAGGTGCACACCGAAGTGACCCAGGCGGTCGGCGGGTTGAAACGGCTCACGGCCGCCATCACCGTCGCCAGCCAGATGGAAGGCACGGGTGCCGACCGCAAAATGGTGGCGCGCACGCCGGAGGAAATGGAGAAACTGCGCCGCATCGCCACCAGCGCGATCGGCGCGGACACGACGCGTGGCGACATTGTAGCGCTGGAAGAAATGCCCTTCAATGACCAGTTCGCAAATGATCTGACGCAGCAAATGGACCAGCAAACCAAGCGTGATTATTGGATGAATCTCGCGCGCAGTCTCATGTATCCCGGACTCGGCTTGGTCGCGCTGTTCGTTTTGATGCGCGCGTTCAAGAGCACGTCCGTCCCGGAGATCCCCATTGGTGTGCCGGTGGGCCGCCTCGGCTATAAGAGCACCGCCACCGGGAACGGCAATGGCCACAATCGCTTCGGTGACTTTAGTTTTGAGCCGCAGCCCGGCGTCGTCACGGTGGATGTGCTGAACAAGCTCATCAAGGACAATCCCAACAACATGACCCAGGCCATCCGTGATTGGATGAACCGCGGCCATACCACGGAAACGGAAACCCATGATCGCCGCTGAAGCCAATCCCGATTCCATCGCTGCCGAGAACGGCAGTCTTTCCAAGGCCCAGATGCTGGCAGCCTTGCTGGTGATGCTTGGGCCGGACAGCGCCGCCGTGGTGCTGCGCCAGTTTCAGCCGCGCGAAATCGAGACCATCTCGCGTGAGATGTCCCGGTTTAATCTGATTTCGCGGGACCAGCAGCAGCAAATTCTCCAGGAATTTTCCGCCATCGCCGTCTCGGCCAGCACCTCGATTTACGCGGGTATTGACGTGACGCGGAATACGCTGGAGAAGGCGCTCGGCGCATTCAAGGCCAGCGACGTGATCGGCCGCATCGCCACGACGCGGGCTCCGCTCGGCTCGATGCAGATCATCGCCGACATGGATCCGCGCCACATTTTCAACCTCATCCGCGACGAACAGGCGCAGGTGATCACCTTTGTCATCAGCCACATCGCGCCGGAAAAATCGGCGCAAGTGCTGAATCTGCTCCGGCCGGACCAGCGCGACCAGGTGATTGAACGGCTGGCCACGCTCGCGCCGACCCCGGTGGAGGTCGCGGAGAAAGTGGTGGACGTGCTCAACACACGGCTCGGCGTCAAGCAAACGCGTGCGCTGTCGCAGACCGGCGGCGTCACCACCGTGGCCGATGTGCTCAACGCGATGGACAAAACGGTCAGCCGGGAATTTTTGACCGGTCTGGAAAATCGCAATCCCGAACTGACCAATTCCATCCGCAAGAAAATGTTCACGTTCGAAGACCTGCTGCTGCTCTCGCCCGGAGCCATCCAGCGCATCATGCGCGAAATTGACATGCGCGACCTCACCGTCTCGCTTAAGAAAGCCAGCGAGGCGCTCAAGAAACTGTTGCTCGCCAACATCTCGCGCCGCGCCGCCGAATCGGTGCAGGAAGAAATCGCCTTCATGGGCGCGGTCAAGCCGCGCGATGTGGAGGCGGCGCAGTTCCGCATCATTGATGCCGTCCGCAAACTCGAGGCCGAGGGCGAAATTGACCTCGACGAAACCCGCGTCACCGAAAATGAAATGGTCTGAACCCATCAATTTCGACCGGCCTTTGAGCGACGTCCGCCTGCTCGTGGGGTCACCGTCCCAGGACTGGCAGCAGTTTCTGACCGAGCGCGAAGCCGCCGCTTTCGAACGCGGCCGGTGCGAGGGCCAAAGCGCCCTGAACGAACAATTGCTCACCCAGCGCAACGAAACCATCGAGCTTCAGCGCGGCATTTTAGACTCCCTCCAGCGCACCCTGCCGCACGTCGCGCACGAAGCGGAGACGAGTTTGCTTTTGCTTGCGGTCGAAGCCGCCGGCAAAATGGTCGCCGGCCTGCCGATTGATGCGCCTGCCGTGGAAGCGGTCGTCCGCGAGGCGCTGCGTCAGGCCGAGGACACTGCGGAAATCGTGGTGCAACTGCATCCCGACGATCTCACGTTATTGCGCGAACATCATTCGCCGCTGCTCGCCGGCCTGCCGGAAATCGGGCCGCTGCGGTTTGCCCATTCCGCCGAAGTCAGCCGCGGCGGTTGTATTTTGCAGACGCGCTTCGGGCTTGTGGACGCGCGGCGGGAAACGAAAATTGAACAGCTCCGCAACGCCATCCTGGCATGACTCCCGCGTTTCCATGTTCTTCCAGCCGGATGCAAAGCGCCTTGCGCCGCGTGCGTGAAACGCGCGTCACGGAAACCTGCGGCCGCGTGGTGCAGCTCATCGGTCTCGTCGTGGAATCGGAAGGGCCGCTCGCCGCGCTCGGCGAAGTGGTCCGCATCCAGTCCGAACGCGGCAAGGCGGACATGCTCGCGGAAGTCGTCGGTTTTCGGAATCATCATTTGCTCCTGATGCCGTTGGGCGAACTGCACGGCATTCATCCCGGCAGCGAAGTCATTGCCACCGGCGCGCCGATGCGGGTCGCCGTCGGCAGCGCGCTCAAAGGCCGCGTGATTGATGGCTTGGGCAATCCGATTGACGATCGCGGCGCGATCGCCGCCGAACATTTTGTCGGACTCAACCTGCGTCCGCCGCATCCGCTCAAACGCCAGCGCATTGACACGGTTTTTCAAACCGGCATCAAGGCGTTGGACACGTTTGTGCCGCTCGGTCGCGGTCAGCGCCTCGGCATTTTTGCCGGCAGCGGGGTCGGCAAATCCACGTTGCTGGGCATGATGGCGTCGCAGGCGGAAGCCGATGTGAACGTGATCGCGCTGATCGGCGAACGCGGCCGGGAAGTGCGCGAATTCATCGAGCGCGATCTGGATGAACGCGGCCGCAAAAAATCCGTGGTCATCGTCGCCACGTCCAACGAGCCGGCGCTGAACCGCGTCAAAGGCGCGTTTCTGGCAATGGCGATCGCGGAATATTTTCGCGACGCCGGACAAAATGTTTTGTTGATGATGGATTCGGTCACGCGTTTTGCGATGGCGCAACGCGAGATCGGTCTGGCGGTGGGCGAGCCGCCGACCACGCGCGGCTACACCCCGTCGGTTTTTTCGCTCCTGCCGCAATTGCTCGAACGCGCCGGTGCGGGCGAGACGGGCTCCATCACGGGCTTATTCACGGTGCTCGTCGAGGCGGACGACATGAATGATCCGATTGCCGATTCCGTGCGTTCGATTCTCGACGGCCATGTGGTGCTGACGCGCGAACTCGCCACCCAAAATCACTATCCCGCGATTGACGTGCTCGAAAGTGTCAGCCGCTTGAACCGCGATCTGCTGCCGCCGGAGAAAATAAAATTGACCGCCGCCGCGCGCGAGCATCTGGCCACCCACCGCAAGAACGCGGATTTGATCAACATCGGCGCGTATCCCGCCGGCAGCAATGCCGCGATTGACCAGTCCATCGCGCTGCATCCGAAGCTGAATCAATTTTTGCGGCAGAACGTCACGGAAGGTTTTGCGGCGGCCCAGAGTTGGACGGCGCTGAATCAATCCCTCAACCCGGCGGCCACCAAATTATGAAAGCCTTTCATTTTCCGCTTGAATCCATCCGCGTGCTGCGCCAGCAACGCGAACGCACGGCGCAGCAGGCTTACGCACGCGCGCTGACCAAGTGCGACACGCTCGCGCGCAAGCTGCACGTCGCGGAAGAAAAGCTGGCCGAGGGCCGCGCGGCGGTGATTTACGAACTGGAGCATGGCGCGGCGGCGAGCCACATCGTCGGTCTGCGGACGTGGTGCGTGGTGCTGGAAGTCCGCAGCCACGAATGTGAATCGGCGCTGGCGGAGGCCCGGCGCGCGGCGGCGCAGGCGTTTCAGGCGCTCACCCTGGCGGTGCGCGAACGCGAGGCGCTCGACCGCTTTCACGAAAAATCCCGCCGGGCCTGGGCCCACGAGGCGCAGTTGGCGGAACAAAAAATATTTGATGAACTCGCGGTGCAGCGCCAGTCGGCCCCCGCGCTGGAATCGCCCTGTTTGAACTGATATGAACCGAATTCTCCAAGCGCCCGGCACGGTGGTCCTCCTGGGCGGCGTGCTGTTCTTCCTGACCATGTTCGCCGTGTTTCAAACCGCCCAACTGGGTTCGCCCACGGCTGCGGCCAGGCCGGCCGTGGCGGCGGAAGACAATCCGTCGTGGAAATATCGCAACCTGGAAATGGATCAGTGGGTGGCGCAGATCAAGGAGGAACGCGACTCGCTCGCGCTGCGCACCGAACAGCTCAAGGAATGGGAGGCGCGCCTGGCCGCCACGAGCCGCGAGATCAGCACGGTCACGCAAATCGTGAGCAAGCTGCAGATGGATTTCGACAAGCGCGTTTTGCTGTTCCGGGACCAGGAAAAGGACAACCTGAAACGCCAGATTAAAGTCGTGGCGGGCATGACGCCGGACGGGGCCGCCACCATGTTCAACGAGCTGCCGGATGACGAAGTGACCAAGCTGCTCTACCTGATGAAGCCGGATATTTCCGCGCCGATTCTGGATGCCATGAGCCGGCAGGGCCAGGCGCACGCCGCCCGCGCCGCCAGCCTGGCCAACCGCCTCACAGATGTGTTAAGCGTGCCGGCCACCAACACCCTGGCCAATGCAAAGCCTTGAACGCATTCTGAGCGCACCGACGGCCGGTGGCGAGGTGAGGTTGGAGCGCGAAAAAAATCACGACCAAGCCGCGCCGGAAGACTTTGGCCGGTTGATGCAGCGGGCGCAGTCGGCAAAAGCAAAAGAATCCCCCCGCGAACTCGCGTTGCGCGCGGAACGGAAACACGCCGCCGCCGCCAGGAATTCTCGGCGGCCAGAAAGTGACTCCGAGGATTCCACCCCGGGAAATATTCCCAGCCCGGATTCCGAGGCGTCTGCGACCCAAACTTCGACCGAGCCAACTTCCCCCAATGCCGACGCCCGGATGTGGCCGCAGACGGATTTGACCGACCCGTTGTTGGCGTGGCAACTGCCGCTGCCGCCATCGGGTTGTTTGGTCTCTCCGCAAACCGTGGCGGATTTTTCGGCGGCGGCCAAAGAAAATTCCGGCGTGGCCGCGATGGCGATGGCGGAAGGCGCAGCCGGTCCGACGGTGACGGTGGCCAATACCAAGGCGGACTCGACGGCGGCGGAAAAAACAAAATCTCTGGCCGCCGAGCTGGCACCCGCCCACCCCGGCGAAATTCCGGCGGCCCCGAAATCCGAAACCACCCAGCCCGAAGCGGCGGTGGACGCGAATGCGCTGTTGAAAGATGCCGCCGTGGACGTTGCAAAACCGATGGCCAGCGCGGAGTCAAAAGCCATTGAAACAGCGGCGACTGCCGCCGCCGCGCCCGCGGCGGAAAATGGTGGCACAGGAGTTGCAACAGTGGAGGTGCCGATGAAAAAGAACGCAAATACGAACAAAGTTGCCGGGTTGGATGGAACAGTTTTGCCGGGTGCCGCGTCCGCGTCGGCGCGCGAGAAAGTATTGCCGACGCCCGCGCTCGCCGGCCCGGTGCGCGCGGCGGAAAGCAATTCTGGCGAGACCAATATTAATCTTACGCTGCCGGACACCTTTTCGTCGGTGGAATTTTCGGCGGCCCAGACCCTGGCGATCCTGCCGTCGTTGACCGATGCGCGGATGCGCAATCTGGAACGCACCCACGACATGGTGGCGCTGCACGCGGTGCGGTTGGTGGAGGCGAAAACCGACACGCTGTCGGTGGTAATCAAGCCGGGGGCCGGCACGGAATTGTCGCTGGAATTGCGGCACCGCAACGGCGACATCGAGGCGCACGCGGTTTTGTCGCGCGGTGATTTTCAACTGATGAACCAGCACTGGCCGGAGCTGCAGCAGCGGCTGGAGCAGCGCGGCATCAAGCTCGCGCCGTTGGGCGGCGAGGCGCAATTTTCGACGGGCAGTGGCAGCAGTTTCAAACAACAACAGGAATCTTCGCGGGAGCTGGAGGCGCAAAAGGCGTCGGCCTTCGCGGAATTCGCGCTGGCGGGCCGGACGCTCGGGGCGACAGCGCGGCTGGCGGTCGGTGGCTGGGAATCGTGGGCTTAACCATTTATCATTTTATGACTCCAATCTCTTTACTATCCAACACCAATGCGGCGACGACCACCAACCTGGCCAAGTCCGCCACGCCCCTCACCGGTTCGGCGCAGACGTTGAACCAGAATGATTTTCTGCAACTGCTGGTGAAGCAGATCCAATTTCAGGATCCCATGAATCCGAAGTCGAACACGGACATGGCGGCGCAGATGGCGCAGTTCACCTCGTTGCAGCAGGCCAGCCAGATGTCCTCATCGCTTTCGATGCTCCAGGCCAATAGTCTCGTGGGCAGCACGGTCACCGTGCAGGTGGATCCGAGCAACAACACGGTGGCCACGGGCCAGGTCTCCGGGGTGTCCATGGATAACGGCACGCCGCAGATCATCATTAACGGCCTGACATACAAGCTGAGCCAGTTGATCTCCGTGATGCCCTACAAAGGCAATTAACCAACCCCAACCCATCACCGAAAATAATTATGATGCTTTCTTTCGATTCCGCCGTCAGCGCCATGCAGCAGTTCCAACAGAGCCTCAACGTCACCGCCAACAACATTGCGAACGTGGACACCACCGGTTTCAAAAGCGCCAGCGCGAGTTTTGCCGACACGTTCAGTCAGACGCTCGGCAACGGCGGCGCGGCGGGCTCGCAGCAGGTGGGCACGGGCGTGGGCACGGAGTCCATCACCAACCAATTTACGCAGGGCTCCGTTTCCTCGACCGGGGCGCCGAATGATCTGGCCATTCAAGGCAGCGGTTTCTTTACGGTGCGCGATCCGGCCACCGGGGCCACCTTCGCGACGCGGGACGGCCAGTTCCAAAATTACAACGGCTTTCTTTGCACCGCCACCGGTATGCGCGTGCAGGGTTACACGGCGGCCGGGTCCACCACGGTGGGGGATATTCCCATTGACAACACCGGGGCGCCGGGTGGCAATACTTCCGCCGTCACCAGTTTCAAATTTGCCGATGATGGCACGGTAAATATTCAACTGGCAACCGGCGACCCATTTGCCGGCGGGAAAGTGCTGCTGCAGAATTATTCCAGCCCGCAAAACCTGCTCAAGGCCGGAAACAACCTTTACAGCGGCCTCGCCAATGCCGGACCGCTCGCGGCCCCGGTGGCGGCGGGGGATTCAAGCGTGGGATCGCTCCAGGCCGGCGCGCTGGAAATGTCCAACGTGGATCTCGCCGGCCAGCTCGCGTCGCTCATCGTCACGCAGCGCGCCTACGAGGCCAACACCAAGGTCATCTCCACCAGCGACGAAATCCTACAGACGATCAACAATCTGAAACGCTAATTTTTTATGGCCGAAGAACGCACCAAACCCGAGGAGGAAAAAGAAGTGGCCGCCGCGCCCGGTGGCCTCAAGGCCTGGCTGCCGCTCATTCTCAGCCTCGTGCTCATGCCGGCGCTCGCGTTTGGGATGACCAAATTTGTGCTCGTGCCGCAGCTCCAAAAAAGTCTCGGCATCAAGGACACGGCGGAGAGCGGCCACAGCGCCAAGAGCAAAACCGGTGCGGACGGGAAAAAAATCTCGGTGCCGTTTAGCAAGGTGCTGGTCAACATCGCGGGCACGATGGGTTCGCGTTATCTGCTGAGCAGCTTCACGGTGGTCGGCAATGGCGGGGAGGTGTTCAAGGCCAAGATGACGGAAAATGACGCGCAGCTCCGCGACGTGGCCATGGGAATTCTCTCCGTCAAGACGCTGGCCGATCTGGAAAAAGCCGGCTCCCGCAATTTGATCCGCACGGAATTGATCAACGGATTCAACAACGTCCTGGGCGAGAACTCCATCTCGGAAATCTACATCACGGAATTCGGCATCCAATAAGCCGCCCCCGCTCAATGGAAACCCCCGAACCATCTGCGGCGGACGTGCTGATCCTCACCCAGCGCGGCGTGCGGGCCTACCGCCCCGCCGCCGCCATTCGCAGCCATGATTTTCGCCAGTCCGGTTTTCTGGCCGCGAGCGAACTGCGCCGCATCCGCCAGCGGCATGATCAATTCGTCCGCTCCCTGGCCGCGCGCCTCGCGATTTTTCTCCGGCTCGAATGCAGCCTCCAGTTGGAAAAGGTGCAGATCGTCAGCTACCAGAAATTCATCGAGGGCCTGGCCAATCCCACGCACATCACCCTGTTCAAAACCGAGCCGCTCAAAGGCGTGGGCCTGCTGGTCATACCGCCGAAGCTCGCGCTCACGCTGGTGGACCGGTTGCTCGGCGGCGGCGGGGAAATGCCAGCGGAGACCCGCGATTTGAGCGACATCGAAGTGGCGCTCACCGACCAGGTGGCCACGTTGGTGTTGGCCGAATGGTGCAATCACTGGCCGGAATTGCGCGACTTGCATCCCATCCTCGTCGGCCACGAGAACAACAGCCCGTTTCTCCAGACGTCGCCGCCAGACACGGCCATGCTCACACTTTCGATCCAGACCACCATTGCCGAGCAGAGTGAAACGTTTCAAATTGTGTTCCCCTACACGACGGTCGAACCCCTGATGCGGCTCATCAATCCCGCGATTCCCGGCACCGAAGCCGCGCCGGCGCGGGCCACCAAACCGCGCTGGAATGGCGGCCTGGATGAAGTGAAAGTCGCCATCACCGCCGAGTGGCAGGGATTGAAAATGTCCGCCGGCGACATCACGCGACTGATGCCCGGCGACCTGCTGAGTCTCGATCCCGCCTGCGCCGCGCAAGTGCTCGTCCGCTTCGGCAAAGTGCCCAAATTTATCGGCCGGCCCGGCACCACGGATGCCAAATGGGCCGTCCAACTGACCAGTTCCGTTCCCCAATAACCGCTATGGAAAATCCCAGCAACTTGAATCTCGTCCTCGACGTGCCGGTCAGCCTCACCATCGAACTGGGCGGCTGCCAGCTCCCGATGCGCGAAGTGCTCCAGTTCACCATCGGCTCCGTCGTGCAGCTCGACAAGGCGGCCGACGCGCCCGTGGAACTCAATGTGAACGGCAAGCTCATTGCGCGGGGCGAAGTTGTCGTGATCGAAGACCGCTACGGCGTGAAAATCACCGAGGTCCTTGGTCAGACCGTCACCGCATGAACGCGGGGCTGAACAGCATTTCGTCCGCGTCCTCGGCGGCCCCCCTCGTTTTTATTATTTGTTTGCGAGGCTGGCGCCGAGGACCGCGGACAAGGTTTTTTTTTCTGGGCTCGATTTTTCTGCTCAGCGCCGGAAACCTCTTCGCCGACGGCACCAATGCGGTCGCGGCTCCCGAACTGTTGCCTGGTGCCGGCGTTTCCTTTTTGCGCGTGATGGGATCGCTTGCGCTGGTGCTCGGCCTTTTTCTCGGCGGCGTCTGGCTCTACAAGAATTGGCAGCGGCTGGCGATTCAACGCGGCCATGCGCCCAAGTTAAACGTGCTCGAAACCCGTCCGCTCGGCGCGCGGCAAGCCCTCTTCGTAGTGGCTTATGAACAACAGCGCTTTCTGGTGGCGACCTCGCCCGCCGGCGTGAATCTCCTCAGCCACTTGCCGGATGCGGAAACGGCGTCGGCGGAGGCCGGCGAAAAATCTGCCGCGCCCATGCCCTTCGCCCAGGCGTTGCAGCAGGTGCTTAAAGGGAAATAATTCAAATGGGAACCTCCAACATTCAACATCCAACACCCAACACCCAAGCGGCATCGCCACGCCGCACTGGCTGTTGGAGGTTCAATGTTGGATGTTCGGCGTTTCTTCGCCCCCGCTTTTTTGCCGCGCTGATTCTCTTTTTCCTGCTCGGCAGTCTTTCCGCCTCGGCGCAGACGAACACCGGCACCAGCTTCGGTCCGCTCAACGTTTCCATCGGCCCGAGCAACGGCGCGCCCGACCTCGACTCCGGCATCAAGATTCTGTTCATGATGACGCTGCTGTCGCTCGCGCCTTCCATTTTGCTGTTGATGACCTGTTTCACACGCATCGCCATCGTGCTGGCGTTTGTGCGTTCCGCGCTGCAACTGCAAGGTTCGCCGGGCAATCAAATCATCATCGGCCTGTCGCTCTTCATCACTTATTTCGTCATGGCCCCGGTCTGGGAAAACATCAACACCAACGCGCTCACGCCCTATCAGGAAAAGAAAATCACGAGCCAGGAAGCGCTCGACCGCGGGAGCGGCTATCTCCGTGGTTTCATGCTCAAGCAAACGCGGCCCAAAGATGTGGAGCTATTCGTCTCGATGGCCAAATTGCCGCCGACCCGCGTCGAAGACCTGCCGCTGCGCGTCGTCACCCCGGCCTTCATCATCAGTGAACTGCGGACGGCGTTTCAAATGGGGTTCCTGATTTACGTTCCCTTTATTCTGATTGATATCGTCGTCGCCACCGTGCTGATGAGCATGGGCATGATGATGATGCCGCCCATGACGTTGTCGTTGCCGCTGAAACTGCTGCTGTTTGTGCTCGTGGACGGCTGGACGCTGGTGGTGCAGTCGCTGGTGCGGAGTTTTGGCATGTGACGCATGAATCCCGAATTCGCCATTGACCTGCTGAAGACCATGATTTTGGAATCCTTGACGATTGCCGCGCCCATTCTGATCACGGCCATGGTCATCGGTCTCGCCATCAGCCTGTTTCAAGCGGTCACCACCATTCACGAGCAGACGCTGGCCTTTGTGCCCAAAGCGCTCGCCGTCGTCGGCATCATGCTGCTGCTGCTACCGTGGATCGTCCGCACGCTCATGGAATTCACCACGGCGGTCATCATGAAAATGCCGCAGATGGTGCAGTGAGAAAAGACGGATGAAGGTTGAATTATGAATGATGAAATAAAACCAGGCGGCGACTCCCTCGCTGCTTGTTTCATCCTTCATAATTCATCCTTCATAATTTCCCCTTGAATGGACTTTGATTTCTACAATTGGTTCCTGGTGTTCATCCGCACCGGCGCGTTTCTGCTGGCGCTGCCGTTTTTTTCGGCGGTGAACATTCCGCGCCCGATGCGCATCGCGCTCGCGGCATGTTTGGCGCTGTTGATTGCGCCGCAACTGCCGCCGCTGCCCGTCCAGCAGTTGGGCCTGTTTTCACTCATCGGTTTGATCGTGCGCGAGACGTGCATTGGCCTGCTGCTGGGCTTTGTCGGGCGGTTGATTTTTTTCGCCACAGAAATGGCCGCCACCATCATCGCCACGGAACTGGGCCTGAACATGGGCATGTTGATGGACCCCTCCTCGCGGCAGTCGCAGCCGGTGACGGGCGTGATCCTCTATCTGCTGACGACCATGGTGATGCTCACGCTGAATTTGCACCACGGCATCCTGCTTGGGTTTGCGCGGACGTTCGACGTGCTGCCGCTCGGCGGCGGCCAGTTGAACCACTCGCTGTTCGAGGCGGTGATCGGCCGCACCGCGCAGATTTTCGTCGTCGCCTTGCAGATCGCCGCGCCGATCATGGCGGTGTCGTTTGTCATCACCGTTTTCTTCGCCGTGATGAGCCGCGCCGTGCCGCAGATGAATGTTTTCGGTGAAAGCTTTGGTTTCAAGATCGCCGCCGGCCTGGTGGTTTTCGGGTTCACGTTGCAGCTCACGGCGCAATATGTCGCCAACTATCTGGGCCGGGTGCCGGAAGATTTGATGTCGTTCGGACATCTGATTGGAGGGCGTTGAATCATGGCTGAGGATACGGGCGAAAAGACGGAGCAACCAACCCAGCGCAAGCTGGAGGAGGCGATCAAGCATGGGCAGACGCCGCGCAGCGCCGAGGTGCAGACGGTCTTTGTCCTGTTCGGTGCCATCGCCGCCCTGAGCTTCAGCGGCCACGAAGCCTGGTCGCAACTGGGCAATGCCGCCATCCAGATTCTCGGCCATCTTTACGACACGCCGGTTTCCTCCAACTCGCTCCAACAATATGGGGTGGCCGGTTTCATGGTGATTTTGAAATGTGTCGGCCCGCTCGTGATCGCCACGATGCTGGCGGGTTTACTCGCAGGCGGGATCCAAAACCGTTTTCAAACCGCCTCCGAAGTGCTCGCGCCGGAATGGAACCGCATCAATCCGATTGAAGGGTTCAAACGTCTTTTCTCCATGCGCTCGGCGGTGCCCACGGCCCTGGGCATGGTCAAATTCGCCGTGGTCTTTTCGCTGTCGTATTCGCAGATGCGCAGCGTCATGCTGGACCCGATTTTTTCCACCGCGGTCAGCGTGGACCGCCTCGCCGCGTTTCTCGGTCAGACCGCGCTGGCCATCTTGCTGCGCGTGACCACCGCGCTGGTGGTGATCGCAGCCGTGGATTACGGCTACCAATTCTGGCGCACCAGCCAGGACCTGATGATGACCAAGGAGGAATTGAAGGAAGAAGCCAAAAGCTCGGAGACCAATCCGCAGGTCAAGAATGCGCAGCGTCGCCGGCGCAAGACGAGCAAGGCCAAGGAACTGGCCGAAGTCGCCAAAGCGGATGTCGTCGTCACCAACCCCACGCACATCGCCATCGCGCTGCGTTATGATCGCAAGACCATGAAGGCGCCGAAAGTCGTGGCCAAAGGCATCCGCCTGAACGCCCAGAAAATCCGCGAGATTGCCGCGCAACATCAGGTCCCCATCATGGAAAACAAACCGCTCGCACGCATGCTGTTCAAGCACGCCCGCGTCGGCGGTGAAGTCCCCGCCAACCTCTATGCCGCCGTCGCCGAAGTGCTGGCCTGGGTCTATCGCGTGAACCGCTACCGCTACTACGCGGAAGGCAATCAGACTTGAAAGCACCAAACCAGCGCCGCCGCCTGCGCCGACTTGACCAGGTCTTCAAACGATTCCTCCTTCGTGTCAGGCTCTTTGAGTTGGGCGGAAGCGTCCGGCACCGACGCCAGGAAGCTCAGGCGCAGACGGCGCTTCACGGCATAATTTACTGTTGGAGTTCATGCGTTTCCGCCGGCCAGATATAACCCAGTCTTTCTCCGCCGCCGGCTTCGGCCGCGATGGCGTCAAGGACGATGCCCGGATCCACCATCCAGATTTTCAGCGTGTGTCGGCCGGCGCCAGCCACCGTGTGCGTGCTCGTGGTCAGCGCCGCGTTGCGCAACACGTTTTCCTGCCACGGGCGGTTGCGCTCGTCCAGGCTCAAGGGCAGCGAGATGATTTGCACCGGCGCATCGTCCAGCGCGATGGCATAACGCTGCGGTTGGCCGGTCGCCACGGAAAAAGTCGGCAACGCCCGCACCGTCACTTTCCAATCGCCGGCACTTTGAAAATCAATTTTGAATTGCAGGCACGGCGACTCCTTCAAGATTTTCTGCGGTTCCGTCCGCACCGCCACGGTCGTCGGAAAAACTGAAACCGCCTCGCCGTTGTAGCCCAGGCCGATGATTTTTTGCCAGCGCGCATCCTGACCCGGAATAAAAGCCGAAGCGTGTTCGGCTTCGATCACCACGCGGTGATTGGCTTCCGTGAATTCGGCGCCGTTGAACGTAGCGGCGGGCGAGCCGCCGGCCGCCACGGTGAGCTGGCCGCGCGGATTGTCTGACATCATCTCCCGCCATTTGCCGCCGGCGGTTTGCTCGTTGTAAATTTTCGTGAGCCGGTGAATTTCTTCCGCCGCCGGCTGCGATCCAGCGAGACATTTTTCATTCATCGCCGCCGCGGCCTTGACGGGATAACCGACCAGTTCAAAAAAGGCGTCGCGCGATTCCGGCGGCAGCTTCGGCTCCGCCACGTCAACGCGCGCCGATAAATTGCGCCAGGCTGCCAGCCGTTGCGCTACCTCGGCACTGGAAAAAAGGTTGTTCGTCGGCAACGCCAGGTGCTCCGGCTTGCGCTGAAAATTCAGGCGATAGTATTCGGCCAGCATCGAAGTGAGTTCCGGCGCGGCCGCCGGGCCGAAATCCCGCGCGAGTTGTTGGGCCAGCAAGTCGTAGGTGTTCGTGCCATTCCACGCGTGCGGATTCCACGCGAGCTTCAGAAAAAATTCGGCAGCGAGCTCCGCCGGTTTCAAATCGCCGACATTCAGAATCCACACTTTGTCCGCACCATAATCAAAGGCTTTAGTCATTTCCTCCGCGATGAGCGCGGGCGGCGTGGTGCAGAGCCAGAGATAATCGCGCGGGCTGCCCCAATACGAAACGTGATAATAAACGCCCGCCCCGCCGCGGCGCGACCGTTCGTGCGCGTTGGAAAACTGGCGGACGTAGCCGTAATTGTCATCCGGCCAGACGAGCGTGATGTCGTCGGGTATCTCCGGCGCGAGCCGATAGAGCGGCAGCACTTCTTTGTAGGGACAAAAAATCTGCGGCACCTGCGCGACGTTCGTGTTCACCAGGCGCGCGAGCAGGTCGCGCTGGTCGGCGATGATCGTGTGGAGCCGCGCCGCTTTCTCTCGTTGCGTGCCACCGCCCGGCATGCCGCCATCATGAATGCCCCTCATGCCGAGCGTATAGACGTTTTCAAATTTTCCATTTTCGCGAACGCGCTGCTCCCAGTATTTCAAGACGCCGCCGGGATTCGTGACGAAATCATATTCGCCAAAAGTTTTCTCGTCCCACTCGCTGACATTGTTGCGCAGCATCTGTTCGCAATGCGACGATCCCATCACGATGCCGTATTCATTGGCGATCTCGCGGTTGGTGGCAAACGAATTAAACGCCGCCGTGCCCGGGTGCATCGCCGGCCAGAGATAATTCGCGCGCAGCCGCAGCAGCAGCTCGAAAATTTTTGCGCAAGTTTTCGGCCCGATGTTGCCCGTCTCCGACTCGAAAGTTTTTGCCGCCCACGGCCGCAAGCCCCAGTCTTCGTCGTTCAAAAAGATGCCGCGATATTTCACGGCGGGCGGACCTTGTTTGAAAATGTCGCCGTGCAGCGCGAGCCGGTTTTTCTTTTTGACCGGCACATCCGCCCACCAAGACCACGGCGAAACGCCGATCATTTCCGACAATTGATAAAGGCCGAAAATCGTCCCGCGCCGGTCGCTGCCGGCGATGACCAGCGCGCGTTCGACGCCGGGCAAAGGATTTTTCACGACCTGCAAAACGTAGCTCTCCCACTCGCCACTGACGCCGTTGGTGGTTAGTTTTCCCTCCGCTGCGAGCCGGTCAATCGTTTTACTTTGGCCGAGCGTGCCGATGAGGACGTTGATTTTATCAGCCGGCGAAAAATGCTTTTCAACTTTTGGTTTTACGCCCGTGACCCGGGCGAAATCCCCGGCCAAGTCGCCAGCGGCGCGGAACACGGCGGACACCTCTGTCGCCTCGATGAAAAAGGCGGGTTCGATTTTATCGCTGGTCAGAACAAAGTCGGCGGCGCCGGGCGAATCCGTCAGGGAGAATTCCGTCGCGCGCAATGAAGCCGTCGCGGCGAGCATGAAAAAAAATTTCAGCCACCGCATGGCTTTATTCTGGGGGCAGCGCCACCAACTGGTGGCGGGTTAGGGAGCTTTCGGCTGGCTCGCCGCCTGTTTGACCAGGTCGCCGACATCGCTCACGAGCTTCTTCTGCGCGGCGGTGAGGCCCGGATCAGTGGCCACCTGCTGCAAGGCGAGCGCGGCCTTGGGGAGGTTGCCATAGCGGATGTTATAGAAGACTCCGTTGTAGAGATTGCTTTGCACTTCCGCGCTGGCGCCAGCGAGCGTCGCGGTTAATTGCGCGACGCCTTCCTCCAGGGTTTTGGGCGGGACGGCGGAGGCGGCGGATTGCCGATGGCAGCCGGTGCCGCCCAAAGCGAGCAGACCGCCAAGGGTGAGCGCAAGCAGAGACGTGGTTGTTTTCATTTGGAGAATGGAATGGTTCACGGAACAGAGCCGGTCGTGAGACTGCGGGTGGCGTGGGACGCGAACCAAAACCAGTCGTTATACTCGGCCCCCGGCTTGGCTGTTTTCCGGGTCGGCGTGCTGTTCAGCACAAACAAGTTGCTCTTCCACTTGTGAACTTCGGCATGGCCGTCCGCAAAGGCGAATCCGCACGCATTGCGGTGCCGCGAGGTGGGATAATCAATGACGTCGGGGACTTGGGCAATGACCGCCATGCCGCCATCGTTGATGCTCCACGGATCTTCATCCACATACACCCAGATGTCCGTCGGGCTGACATTGCGGAAGCTGGTCGCTTTGCCAAACGTGGCATACTGCGAGGCGGACTGACTGTGATTGCCGGTGAGCCACGGGCCGACCACCGGCGTGGTGGGCCGACCCGAATGGCTGCTACCGTTGCTAGCAACATAACCGGGATCCACGGTGCCGACGCCCTGATTGCACGAACAACTGCGGACCACTGGAATCGTTTGGCCGTTAAAGGTGCAGTAGCGCGGGTCGGCCGGACATTTGAAAATGGCCGAGTTGCCGGCCAGATACGGGGCCAGCAGACTCGTGGCCGGGTTCTTCAGGAGCGCCGCATTGCCGGCATCCGCCGAACCGCCGACGGCCAGACTCGGCATCCATCCCCCCGCTTGGCCGGCCACCCAGATGTAGCCTGGCTGGGTCGTGCCATCATCCGGGTTGGGCGGATATAACTCGGTGTTATCGCCCGTATACATGTAACACGCCTTCATCAGCTGGCTGAAGTTGCTCGTGCAACTAATTGTGCGCGCCTTCTCCTTGGCCAGCGACAACGCCGGCAACAACATGGCTGCGAGAATGGCGATGATGGCGATCACCACCAGCAGCTCGATCAGGGTGAAGCCAGCGTTCGGTCCACGGCGGCGGGGTTGCAGAGCGACCGCGAGTTGAGAAGTTTTCATAAAAGCATGGGAACTGGCCTTCTGTGTAATACTGACGGCGCGCGGTTTCAAGCTATATTTATTATTTTCCGTCCGGCACTCCCCTGGTCGTTACCCTCAACTCTTTCGGGTAGTCAGCGGGCTGGAGGTTGACTTGCTTTTCACCGTGCCGCCAAAATGAGCCATTCCACCGTCGGCACATCCGCCAGGCGACGGTCGCTGCGACGGGGAAGCATTTCGCCGGCAGCGGACCGCCCCAGCGCGGTCGAGTTTTTATTTTGAATCGGACCAGTCACATTATTTTTCTGGTGATCCTGGCCGCGCTGGCAAAGGCGCGCAGCCAGGACGTGCCGGGGGTTTTGACCAATGCCGCGCAGGTGAAGGCGTTGAGCGTGACGGTGGCGGCCCAACGCGTGCCGGTGCAGCTTCAGGGCGTGGTCACCGGCGAAGGCAAGACGGGCATCGTGATCCAGGATGCGACGATGGGAATTTATTTGTATGCCGGCACGAATGATTATTCCTGGTTGAAACGCGGCGACCTGGTGGAAGTGGCGGGTGTGAGCGATCCCGGGGAATTCGCGCCCGTCGTGCGGCCCGCGTCCATCCACAAGATCGGCACGGCACCGGTGCCCACGCCCCGGCCCGTCACCTTCGATCAACTGGCGAACGGTTTCGCCGATGCGCAATGGGTGGAGATCAGCGGCATCGTGCGCGAGGTGGAAACCGTGGGGCCGTATCAGTTCAAGCTGATCCTCGCCGCCGGGAGCGCGCGGTTGACCGTGCAATACTTTGGCGTCACGAACACGGTGCAGTCGCTGGTGGATTCTGAAGTGCGGCTGTGCGGCATCTGCTTCTACCAGTTCAACCGCAGCCGCCAGATTTTAAGTCCGCGCCTGATGGTGCCCGGCGCCGCCCAGTTGACGGTGGAAAAACCCGCGCCACAAAAGCCCTTCGCCGCCCCATTGCGCGAGCCGCAAAGCCTGATGCTGTTTTCGCTGGAGGACATCCGCCGCCACCGCGTGCGCGTCCGGGGCACGGTGCTGCACCAACTTTCCGGCACGACGCTCTGGCTGCGCGATGCCGGTCATGGCCTGCGCGTGGAGACGCGGCAGGCGCAGCCGTTGCAGCCCGGCGATGAAGTGGAGGCGCTGGGCTTTCCGGGCAGCGGCGAGTTCACGCCGATTTTGGAAGATGCCATTTTTCAAAACATTTCCGCCGGGACCAACGCGCCGCAGCCGCTCCGGGTCGCGGAAAAAAGCGCCGCGCTGGCGCACGACGCGGATTTGATCCAGTTGGAAGCGGAACTGCAGGAACTCACGCGCACGGTCAACGGCTGGCTGCTCACGCTCGACTGGAAAGGCGCTTCGTTGCGGGCCACGCTGCCGGAAACGCAAACCCTGCCGACGGACTGGCAGCCGGGCAGCCGCGTGCGCGTCACCGGCATTTGCCAGGTGGCGACGGGGCGGCCCACCTCGGCGGGCGGCCTCCGCGAACCGCAGGATTTTCAACTGCTGCTGCGGTCGGCCGGTGATCTGCTGGTCCTGCAAAAGCCGCCGTGGTGGACGCCGCAGCGCGTCGTCCTGGCGCTCGGGCTGGCCACGGGCTGCTCGTTGATCGCCGCCGCCGTCGTGGCGTGGTTCGCGCGGCAGCGGTTGCGGGAACAGGCCTTGCGCCGCACGATGGCCGAGGCGGAATTCTCCGCCATGTTCGCGGAACGCAACCGCATCGCGCGGGAAATTCACGACACGCTGGCGCAAGGGCTCGGCGCGATTTCCATGCACTTGGAAATGGTCAAGGACCAGTTGGGTCGCGAGCCGGACAAAGTCGCACGCCATCTTGAAATCGCCCACCAAATGGCGCGGCAGAGCCTCACCGAAGCGCGCGAGTCCATCTGGAACATGCGGTCGCAGGTGCTGGAAAACGGCGATCTCGCCGAGGCCCTGCAAGGCATCCTGCGCCAGCTCACCGACGGCACGGCCACCCAAGGCGAGTTTACCGCCAGCGGCAACGTGCGCCGGCTCGCGCCGGTGATTGAAAACAATCTGCTCCGCCTCGGTCAGGAGGCGGTCGCCAACGCGGTCAAACACGCGCACGCCAAAAAAATTTCCGTCGTGCTCATGTTTACCGACCGGCAGGTTGCCCTCACCGTGCGCGACGATGGCGGCGGTTTTGATTCCGCGCAGCCGCCGACCGGCAGCCATTTTGGACTGCGCGGCCAGCGCGAACGCACCGCGCAACTGGGCGGCAAACTCGCGGTGCAAAGCGCGCCCGGCCACGGCACGGAAGTCACCGTGCAAATTCCGATCTACGATTAGACCGGCAAGCATAGTTTTCCCATCATGAAAGCCAAAGACCTCATCAAGTTGATCCTCGTGGACGATCATCCCACCTTCCGCATGGGCCTGGCCGCGCTCGTGGAAAGCCAGCCGGACATGAGCGTCATTGCCGAAGCTGGCGATGGCCGCGCCGCCATCGAGTTGTTCCGCCAGAAAAAGCCCGACGTGGTGTTGATGGATTTGCGGATGCCCGGTCTCGGCGGCGTGGAAACCATTTTAACGCTGCTCCAGGAATTTCCCGCCGCCCGCGTCATCGTGGTGACCACTTACGATTTGGATGAAGACATCCATCGCGCCATGCAGGCCGGGGCGAAATCCTATTTGCTCAAGGACATGTCGCGCGAGCAGATCATCGAAACCATCCGCGCCGTGCATCGCGGCGAAAACAAGCTCCCGCCCGGCGTCCTGAATCGGCTCGAAGAACGCGCCAAACGCGCGGAGCTCACCGACCGCGAACGCGAAGTCCTCCAACTCGTCGTCAAAGGCCGCAGCAACAAGGAAATCAGCACCGAACTGTTCATCTCCGAAGACACGGTGAAATATCATCTCAAGACCCTGTTCACCAAACTCGGCGTGCAGGACCGCACCGAGGCTGCCATCAGCGCCATCCGCCACGGCATTGTTCACTTGGAATAATTTCAAAAGCAAACAACGTGAAGGCCATTTTTCAAAAATCTTTAATCATCCTCGCACTCGGCTGCGCAGTTTCCGGCCTCGCCGCGACCAATCCCATCCGGCTCGACACCGTGGGCTATTTGCCGGAGCTGCCCAAAGTCGCGTCCATCGCCGCCGGTTGCACCAACTTCCAAATCATCCGCGCCAGCGATGGTAAAATTATTTTCAGCGGCCCGACCAGCGGCGCGAAACTAAACGCCGACACCGGCGAAAATCTCTTCGCCGCCGATTTCTCCGCCTGCCGCGAACCGGGAATTTTCCAGCTCGAAGTCCCCGGCGTGGGCCGCTCACCGCGTTTTGAAATCGGCACCAATGCGTTCACCGAAGCGTATCGAACGACCCTGCTCGGCATGTATTTGTGGCGCTGCGGCACGGCGGTTTCGGCGACGTTCGGCGGCAAAACCTTTGCCCACGCCGCCTGTCACACAAACGATGCGTGGCTGGATTTTGCCGGCGGCGGACACACGAACCGGGCCGCCAACGGCGGCTGGCACGACGCGGGCGACTACAACAAATATGTCGTCAACGCCGGCGTGAGCGTGGGCGTGATGCTGCGCGCGTGGGAAGATTTCGGCGGCGCGCTGGCCAAGGTAAAATTGCAGCTACCGCCCAGCCGCGACGGCCTCCCGGATTTTTTACGCGAGGTGAAATGGGAACTCGACTGGCTGCTCACCATGCAAGCGCCGGACGGCTCGGTCTTCCACAAAGTTTCCACCGTTAAGTTCGGCGCTTTCATCCTGCCCGAAGAAGAACCCGCGCCGCGCTATTTCGTGCCTTGGGGCAGCGCCGCCACGGCGGACTTTGTGGCCATGACGGCGATGGCCGCCCGAAATTTTCAAAAGTATGATCCAGCTTTCGCCACGCAATGCCTGCAGGCCGCGCAAAAAAGCTACCAGTTTCTCATGGCGAATCCGGAGAACCATCCGGCGGATCAAAGTGAATTTTCCACCGGCACTTACGCCGTCCGCGATCGCGACGCGCGGCTGTGGGCCGCCGCTGAATTGTGGGCGGCCACCGGGGATGCGGAATGCCTGCACGACTTCGAGACGCGGGCCAAACAAGCGGGCAGCCAGATTGATGCCGGCTGGGATTACGGCAATGTGAAGAATCTCGGCGAACTGACTTATCTTTTTTCCACGCGCAGCGGACGCGACCCCAACCTGCTGGCCACGCTGCGCCGCAATTTGCTGGCGACGGCGGACGCCATCGTGGCAACCGCCGCCGCGCACGGCTACGCCCGGCCGTTGGGCAATCGATATTCCTGGGGCGGCAACGGCACCGTGGCGCGGCAGACCGTGGTTTTGCACGCGGCGGAAAAACTTTCGCCCCAGCCCGCCTACCGCGCGACGGCACTGGACGCGGTGCATTATCTGCTTGGCCGCAATTCCTATGGCCGTTCATTTGTGACGGGCATTGGTTTTGAACCGCCGCTGCATCCGCACGACCGGTTGTCCGCCGCGCTGAATCTGGACGGACCGTGTCCCGGCCGGCTCGTGGGCGGCCCCCGGCAACGCGCCACCGACTGGGTGGATTTGGAAAGCGATTACACGCGCAACGAAATCGCCGTCAACTGGAACACGGCGCTGATTTACGCCCTGGCGGAATTTGTGCCGGAGTAGCGGCTGGCGCCAACCGGCCACTGCTGATTGATTCGCGCGTTGATGGCGCGCGGCACCATTGATACGCTTCAGGAATGCCACACACCTCAACCACCGCCGCGTCGGGCAAGATTGTCCGATGAGCCGCCGGCTGCCATCCTCCCTTTGCTTATGGGCCTGACCAAGCTGGGTTGGAATGCGGCGCGCGACGAACAGTTCGCGCCGTATCTCGCCAAAGGTTTCCTGCCGGCGCGCGTCGCGGTGGAGGACAAACATTTTTATCGCATCTGGACCTCGGAGGCCGAGTTGACGGCGCAGATCATCGGCAAACTCATCCACGAGGCGCGCGGCGATCACGCGAAACTTCCCAAGGTCGGCGACTGGGTTGCGGTGAAACTCATCCCCAACGAGGAAAAGGCCGCCATCCAGGCCGTGCTGCCGCGCTCCACCCAAATCACCCGCAAAACCAGCGGGCGCAATACCGCCGCGCAAATCCTTGCCGCGAACATCGAAACCGTTTTCCTCGTCACCGCCGCCGACCCGACCTTCAATACCGCGCGCCTGGAACGGATGCTCGTCATGGGCCGCGAAAGCGGCGCGCGCCCCGTGATCATCCTCAACAAAATTGATTTGTGCGCTGACCTGGAAGCCAAGCTCGCCGAAGCCACGCGCGCGGCGGGCGACGCGCTGGTGCTCGCCGTCTGCGCGCTCACCGGACGCGGTATGAAAAAGCTGGCCGCGCTGATCCAGCCCGGCGACACCGTCGCCTTCATCGGCACTTCGGGCGTCGGCAAATCCAGCCTCATCAACCGGCTCTACGGCGAAGACTTGATGCCGACGATCGAAGTGCGCACGCAGGATTCCAAAGGCCGGCACACGACCTCCTGGCGCGAGATGATTTTCCTGCCGAAAGGCGGCGTCGTCATTGACACGCCCGGCATGAGGGAATTTCACCTCTGGGGCGCGGGCGAAGGCGCAAAGGATACCTTTCCCGAAATCGAAGCGCTGGCGACCGGCTGCCATTTCCGCGATTGCACGCACACGCAGGAAAAAAATTGTGCGGTGCTCACCGCGCTCGCCGCCGGCACGCTCGCGCGCGAACGGCATGAAAGCTTCGTCAAACTTCAGCGCGAGATCAGCTACCTGCACGAAGCCGAGAAACAAGCCGGCTGGCAAACCCGCCGCAAGAGCGACCGCGTGGCGCACCGCGTCTTCAACAAGCAGGATTAGTAGCTTTGTAGCGGCGCTCTGTGAGCGCCGATTTCGTCGGTCATAGAGCGCCGCTCCAGCCACCGCAGGCACGCCCGCGTGTGCTCGAGATTGCGAAAAAATCCGGGCTGGATTTCCTGGGCCGCCCGGCGCGTGAATACAAATCTCGTTTCATTCCGGCCAAAGCTGGAGCCCGCGAAGGTATCCTTCGTTAAGCACCAAAGGCAATGGCACGAAAACCACCAGCCAGACAAACAGCATCATCAAACGCGGATAACCTTTCAGAAAATGGCGTTCCACCAGGATGCCAGCCGCTTGAAGGAGGAAGTAAACCATCATCGTGCCGAAGAGAATTCTGCCCGTGACACAGTAAAGCGGGACGTTAATCACGCATTCGTGCGCGATGCCGGAAGCCGCAAAAACCAGGAACAGCGCGAACAGGGGGCGACGGCGTAATCGACCGAAGATGACGTAGCGAGACCAGTCGCTGAACCATAGATTCCATCGGTTGCCCCAAAAGTCCGCAATGCTCCGCGCCGCCCACGGACGGCAATGCAGCGCGGGAAGCAGGCAGCCACCGGGCAGCAGGAACAGGTTCATAATGGCCACGAGCGATTCTCCGATCAGCAGTAGAAGTAGCACGGCCAGATAGCTCAGGAGAATTCCGTGAATTTGAAAATCACGGACCAGTTGCCAATAGGCCCAATAACTCAACCACACAGCGGCAAACAGCATCAGGATTCGCAGCCCCACCGGCCCGGCGCCGGTTGCCCGTTGCGCGCGCATGACCGAGTCGGGCGAAAACAACACCCACGACACGGCGCTTCGCTCAATTTCGCGTTTGGCCGGCAGCAGCAACGCCACCAGCTTCATCACGAACGCCATCACTCCCAGCGCAAGCAGGAGAAACACGGTCATCTGCCAGTTGGGAATGTCCGGCAACATCATCGGTTGCGGAACTTACTTGAGCGGCGCGCTTGGATCCAGCCCAAGGTGGCACGCAGGCGACCGTCTGCCAAGACCCGCAACAACCGCAGGACATCCCGCGCGTGATGGAGATTGCGAAAAAATTCGGGCGGAAATTCCTGCCGCCGCCCGGCGCGTGGGGGTGCCGAATCTGAAAAGTCGCAACCGCATTACGACAATCCCAACGGGACACAATATAAATGCATATATGCCATATAAGATGAATCTGTAAAAAATAGTTGCCTTGCGGTTGCCAATACTTTTCAAATCGGGTATATTGGGTGGCAATGAAAGCACCGAAGGCACGATTCAAGATTTTGCCCTACACCAATCCCCGGACGGGCACCCCAAGCTGGCGGGTCACTGGCACGCGCCGCAACGGGGAACGCATCCGCGAGAACTTCGCCCGCGCGGAGGAGGCGCAGTATCGGCACACGGAGTTGGAAGGTGAATATCATGCGGCCAACGGCGTGGCGGCATTGCGGGCGACGCGGCTGACCGATGAGCAAGTAGGCATTGCCGAGGCCGCTTTCAAGCGGCTAGAGCAGGATGGTGATTTGATCACCGCCGTGGATCATTGGCTGCGGACCGGCAAACCTAAAACCATCAAGGAATCACCCCGGCTGGACGAGGCGCTGAAGACGTATGTGGACTGGCTGGCCACCACCACCGATTTGCGGATACTGACCAAATATCATCTACGCAACCGGGCGACGCACTTCGTGAACAACGTTGGTAATCTGCGGGTGACGGATGTGTTGCCGGAGCATATCGAAAAATATCTTGCCCAACGCAATGTGTCGGCGAACACCAAGGATGCGGATTGCCGGGCGATTTCGAGTTTCTTCACCTGGTGCATGAAGGGCAAGCGGCATTGGTGTGTGAATAATCCTTGCTACGCCGTCGAGATTGAAGGGCTGACGAGCGATGATGATCGCGAACCGGTGGTGCTGCCGGTGAACGACTGCGCGGCGCTGTTGCGCGCGGCCGAGAACTTTGAAAAAGGCCATCTCGTGCCGTATGTGGCGCTCTGCCTATTTGGCGGGCTGCGGCCATTTGAGGCGGCGCGGTTGTCGTGGGAGCAGGTCAATCTAGCCGATGGTGAAATTCGCCTGAAGGGAACGCAGACCAAAACCGGCAAGGGGCGGATTGTGGTGATTTCCAAGACGCTCAAGGCGTGGTTGACCAAGTATCGTAAGGCCGGTGAGATTTATCGCTCGCCGTATGATGCCGATCTCAAAAAAGTGCGCGCCGTCACCGGGTATGGGCCAAAGAACGAGAAACAGCCGGACTTGAAGCCGTGGGTGCCGGATGTTTTGCGCCACACGGCGATATCGCATTATTTCCGGCTGACGGGCAGCTATGGGCGGACGGCGGAGCAGTTCGGCAATTCGGAGGGCATCATCAAGAAACATTACCAAGGGCGGGTCACAAGCGCGGAGACGAAGCAGTTTTATGCACTGCGGCCGGTGGCAGCACCACAGCCAAAAACACGGGTGAAAAAATCGGCCAAGCTGGCGACAAATGTGGGGGCCCCAGCGGTCGAGGGGGTGGTGTAGGCGCGTTTATTGTGCGGTGATCTTCTGCCGGATTTTTTCCAAGTCTTTACCCTCCGGCATCACGAATAGGCATTGGCCGGCGCTGCGGCTTTCCCACACCGCGCCGACGGCGCGCTTTTCTTCAGCATCGGCAAACAAATGTTCGCCCTTGTATTCCACCAGCAGCACGCGGCCGTCATTTAGTTGGCAGAGAAAATCAGGATAAAACCAATGCTTCGAGGTTTGCAGCCGGAAGGAACTGGCTTTGTTGGCTAGGTTCCGCACCCAAAATTTCACCTCCGGCAGCCCATCGAGGAATTGCGCGCATTTGAATTCGTCGCGCAGAGTCCCATCGGCCCGCTGCTCAGGCAATTCGCCAGGTTTGGGGCCGAAGTAATGTTTTTTGAACTGGAAGCCGCCTTCGTATAGCGCGCTCGGCTCATAGCTCATCGTCTTGAAATTGATCGTGCGCTCGTCGCTGACGGTCAGGGCGGAACCGGCCAGCAGGAATTGTTGGAACGCCGTTTTCTGTTCGCCATCGCGGTGCTGCTGAATGCGTTCCTCAATTTGTTCACGCAAGCGAAAGCGGTCCAGCGCCAGCACGCCGATGTCGGCGATGCCATATTTTGCCATCAGGCCGCGAATGACCTGCCGCAAAAACTCCGCCGATTCGCCGGCGGGAATATCCTGATGGTCAATGTGCCGGTCCAGCCAGCCGACCAAATCTTCCAGCTTCCAATCGCCTGAACCACCCAGCGCGATGACCTGCTGATGCAGTGTCGCCACGAAATCTGTTTCCGCTTTGTCCTGCAACATTTCCGTTTGCACCTCGCCTTTGGTGCCAATGTCCACCAAGCCCGACTTGCCTGCCGGACGTTTCAGCGGATTGTAACCGTCGGCCAGCGAAGCGTCCTTGGTGCTCAATTTCCACGGATGCTCCAGGAGAAACGTGCTTTCAAACTCAAATAGAATTCCAGCCTCGCGCACGCAGAGCAGCGGCACGATGAAATCCATTTGCAATTCATAAGGCGACGGCGTGCGGGTTTTCCCGCTGCCGCCAAAAGCCTTGTCCAACTCGCGCACCAGTTCAACGGCTTCGGCGACTTTGGCTTTGGCTTCCGGCGTTTTGACGCAACTGGCCAGCTTTTCAGCCTCGACCTGGTCGAGCGGGACCAGCACGGTGATGGCACCGCTGGTTGTATCAATGCGCGCCTTGCCCGCCAGCGCCGGCACCTGGGTTTTTGTCACCGTCACGTCAATGTCCGCTGGCAACACCTGCACCGTCTTGGGCTGCGCGCCCAGCGGCAACGAACCTTGCGACACCGGGATGATGATCCGTTCGGCTTCCGCCCGCGTGAAGCCGTTGCTTTCCAGTGCCTCGCGCAACTCGTTCAAAACTTCCGGCAACGAATCCGAAACCGAGAACGCATACGCGCAATTCAAATCTGGATGCTGCTTGGCTTGGGCGCTGGGCAGCCGGAGAATGCGCCCGACGATTTGTTCAATCGCCGTAGCCGAGCGGGTCTCCTTCAAACTGCATAGCACATAAGCAAACGGGCAATCCCAGCCTTCGCGCAACTTCTGCACGGTGATGATGAACCGCACCGCCGGTTCTTTGGCGGATCGGATTGCCTCCGCGCTTGGCAATTCGTCGTTATTGCCCACGGAGATTTTCACCTGGTCTTTGGCGATGCCAAACTCGCTGGCCAACCGTTCCCGCAACGGCTCGCAGGCGTCCACGCGTTCCGCCTGAATCAGCATGATGGGCCGCAAATACTCGCCGGTCTGTTGCGCCTCGGCGATGGCGATTTTTTCCAGGTCGCCGCGCAAGGCGATGGCCTCGGACAGCAGTTGATCCTTCTGGCTGGGATGGCGGGTGATGACGCGCAGCGGCAATTTCACCATGTCCGCCGCCTTCAATTCCGCCGCTGAAACGTGGTGTAAGATGTTCGAGGGCGCGAGGCCGGTGCGCGCGGGCGTGGCGGTGAATTCCACGATGCACGACGGCAGCACATTGCCCAACGTGGCAAAACTCAAATCCGTCCGCGCATTGTGGGCCTCGTCCACGATGACGATGGGCCGCCGCAGGCGGAGCATGTTGACCAGCGACGGCTTGGGTTTGCTGTCTGCGCCCGGCAGCAAATCCGCCAGCCGGTCGGCGGGCACATTCAGCAAATGTTCCGAGAAACTTCCGTTCTGGTCATACACTTTCCGCCCGGTGGTATCCTCGGCGCGGAAAGCTTGGATCGTCGAGACGATGACAACGGTTTGACCATCCACCGTAGCGCGCGGCAGCCGCAAGGCTTCTTCAATCGTCACCACTTCCACCGAGCCGCACGCCAGTTCCAGGGCGCGGCGATACGGATGGCGCGGATCGCGCAAGGCATCGGCGGTTTGATCCAGAATCGTGTTGCTCGGCACCAGCCAGAGCACCACCGCGCGCTCGGCGCGCATGAAATCTGTCATGGCCAGTCCCGCTGCATGGCAGGCCAGCAAGGTTTTTCCGCCGCCAGTCGGCACGCGCAGGCAGACATAAGGCATCTGCGGCTTCATGCCGGCGACGCTCACTGGAATATAAGGCGTGGCCGTGCCGAACGTGCGCGCGGTGATTTCACGAAATGCCGGCTCAGGATTCTGCTCCCGCGCGGCGAGACGGAAAAAATCCTGCAACGAATCCAGCACCCGCGTTTGATAGGGTTTCGGTGTGATCATGCCACTTTGATTTCGTAGGGCGTCTGGCGGACGATGATGCGCTCGGCCTGCAACCGGTCTTTGCCCAGCAGACAGCCGGCGCAATAAATCACTTTCTGGCCGTCAAACTTGGGCAACTGCGCCAGCACGGCGCGCGTCAGAATGTTGCCGCCGTTCGCGCTCTTATCGCCCAAGATGCCGTTGAACAAAAGATAAATGCCGACACCGCGACATTCGCCAATCAACGGCGATTTCAGCACGCGCTCGCGCGGCAATGGCTCGCCGGTTTCGGTGAAATAAACGTGCCGCGCCAAATCCGCGAACCGCACAGATGGTTTGATTTGGCCGTGTTCGTCAAACAACGGCTCGCCGAGTTCGCAGAAACGAAAGCTGCCGCCGATGCCTTTGACCGTCTCGCCTTTGGCGTTTGTAAATCCCTGGGCAATGCGCCTGACGCGCTCGGCGGTGATGTCGCGCGCAATTTTGGATTCCAATTCAACGAGGATGAATTTGCGGTTGCCACCGTCTGCCTTGTTCAAATTCAAAACTGCGTGGCCAGTCGTGCCGCTGCCGGCAAACGAATCCAAAACCAAATCCCCGGGATTGGTGGCAATTTGAAGAATGCGTTCAATCAGGCGTGTAGGCTTTGGCGTATCAAATCCGTGCTCACCCAATAAACGATCAATTTCTTTTTTTGCTTCGTCTGTGTGTCCAGCTTCGTCGTGCGACCACCAATTATGCGGAGTCATGCCCTGCCGAACTTCTGACAAAAAAAGTTTCAGAGCAGGAACTGTATTTGTTCCTTTAGCTCCCCACCAAAGACGTTTTTCAGCGACTTGTGCGAGATGAACCGAATGCTCATATTTCCAAGCTTTCTTTGTGTTTTTGATTATCTCGCCAGTGTTCGGATTGGTTATGTCGTAACATAAATTTGGTCGTTTTTCCGGTGTCGCCTGATTTAAATAATCCACAGCCTTCCAAGGGCCACGGGCGTCATCGTCTGGATTGTTGTAACGGGCAATTGACTCGTCTGAGCGAGACAGAAGATTATTTTGAAATGAGGGCGTTTTTGAATAGACAAGCAAGTAGTCAACAATGGTTGCGATTCCCTTGAAATTATTGCTTACGCTGTATTTTCGCTGCCAAGTAATACACGCTTTGAAATTTTGAGCGCCGAAAATTTCATTCATGAGATAACGGAGTGAATGCACTTCGTTGTCGTCAATGCTGATGAAAACAACTCCATCGTCGCGCAAGAATTGCCGGAGCAACGCCAGTCGCGGATACATCAAACACAGCCATTTGTCGTGACGGGATAAGTCTTCGGCTTCCTTGCCGACCGTTTTGCCGAGCCAGTCGCGGATGAGCGGGCTGTTGACGTTGTCGTTGTAAATCCAGCCTTCATTGCCTGTGTTGTAGGGCGGGTCAATGTAGATGCACTTGACCTGGCCGGCGTAGTAAGGGAGCAGCGCCTTGAGCGCGACGAGATTGTCACCCTGCACGATGAGATTGCCACTGCCGGGATCGCCAACGGAAAGGTCCGGGACATCGCGCAGCAAATGAAACGGAACGGCGTGATGATGATTCACGACGGCTTCTTTTCCGATCCAGTTGAGGGTAGGCATGTGTGACTGCGGCGAGCCAGTCACGGGAAATCTAAAAAAGAAAAGGCGCGAACTCGTCGTGCCCTGCCCTGAGGCACCGCGAAGCGCCTGTCAAACGAAGACACGCCAAGCCGCGCCCACTTGGGCGCGCTCGGTCGGTTCGTTTGACGGGCTTGGAAAATTCGCGGTTTTCAGGGCAGCCCGTAGCCGTAGCTACGCTAAATTTTTTGGTTAAATAATAATCGTCGTTTTGTTTTTTAGAACGCGGAGAGATTACGGCGGCGGGCGGCGGTTGGAAAGGCGGAGTTTCGTAGGGGCGACAACCCAGGGACCTCCTCTGATACCCTCACCCCCAGCCCCTCTCCCAGCGGATGGGCGAGGGTGGCGTCGGACGGGGCAGACAGGGTGATTCATCCGACGCAGAGCAAGCCGCGCCAGCCTCGCTGATTTTTTAGCCAGTTCAGCTTGGCGGCAACTTGGGATCAGGATTCTTGGCGGGTGCAGGAC
Organism: uncultured Verrucomicrobia subdivision 3 bacterium; assembly: GCA_903850425.1. GTDB lineage: Bacteria > Verrucomicrobiota > Verrucomicrobiia > Limisphaerales > UBA11358 > UBA11358. The sequence continues at coordinate 8,929 of CAINLR010000011.1, read as the reverse complement.
TGGCCGCCGGTTCGGCGGCATTTTGCCCGGCCGGTGGTGGGAAGTTCGCGAATTCGTTCACGCCGACGGAAGTCTTCAACTTGGGGATGTTGATGGAAAACTCTTTGGCGAGATCATCCAAGAACCGGCGAATTTTCCAGCGCGCGAGCCGCTGGTTGTCGGTTAACTTGGTTTCGGCCAAAATCAACTGGAACTCAGTAATCAGAATCTGGTCCGCGTTTTCCACGAACCACTGCTGTCTGGCCATCAGATCCACCTTGGTTTCCATGAGTTCAACCACCTCCGCTTGCTTACCTTCCGCCTGAGCCTTTTTCAAAGTTGCGGCGAATGTTTTGTCGTCCCACAACTTGGTCTCCACATAGGCGCGGTAAAATTCGTAGTCGGCCTTGGTGTATTCGCCATCCCCACGCCCGGTGTTAAACAGGGTCACGCCCTTTTGCGGCGGGACACTGGGATCGCCTGCGAACAGCCAGGCTTCATCCACACCGGTGGCTTCAGCAATCCGCAAAGCGAGTTCTTCGGTGAGGGGTAGCTTGTTCAGTTCGATGGATTGGATGGTGCGAGCGGCGCGGTTGACGAGGTCGCCCATTTCTTTTTGAGTCAGGCCGACGATCTTTCTCAGAATGGCCAAAGGATGAAGCAAAGGTGAGCGTTGCATTGATTCAACCATACCCGATGTGCGAACGGTATCAACTTTAATTTGACACAATTGGCAGCTTTACCTATTATACATCTACTTTGGTATGAATGCGAACAAAACTCAATCCGCCCGTCTAGCCACGCTGGATCAATTGGCTAAAACCCTGATTCCAGCCCACCTCACGCCGGTCCCCAGCCATGAAACGCTGCGGGGCTGGTTCGACACGGCGCGCATCCCGCGCTTCAAATCCAACCCCGCCGCAAAGCGCGGCGGTGGGACGGTCTTTTACTCGGTCGCCGCGGTGGAGAAATTTCTCCAGGCGCGGACCCTGCCGTGCCGCCTACCGGCAGCAACGCTGCTGTGCCGGAATCTCCAAAACCCGCCCTCGGACCCCAGCTTGAACTGATATGTCAGGAATGTCATTCAACACCGCCAACGAAAAGTGTCCTAATGCGGCATTGGGACACGCCATTTGCCATATGACGAATCTTTCAACCAACTGAGGTGAAAACTTATGCGACCGGGAATTTCCAACGAGATGCTGGCGCGCGCCGGTGTGCAGCACGTCAGCGCCGACGAGGCCAAAGCCCTTTGTGGACTGGATTCGTCCGGCCTGTGGCTGCCCTATCGTAACGCCGCCGGCAGCGTGATCCGCGACGGCGACAAGGATTATGGCCGACTGCGTTTGGACCAGCCGCGCGGCGACATGAAATATTATCAGGCACCCGGCACCAATGTGCATGCCTACCTGCCGCCGACGGTTGCTGACGACACCACCGTTGGCGGCGATTTAATTATTATCGAGGGCGAATTCAAATCGTTGTCGCAGACGGAGGCGGGTTTTCCGGCGGTGGGCATTTCCGGTTTTTATGGATTCGGCAAAAAAGACAACGGAGGTTTCGTGCCGGAACTGGCCGCCGTCATCGAGCGGCGCAAGCCGACGCGCATTTTGTTTTGCGGCGATTCGGACACGGCGCTGAATTACTTCTTTCCCATTGCAGCGATTCGTCTGGCGAACCAAGTGCAACCGCTGCCGGTTTTGTTGCCGCGCATTCCGCTGGATGGCCCTGGCAAGGGCGCTGACGATTGCCGCGCCAAGTTGGGTGCAACATTCAATGATTGGTGGCGCGAGCGGATCGCGCAAGCGATCGAGGTTAAGCCCGACGCGGATGCCAAGCTGCTGATGATGGAGTTGTTTGAGCGGGAGGCGACCGCCATGGTCAACCTGACCGGCAAGGCACGACGGGATTTGGAGCAGCGGCTGGTGAAACTGGCCGCGGCCTTCAACCAGCACGCGCTCGACCAAGACCGCGTGCTGAAGTTTGCGGAAAAGAAGCTGGGGCTGAGCCGGAGCGCCTTGAACAAGGATGTCGAGGCAGCGGTAAAAGCGCTGGCCGCGCGCCGCAACCAGGGCGACAGCCCGGAGGAAACCGGTCGCAAAATCGACCACGATGAGCCGGCGGGAATTTGGACTCGGCAGGTGTGGTAAGCGGTCGCCGATTCCTTGTATAGCTATTCCAAACAATTATGCCGACTCTATGACGGCCGACTGCATCCGCAGGATGCGGCGGCGATGGTTTCGTATTTGGATCATCCGGAGCGGTGCCGGTTTATGACGCAGAACCGCAAGGGTGAAGAGTTGCGGTCGAGTTTCATGGAAGCGGATGCGCGGGTGTTTATCACATCGGCACCGAATTCGCCGGATTTGGTCAGGACGGTGGATGTGTTTTCGAATGTGCCGGTGCTGGCTTGGGACGGAAAAAAAGCGGTGTTGGTCAACCGCTACGACCGCGAACTTCGCATCCTGGCCGACGGGGAGACGTTGACGCTGCCAACGCCGGCGGAGGCGGTGGAAATCATTGTGCGTTTGCTGGGCGACTACGACTTTGGGTCGAATGGTGATCTGGGCCGGGCGATTTCGTTATTGCTGTCGCCGGCGCTGGCCCAAGGCGGTTTTCTGGGAAAGGGACGGGTGCCACTGTTTCTGATCGAGAAAAGCGAGGCCAGCACCGGCGGCTCGCTCATGCTGCGCCTGGCCTGCCAGATTTACGGGTTGAAGCCCAAGCCGATCAGCCGGCTCGACAACAAGGACAAGGCGGTGGAGGACATATCGCGGCTGCTCTTGAGCGGCGCCGGTTTTATTTACTTCGACAACGCGCGTGGGAAAGGCCTGCAAAATCTGCCCGAACTGGAATCGCTGCTCACCGAACCGATCTTCAACTGCCGGGCACCGTATCTGCACGGAGAAGCCGATGTGACGCGCCGGGTGCTGGCGGTATCAAGCAACGGCGCGGTGTTTTCGCGCGATCTGGCGAGCCGCACGGTGAAGATTTACATCCGGAAGCGTCCAGCCGACTACAAGTTTGCGGAATATGCCGAAGGCAGCATCGAAGACCACCTCGTCGCCAACATGCGTCTTTACCTCGGTGCCGTGTTCAGCCTGGTCAAAGACTGGGCAGATCAAGGCCGGCCGGCCGGGAAAGAGTTGACGGGATTCCGCTTCACGCAATGGGAAAAAGCCTGCGCGTGGATCTTGGAAAATCATTTCCCGGGATTGCCGCTGTTGGATGCTTCGCATCAAGAAGCCCAGGAACGTCTGGCCGATCCCAATCACGATCTGCTGCGGAATTTATTCCGGGTGGTGTCGGAAGGCGAAACACGCGGCGAATTGACCGCTTCCAGCCTGGCGGAAATTGGTGCCGAAGCCGGCTTGCTGGACGGTGATGAGCAGCAGAATAAACTGCGGGTGGGCAAAGTGATGAAATCGCGGTTTCCAAATGATGGCGAATACCCGTTTGATGGCGGCAACTTCCGGGTGGTGCGCGACACGCGCATCAGCACCAGCGGCAATGGCCACAACATCTCGTTCTACGAAATCTACGGCAAAGGAAATAACTATGAACTCAATTGATTGGCTCAAGTCGGTCCGGAAAAATACTCAAAAACCCCTTATTCCCCCTGATCCCCCTGAGGCCACTCCGGGAGAAAATGCTGTAAAAACGCTGATTCCCCCTGTGGCCCCCTGTAGTTCTGTATATTTGTTAAAAAATGAAATTATTTCAGAAGAGGGGGTAAAGGGAAAAAAATGCACTACAGAGGGAAAAGTGGAAACCTCAGGGGGTCACAGGGGGAATATAGGGTTTTACAGGGGGAATGATGATTTGGACCACAGGGGGGACAGGGGGAATCAGGGAAATACGAACGTTTCCGAGATCCAAGCTGCACCCGCCGAGTTGCCGAAGCCGTTTTTCACCCCCGGCGGCGATCTATCCATCCCATTCGCGAGCGATCCGAAGTATCACTGGTGGAAAGGTGGGCAGAGTGTGGATCAAACCCGCGCCGAGGTGCGTTCATGGATGGCGGCGGCGAGCGCCGACCAGTTCAAAGCAGCTGAATCTGCCGACAGAAAGGGCGAAGTTGTATGAGCGAACTCAATTCAGAAAACGTGTCACGATGCGGTAGCATTAGCCTGTCACAAAGTTCTGAGTCAGGGTCGTTTTGTCCGAACCTGTCACAGACCGCGAAGGCCATGGCCGCCGAACACCAACTCAGTTTGCGCACCGCCTATCGGCATTTGGCACGTGGCACGACGCCGTCCGATGATCGGCGCATCGGCATGGACGGAAAAACCTACCCAGCGCGTCCACAGGGACTTCGACCGGAACGAACATCGCTGGAACGGGATCTGGCTTTGACCTGGCAAGCTTTGAACCGTGCCGATAAAGCTGTCTGCCAAAATGGAATTGCCGACAACGAGGTTGTGACGCTCCGCCGCATCGTTGCCGCCGCGACTGAAATGTTGAACCGATGGGAGGGAGTCCAACCCGCCACCAGTGATGATCACGGGCTGTGACAGGTAGCCGTTTCCGGGTGCCTGACACAGATGGTGTCCGTAGTAGGTGCACAATTGTGCCCTTCGAACGTGAAGCTGAAATGTCCACCATGGTGGAATGGTTCGCGGTGGCACGCGTAGTTTGCCGCTGCCGATTGGATCATCAGTAGTCCAAAAGTAGCCCAAGAGTATACCATTCTGGCCGGACCGGTTAGGCAAGAGTGGGGTAAGAGTGGGGTGTATCTGGCAGCCGGGGTTTTTTCTGACGGTTATACAAAAGTGGCACAGAAGTGTAACAGTTTGGCCGAAAGGGTGGGCGGAACTGGGGTAAAGTTACGGTTTTACAGAAAACGGCGTTCATGGGCCGAGTTGGGCCAGGAGTTCCTCAAAAGTTCCTCAAGAGTTCATGTTTTATCCAGACCGGCACCTTTGAGACCGCCAGCCATGGCCGACTACTGGCAGGTGTAGGTTGTTTTTTTAACGCCTGCCGGTAGGCGGTTTGGAGGCTTAAAACGAGCCAGGACGCGTCGGAAGATTTCGACTGGTTGAATACACATCCGACAGCACCGGTCGGTTAAAAACAATTTCAACCGGACTTTTCCCCTGATGGCGACGAAGGCACGGGCCATCACGCACGGAAGTTGCGCGTTTTTTAACGCCGAACCAGTTTTCACTCTAAAAGCTACGGTGTGGTTACGCGGTCGGCTGACGCAACACATGGAGGACGTTGTGCCACGCCCGTCCGGCGCATGAGGACAGAAGCCGTCCGCCTCTGGTGGACAAAAGCGCGGTGGCAGCGCCACCTGCCGAAGGCAAGCGTGCGGTGCAAGGCGCGAGCCGCGCACAAAAGCAGCCGGTGGCCGCGTGAGTGTGGAACACAAGAGCGCGTCTTTCGCGTGTGCGTCTGAGCTGTCAGCGAAGACAAAAGCGGAGCGTGCCGTCTGTCTGTGGCAGACATAAGCGAGCCGCTGGTGAGCGTGCCAGCGCAGTCCCCCCTTGGGGAAGGAAGGGGGGACGAGCATCGGGGGGATGGGCGGGGGGTGCGAGCCGCACTGGCGAGCATTGGGGAAAGACGCCCCGACCATTTTTCAAAACAGCGGAGCGGCTGAGTTGGCGTGCAGGATGCCGGCCAGTTGGCGCACCGATAGCAGCGCCATGGGGAATGGCGCGACCGGCGGGGACGCCGGAGCTATCGGGGTGACAATGCAGCCGCCGGATTGAACACAAGACGCAGTTATATCTCGATGAACCGGGCCGTCGGTCGCGGGGTCGCGCGGGGAGACGGCGGGGACCCAAAACCGGAGGCTCCGCTTGCGGACACCGGTTTTAGGGGCGGCATTGAATATAACTGCTCTTGTGTTTTGTCCGGGGGAGCAAGGCGAGGCCACAGGCGCGCAGGCACGAGCACCGTCAGCCTCGCCGTTCCTTCATGCCATCACCACCGCGAAGCTCACGCGATTTTGTCGGGGCGTCTGGACTCGTTCCTGGCATCGTCGCGCCAGCGCGATGCCATGATTCCCCGACTCCCCGCCGCTGGAGCGTAGCGGAATGATGGCCAGTTTGCGGGCGACAGGGTCAAACCTGAGACAGCAGGCCGCGAAGCCTAGCGCCGGGGTGTCGGTCTAAATTGGTTTTCGCAGTGAGTTCGGTTGTTTCTGTCCGCCGCAATGTAGCTTGCGAAATGGAGGCGGTGCAGAAATGGCCGGTCTCACGGATAATGCTGGTGGCTTGCACCGGGCGAAGCCACGCGGTGCTATTGCTTTTGTCTTCGGCGATAGGCAACGCCTCGCGCCGTATTGCAGCGTCTTGCCCGTGCGCAGCATCGCGGGCTAATTTTTTTTCTGGCCGGACGAAGTCTCGCGGCCATGTTCGGGGCGCGGCCGGTTTCATCCGGTCTCGGCAGTTTTCGACCGTCGGAACGAAACGATAGCGTCCGCGCAGCGGTTCGCGGCAGTGCAGTGGAGCGGTCGGAAAGCTGGTGAGTCCGGCCAGGCCGCAGGCGGAACAGGGTCGGCACTTGAAGCGAGGCACGAGCTTAAGCGCTGACGCTGTGACGCCGGGGTGCGTGCCGCACTGGCCACCATGAAAAGGCGAACGTGAGTGATAGCGAGCGTTCGCCGCCGCGAGGAACGAAGTGACGAGTCAGCAATCCACTAACTTTTCTTGCCGACCCCGCGCCAAAATCATCCGCCTACCTGAAGTGTTGGATAATCCTGAAACCATTCAACAACCCGCGACGCCCAGATCGCGCGCGGGGTAGCGAAAGGGCCGCCGTGAGAAACCATTCGCAAACCTGCGATGGCGGCCCGGTGCTGGCGTTGCGGTGGCGTTAGCCGCCGCCGCCAGCATGAGCGTCGGCAACCGCGCGCGGCGATGATCATCGTGAGTGGAGACCGTGAAGAGTTGCGCGGCCGTCACTATTGAGTAACGCGAACACTATTTGCATTAGCCTGGCCGGCGATTGAGGCGGGGCGAGTTTGCGAGCTTTGGGCGAACGAATCGGATTCCAAAGGGCACGACCTTTGGCGTTGGGGTTCGGGGATGCGAAATCCCCGATGAAAAAATCGCGGCGAGTCATCAAGGCGAAGCCGCGAAAAAATTTTAGCCCGGCACCTTTTGGCACCGGGCGTGTGTGTGGCCGGCTAGGCTGGCCGGCGGATGGTGCGGAATGAGGCGGTGATTTCTTCAAACCACGGGTGGAGCTGGATTGCCTCCGCCAATTTCTTGATGCGGAAATAAACGGTGCTCTGGCCGATGCCGTGCTTGTCGGCGTAGCTGTGAATCCGCGCCAGTGTGCCTGGCTCGCGGACGGCAAGCATGATGTCGTAAAGCTCGCGCTCCGGTTCGGGAATCATGGCGGCGATGGCGCGCAAGGTGTCACGGCGGGCGGCGTATTCGTCGGGCCGGATGTGTCCGGGGTCGGCCAAGTGACAAGCGCGGACACCATCAGGGCTGGCGTCGTCATGGTCTTCCTCGTGAATGGCAAGGTCGGTCATGTGTCGCTGCTGCTCCTTGCCTGCCATGAAGGACAGGACGGCGTGCGTGATTTGCTGCTGGTTGAACTGGGGCTTGGCTGTCTGGTTGAAATATCTGGCCGACTGGCCAAGCTCCTTGTTGATGAGATAGTCAAGCGCCTCGTCAACGGTGGCGGTGCTGCTGCCTAAACCAAAGCGGTCTAGGGCACGCGAAATACGGGCGCGCAAGGCGTCGTTCTGGTGAATACCTGCCTCGAATGAAAGCCAAGCGGCTTGGTTGCGGGCGGTGATGATCTCGCCATCATGCTTGCGGGCGGCGGGCTGGGCGGAAGTATCGGAAAGAGAAGTCATAAAAGAGGTGGGCACGCTGTCACCGTGCCCGTGTAGGTGTCAGGCAGGTTTCTGGTCGCCGGGGTAGTAACTCGAATACTTCTCGTGCGGGTCGCCTGCGCCGCGCAAACGAAACGCGCCGCACGGATGCTGCCACGCCTGCCGCTCACGGTTCCAATGAAAGCCAATCTGCGCCAACTGCTGCCGGAGCGTCGCGGCGGGCTGGTCTTTGAACTGCACCCAAATCCACTTGCCGACAACCTCGGCGAGATTGAACAGGTCGGGATTAACCGTGTGCAACAAGGCCAAAACCTTGTCGGTGGGCATGGTGCGATTCTTCATCCGCGCTTCCGAATCAATCGGCAAACGCGTGTCTTGCTTGACCGTGCCGGTCTGGCCACCAGCCTCCGGTGTCTGCGCCTGCGGCACTACTAGCTTCGATTCTTGAGGGAGCCTGTTCGATTTTTTTTGTGATGTAGTTTTCATAGTCTTTTTTTTATGCACTGCTCGCCCCTCATCCGTCGGTCGCCTTGTTCGCGAAAAAGCCGAGCCTCCAGCCCTCCTGCGTGGAAGTAGTCTTCAGAAGGAGCCGCGCAATGGCGGGCTGGTGTTTTAGGCGAGGCCGTGACAAGGCGACCGCACGCGAGAGGGGTTTTAGTGAGCAGTGGAAAAAGGACTTGAAAACGAAGCGGCCTTCACAAAAAACCAACCCATTATTTTTCGAGCAACGCGAGCAAACTGTCCCCGACCGTAGGGAGCCAATCATTCTCCAACGGGAGTGCCCGCCTGAATCCATGCCTGTCTCGGCAATTTGCGACTGTCGGAATGAGTGGAAGCAATCCACTGCCGGAAGTGGATCGCGGCAGCGAATGGAGCGGGCGGAAAATGTCGAGTCAGGCAGCGGGCACTGGCTGAACCGTGCCGATACTTGATGCGAGGCACGAGTATAAGTGTCGGCTCGGTGAAGCCTGGGACATAATGCTGGATGTGGCCGGACGTAGTCTCGCGGCCTTCGGTCACGCTGCCGGAAGCATGACCGACCAACCCACGACGAGGAGCGTTAGCGACGAGGAGTTCAACGCCGGACAGCGCGCTGAATCATCCGCCAACCTGAAAGCGTGAAGAAGACCTGAAAATATCCGACAACCTGCG
>CAINLR010000010.1 GCA_903850425.1 uncultured Verrucomicrobia subdivision 3 bacterium | reverse complement strand
CCGCCGCGTGCGCGGGGTAGCGAAAGGCACGCCGAGGGTGACGTTCGGACTAACCAAAGATGGCGTGCCGGTGCTGGCGTAGCGGTGGCGTTAGCCGCCGCCGCCAGCATGAGCGTCAGGCGTCCGCGCACGCGCCACATGACATTCGTCAATGGAAACCGTGAATGGGTGGCGCGTTCGTCATTATTGAGCGCGTAGTGGGTCAGGGAACGAAGCGCGAACAAATTTATCTTTTGAGCAACGCGAACTAACTTTGTCTTTCGAGCGCATCCGAATTACCGCAAACATTTGCATTGTCACCGACACACAATTTCATCTGGACGCCTGCGTCGAAATTTCAAAAGTCGCACGAATTGCCGACACGCAAAAGAATTGCCGGGATCGAACGATGGAAAATTCTACGCCAGAAAAATATCTGCCGGTAAAGAATTGGTGCCTCCAAAAATTTCAAAGGCTGGCTAATTTACGCTTCGCCCCTCTATTTCTGGAAACTGTCAAATTTATTTTTGACCGATTTCCTTCGTGTGCTTTCACCCTGATAGTATTGACTTTCGTCAACCTTCACGAACCGGCTCCGCCTGCAAAAATTCCGCAAAAAACGTGTGTTATAAAAGGGAAGCCAAAACTGGCAACGCATTTGACTTCGTGGCTTTGATGCCACGACTTGATGATGCCGGCGAACAAAAAATCGCCTGCTGGTCTGGCACTAAAAAATGCCGGTGCAAAGCACACATCTTGATTACGACGCGAACGTCGCCGCATGGCAACGTGCGCGTGATGTCTTTGCCGGTGAGGATGCCATCAAGGCCGCCAGGGAAAAGTATCTACCACGTCTGGACTGTCAGGATGACGCCGAATATCTCGCCTACATAAACCGAACTTCCTTCTTCAACGCTTCCGCCCGCACCGCCGATGGCTTCGTGGGTCTGATCTTCCGCCGTGAACCGACCTTCAAACTGCCCGACGGCAACAACGGTGTCGCGGCTGCCCTCACGGAATTTGTCGAGGATGCCGACATGCTGGGCACGTCGCTGTCTGCATTCTCGAAGAATCTCGTCACGGAAATCATCAACGTCGGTCGGGCTGGCACGCTGATTGACTGGAATCAGGAAACCGAGCAACGGGCTTACGCCGTCGCCTATGCCGCTGAAGACATCATCAACTGGCACACCGAACGGGTCAATGGCCGCAACGTCCTCTCGCTAGTCGTCCTCAAGGAAATTAGTCAGACACCCGTAGCTGAAGCTGATCCCTTTGACCCGGATGAAATCCAGCAACTTCGCGTGCTCAAACTTGTGCCGCCTCAAGGCGTGACTGACAACGCAAAAGCCGACTGGTCTTACCAAGTCGAAAAATGGCAATTCGTGTCTGACGGCCAAAGTCCAAATGCCGCCCGTAACCGTGGTAAAAAGAAATGGAAACTGGTGGATACCGTCACGCCGCTTCGCCTTGGAAAACCTCTGCCGCTGATTCCCTTCGTCTTTCATGGGCCTCGCGACTCGCTGCCTGACGTGGACAAGATTCCACTGGCCGACATAATCGCCGTCAATCTGGATCACTACCGCCTGAATGCTGACTACAAGCACGGGATGCACTTCACCGCGCTACCGACAGCGTGGGTCAGCGGCTTTGATAAAAATTCGTCCCTTCGCATTGGCAGCAGCACGGCATGGGTCGCCGAGACTCCCGGTGCCACGGCGGGCTATCTGGAATTTCACGGTCAAGGTCTGTCCACCTTTGAACGGGCAATGGATCGTGACGAGCAACTGATGGCCGTCCTCGGCACGCGGATGCTCGAATCCCGCAAGCGTGTCGGTGAAACCGCCGCTGCCATTGAACTCCGTCAAAGTGGTGAAAACAGCATCTTGAATACCGTATCATTCAGCATCAGCGCCTCGCTGACGCAAGTGCTGCGCTGGGTGTATTGGTGGAACTCAACCGAGCCGATTCCTGATGCCATCGGTCCCGACCTTGTCCTCGCCAGCCTGAACAATGATTTCAGCATCACCGGCATGTCGGCACTGGAAATCACGGCGCTCGTGGCCGCTTGGCAGGCCGGTGCCATTAGTCAGGCAACCATGCTCGACCTTTTCCGCGCTGGTGAAGTCATCGCACCTGGCCGCACCAACGATGAGGAAATCAATCTGCTCACCAGCGAGAAGGTCCGTGCCGGACTGGCCACCATCCCGCCGGTCACGGTCACGCCGACTGCGCCCGGTGACGTGAACGCCAAACCTGTAACCGCAAATTAAAAGTTTATGCCCCTGAAATATAAATTCGCAACCAAGCAGGAAATTCCTGCTGAACATCAATCCCTGTATGTCGAGCGCGATGGTGCCTGGCTGCTTGATGCCGATGGCGTCGTGAGTCAAACCAAGCTAGATGAGTTCCGCCAGAACAACATCACGCTGACGAACCAGCTCAAAAAATTTGAAGGCATTGATCCTGACGCCGTGCGTCAGCTTGCCGATGACAAGCAACGCTTGGAAGACGAGCAACGCCTGAAAGACGGCAAGTTCCAAGAGGTCTTGGATGCGCGCCTCAAGACCGCCCGCGCCGATTGGGACAAGACGCATGGCGTCGTGGTCGCCGAACGTGATGCGCTCACTGGTCGCCTGACCGCCATTCAGATTGATCAAGCCGTCGTGAGTGAAGCCACGAAACGCGGTCTGCGCCCGACGGCGCTGACGGACATCACCGCCCGTGCGCGGATGACTTTCAAGCTGGTGAACGGAGTTCCCCAGGCTTTCGAGGCTGACGGCCAGACTGCCCGCATGGGCAAGGACGGTGTGTCGCCGATGACTTTGGCCGAATGGGTGGATGCGTTGGTGTCCGACGCACCGCACTTGTTCGAGGCAAACGCTGGCAGCGGTGCTGCTGGCTCCGGCTCCGGTGGGGCTGGCAACCGGTCCGTGAAGAATCCCTTCCGCAAGGAATCGTTCAATCTCACGGAGCAAATGAAATTGCAGAAATCCGATCCCGCGCTGGCTGCCCGTTTGAAGGCGTCGGCGTAAGGGTCACAACCAAATTATTCACTTATGGCAAAGACCCAATTGGCAGACATCATCGTGCCAGCGCAGTTCGCTGGTTACGTCCTTCAACGCACGGCGGAGAAATCCGACCTGTTTCAATCCGGCATCGTCATCCGCACGCCCGACTATGACACGCGCGCCGCGCTCGGCGGCACGCAAGTCAACATGCCGCATTGGAACGACCTGACGGGCAACCGCCAGCCGCTTTCCGATTCGGCACCGCTCGTGCCGGCGAAACTGGTCGCTGATCAGGACATCGCCCGCATTCAAAACGACGGCAATGCGTGGTCGTGGAATCATCTGGCAACGCAAGTGGCTGGTGACGATCCGGCCTTGGCGCTGGCCGACTTCCTCGCGGAATACTGGAATCGCCAGAACCAATACATGCTCATCAACTCGCTGACTGGCGTGTTTGGTGCGGCGAGCATGGCGGGCAACCTGTTGGCGATTCACAGTGAAAGTGTCGCCGCGCAAACCTCGGCAACGCGGTTGAACGGCGCAACCTTCGTTGATGCGACGCAACGCCTCGGCGACCGTGGCGACCGGCTCGTGGCGGTGGCGATGCACTCGGCGACGGAAGCCGCGTTGCGCAAGCTCGACCTGATTGACTTCATCCCGGACAGCCAGGGTGAAACTCAAATCAAGACGTTCCAAGGCCGGCGCGTCATCGTGGACGATGGCTGTCCGTCGCGCGCGGGCACGACTGACGGCTTGGTTTATACGAGCTATCTGTTCGGCCTCGGCTCGTTCGGCATGGGCTTCGCGGATCTGAATGGTGCGCCGGTCGAGGGTGGTCACGGCACGGAAGGTTGCGAAATGGCGCGCGACGCTCTGAACAGCGACACGTTCCTCGTCAACCGTCGCCGGTTCATCCTGCACCCTCGCGGTGTGAAGTTCACCAGCGCAAGCGTGGCCGGCGCGAATCCGACCAACGCCGAACTGGCCTTGGCCGCAAATTGGGTGCGCGTGTGGGAAAACAAAAACGTCCCGGTGGTCGCCGTGACACATAACATCTGAACCAATGGCGTGCCGGTTCGCGCCGGCACGCCGCCTTAACCAAATAAATTTATGGGTAAACTTCAACCTCGCAGTTTTGAGCGGTTTCGTTCGGGTGAACAAATCCAGATTCCCGTCTATACAAACGTCGCGGCAGCGGCGGCGGCTGGCATCACGGCGGCCAAGTTTCCGCGCCGCATGATTTACTTGACGACTGGTCTGTCCGGTGGACCGTGCGTGGCATTTTCGGACGGCACGGTTTGGAAAGCCATTCCGTTTGCAGCCAACGCTAGTTAAGTGCGAGCCGCACCTGTCATTATGAATGGATTATTTCCCATCATCCGGCGCAAGCGGCGTCCGCTCATTCAGGCAAATCCTGAAACGCTGAAAGTTGAAACGCTGAAACCGGATCGCCTGCCGCCGGTGGCTGTCGTGCCATTGGTGGTAGCGGAGTCCGCGCCGGATGTGCCGCCCGTGAACCGCGCAAAAACCCGCCATGCTCAATGCAATGTCACCAGCGAAACAGCGTAATCCGCCCTGGACGCCGCTTCAGCGGCGGACGTGGCTGGCGGAGCAACGTCGCGAAGGTCATTTGCTGCCCGCGCCGGTGTTGCGGCCCAAGTATCCCTCCAAGCTGGTATGGAATTGGGATCGGCTGAATCCCTACAAGTGGAATGTCTGGCAAAGCCTCGATGGCGGTGCGACTTTTTTCCTTGTGGACGGTTATTGGATGTATGGCGACGCCCGGCAGTTTGCCCCTGATGGTGGTGGCGAGCTGCATTACATTGTGGGCATTGACCAGAGCGGAAAGGAGATCACCCAGCACAGCAACGCCGTCCGGCCTGATGACGGTCAGCCGACAATCCCGGATGCGCCCCAGAACTTCACGGCCACGGATGTCTCGGTCGCCATTCAACTGGCCTGGCCCACTGTGACCGACGGCACCGTGACGGGTTATCGGATTTACCGCAAGGTGGATGCTGGCAGTTTTGCGCTCTATCGCTCGGTCGGCGTTTATGACAGTCCGCAGCAAGATGCGTCGGTGATTTCGGCGCACACCTATTATTACTACCTGACGGCCTACAACGGCGTGGGTGAATCCGCGCCGTCACCCGTGGTGTCGGTGATTTTCAACGCCTCTTAATTTTTATGTCGCTTACCCTCGTCAAAGAAGATGGCACCGGCAAAACGGATGCCAACAGCTACGCGGACTTGGCCGATGGCAACGCCTATCACGACGGGCATCTTTACGCCTCGGCGTGGACGGCTGCCAGCGACGCACAAAAAGCTGTGGCGCTGGTGATGGCGTCGCGGCTGATTGACGCGGAATTTCAATTCAACGGCACGCGCACGAATGTCGTGCAAGGTCTGCAATGGCCGCGTGCGCGTTGCCCTGAACCGGATGCCATCCATGTCCCGCTGCAAGTGCTGCTGCCGATTCCATCGGACTTCGTCCGTTTTGACAGCGTGCCGAAAGGCGTCGTCCAGGCGACGTGTGAAATGGCGCGGGAACTTTTGATTGCCGACCGCACGACCGCGCCGCCGGGCGAAGGGCTGAAATATTACAATTCTGGCGGCGTCCAAACCGGTTACGACAAAACCGACCGGCGTGCGGTGCTGTCGCAAGTCGCGCAAGTGATGCTGGCGAAATACGGCTCGCAAATCAGCGCCCGCAGTGGCGCGGTGCGGCTGGTGAGGGCATGAATGCGATGAAACCAGTGCAGCTTGAAAAACCAAGCCTCGACAAAACGAGTTTTTTGGGCTTAATTTACTTGGTCACGTTCAATATGCCTTCCGATTTGCAGATAGCACAGAGCCTTTTGGCTGCCTGCGTAGGGGCTGGTCACAAGCCCGGCAAAGTCCAATTCACCAAGTATCTTTACCTGCTGGACTATTGCTATTGGCGGTTCACTGGTCGCAAAGCGACATCCCTGCCGTGGAAATTTTACCATTACGGCCCTTGGTGCGAACAGGTGGAAGATTGCATGGCCGATTTAGCGTCCCAATATGCCTTCAATTGGCGAGAAGAAGAGGCTCCATTTATCAGTTCCGTTGAAGTTCCCACTCACAGGCTGGACATAACCACCACCAGTTTGATGAATCACCTCATCGGCGCATTCAAGGATCGTGAACTCAATACTTTGTTGGAAGTCGCCTATTCACAAACCGAGCCAATGGTTTGCGCACAACGGGGCGACACCTTGGATTTTTCCATCGTTCCGGTGGACAAGAAAATGCCAGTTTTTTTTCCAATCATTCCGCCGCGAGCAGAGAATTTTCAATTGCATCCCGAACGCCTTAAAAAAATTGATGCGTTCCGCGCCCGCGCAGAGAAATTGAAGGAAAAGGCCAAACACCGAATGGCTTTCCGGGAGTCTGCGAGCTATCAGCAAGCCGCTTCGATGCTGAAAGATGAATTTTCCACCGCCGACAGACTGCCGGAAATGAGTGGAGCAATGACTATCGAAGCGGCAAACGGATTTGCCACAGGATAGCGCATGGAAAACTTGGGCCAGGTTTATCGGAAATTGACGACTGCTGAAAAAACGCGGCACGTTTTGGGGCAGATTTTTTGGATTCCGGCCTACCTCCACATGCAGGATTATCATGTCGTGCGAGTTGGACAATGGGACAGGCTTGCGAGCATCACAACTGCGCAATTCAAAATTGAAAAAAAGACTTTTCACGGACTTGGACGCAGTGCCGATCTTTACCATCACATGCCCATCCCGGAGCTGAAGCTCAAGATGGATGAAGAACTGCTTGTCAAGAAAGTCAAACGCCGTCCTGCCGTGCTGATTTTGCGGGAAGGCACAGACCCGCGAAGACTGGCGACACATTTTTCTGGTGTCGGCCAAAAGCCGAATCCGAACTCACACGTTTTTGCACCGATCACGTCCCTGCGAAAAGAGGGCAATCTTGGAAATGACTATCCGCAGCAGTTCATTGACAAAGTTAACGCGGGAGATTTGCCGGAATTTATCCATCTGCCCGCTGACGGGACCGTGATAAAAAACGAGTCAATGGCTTTGCTCACGCAATTGCAGTCGCATGGTGAGTGCTTTGTGGAAGAAACAGAGTTGGCGCTTGATGCGGTTTATCTTGGCGCAGCACTTGAAACCTTTTGGCAGGATTTGGAGGGACAGCTTTTAATATGAAGGACCGGCAGATAATTGGGAAAACGAATCTTGATTGGGAAATTTCGTCACGGAAACAAGAAAAGCTCCTGACAAATCCAGACAAAATAATTTCGTTTCGGGGGTGTAAGCGTTCGTGCCGCCAAAAATGATAAAACGAATAATCGTCAACATTGACGGGCTTTAAGTGAATGTTCACGAAAGTTCAAGAAACCAATGCAGTAGATTCGAATCCCCCTCTCTCCGCCACTTTGATTTCAAAGGGTTTTGTTGGTTTTAGGTCAAAGTGGCAACATCTAGTGGCAACAAATCCACCCTTGTTCGGGGGTGTTTATCAGTGTCAGTTAAGGGCAGCTTTCGATTCTTT
>CAINLR010000009.1 GCA_903850425.1 uncultured Verrucomicrobia subdivision 3 bacterium | reverse complement strand
GATGGACTTCGTCTGCATCGACGTGCTGGAGGGCGACGGGCTGAACGCCCGCACGCTGGCCGTCTGGCACAACGGCAAGTTCGAGGACAATGTGACCTATGCCCTCAAGGACACCCCTTGCGGCGACGTGGTGGGTAAACAGGTCTGCTGCTTTACCGCCGGCGTTACCCGGCTTTTCCCGAATGATCCGGTGCTCCAGGAACTGCGCGCGGAAAGCTACGCCGGCGTGACGCTCTGGAGCCACGACGGGAATCCGATTGGTCTCATCGCGGTCATCTCCCGGAATCCGCTGGCCAACCGTTTGCAGGTCGAGGCCGCTTTGAAAACGGTGGCTGGGCGCGCCGCTGGAGAATTGGAGCGGCTCCAAGTGGAAGAAACGCTGCGGAAAAGCGAGGAGCGTTTCAAACGGTTCTATGAACAATCCCCGCTGGGCTACCAGTCGCTCAATGCCGACGGCTGTTTTCTTGACCTCAATCCCTCATGGGAAAGAATCCTTGGTTACAGCCGCGAAGAAGTCCTGGGCACCTGGTTCGGCGACTATCTGGTGCCGGATCAAACCGCGCTGTTCAAGGACCGGTTTCCCTGCTTCAAAAACTGGGCCAGGTGAATTGCGTGGAATTTGAGATGCGCCACAAGGACGGCGGCGTGCGCACCATCGCCTTCGATGGCCGGATTGAATATGACGAAAACGGGGCTTTCAAAAGAACACACTGCATCCTCAACGACATCACCGAGCACAAGCGGGCGGAGCGGGAGATTAAACGTCAGGCGGCGTTCGCCCATTACAACCCCAATCCCGTGCTGGAATTGTCCGCCACGGGTGAAATCCTGTATTTCAACGCGGCCACGCTCCAGATGGCAAACTCGCTCGGCCGGGAATGTCCTTCCATGATTCTCCCGCCCAACACCGTTGACATTGTGCGCGACTGCCTGGCCGCAAACCGGTCGAATCTCCTTTTGGAAACCGTCGAGCAGGGCCGGACGATTTCGTGGTCGTTCTTCCCGGTGGCGCAAAACAACGTGGTGCATTGCTATGCGGGCGATGTCACCGAGCGCAAGCAGGCGGAATCGGCGCTGATTCAGACAAAGAACACCCTTCAAGCAGCCATGGACAACAGCCCGGCGGGTATTGCCATTGCTGGTGCGCCCGATGGCAAACTCCAGTATGTCAACCATGCCGGGTTGAGCATTGGCGGCGGAAACTACGAGAGCAGCGTCAACGGGGTGGGCATCGATCAATATGTGGCCAGTTGGAAGCTTTTTGATCTGGATGGCCAGCGGCCTCTTAAGCCCGAGGAAGTGCCTCTGGTCCGCGCCCTCAAGTTCGGTGAAACCAACCGCCGCGAGTTCATCATCCGGCGTTCCGACAATGATGATCGCATTGTCGTAGGCAACGCGGGGCCGATTCGGGATGACCAGGGTAAAATGATTGCGGCCATCGTGGTCTTCAGCGACATCACCGAGCATAAGCAGTTAGGGGAGCAGTTGCGTCAGGCGCAGAAGATGGAGGCCATCGGCCAGCTGGCCGGCGGCGTGGCGCACGACTTTAACAATATTCTGAACGGAATGTTCATACAGTTGGATTTGCTCAAAATCGAAGGTCCCCTGACGACCAGTGTCCGGGAAGGCTTGAATCAACTCAGTAAAGATGCCGAGCGCGCCGCCGCGCTCGTCCGGCAGTTGTTGCTCTACAGCCGCCGCCAGATGATGCAAATGCGCGATTTGGATCTCAACGAGGTCGTCGCCAACTTCAGCAAGATGCTCCAGCGCGTCGTCCGCGAGGACATCCGCCTGCAGTTGCAGCTGAACCGTCAGGCGCTTCCTTTGCAAGCGGACCCCGGAATGGTTGAGCAGGTGCTGATGAATCTGGCCGTGAACTCCCGCGACGCCATGCCCAAGGGTGGACAGCTGATTATCAAGACCTTCAAAACCACTCTGGATGCGGCCAGGGCACAGCAGTTAGGTGCGGAAGCCGGGCCGGGCGATTACGTCTGCTTGAGCGTCAGCGACACGGGCACGGGCATCCCGCCGGAAGCGTTGCCGAAGATATTTGAGCCGTTCTTCACCACCAAGGATGTGGGCAAAGGCACTGGCCTGGGTCTGTCATCAGTCTTTGGCATCATCAAGCAGCATAAGGGCTACATTGAGGTGGACAACCGACCGGGCGAAGGAGTGAGCTTCAAAGTTTGTTTTCCTGCCTCAATAGCTGCCCCAACCACCCAACCGGGCTTGGTTGCAAAAGAGCCCGCAAGCTGTCGCGGAACGGAAACCATTTTGTTGGTCGAAGATGAAGATTCGTTACGCAAACTGACGCGCAAACTTCTCGAGCAGCAAGGTTACCAGGTGCTGGTTGCCGCCAATGGTGTTGAAGCTCTCGATCTTTGGAAGCTGCACCGGAACGCAGTCAACCTGCTGCTGACCGATGTGGTGATGCCCAAAGGCATCAGTGGGTTGGAATTGGGCAAACGGTTGCAAATGGAAAAGCCAGAACTCAAGGCAATCTACATCAGCGGCTACAGTCAGGATGCCATTGACAACCGAAATGAAATGAGAACGGGAATGAACTTCCTGCAAAAGCCGATAGAAGTCGATTCGCTGCTCCTGCTCCTCCGCCAGGTCCTTGACACCTGATTTTTTCCTGTGCCATCACATCAACAATCCTTCGATAACGGCTTTCGCACCAACCACGGATTAATTGCGCCGTGCGGCTAACATCTGCTGAAAGTTGGATTGCTTTGCTAGCAACTTGATTGTCTCAATCGAATTTTTTATCTGATTCCCCCAATTGTAACAACCGGTTTTCCAACCCACCCAATCTTCGGCTAGCGGTCAATAACTTCTCAATGAATCCGCCACGTTCATCTTTGAGTTGTTCGATAAACATGTCTTTGGCTCGGTTGGTAATTTTCAGATCTCGGATTTCCCGCTCCAGCTCTTGAATTTTTCGCTCATCCCTAGAATTCACCTCGGGTTTTGAATGTTTCACGTGTGCCACAGGACTTCCGAATACTTCCGAAGCCGGCGCATCGGTTGATTTATTCGCCCGCTGAATTTCCTCCTGAATGGCCGACTCCACACTCTGCGGCGTGATGTAGTATTTGCGCTCGTTCGGATCGTAATAACTGTCCAGTCGGGTGATGCCCTGACGGTTGGGCTGGCACCAGTTGATGATGCTGCGTTCCGTGCGGGCCACGCCCGCCGTTTCAAACATCCGCGCCGTTTCCCGCACCGTCAGCGTGTGGTTCTCCTTTCGTTCGGCAAGGTTCGGCACCTTGCCGAATTCTTCCGTATTCTGCGGAAGGGTGCGGAATCCTGCCGAAGGCTGTGGAATATTGGTTGGTGTTTCCGCTGGCTGCGACGCGGTGCCGGTTGTTTCCAATAATTTGGGTGATTCATTTTCCATGGGCGTGATTGTTTCCATCTTACCATGCCAAAATCATCTGGTGAACCGGACCTGTGGATAGCGCGTTTGGAAAAGATTTGTTATGATGCT
>CAINLR010000008.1 GCA_903850425.1 uncultured Verrucomicrobia subdivision 3 bacterium | reverse complement strand
TGACATGAATGGCCTTTCCCGATCCACCTGAATCGAGCCGCCACCCTGACACCCATTCCCGCGTCGCTCCACTCTTTCCACGCCCGGATTCCACTCGCTGTCGGACACCATTCCGGGCCAGCCCGGACACCGTTCTAATCCGGCCCCAAAACTGTCCGACAGCCGCCCGGAACCCTGTCCGACAGAAATCGGAATGGTGTCCGGCAGAAATCGGAACCCTGTCCGACAGAGATTAGAATCACTGTCCGACAGACATCGGAATACGCATTCGGCGATGCCTCGCAGTAGTGGATGGTCAGAGGGGCTTGATTTCCACTCGCAACGACTTCGATCTACCGCTCGATTTATTTTGAACTTTGATTTCTGCCGACTATGAAGATCCTGACACCCTTCGGCACTCTTGCCTTGAATCACTGGACAAAATTATTGCCCAACATGACACTCGAACTCGAACGGAATGGGCGGCTGCACGAAATGCTGCACGAGGCCGAACAGCGGGCGGTGTCCGAACTGGACGATTCGATCCGCCACTTTCGTAATCAGGGATTGACCCCACAACAGGCCAACAGTCGAGCGTGGAAGATTCTTCAGGAACGATACGTCTTCCTGAAAGCGAAATGATCCCGGCGGAATCGCGGCCACCTTCCGAGTGCGCGCGATAATGCAATGGCCCAAAGACTGATGGTTCAAGCCCTGTGTAGTTCATGGGTTAGCGCCTGTTTGACTAGCAACCGTAAAAGTCTTAATTCTTAAAACAGCCAAATTCTTGGCCGGTCAAAAGAATTGAGATGTTGGAGGCGCGGTTCAATGCGGGTGCGAAGTAATGGCCGGGACAATGATCTTCAACTGGACCTGTTTCAAGCGAGGTTTCCGAATCATGAAAACCCTGACCCAATATGGCTGCCTGGCCGAGCAATTCTGGCGGCGACACCATCCGAAGATGTGGGCCGAATTATCCCGGACGGGGAGGTTGGAGGCTGCACTGAGGGAGGCGGAGGAACGAACGGCGGCGGACATGGACGACCTCCGACGCCATTTTCTGACGCAGGGCCTGTCGGAGGAACAAGCGGAACAAACGGCGTGGGAAATTGTCCGGGAACGGTATGTCTTTCTCCGGTCCGAGACCTGAGTTGCGACGCCGGCGCGCCCGACCAGGAACCACAACCGCTCCGCAACCAAAACAACTATCGCATCACCGAGGCGGACAAGCTTGGCACGGGCGGTCTCAAATCCAAGTGTTACGGCAATCTCTCCGCCATCGAACTGCTCAAACATCTGGAAGCTAATTCCAGGCCGGCAACGCAGGATGAAAAGCAAATCCTGGTTCGGTATGTCGGCTGGGGCGGATTGCCGCAAGTGTTCGATCCTGCAAACAAAGTGTGGCAGGAGGAACGCGCGCAGTTGGCAGCGCTGCTCACGACGGAAGAACTCGAATCCGCCCGGGCCACGACGTTGAACGCGCATTACACCGCCCCGATTATTATTCAGGCGATGTATGCCCTCTTGCAGCAACTGGGTTTCCCCTCAACAACCAAGTAGCGTCGCCTAGCATTGAGCAGGTATTTCCCGCACCTGACCTCGTGAAACCCAACGCCTACACCCTTGTAAATGACCGGATTGGCATTCGGGATGGCGACCAAATTCGTCTCGTGGATGAGTTGTCACCGCAACGGAGGCAACGCATCCGGGGATTGATTCATGTGCGCGACGCGGTGCGTCGCTGTTTGCGCACCCAGATTGAATCATCCGATGACAGCGACCACGAAGTCAGCCGAGCACAATTGAATCAGGCTTACGACCGCTTTGTCAGCCGGCATGGTTATATTTCTGAGCGGGCGAACACGTCGGCATTCCGGGGCGACCCAGATTTGCCGTTGTTGCTTTCACTTGAGCATTACGACGAGCACCGCAAGTCCGCCGTCAAAGCTGCCATCTTCCGTGAACGCACCATTCAGCGGGGTGTTTCCACGGTGGAAATCAAAACCGCGCAAGACGCCCTGCTGGTCACTCTCGGCGAGCGCGGTGTCGTTGACCTCGACCATGTCGCGGGTTTGCTTCACCGAAAACCCTCGGAGTTCCTCGCGGAACTGCGCGGTGCAATTTTCCTCAATCCACAAACCAACCGTTGGGAGACCGAAGATGAGTATCTGTCGGGGAATGTTCGTGCGAAGCTGGCCGTCGCGGAGGCCGCCGCGTTATCGGATGAATCGTTCAAGCCCAACGCCGAGGCGCTCAAATTGGTCCAGCCCGTTGACCTCAATGCGTCCGAGATTGACGCCAGACTGGGCAGCACCTGGATTCCGGCGGAGGACATCCAGAAATTTGCCGAGGAACTTTTAGGCGAAGAAGGCATCGGTGTCAGCCATGTCCCGCAACTTGGTCTCTGGGTCGTGCGCGCGGGCTATGGCGTGAAGTTTTCCGTCGCCAACACCACCGAGCATGGGACCGAGCGACGTAGCGCCGTGGAACTGCTGGAAGATGCCTTGAACCTGCGCACCCCGACGATCCACGATTACGACAGTTCAAACGACCGTGAGGTTGTAAATGTGCCGGCCACCGAAGCGGCGCGCGACAAGCAGGAGAAAATTAAGGACCGATTCAAGTCCTGGATTTGGAACCACGACGAACGCCGTGAACGGCTCGCACGCAAATACAACGATGAGTTCAACAACGTCCGCCTTCGCACGTTCAACGGCGACCACCTGACACTGCCCGGCGCAAGCCCGGCCATCGCGTTGCGCCAACATCAGCGCGCATCGGTGTGGCGCATTTTGCAGACACCAAACTGCCTGCTCGCCCATGTCGTAGGCGCGGGCAAGACCTACACGATGGTCGCCGCCGCGATGGAACTGAAGCGGCTCGGTTTCGCCCGCAAGCCGTTGTTTGCCGTTCCCAATCACATGCTCGGCCAGTTTTCTTCCGAACTCCTGACACTCTATCCGGCCGCGAACATTCTGGTCGCATCCAAGGAGGATTTTGAAAAGGAAAAACGACAGACGCTCATGAGCCGTATCGCCACCGGCAATTGGGATGCCGTGATCGTCACGCATTCGGGCTTTGAGAAAATCCCGGTTGCGCGCGCCACGCAGGAAGAATTCATCAACGGCGAACTCCGCGAACTTAACCTGGCCGTCGAGCAGCAACGCAAAAACGGCGATTCGCGCATCGTCAAACAGTTGGAGCGGGCGAAAAAGAGACTCGAATCGAAGCTCAAGGAACTTGCGGCCAACGAAAAGAAAGACGACACGCTGACGTTTGAAGAACTCGGCGTGGATCGTCTGTTTGTGGATGAAGCGCACTATTTCAAAAACTTGTTTTACGTTTCCAAAATGACCCGCATCGCGGGTCTCCCGGCAACCGCGTCACAGCGCGCTTTTGATATGTTCCTCAAAGTGCTGCATGTGCAGCGCATGAACAGTGGCGCGGGTGTGGTGTTCGCCACGGGCACACCGATTGCCAACAGTGTGGCCGAGATGTTTACCATGCAGCGTTATCTGCAATTGACCGCGCTGAAGGCGCTCAAGGTGGATCACTTCGATTCGTGGGCCGCCACGTTCGGCGAACCGGTCTCGGCGATGGAACTCGCCCCCGACGGCTCTGGCTATCGGCTGAACACGCGCTTCGCTCGTTTCATCAATGTGCCGGAACTCATGCAGCAGTTTCGCCAGGTCGCGGATATTCAGACGCAAAAAATGCTCAAGCTCCCCGTGCCGGAATTGCGCACGGGCAAGCCCATCATCGTAAACGCACCATGCTCCAAGGAGTTGAAGGAAATTGTTCAATCCTTGGTGGAGCGGGCGGAGGCATTGCGCTCGGGGCGGATTGACCCGCGCGAAGATAACATGCTGCTGGTGACGACCGACGGCAGAAAGGCGGCGCTGGATTTGCGGTTGCACCAATCTGAATTGCCTGACCATCCCAACAGCAAGGTGAATCTGGCCGTGGCTCAAGTCGAACGTGTCTGGCGCGAAACATCTGACAAACGGCTGGCTCAACTCGTCTTCTGTGACATGTCTGTGCCGACCAACGGACGAGGTTTTTCGGTCTATGAAGACATGCGGGATAAATTGCTGGCACACGGCGTTCCGGCTGGAGAAATGGCCTTCATTCAAGACCACGACAGCGATGCCGCGAAGCTGTTGCTATTTCAGGACGTGCGGGCCGGGCGGATTCGCATCTTGTTCGGCAGCACGCAGAAGATGGGCACGGGCACGAACGTCCAGCAGCGGCTGATTGCGCTTCATCATTTGGATGCTCCGTGGCGGCCCGCTGATGTCGAGCAGCGCGAAGGCCGCATTCTGAGACAGGGCAATGAAAACCCCGAGGTGCAGATCTACCGTTACGTCACCGAGGAATCTTTCGACGCGTATATGTGGCAGACGCTGGAAACCAAGGCCCGCTTCATCTCCCAAGTAATGACCGGCGAAACCGATTTGCGACGGATCGAAGACGTTGATGGCGCGGCGTTGACCTATGCCGAGGTGAAAGCCATTGCTTCGGGCAATCCGATGGTGATTGAAAAGGCGAGCGTTGATGCGGAGGTTGCGCGCCTCTCCCGTTTGCGCACGCAGCACTTGGAGACGCAATACCGGCTGCGCAGCCAGGTCCGGCATCTCAATGAGGAACTGCCGCGTCTGGAAAAACGCATCGCAGAAATTCGTCAGGACATCACCAGCCGACATGACACACACGGCGACGCTTTTATGATGCAGATTGACGGTCAAACGATTCGCGACCGTGGCATCGCGGGAGAACTACTCCTACGTCACGCTGAACGGGTGCGCCTCGCGCGGGGAGACCGGTTGGTGGGACAGTTCGCCGGATTTCAAGTATTCGTCGCTTACAACTTCATGAGCGGGGCAGACATTGTGTTGAAGGGATTCGGCACTTACACCGCCAATGTGGGGGCGACGGCATTGGGGACGATTCGTTCGGTTGAATACGCCGTGCAAAATTTAGACGAGGTTGCTGTCGGTGTCCTTGATCGGACTGCTGAGACGCGAAAGCGCGTCACCGATTTGCAGGCGCAGACGGAACAAGCGTTCGAGTATGAAGCGAAACTTGCGACACTTTCGAAGCGGCAGGATGAAATCGAAGATGAGCTTGATCTCAACAAGAATCAGGCGGCGGCCCAATTGGACTCTACTCCGGCTGTCGAACAAGATGTGGAGGAACTTGCTGGTGTCGCTGGATGACAATTTGTCCACCGTCAACCAACCATCAAAACGAGATGAATTCCAAAAAGATCCTGCTGGTAATCATGAAGACCTAAACATTCATGTTCCCATTTTCCAACGCATGACGACCTCAATTTGTTCGGGTGTATGGGGCGAGGCATCACTCCCGCAAGGCATCAGGCACCGCAACTCGGAAATCCTGGCAATGACATCCGGCGCTTTCGCCCGCCCATGCCGCATCAGATAACAACCAACAATCGTGCCCGTGCGACCGATCCCAGCAAAGCAATGCACATAGACCGGATTTTCGTTGGCGATAGCCCGGTCAATTGAATCGAGAATCAGTCGCAAAGTTTCCGGTGCAGGCACATGCCGGTCAGGAATGGCTATCCGATGAAGATCCACTTCAATCTTTCGCTCGGTTGCGAGAGAAGCTAAGAGGTCAGCATAACTCGGAATGTTTTCCCGCGCCTCGGTGAGGTCCACAAATGTCCGAACCCCGGCACCCAACAGCGCCGTTAGTCGAACAAGCGTGAGTTCGTCACTGACGTCAATTGGATGCTCGCCGGCGAGTAACTGATGGGGAACCACCCAATAGGAATTCTCGAACGGAACATTGGTTTTTGGCTCTGACATAGTGCTTTTTGCGAGTCTATTCCGATCCTGGCAGGCTTCGGTCTGCCGTCGGACGTCCAGCCCAAGCCCGCACCGGACGATGACGCGGCGGTTGAACTCGCGGTTCGGGAAGTGCGCGCCCAGCGGCAATGATTGTCGTTCTGGATACCAACATCGTCGCCAGCGCGACCTGCTGGCGCGGGAGGTCGGCGCACTGCCTCGATGCGTGGGTAATCGGGAAATAGAACCTCCCATCAGCCATCTCATCCTGATGGAATACGAAGAAGTCATCGCCCGTCTTGCGGCCCGCTTATTCGTTGGCAAGTTTTTTGGGAAGAAGGGGCACGCGGAGTTTTTTTGCAACGAGACGCAGCGGCCCGTCAAACGAGGCAAGCACTGCCCCTCGGCGGAGCGCAATTTCAAGGTAGGCGGCATCGTAAACCGAAAGCGTATGCTGGCGCGCCAAAGAAAGCGTCTCCGCACTGGCGTGCGCGTTCGTTTCCGGATCCACCGTAACGGGGAGCTGCGTAAAAAGGGCAACGGCCTGGGCGATGCCGGCCGCATCGAGCCGTTTTCTTCGCTCCGCCATGCAGAGTGAGTTGGCAACCTCAAGCCGCCAGTGAGCGGCCACCCAAATGGCTTCGGCTTTCGAGAGCTCTGCCTGCACGGCAACCGAGGCTTCGCTCGCTTCATCTGGAAGCAGCCAGCTTAACGCCATCGAGGCATCGAGAACCAAATGGCTCATCGCTTGCGTCCTCCGTCAATGAGCTCCCGGTAAGAAACCTTCTCAAGGCCCTTGGGGTTCAAAGGATGCTCGGCGCGAAAGTCGGCCATCTGTTGAAAGAGCGTCGCCAGTTCCACCCGGCTGGGTTTTTCAAAGGGCACAAGACGCGCCACCGGTTTTTCGTGTTTGGTGATGGTGATCTCTTCGCCTTGACTCGCGCGCTCCAAAAGTTCCGAGAACTTGGTTTTCGCCTCGAAGGCTCCAATGCTCATCGTGTTCGTCATAAAATGCCTTTTTAATAACAACTAGTTTGCAACTAGATTAAATCAGGCACATTTTAAAATCAACCGCTTTTGGTGATGATAAATAGGTTGTCACCATAAAAAGAAAAGGACTTCCATTTGGACTGACGGCCACGTCCTCTCGAAATCGTTGTCACGGTCATGCATGGAGCTGAAGTTAATTCCGGCGTTGAGTATTGATGTCCTGCAACCCTGTGAAACCACACATGGTTTGAAAACAGCGTTCCTTTGTTTGTTTAGGTTTTCCAAACGTGGTATCAAAACAACTGGGAACGCATTCTTCAGGTAATGGAATTTTTCACACGGGAGAACAACATGACTTTTGACCCTAATTCGACCAACGACAATGTCCCTATGAAAAACACACCAAAACAAAAACCGATACACGAGGTCCGGCTCGGCTCCATCAAGGCCGCAGTCTGGAGAAACGAAACTGAATCTGGCGTTCGTTACAACGTCACCTTCAGCCGCATCTACAAAGATGGTGACAATTGGAAATCCACCGATTCTTTCGGCCGGGATGACTTGTTGTTGCTGGGCAAAGTTGCGGATCAGGCACATTCTTTCATCTTCGATCAGGTGAAGGAAGAAGACGGCGCGACCCGAAGCACGACGTAATTTATTACGCGTGGTTTTCAGGTTATTACTACGGTTCAAGGCTTTTGAGAGTTGTGCCCCCACAAAAAACAACCCTCACCCTTTAATAATCCGGGCGCATCTGAACAACGCGCCTCGCGACAAAAAATATTCTCATGAATTCAACCACCAGTCACAGCCATCGCCGCACAGCAATCGAAACTGAGGGGCAGGGCACCGTGTCCGACCCAAACGAAACGACGATGTCACCGCAATCCCCTCTTGCTGCTGAACCCACAAAAGCCCAGACGGCGGCTGCACTTGGTGAACTAAAGCGATCCTTGCGAATGCCGCCGCCACCGGTCCCCGAGGAATCGCTGATGTTGCTCTATGATGCCGCTTGCCAGGACACCGGGGGCAGTCAGGCGGCCCGGAATTTTCTCTTCTGGCTCGCCGGGCAATGTGATCCCACCGAATTTGTCGGCTGCGGTGGGCTTGAATTGCGCCGACTAGACCGCCACTTGAAAGCAGCCTGTTTCGAAGTGTTGAATTGGTGGGCCGGGCCGACGAAAAGTGACGCCCCGCTTTACGAAATCCTGCACAAGTTGCGCGACCGATTCACCCCAGAAACCAAAACGACTTGATCCATTTGTCGGAGGTTCGCGGTTCAGGATGCAGTCAGGAAAGTTCCTACCCAAGTCAGTTCTTAGCGGTTCCGACCCGTTGGCGATTTTTGATGATCGTCACGGACAAAAAAACTGGTCGCAAACGGGATACAGTTCGCGTGAAATGCACACGAATTATGCCGGCGTTACGGAGTTGCTTTGCCGGCTGGGTTGCACTTGCGCGCCGACGGGTTTGGCCCCGTTGTCTGAACTTCTCCCGCGTGCGCGGTTGCTGGTCGTTCCGCCATCCACGGGAAGCTATCATGCCGGCAAAAAATGCTGGCTGCCCCAGCCGGAATCTCGATTCACCGTCGAAAATATCCGCGACATCCTCAGCTTCGTGCAGGGCGGGGGACGTTTGCTCGCGTTCGCCTACCGGTTTGGGGATTCATTCACCGCCTCAAATTTGCGTGAACTCATCAGCCCGCTCGGCTGTTTGCTCAATGACGATGCCGTCGTGGATTTGCAACTACTCCGCGACACGCATCCGTTGGATTCCTATTTCGATACGCCAAAATGTCTGTTGCCGTTGGCTTGGTCTCACGAACAGGTGGACACCGTCCGTTGGCGCACGATGGCCACCTTCACCATTTTGCCCGGTGCGAACATCAAACCTTTGGCGCTCTCGGCCGGGGGCAGTTGCATCAGTTTTAATCGGAGCCTCCGGCGCATCAGCTTCGCGTCGCTGCCGGTCGCCGTTGCCGGCACTTATGGGACGGGCCGGTTTATAGTTCTTGGCGGCCCCCACGCCTTCGAGATTGGTGAATTTGGACTGCTGGGCACTAATGATAATGGTCGGTTTATGCAAAACGTGGTGCGCTGGCTTTTGAATGATGGTCAGCCTGATCTTCAGGTGGTGCCGACCGCGCATCACGCCCTCGGAACATTTTTCTTCAATAATTATTTGGAGATAATTCGGGGTGAAGACCGGCATACCAGCCAACAAACCGTCGCTTACGTTGAGAGAGTGTTGCGGCGAACGGGTGTGCTCAAAGCATTGGACCGTCCAGGTTGGCTGACCTAATCTGCGATTGTAAGTCTTTTTTAGAAAACAACTTGCAATTTTTAATGAGTGAGGCGAAATTCCGGCGTTGCGCTCTTGCAACGCTATGAATGCTCAAGACTGGTTACCCACCAGCGGAGTCAGCGGACTCCGAGGCGGCTCCCATCTACCACAAAAATCCACGCGCCCGGCACGCATCGTCGTGTTCGGGAGTTTTCTCGGCGGTTATCATGTTTTGAGTGAATTGATTTTCGGCGAACTCGCCGACCGCGTGACCGTGGTTGGCGTTGCCACGGATGATCCGACCCAGTCCTACACCAACGCCAAAGTTCGCCTTTGGAGGCATCCGCATACCGACGAGGATGAAATGCTCGTGCGGCGATTTGCTCAGGCGCAGAATCTTCCGGTGTTCACTGGCCGGGTGAAATCGCCGGAGTTCCATGAATTGATGAAACGCGACTGGCAGCCTGACCTATGCCTGATGGCGACGTTTGGGCAGAAGATTCCAAAGCACATCATCGAGGTGCCGCGACTGGGGTTCTTCAATTTTCATCACAGCGGTCCAACCTGGCCATCGTATCCCGGACCCGACCCCATCGGCGCGATGCAGCGCGACGGCCTGTCGCACCTGGTTCTGACCATGCACCGCGTCAATGAGTTGATTGATGACGGGGAATTTTTCGCGCGGTCGCATCCGGTCGCGATTCCGCCGGGTATCAACGCCCTTGAAATGCACCGCATCACCTGGCCGCAAATGGGCGGATTCATCAGGAACGCGGTGGAAGAAATTCTGAATCCCGCTGAAGCCTGCCCAGATGAAAACGATTCGATGATGATGCACGAAGAAACGGTTGCGTATTTAGTATGAAACGATTTTGTGCCGGGTCCGCGCGCGACGTTCGGCTGAACATCGTATGGCGGGTCTGCGGTTGTAAAGGTATTGCTCGTGCCTGCGCTCCACCTTGACAATCCTCGCTCCGCCAAGGTTCTTGCCTTTAGGAATTGCGCGCGGAGGTGTGCGCTTGCCTGTTATTGATAATTCCTTAATTGTGATCGTTCTGTTGAGCGATCGCATTCAGAACCGTGAAGCGAAGCACCAACACTAAGCCGACCAACGCGATTTGAAACGACGCGGTGCTACTAATCCCCGAACCAGAGAAAGGTGATGCGTTTTCGGCTTACGGAATTAAGCCTGGATATTACACTGCAAGCAAATGCTGACGCTTGTGAACGAACACAAGTCAAATGCGGACATGATTCAGTTCATCGTTGAAATGTGGGAAACGGGTGATGCGGCAAACGATGGATTTGCCAAGCTGTCGAGGAGTTGCCGGGCAAACCCGGCGGAGCTCGCTCGCATCGTCAAATTGTATTCCTCTTGTAGCGGCTGAACCTGCACGGCCTGACAACCGCACTTTCCAAACAATGAAAATCCGCACCATCACTGGCTCGACCATCAAGATCGACGGGTATGGCGGGTTGTGGTTGCGATACGTCATCCCTTGTGGCCGTGATTGAATTGCTGAAATCATTGATGCCGGCCAACCGAAAACTCCCAATTGTGCTCGCGTGTTTGTATCGCAAAATCCTGGAGTCGCCACGTTGATAAGTCTCGCCCACAGTCGGGGCGAGCTCGATATCAAATCAGATGGCGGCATGGCTGGGGGCCTTTGAAAGTTTTCGCCTAGCTTCAAGGTGGCGGCGGGGCGTTAAAAGGGAACCCGAAATATTCGAAGACAGCTTTGGACCGGTCATAAATCTCGCACTCGGTCATCTCAGCGCGCTCGCACAATTCGTTCTTTGCAAGAAAGTCGTCAGAGATGAATCTAACGAGATCGCGCGGGCTAAACTCGGTCATTCGCTGTCATGAGGGATTAATGCCGGGACGCTTTTGAATCGGCCGGGCTTGCATCTGGCGCAACCGGTCTCGTTCCAAAACTTGGTCGAGAATTTCGGGCGCGATGAAATAATTGGTTTGACGCAGACGGCGATGGTTTCAGGAAGCTTTATCAAACCCTTCTCAGCGGCCCGCTCCAGCAGACCAATGGTGCCAATAACGGGGAGACCCAGTTGTCGGGCGGCTTTGCGCCCATCCAGGTCGTCCATCAAAATGCCCGCGGCATGGGAACTCAGCGCCAGTTGCAATGCCTCCACTTCGCCGGGATGCAAGCCGTGAATGGGTTGGACGTTCGTGACCCGTTGGACTTTCAGCCAGGGGGGTGGGCGACGAATCCAGGCCTTGACCGTTTCCGCGTGTTGCGATGCAGCAGTTCATCCTGCACCGCGCCAGGAATGAGCACCTCGTCAAAAAGACTTTCGAGGAGGTCGGCGCAGCCAACCAGCACCAGATAATGCAGCGGGCCGGCATCGGCCACAACGATGCTTGTCATTTATTTGCCGATGCTCCGCAGGTGCTCCAAGTCCGAAGATAATTCCTCGCTCTCCCAGGCGCGCTGCGCGTGCGCGGCCTTGAGAAATCCGTCGGTCTCCCAGCGGTCCAACCCCAGCGCCTCGCCCACTTGTGCGTGGGTGAGCTTGCCGGCGCGATAGGTTTGCGCCACGAGCGCTTCCAGGGTTTGACGCGGCAAGTCCGCAGCGTTGCTACCCAGCACCCGCACCAAACTATCCGGCAATGAAACTTCAAATGTGGCTGACATAGCGTTAATTTCCTGAACCGTCACACGATAGCACAAACGCCGGTCGTCCGTCCACAATGGGAAATAAGCAGAACAAGCACTGCGGCAAATATGGTCGGATTCAGTTTGACCCTTCTCTGCAGCACGGTCGCGCGCGACGTTCGGTTTTCATTTTATGGCGGGTCTGCGGGCGTCAAGGAATTCCTCGTGCCTGCGGTCATCCTTGACCCTCCTCGCTCCGCCAAGCTGCTTGCCTTTAGGAATTGCGCGCGGAGGTGGGCGGCTGGCCAATCAAGAATTCTAAATGTTTCATGTCCAATTGCCCCAGCACCACGTCCCATTTGGACCTGCTCGCATGACCGTCAGCAGCCCGCATCGCGTTCGAAAACCATCCTGGCCTTCGCCCAAGCACACATGCCCCTCAAGGCTGATGCGCGTTTTGTGAAGGGAGACGGACGGACGCCATCCGCCAATTTAACAAAAACGCTTATTTCCTTTTTGCTGGCACCGCCGAGCGCGCCTGCTTGAGGACATCTTCCAAGTTGACACCGATTCCATCGGCGATGCGGAGCACCGTTTCAAAAGAGGGGTGTCGAAGCCCGCGCTCTATGTAGCTGATGGTCTGTTGTGCAAGGCCGCATTGCGCTGACAGCTTGTATTTTGAAATACCACGCCGTTCGCGTTCTTCGTGGAGAAGCTTGATGACTTGCGCGCAAATGGCACGCTGCTGAAGGCCTGATGACACAACCAAGAATTACGCGAAAACAGTTTGACAACATACTTCACAGTTGTTATCTATCAACCATGTTCGCGAAGCGCATCGGCCCTGATCCGCACGCCAACCGCGCTAAATCCGCCGGCTGTCAGTGCTACCCAGCGATCGGGAAACTCGACCATGACGATTTCACCATCATCGGCCTGAACCTGGCCTCGTGCGCACCAAAGTGGACATTCCTGACAACATCATTCCGACGCTCGAAAACCCAGGCTTGGTGCGTTTATCCGGGGCGGCATAAGAGTTTCGGCGGCGGCTAAAGCCGAAATCAATCCAGTCGGAACAATCAATTTTCCATGAGCCCAGCGGAACCAGATACCAGGCATTTCCGCGCCGCCGCCTACGTGCGGATGTCGCGGGATCATCAGCAGTATTCGACCTGCAACCAGTTGGAGGTCATTCGTGAATTTGCCCGGCAGCGCAACTTGGAGGTGGTGAAGGAGTATTCCGACGAAGGTAAAAGCGGACTTAGAATTAAGGGCCGCGCCGCCCTTTCGCAGCTGATCGCGGACGTGCTGGCCAGGAATGTGAACTACACTCAGATCCTGGTTTACGATGTGAGTCGCTGGGGGCGGTATCAGAATCCGGACGAGGCCGCGCATTATGAATTCATCTGCCGCCAGGCCGGCGTGACCGTGCGCTATTGCGCGGAGCAGTTTGAAAATGACCGCGGCCTGCCCGCCGCCATGGTGAAGAACTTCAAACGGGCGATGGCCGGCGAGTTTAGCCGGGAACTTTCCGCGAAGGTATTTCAAGGAGCGACCCGGATGATTCGCCTGGGCTACGCGCAGGGAGGAATCGCGGTCCTCGGCCTGCGCCGTATGCTGGTGGACCGAAATGGCGAGCCCAAAACCATCTTGAATTCGGGCGAGCAAAAGAGCCTGCAAACCGACCGGGTGATTTTTGTGCCCGGCCCACAAGAAGAAATCGAAGTGGTCCGCTGGATTTTTCAGACCTTCGTGGCCGAGGGCGGCGGCGTCACCGAGCTTGCCCGGCGGCTGAATCAACGCGGCATCCTTTCCAGTTCGGGCCGGCCGTGGACCGAATGCAAGCTGCGGAATCTGCTCCGTAACGAAAAATACATTGGCAATCTGGTCTATGCGCGCCGCACCGCCCGGTTGGGCGGGCGAAGTATCCTCAATCCGCCCGATAAATGGGTCCGGGGGGAACACGCAATTGAAGGCATCATCACGCCTGAATTATTTTTCCAGGCGCAGGCGCTTTTTGCCGACGATCGCCAAAAGTATCAATACACCAAGGAGCAATTGCTGGAAAAGCTCCGCGCCCTGCTCCAGCAACACGGGTATCTCAGCACCGAACTGATTAATGCCTCCAGTCAGACGGCCACAACATGCACCTACTGCGATCGCTTTGGCGGTCTGCCCGCCGCCTACCAGTTGATCGGCTACCAACCGCGCCAGGATTACCAGCACTGGGAAATCAAACGTCGGCTCGACGGTATCAACCAGAAGCTGATCACCGTCGTCCGCCGTCAGATTGAAAAATTGGGGGCCACCGCCGCTTGGGACCGGAGCAAACACATCCTGCTGGTCAATCAGGAAATCCGGGTGTGGGTCGTTTTCGTCCGCCACCAGCTCACGCGGGTGGGTTCCTCGCACTGGCGCATTCGCCGGCGGGTTCAAACCCAGGCGGATTTTATCATGGCGGTGCGGATGGAACCCAACAATGAAGACATCCAGGATTATTTTCTTTTGCCGGGCCTGGAAAACGCCGGGGGAGATTTCTGCTTCAGCGATCGGAATGGAATTTATCTGGACGCCTACCGGTTTCAGTCGCTCGACTTTTTGGTGAGCCTGGCGGCGCGGGTCAAATTGAACGCCACTCCATTGTCATGATCCGCCTCGACCACCAATCCGACCCCGTGATCCCGCCCCAACGCGCGGCGGCCTATGTGCGGATGTCCACCGAACATCAGCAGTATTCCACCTGTAACCAGATGGAGGTCATCAACGGCTTCGCCCGGCAGCGGAATCTGGCGATTGAGAAAGTGTATTCCGACGAAGGTAAAAGTGGACTTCGAATCAAAGGCCGCGCGGCCCTGTCGCAAATGATCGGCGACGTGTTGACCAGGAAGGTGAACTATAGTCACATCCTGGTTTATGACATCAGCCGGTGGGGCCGCTTTCAAGACCCGGACGAAGCCGCCCATTATGAATTCATTTGCCGGGAGGCGGGCGTCACGGTCCATTATTGCGCGGAACAGTTTGAAAATGACGGCGGCCTGACGTCCACGATTGCCAAGAGTTTCAAGCGGGTGATGGCAGGCGAATTCAGCCGCGAACTTTCCACCAAAGTTTTTCAAGGCGCCGCCCGCATGATTCGGATGGGTTTCAAGCAGGGCGGCACGGCAGTGTTCGGACTGCGCCGCGTAATGGTGGATCAAAACGGCCAGCACAAAATAGTTTTGAAACGCGGGGACCGTAAAAGTCTGCAGACCGACCGCGTCATCATGGTGCCCGGCCCGGAAGCGGAAATTGAAGTGGTGCGCTGGATCTTCGCCGCCTTCGTGGAGGAAGGCAAAGGCGAGACGGAAATCGCCCGCCTCCTCAATGAGCAAGGCGTCGTTTCGGATTCCGGCGTGGTGTGGACCAACACCAAGATTCGGTCCATGCTCCAGAACGAAAAGTATATTGGCAATCTCGTCTATGCCCGCTCGTCTTCTAAATTGCGGAGCAAACCGATTCCGAATCCGCCCGCGCAATGGATTCGAAAAGAAAATGTATTTGAAGGGATTGTAGCGCGCGAAAAGTTTTTTGCCGCGCAGGACATTTATCAGGCCCGGGGGCATCGGTTGACGAATGAAGAAATGCTACAAAACCTGCGCGGCTTTCTGGATCAGCGCGGACACCTCACCTGCAAACTACTCAACCAGTCCAAAGCATCACCCACTGCCTCCACATTTAAATATCGGTTTGGCGGCATGGTCAATGCCTACCGATTGATCGGGTTTCAACCGCGCTATGATTACCGTCACCTGGACATCAACCGTCGGCTGTTCAATAAAACCGGCGAGTTGGTCGCCGGGTTGATGCGCCAGTTTAAGGAATTGGGAGCCAGCGTGATTTGGCAGCGCAAACCGCATTTGCTTATCATCAACCATGAACTCCGGGTGGCGGTGATATTCATCCGCCGCAGTTGCTCGAATTTTGGCACCGCGCGCTGGGTCATTCATTTTGGGGCAAAATCAAAACCGGATGTCACGATTGCCGTGCGGGTGGACGGCAACAACGAGACGCCCCTCGACTACTATTTGTTTCCCGGCCTGGACCCGGTTTGGAAGAAGATGCGGCTGGCGGAGAACAACGGAGCTTTTCTGGATGCCTATCGCTTCCAGAACCTCGACTTCCTGATGGGCATGGTCGCCCAGGTCAAACTCACGCAACCTTTATGAATGACGAAATAAAATTAATACCCATCGACCAGATTCGCATCATCAATCCCCGCCATCGGGACCGCCGCAAATTTGAGCCGATTCTTCAAAGCATCAAGAACCAAGGCTTGAAGAAGCCGATTCAAGTCAGCCTGCGCGGGATCAACGAGACCGGCGAACCGGGCTACGATCTGGTGTGCGGCCAGGGGCGCATCGAGGCTTTCATCGCGCTGGGGAAAAAGGAAATTCCGGCCACCGTCGTCGAAGTGCCGCCGGAAGAGCGGTTGCTGCGCAGTCTCGTGGAGAACATTGCCCGCCGGCATCCATCGCCGATGGAGTTGATCCGGGAAATCGAACGGCTGAAGGAAAAGGGCGACACCATTCAAGAAATTTCGGTCAAGCTCGATGTCAGCGACAACACCATCAAGGGTCTGACCGCGCTCAAGCGGGCCGGCGAAGAACGGCTGCTGGAAGCGGCGGTGGATGGCACGGTGCCCCTCACCATCGCCATGGAGATTGCCAAAGCCGACACGCCGGAAGCGCAGCGCGAATTGTTGAGAGCCTTTGAAACCAAGCAACTCAATGGCGTGGCCATCCGCGTGGTGAAGCGGCTCATGGATAAGCGGCGATTCCTAGACCAGCGCGCCCGCCCGGAAAACACCAATGGACAGACCAAAAATCCGACCACAGCCGAGCGGATGGTGTCGGTTTACACCCGCGAGAGTCAGCGGCAAAAAGAACTCGTCCGCAAGGCGCGCATCTGCGAGGCCAAACTCGTGTTCATTGTCACCGCTTTCAATCAACTGCTGGCGAATGACCCTTTCATGAAGCTGCTGGAGGCCGAAGCGCTGGCCACCATGCCCCAATATCTCTGGTCCAAACTGAACCTGAAACCGAAGGAGGCGCTATGAGCGATGAAGTCAAAATCGGCTTTGAACTGCACACAATCCAGATCCCGCTGGGCGACCTGTTGCCGTTGCGGCAGATCAAAGAGCCCGGCAAAATCACCCGCTACAAGGCCATTTTCGTTTCGATCAAAGAGGTGGGCCTGATCGAACCGCTCATGGTGTTTCCGCAAAAGGATGCGCCGGGGAAATATCTGATTCTGGACGGCCACCTGCGCTGGCAGGTGCTGAAGGAATTGGGACAGACCGTCGTCGACTGCATTGTGGCTCGTGACGACGAATGCTTCACCTACAACGCCCGCGTTAGCCGGATCACGCCCATTCAAGAACATCGGATGATCGTGAAAGCGGTGAATCAGGGTGTGAAGCCCGAACGGATTGCCGCCGCGTTGAATCTGCCGGTGCGGGTGGTCAAAGCCTTCATGAACCTGTTGCGCGGCATCAACGCGGAAGTGGCCGACCTGCTCAAGGACAAAAGCATTTCGCCCAAAACCCTGCGGCTACTGCGCCGCGTGAACGAGGTGCGGCAGCTCGAAATCGCCTAATTGATGGTCGGGGCCGAAAACTACACGTCCGCGTATGCCGAAGCGTTGATCCTGGGCACGCCCAAGGATCAACTGACCAAAGCGGCCACGACCAAGCAACGCAAAGGATTTTCGCCGGAGAACATCGCCCGCATGGAGCAGGAGATGACATGGCTGGAAAGTGAATTCAAAGCGGTGGAGAAGGGCTACGGCGAGAACGTGTTGCACCTTACGCTGGCGCGCGGCTACATCCGCAAGCTGCTGGAAAATGTCAACGTCACGCGCGCATTGCAGACCCATCATGCCGACATTTACGCGGAATTCGAGAAAATCGCCGCGGCGGAGGCTTTGTGAGCGACCGAATGAAATCGCCAGCATGCCGGCAAATTCCTCTCAATTTGTATTGAACCGCCGGCGCGGCTTCGGCACACTGCGCCCGTCATGAAGCGGAACGCATTACCGCTCAATTCGGCTGGGGCAGGCCGGAATGGAAATTCGTCCCCCAACCCGGTTGAGCTTGAAGCCATGCAATTGTTCGTGCAGCTCTCACGCGCCCTGGGCCAACCCCACTCGGTGGCGGAGATTTACGGCCTGCTTTTTGTTTCCCCGCGTCCGCTCAACCAGGAGGATTTGATTGCGCGCATTAATCTTAGCAAAGGTTCGGCGAGTCAAGGCATCCGTTATTTACTCGCCTTGGGCGCGGCCCGGACCGTGACCGTGACGGGCGACCGCCGGGTGCATTACGAGGCGGTGGCGGAGTTGCGCAAACTGGCCAGTCAATTTTTGGAGCGGCAGGTGTTCAGCTATTTTGAGGACAGCGGGGAACGGCTGGATCGGCTGGAGGTTGGGGCAACCAAACTCAGTGGCGAGCAGCGGGAATTCGCCCTCGGCAGGGTCAGAATGCTCCGGAGCTGGCGAAAGCAAGCCAAATCTGTGATCCCGATCTTGGCAATGCTCTTAGGTCGTGGCCGAAAGAGCTGATAAGACGCAGGTGGTTTTGGTAGGCGGCAATTTGGGTGAGTGGTGGTTCCGGAAAACAATCAGACATACGCCAGGTGGACTTGGGCAAATATTTTTCCCATCGGCCACGGGCGGCAGCATGCCAACAACCAAAAATCAGAGGTCGGAGGTCGGAGGTCAGACCGCTAATTTCTGACGTCTGAGTCCTGGTATGCAACTTAATTCGGCCAAAGAGTTGGAAGTTTACAAAAAGGCGTATCAGC
Source organism: uncultured Verrucomicrobia subdivision 3 bacterium (assembly GCA_903850425.1). GTDB lineage: Bacteria > Verrucomicrobiota > Verrucomicrobiia > Limisphaerales > UBA11358 > UBA11358. Next base: position 28,957 of record CAINLR010000008.1, on the reverse strand, counting down.
TCGCCATGCAGACTTTTGAATTGAGCAAACACTTTCCAGCGGAAGAGAAATTCGCCCTGACCAGCCAGGTTCGACGGTCATCCCGTTCGGTTTGTTTGAACTTGCGCGAGGCTTGGGCCAAGCGCCGATACGAGGCCCACTTTGCCTCAAAACTGACCGACTGTGATGGCGAGAACAGCGAAACGGATTCCTCGTTGGATTTTGCCCACGACTGCGCCTATATCACCTTGGAGCAGCATGGCGCGTTGGCGGCTTTAAGCTCTGAGATCGGTCGGATGTTAGGTGCCATGCTCAAAAATCCCGGCCCGTTTTTGACCGCTGGCCTCTGATCTCTGATCTCTGACCCTTGACCCCTTTTTAATTTTCTTCCCATGCCCTACCTAGAGAACGAGTTAAAGACCATCTCCCGGCATTTCCAGATTTACGGGGAAATCCTGCACGCGGAGCCGTTGAAGATCGGCCATATCAACGAGACCTACACCGCCACCTACGATCAAGGCGGCACGCGGGTGCGTTACATCCATCAGAAGCTGAACCGCAATGTGTTCAAGAACCCGGCCGGCGTGATGAAGAACATTGTGCGCGTCACGGGTCACATTCGGAAAACACTGGAGTCGCGCAATACTCCCGACCTCACCCGGCGCGCGTTGGTCGTGATCCCCACCCGGGACGGCGCGGCCTACCACGAAAACGGCCATAAAGACATCTGGCGCACCTTTGTTTATGTCGAGGGCGTGCAAACGCACGAGGCGGTTCAAACCCCCGCGCAAGCACTGCAGGCGGGCAAGGCCTTTGGCGAATTCCAGAATCTGCTGGTGGATTTGCCCGGCGGCCGGCTGGTGGAAACCATCCCGGATTTTCATCACACGCGCAAACGGTTTGAGAATTTCCAAAAGGCGGTGCAAACGGACAGCCACAATCGCGCCGCCAACGCCCGCCCGGAAATTGATTTCGCCCTGAAACGCCAAGCCATCACCGGCGTGGTGGTGGACGCCATGAGCCAGGGCAAAATTCCCGAACGCATCACGCACAACGACACCAAATTCAACAATGTCATGCTGGATGTCGTCACGGGCGAGGCCATGTGCATTGTGGACTTGGATACGGTCATGCCCGGGTGCGCGCTGTATGATTTCGGCGACATGGTGCGCACCACCACCAGTCCCACGCTCGAGGACGAACTGGACCTCTCCAAGGTGACCATGCAGATGCCCATGTTCAAGATGCTCGCCAAAGGTTACCTGGCTGCGGCCGGATCATTCCTCACCAAGCGCGAAAAGGAGTTGATCGCGTTTTCCGGCAAGTTGATCACGTTCGAAATCGGCTTGCGCTTCCTCACGGATTACCTCAGCGGCGACGTCTATTTCCGCACGCATCGGCCGGGGCACAATCTGGATCGCTGCCGCACGCAGTTCAAGCTGGTGGAAAGCATTGAGAAACAGGAAGTGGCGATGCAGAAATTCGTGGACAAACTCTAAACTCCCTCGCCCCGCCCAAGCGGGAAGAGGGCCGGGGTGATGGGCCCTCAGCATTTTACGTCGGGACTTTTATCGTTGGACTCCAGGTTTCGGTTTTTCAGCTTTTAAAAAGTGTTCCTTTGCCGAATATCCCCTTGATAATTCGCCGCAAGTAATAACCGCCGCCCGTCTCCATCCCGAAAATCCACTCGCACTTTTTGGCCGTTTGGACGAGTATTTTGACCATGGAAATCACCGCATTGATTCATGATTGCTCGGTCGAGGCCGAGACCGGCTTTGCGGCAACCTGTGTGGAATTTCCCGAAGCCAACGGCCAGGGTGAAACCGTCGAATCCTGCCTTGAGAACCTGCGTGGGGCCGTTCGGGACGTGCTCGCCTATCGCAAAGAACAGGCCAAAATCCATCTGCCGAAAACTAGGTGGCCCAATTCCCCAAGGGTGCCTGATCCTAGCAACCGCCATTGGAATGAACCGCAGACCACGCGAACCACGCGAAAATAAAGGCAGCATGGGCATCCGCCGCCCGAATAAATCTTCGCCCAAGCTGTGGGTGAGCGGTTCCAGATGCAAAGCCGAGATCCTTTGGCTTATTTCGCGTATTTCGCGGTTTCAACTTACCAGTTTTTCAGCTTTTTACATCAGAGCGTTTGTCTTCAATTTTCAACATTTAATAAGATGAGCCGACTTTCGGAAGAATTGAGACAGCGCACCAAGAACTACGCTTCCGCAATCATCCGTTTTTATGTGAATCTGCCCAAAGAACGCGAAGAAGTGCGCGTGCTTGGAAAGCAGTTGCTTCGATCCGGAACCTCCGTTGCCGCCCACGCCCGAGAATCGTCGCGCGCTCGTTCCGAGACTGAATTTTGTTCTAAACTCGATGGCCTGCTGCAGGAGGCTGATGAAAGCCAGTTATGGCTTGAATTATTGAGGGCAGACTGCGGCATCACCGGCGAACAACTGGAAAATCTGTTGCGCGAAACTGGCGAGTTGATGGCCATATTCATCACGATGGTGTCCAAATTGAGAAAAGCCGGTCATTGATTTTCGGATTTCAGCTTTTCAGTATTTTAGTATTTAAGCGTTTGACCTAGGTTTCATACTTTGTTTTCAGGTTTCAGCTTTTCAGCATGTCAGCGTTTCAGCATTTTACTTAAGAGCTTTACCGATTTTTACCGACTTTTACCGGCGACTGGCCTATTGAGGGGGATTCACACCTCCCACTCATGGCGGTCATAGACAAATTCCTCGGTGGGAATGGTCTTGGTGGCCTCCGAGAAATGGGCGTGGCCCATCTCGCGGTTGATTTCGGCGCGGAGCGAGGACGCGATGGCGTGCAGGCGCGAGGCGGGGATTTCCTCGAGATCCCGTTTCTCAATTTCCTCCTCCAGCTTTTTCAACTGGCGGGCCAGCACCTCCCAACGCTCATGCCGCTGGCGGAACACCCGCTCGGCGAGCGCCTCGGTCTCGGTGGCGCGCAAGTTGGCGATTTCGAATTGATGCTGGCGACTCCACTTGATGAGGGTCGGTTTGGAAATATTCAATTCCACCGCCAAGCGGTTGAAACTCCAGCCTTGGGAACGGAGCATGATGAACCGGGCAATGTTTTCGGGATCAGTCATAAGTTTAATGCGTGATGTAATGTGCTGTGATACTGGCTACGGGACCCACCCCGCGCCATCCGGACAACGGACGGTGACACACGGGGTGGCCAGCGCGAGTTATAGCACAGGTTTTTACGGTAGCAGACGGCGGACAAAACGGCGACGCGCAGACTCATGCCAGCAGATGTCAGCAAACGCCAGCAGGTGCCGGCAAATGAAGCAAAAAAGTTAAAAAAAGATTTGACCGGTTTTTTGAAACTGGAGCTGCCGGGCCGCCGACCGATCTCCCCCCAAGGGGGCGAAGGAAGGTGGAAAGACAAACGCTAAAAAGTTGAAAGCGGAGATCAGAGGACAGAGATCGGAGATCAGAGATCAGAGGACGGACCACGGATGCCGAGTTCCTTCTCCTTGGGGAGAAGGCCTGGATGAGGGAGGTCGCGACCTGCGTGGGCTGCGGTCCCCGCTTGGAGTTCGCGTCTTTCGCGTGGTTCGCGGTTCATGCAATTGCGGTTTTTGAGTAGAAGTGAGACTCGTCACCTCGTCTCCTACGTTTTGAAGGAGGGGCAGGCTACGAACGACTGGATTGCCCACTCATCCTGGCCTCCTCCCCCAAAGGGGGCGAAGGAAGCTGAAAAGCTGAAAAGCTGAAACACGGAAGCCATTCCGGCCCCGCCGGAAGACCTTCGGACGCTAATTACGCGAATTATCGCTAATCCAAGCTGGCCGGGTCCGGTCGTCAAAGGCGCACCGGCAAACCGCCGACGGCCGCTCATCGTTTGTCTCCAGTTTTCAGCATTTCAGTGTTCTAGCTTTTTAGCGTTTTAAGTCAGGGCTTTTCAGCGTGTCAGCGGTCAAAGGTCCGTGGTCAGTAGTCCCTCTAGTTTTCAGCGTTTCCGCTTTCAACGTTTCAGCTTTTGTCTTTAGCTTCGTCCATCATCCGCTTTCAGCCTTTCAACGTTTCAGTATTTTACGTCAGGGCTTTTCAGCTTTTAAGAAGTGTTCCGTTACCTAAAACGCCTCCTGGCCGCGTTGTTCGTTCTGGGCGTTCTGCTGATTGCTTTATTTGTGTTCCGTGCTCCGCTGTTACGCACCAGTGCGAACCTCTGGATTGTCAACCAGAGCGTCACCAATGCCGATGCGATTGTGGTCCTCGGAGGCGGTTTGCAGACCCGACCATCTTTCGCCGCAAATCTTTGTCAGAAAGGTCTAGCCCAGCGGATCCTGCTCATGAACGTCAAGCCCGACACCACCACGGAACTCGGACTGACTCCCACAGAGCAGGAACTGACGCGTAAAGTTCTGCTGGCACAAGGAATAGCTGATACCAATCTCGTCGAGATCGGCAACCGGGTCGCCAGCAGCTACGACGAATCACTCGCTGTGCGCGAGTGGGTGAAGCAGACTGGTGCCAAACGCGTCATTATCCCGACGGACCTTTTTCACACCCGCCGTGTCCGCTGGCTATACGCAAAAGAACTAAGTGGGATGAACGTGGAAGTAATTGTCGTCGCTGTGCCTCCGAGCGAATACACCGCCACCAACTGGTGGCAGCACGAAGAAGGTTTGATCGCTTTTCAGAACGAAGTGATCAAGTTCGCCTACTACCGGTTGAAATATTGAAACGCAAAACCCTGTAGCAGACGACGTGTGAAGGCTCAAATTGCCTGCCTTTAGAAATTTAACTTTTTGGTTTCGCGGCGCAGAATTCCAAAGGGATCTTATCATTCAGCCCAAGGTTGGCAACCCCTTCCTTGGGTTCATCCAACAATAGACAAACACCGCCGGAGTCTTATCCTCGCTCGCCGAAAAACCTAGAACATTCGTGCCTGGTTCCTTTGTTGCCCGACTGGGTTTCATTACACTCTAAAATCGCCAGGTTAATTCATCAGACTACTTTCCCAGTTTCGTGATCTGTTTTCTTAAAGAACTAATCTTTGCCTACGGTCGCGCCCAGATTAATTACTGGCGCGACTTTTTCGATCCACGCGGGACTTATCCTAAGATTATCCAAACGGATATTTCCAAGTGAGTTCCAAACCGCATCAGAAACACATCTGCGGCCAGATTCTCAAGTCCTCGTCCATCATCGGCGGGGGACATATTGTTGCCAATCTACCGTCCTCATGTTCGCTTGAGTAAATATTTCAAAACAGATCATCTTTCAGCCGACCTCAAAGGGCGATCTGTTCGTGGAGCGGCGATTACGCTTGTGGCACAGGCTTGCACATTCATTATCGGACTTAGCTCAACAATGATTCTGGCCCGCTTACTGTCCCCGGTGGATTACGGCGTAATTGCCATGGTGGGAGCCATTACAGGCTTTGTAGCTGTTTTCAAAGACGGTGGCCTTTCAACCGCTACCATCCAACAATCAAACATTTCGGAAGCCCAAGTTTCCACATTGTTCTGGATAAACACAGCTTTGGGATTTTCTGTTGCGGCCATCGTTTTGGCGATCAGTCCGGCGGTGGCTATGTTCTATAAAAATCCAGATATGTTGTGGGTAACGATTGCGATGGCGGCTCCATTTGCCATTGGCGGACTGACGGTCCAGCATCAAGCCCTCTTGCAACGACAAATGCGGTTCCGCGCATTGGCAGCCATCAACATCATCTGCGCGATTCTGGCTTTGATTGTTGCAGTGATTATGTCCCTTGATGGATTTCGTTATTGGTCGCTCGTGGGCATGACGATTACTTCAGCGCTGGCAAATTGTGCGCTGGTTTGGATGCTTTGCCGCTGGCGACCATCGCGGCCATCGCGCGGGTCCGGGGTGCGTTCTATGCTGGCTTTTGGCGGCGGATTGACCATTAACAACTTGCTGGGAACGCTTAGCGGAGCAGTGGACCGGGTTTTACTGGGCAAGCTATTTGGAACCGATGCAGCCGGACAATATGCGCGCGCTCAAGGGCTGTTATATCAGCCGATCCAGCAAATTATGCCCACATTGCAGACCGTGGGGTTGCCAGCCTTAAGCCGCTTGAAGAGCCAGCCGGACAAGTATTGTCTGACCTTCTTGAATTTGATGAAGGTAACCGTATTTGCCTCGTCATTCATGGCGGCATTTATGTTTGCGGGAGCGGACTGGCTCGTCACATTTTTTCTGGGATCACAATGGACGGAAGCGGTGGCTGTGTTCCGGTGCTTTGTCGGGCCGGTATTTACCATCCCGATCAGCACGCTTTGTATTTTGAGCCTAACCGCTCAAGGAAAAACCCAGGCCCTCATACGCTGGGGGATTTTCAATAATACGGTGGTGGTTTTATCCATTCTCATGGGTTTGCCATGGGGGGCCAAGGGTGTGGCGGCAGCCGTTTCCATCAGCTCTGTATGTGTGCGGGTTCCATATCTTTATCAGCTTTTGGGCAAGATTGGTCCAGCTACGACTGTTAGCATTTGGCGGGTTGCGGCTCCGGGATTTGTCCTTTGCGTCATGGCGACCGTTGCCATGTCGCTGCTTCGCGCCGTGGCTCCCGTCCACAGCGTGATGGGTGGCCTGCTTATGCTTTTTTGCCTGAACGGAGTCTTGCACGGAACAGTGGCCTTGGGAACGCCTTGGGGCAGGAGTGCGATAACCGTGGTCAAAAGTCTGGTGTTGTCGCTTAAATCATAACTGTCGAACGAGTTCGTCTCACAATCACCAAATTATCACTTTATAAAAACTTAATGTATTTAGGTAACAAAATCGTCGTCGTCATGCCTGCCTACAACGCAGCCAAAACCATCGCCAAAACCGTTGAGGAAGTTCATCAGCAGGGGATCGTGGATGAAATCATCATCGTTGACGACCATAGTCGTGATGACACTGTGGCTGTCGCTAAAACGCTTCCGGGCGTCCGCGTCCACGCCCACGAAAGAAACACCGGATACGGCGGAAACCAAAAAACCTGCTATCGCCTCGCTCTCGAGGCTGGGGCGGACATTGTCATCATGGTTCATCCTGACTACCAATACACACCCAAGCTCATTCTTGCGATGGCTTCCATGATTGCCAATGACCTTCATCCGTGCGTGCTTGCCAGCCGCATTCTCGGTGGCTACTCGCTACAGGGCGGAATGCCCATGTGGAAATATGTGGCAAACCGCTTTTTGACCGCAGCTGAAAATCTGCTCCTCGGCGCAAAACTTTCCGAATACCACACGGGCTATCGCGCCTTCTCCAAAGAAATCCTCCAGAAACTTGCGCCGAATCTCGTAGCTAATTCAGACGATTTTGTTTTCGACAACCAGATGCTCGCGCAAATTCACTGGCATAGATTCACCATCGGCGAAGTCAGTTGCCCCACGAAATATTTCAAGGAAGCCTCCTCCATCAACTTTCGCCGCAGTTGCAAATACGGCATCGGCTGTCTCGACACAGGACTTAAATTCCGTCTTGCCAAACTCGGGCTTGCCAAACCAAAAATATTTTTCCCATAAAAAACAACCCTCAAATAATGAGAACCACGACAATAATGAATGCTGGTAGAATTCAATTGTCTTGCATGGTAAAAGCGCGTCTTCAACATGTTCGAGAATCCAACGCATTTGGACTTGCTTTCGCATTATTACTTATTCCATTTATAACCGTTATTGTGAGTTGTGCGGGGCTCATGCTTGGGATTGCAGTCAACAAATGGAGTGTTTTGTTTGCACTCACTATTAGCTCTATCGTCGCTTATATGTCATCAATGACACGACGTGGAAGCGTATTGCAGGTTCTGGCCGTTTGGGGTGTTTGCATGACGTTGCTAATAGGAAACAGCTTGAGTTTAGTCGCCCCCCAATACGACGACCATACCTATCATTCTCCGACGACCATTCTTCTTGCCAAAGGCTGGAATCCTGTCTTAGACGCAATGCCAGCAGATATCGCGAAGGCGATGGGAATTGATCCCCAAAGCATGTTGATAGGGCATGTCTCAACAATGGCCCATGCGATGCATATCTTTGATGCCGCGATGTCTTGTGCCACCGGACAAGTGTTAACAGGATCATTCTTTGAACAGTTGATGTGCATTATCCTTGGACTACTTCTTTGGCGAGTATTGCCGTTGTGGCTGCCAAGAGACTCTCGAAAGAAATCTTTCGCCCAAGGGCTTTTAATATTAATTCTAACGACGTTTTATTTTCTCTTTCCTGGAGGACCCACGGATCTGCTTTGTGGAATGTTCTTCGCAATATTGGTTGTTTCGTTTGAGGTTTTTAGGCGCACAAGTGACGCGCTATGGTTATTATGGGCCTGCGTTGCGGGAAGCACACTATGCTGTGTAAAACTAACAGGTGGCTTAACCGCCACGATCGTTTTTTTGGTTTACGGAGCATCCTTTGCTTGTGATTGGTGGAAAACAGGAGAATTGTCTGGTTTGCGTTCGTGGTGGCGAACCACAGCTTGCACGGTTGGGCTGGTTGGAATTCTTGGTTTTTCACCATACATAACTAACTGGGTGCATTATGGATCACCTTTGTATCCGATGCATACATTTGCAGTAGGCAAACAACAATACAATGGAGTCTCACGAACATTTACAACCGGTTGTAACGATGATGCCAGAAGCATGGGATATTTCGGGCGGTTTTGTTACGCCTATATTTCCAAAAGTGTCACACTTGGATCATACCGATATATGCGTAGCACACCAGATTTTACTCCCCAGTGGGAGGGGGATGTAGCATGCGATGGGCACGGGGTTGGGTTCCGAGTGGTCATGGTGCTTGCAATTACCATGATCGCAATGACTAGAAAGTGGTTTTTGGGGTGGGCAATCATGGCCACAGCGTTGGCGAGTTTGGTAATACCAACGCCATTTGTTGGATATGCGAGTTATGTGCCACAAATTGCTCTTATACCAATGCTAATTTCGTTCAATCTTCTGCTTCAGGAGAAATCGCATTTGAGATCAGCGTTAGCTTCCGGGAGTTTATGTATCGTTGCAATACTCGCATTACTTGAAATATGTCATGCCAGCGTGGCCAAGTGTTCGGAAATATCCGCCGATTGCATCCTTTGGCGAAGTTCCCATATGAAATCCGTTATTGGAGCTATTGATAATACGAGCAAAAGGACAATAGGAGGCCAACCCCCAATCGTGGCAATTGTGATGGTTGGAAACATGACGTTCTACTACCATTATGTCTTCATCCAAAATGAAATGCAGGGAGCAGTAAAGATGTTAGACAAGGCAAGTGTAAATAGCCTGCCTGTCACTAGTAATAACTTGTTGCAAATGCAGCCAAAGAATTTAGAGTTGAATATAGCTCCGGAGGTTCAGAAGCAACTGAATGAACTTGAAAGGCTTCTGATGCAACCTACGTTCCCAGGCCGGTGGCGATATTGCGTGCAGTATTGTTTTACGCGAACTGCTTGGCATACTTTGACAGAGATTGCGGGATTCCGATGTGGCATTTTTGTTGAAACATGGTTGTAGGGAAAACTTTTAGGCCGTTAGTATAACCGGGTTAAGCCCAAATTCTTCTTTTTTATTTCACCACCCATATCATTCGTGGCAAACTCTGCCGTAAAAATGTTGGAGGCGCAATCAACTCACAAATTACGGGTTCTGATGATCTCGCGGCACCATCTTTTTCCGGCCACCAGTGGCGCAGCCCAGCGCAGCGCCATCATCTATCGGGCTTTGTCAGCCTTTGCCGAGGTTGACCTGTTTGTTATCGGAGAATATATTAATCAGGATCAAATCTGTTCCCAAAATATTAAACTGATCGGCAGCATCTCCCTCCAATCTGAAGACATTCAACCTTACCCTGTTTTATACCGAGTATCCCCTTGGTTGGCGAAGGCTCGTCTTACCGTTTCACCAAGATACGGGTTTCATCCAAGCCCACGCATTGCGATAGCGATCCATGAGGCGATCAGTCGGGGCAAATATGATATTATTGTGGCGAGATATTTGACGACCTTCAGCCAGTGTTCGCTGGCCGGAAGTGGTAGAATCATTGTGGATATTGACGATCTTACGTCACAAGCCTTTGAGACCATGATCGTGGACAAACAGCGGAATCCACTGTTCAAGGTATTGCGACGATATCAACAAGCTCAAATTGCCGGACACACGCTGACGCTGGTTCGGCAATGCAACCACGTCTGGCTCCCCAACGCCGGGCAGGTTTATTTGTTTCCCAATGCGTCCTGGCTGCCCAATATTCCATACTCGCTCGACAATCCGTTATCCCGGGAAAAACAAAAGCCAAAGAGATTAAATAGGGTGCTTTTTGTTGGCCTAATGAAATATTCGCCGAATCAGGAAGCCATGGATTTCTATGTGAGGCAAGTCTGGCCCAAAGTAATTCAGGCCATCCCTGAGGCGGAATTGAGAATTGTGGGTGGCGGTCTAGCACCGCACCTCAAGTTGGAATGGGAACGTCTGCCGGGTGTGTGTGTCGCGGGCTATGTGGAAGCGCTTGCCCCGGAATATGAAATCTGTGCCCTGGCGGTTGCGCCGATCTTTTCCGGCGGAGGCACTAATATCAAGGTGATTGAAGCCATGAGCCATGCCCGGCCATGCTTGCTTTCAGTGAGCGCCGCACGCGGGTTTGGCGCAATGTTGCGGGACGGAGAGACCGCGGTGCTGGCATCAACCGCCGAAGAATTTGCAAGGAAAACAATCATGCTGCTTTCCGATGCAACGCTGCGGCAAAAAATCGGCGACGCGGGTTTTCGTTCCATTCAGCAAGCGTATGGTTTTGAAGCAATATGCAATGAGGTTGGGCAAACCATTGAAGCGGTCATGAGCAAATCGCAATGATATATATGAAGAGACTAAAAGTCATCCTGTTTCGGTTTTTAACAACGTGTCTTCTGGTAGAGGCACGCGTGCTGGGTTTGATTATTAGTAGAAGATCATCGAGCCGCCGGCGGGTTGCCGTGCTAGAGCCGTGCCCGACATCTGTTGGGAGCAATGGGGACGAAGCCCTGATCGAAGGGACTTGCCGGTTCTTGAACGAGCGGACCGACACAAAAGTTGAACTGCTCAGCTTTTATGATCAATACGGCGGACTGCTGCCGGCCAATACAACCTATGGCGGCAGTCTTTACCGTCATTCCGACCATGCCCTGATGAAGTTCATCCGTTATTTTCTATGGCCAATGGAACTGGCAAAATATGATGAGTTATATGTCATTGGCGCGGATCTGATTGATGGCTACTATGCCCCAACGGTGTCCCAATTCTTGTTTCTGCTGCTCAGGATCGGCGCACTTATGAAAGTAAAAGGCAGCTTGATTAGTTGCAGCTTTAACTCTGCCCCCCCGCCGGCGGTTTTGCTATCCGCCCGGAAGCTGCTGGGCGCCACCCGGGTTCACGCCCGCGATGCCTATTCGGCAGAGCGCCTGTCTGCCGTCTTGGGCCGCGCCGTCAGCCATTCGGCCGACGTCGCATTCGGAATGATTCCTGAATCAACGGATCAAAGCCAGAAAATCGTTGCCTGGATTCGCAAACAGCAATCCGATCACCGGCAGGTCATCGCGCTCAATATCAACCTCCTTCCCATCTCCAGGCAATTTTCCGGCCGGGAGGAGGAATATATCCGGCAGTGGGGTCAATGGCTGGCCAAGCTGGTGGACCAGGGATTTTCGTTTGTCTTTCTTCCGCATGACTACCGGTCTGAATGGAGCGATGAAGTCGCTCTTAACATATTGTTTGAGCAGGCTTCTCCTATCACGCAAACGCGATGTCTCCTCCCGGCGGGCCGTCTGCACGCCCCGGAAATCAAAGAGTTGGTCAGCCATTGTCGGTTGACGGTGACCGGACGCATGCATCTGGCGATTGCCTCGATGGGAGCGGGCGTGCCGGTAATTACCTATGCCTACCAGTCCAAATTTGAAGGCATTCTGCGGCTGTTTGAAATTGAGAGTTGTGTCCGGCCGATTGAAGGCATTTATGACCGAGTTGACGAAGAAGCGGCCTATGCTGTGAATGTCGCCGGCCAAATTGACAAATTACGAACCGTTGTCGCTTCCCATATCAAAGAGGTGCTGGATCTGGCCAGGGTAAATGTCTCGGCTTAATGTTATGCTTGAATCTTTAGTTAGCGTGGTGATTCCAACCTTCAACCGCAAGCTTCTGCTTGAGGAAGCGGTGGCGAGCTGTCTGGCTCAAACCCACCAGAATGTTGAGGTCATCATTGTGGACGACGGCTCGACTGACGGCACCGAGACCTTTGTCGCTGACAAAATGGCTGGCGATTGGCGCTTGCGAAGCGTCCGTTATTATAAAAAGTCAAATAATGGCCCCGCCGCAGCACGCCAATATGGCCTTGATAGAGCAAAAGGCGAGTTTATTCAATTCCTTGACTCCGACGACCTGATTCTACCCACCAAACTGGAACGTCAAATCGTCGCATTGCTTGCTGCGGGGCCGGATGCAGTCGGTTGCTCGTGCTTTGGAAGAAAAGGTAATAAAGTGGATGGCTTTGAAAATGCGCGTCGCGTTGGATATATGGGAGGCAACGTTGCGGAATATATCCATGCTATGTGCCTTCCCATAAGCTTTCCAATGCAATGCAGCGCCCCTCTTTGGCGGAGATCCTTCCTAGCAAGTCAAAGGGGATGGCCAGAAGACCTTTGTTGCAGTGAGGATTGGGTTCATTATGTTAGCCTTCTCCTACGCGCCAGTGCGATCGCGTTTGTTGATGACGAACTTTTTTGGATATGCGATCATGAAGGCGAACGAGCAAGCGTTACGAATTGGCGCTCGGATAAGAATCTTCCCAAACTGGTCTCTGAAGCAAAAGGAATTCAAAGGATTGAAAAACTCTTGCGCGATGCAGGCATATTCAGTCGCGAAAACCAAAAAGGACTACTGCGAATCAGCCGGAGCGTGTATTTTTTGCTGTTGGAAATTAACGCCTGTGAGGAACTGACAGCATTCGAAAAACAGAGCCGAAGATTGGCAACGAAGCCTTATTACATTTCAGCAATCGAGGTGGCGAGTTGGTTCCGCTTGTTCTTTGGCGTTCGGCTCACGCGATGGACCGTTCGCAAATTTGTTCGCAATTGCGCGAAGAATTCAGATTCTTGAGAGGGACGGTAGCAAAACAAAGCGTAACTTGAATAAAATCATCAAATTAAAAGAACGAAATGACCGTTGAGAAATGCTTGATCTGTGGATCCGATGCCCCATTGTGTTTTAGGAAAAAAGTCCTTTTCCAATACGATGTCCGATACTTTCGCTGCTCGGCTTGCGGTTTCTTGTTTACCGAAAAACCCAATTGGCTGGCGGAAGCTTATCAGGAGGATATTAAAGGAATCCGTGACATCGGCATGGTTCAAAGAAACATTCAAGTGGCTGAGCTGACAGTCAGGCTAATCATGAGGCATCTGGATCCGAGGAAGAAGTTTATTGATTTCGGTGCGGGCACCGGTCTCTTTGTGCGCCTGATGAGGGACCGAGGTTTTGACTACTATTATGACGATCCTTTTGCCCGGAACATATTTGCCCGCTGTTTTGAGGCTAGAAAGCCTGTGGCGGGGCATCAAGACTACGAATTACTCACCGCTTTTGAAGTCTTCGAGCACAGCCCTGACCCGGTCGGCGACGTTGGGCGTATGCTGGCGTATGCGGACTCGATTCTTTTCTCAACGGAATTGCAACCAGAAGATGCGAACGTCTTGGAAGACTGGTTTTACCTGCTACCTGATGCCGGACAACACGTTGCCTTCCATACCAGGAAATCGTTGCACAACTTAGCCAAACAGTTCGACCTGAATATGTTCTCGGATGGACGGTCTCTCCACTTTTTTTCAAAGCGGTCAGTGAAGCTTCAGGCAAAGGATTTGGATATATGGTATCGTGATCCGGTGACCAAAGTCTTGAGGTGGATGATCCGTAAAATATTGGCCTTTAAGGGTGCCACTCCTCCAACGGCAAGCCTGATATCTTCTGATGTAAAGTATGTAAACCAACTCCTTCGGGACCGGGATTGAACTGGCCCGTGGCCTTAATTCCGCGTTGCGGGAATGACGCAGGGCATGGACAAAGAACAGACAAAAACATAAACTCAAAACCAGTCCAAGACTAACTCTCCCTATGGACCTGATAGTTGAGCCCGGTCAAGATGAATACAAAAATTAGCGCAAACCAAAATGGGCATAATCACCCGAAAATAGTTAATGCCTACGCTTCGGCAAGGTCATTGACCAAACCCGAAGCTGCAGTTTTGGAGTTGATTGCGACATATGATCATCGCGATGCCATGCTTGATATTGGCATTGGGGCTGGCAGGACGATTCCTTATTTTTCACCACTGTTCAAATCATATGTCGGCATAGATTATGCTGAAAGCATGGTCAACTATTGCCGAAGCCATTTTGATATTTCCAATGCGGTGTTCCAATATCAAGATGCCCGGGACTTGAGCGGTTTCCATAACGATTCTTTTGATTTTGTCCAGTTTAGCTACAACGGAATTGACTATGTGAATACGGCAGATAGGCAACTAATACTAAACGAAATTGTTAGAGTGCTAAAAAATGGTGGCACCTTCTTCTTTTCCACACATAACTTGTATGGCCTACAGAAATTAAGAAAGTTCAACTTCAAGAAAAACCCGTATGATCTCTTGAGAGAACTTCGAAGATGTCATCAAGTGCGCAAGCAGTTGGCGGATCATGGTAATTCGGAAGAAAAGGATTTCCTTATGATTAACGAAGGGGGCGGCGACTTTAAATTTGAATATTGTTATATCAAACCCGAGAAGCAGATCGTTACTCTCAAAAAACTGGGTTTTAATCGAATACGAACCTTTTCTTCGGAGTCTGGCGAGGAGTTAGGGCCGGATATGCCTTTTGAAGAACATCTTGGGGCATGGGTTTACTATTTGTGCCAAATTGTAAAGTAGATAGTTACAGGTTGTGGAATCCAATCTGGGACTAGCGGACAAAAGACCGATATCATTTTCATGCACAATTCTTTTGAGCAGCGAATCGCGCAAAGCTCTCGCCGGGTGCGGATGAAGACGCTGCGGCATATTTTAGAATACAGGGCCACTGTATTCAATCCGTCCTATGCAAAATGTATGGTTATCCTTCCCCACCCGGACGACGAGGTTTTCGGCATGGGCGGAACCATCGCCGCCAAATTTGCGGCGGGGGCCGAATGTGTTTTCATCCTAGCATCACTCGGTGAGAAGTCGCACTGTCAATGCTGCCTCTCCTCCGAATCTATGATAAAGGCCAAGCGCCGCGAGCAGTTTAGTGCCGCTCTCGCAGCATTGGGAGTGCTTAATCCGTCCATAATCGAACTAGGATTGGTGGACTCTGAGTTTCCTGTCGCGGGAACGGGTTATTACGCTCAGTGCCTGGAGAGAATCGCTGAGTTATTACGTGAAGTCGCGCCGGAAGAAGTTTATTATCCCGCCAAGAACGACTCGC
The DNA here is from genome assembly GCA_903850425.1 of uncultured Verrucomicrobia subdivision 3 bacterium. Lineage (GTDB taxonomy): Bacteria > Verrucomicrobiota > Verrucomicrobiia > Limisphaerales > UBA11358 > UBA11358. The sequence goes on along the minus strand of CAINLR010000008.1, from coordinate 13,512 downwards.
ATCCAGATCACAAAGCGTTGAGCATACTTTGCAGTGAGGGCATTACCCAGTCCAGATTGAGCTGCCGTGAGTTGCGCTATATTACTTGGGGATGGTATTTGCCATCAGTGAAATTATGCAAGGAACTGGCCCGGTCGAACGTTGTTAAAGTGGACGGGCAATCTTGGGCCGAAAGGAAGCAGGAGGCAATCGATATCTACCTTAAGAGTCCGCCCGCCCCGTGTGGGGAACCCTATTGCGGTCATCTACCCAAGCTACTGATCGAGGTCTTTTCGGAAAGCCAAGAATTTTTTTTATCACAACACAATGTCATTTCCTTCAAAAGTGAAGTTTGAGTGGCTAAACTCTTGGGAGGAGGTGTGGAATCCAACCTTTCTCGAGCAATGGCAAAAACTAATTGACCTGGATCCCGACGCCCATGTGTTTTTCTCCCCGTCCGTTGTCCGCGCATGGGTGGAAACCCAACTCGCGTTCAGATTAATCAAACCAAGGTTTTTGATAGGACGCCAGGACCATAAACTGATGTTACTTTTCCCGCTGGTCCTTGAGCGCGAAGGCTGGCAGGGGGGATGGGTTCGCAGTCTTGAACCTGCCGGCTGGAATGCATTTGATTATCAAAACCCCATTATGTCTGCTCCGTGGGCGGATCACGAGAACGACGTTCTTCTCGCTGATATCCTCGAAAAGTGCCGGGCGGCCATTGGTCGGGAATACGATGTTTTGCGGATACCATTCCTGCGCGCTAGTTCGTTGACGAGATCGGAATCGCTACCGCAAGTTGACGAGGCACCGTTTCTGGATTTAGCGGAAGTTGAGTCGCTCGATCAAATCACCGTTAAGCTTTCCAAAGGCTGGAGGCAAGATATCGGACGACAACGCCGTCGTTTGGAAAAATTAGGACCAGTCGAAATGTTGACCTGCGGCCCGAACGAAGGCGAGAGGGCGAAAGGGCTGTTCCAAAAACTTATGCTGTTCCACTCGGAACGATGGGGATATCAGCGGAATGAACCGGCCAAGCGACGTATCATGACGCTCTGGAGAAACTTGGCAACTCACGCCTTACCGTCAAAATTGTTGCATGTTTCGGCGATACGTTGCGGCGATGAAGTCATCGCTTGTTCGCTTTCTTTCCAGTTCAACAACCGGTTTTATTTTTACATTCCGGCATCTTCCTTGAAGTGGGCGAATTATTCTCCGGGAAAAGTCCACCTTGCGATGCTTCTGGAACAAGCAATTGCATCGCGTATCCAGGTGTTTGATTTTCTACGAGGGAACGAATCCTACAAACAGCAATGGACTCACATGTCCGTGCCGCTTTATCGCGTGGAGGAGCGCGTGGACGGCATCGGGCCCATTTTACGAACCAACCTCCAACAGTCCGTGGCACGTCTGCGAGCCGCCGCAAAAACCGTTGTCGTGCGCAGTCGCTCCATCCTGACGCCATCGAAATTGGTCGTCAGGCACGTTAAAGGTGAAAAGCAGCCATGAAGATTTCTGCCTTTACCGATCTTCGTTTTACGACTCATTCGAAATCTACGTGTGGCGGCAGGCCTGTTTTTCAAATGGCGGGCGGCCCAACGTCTGAGAGATTCAAAGCGTAACCGTTTCAAATTAATTGAACATGCCAATGCAACGCAGGAGCAATACCTACCATTCCGCCCGCGCCAGCCGTGGTCAGTATTTGATGCACATTGATGGCATTAGCGCCATCGCCGTGCTTCCTGTCGTTCTTTTGCACGTCCTTGCCGTCCTGTCCCGGTGGCTTCATTGGAGTGGACGTTTTCTTCGTTATCTCAGGATTCCTGATCACCGGTGGCTTTCTTCGTGACTTGGAGGCATTTGGCCGGAGCATCAGGCGCAACGCAACATAACAAAAAATCTTTATGAAAAAAAACGGTGGAATTATTAATCAATTGAAAAGTGGAGTGTATTTCGTCATTCGATATATTGTAAAATTGATTGCGACTTTCTCCTGTTCAAGACGGATTTTGAATGCCATATACATCAAACTAAACCCATCTCAAAAAGGGCGTTTTCACCACGGGTTTGCAAAGATCTTTCGAAATGGGAAAAACCGGGCAAGCAGTGGCAAGTGGAAGGTTGTTTTTGCAAATAAAAGCATTCTGATGCCTTTGACATCGGAACAGTTGTGGCTTGATTGGGATACTGCCGCGTCCATTGTCGGGCATGACTTAGAGGTAAAGGAAACTTATGAATTGCTGATCAAATCACCTGAAAGGCCGGATCTGTTCATTGACATTGGTGCCAACTACGGCACGCATTCGTTGCTGTTTCTTGTCCATCAGATAAAAACAATTACGTTTGAACCAAATCCCTCATGCCATGATTATTTTCGACGGATATGCAAACTGAACCAAGTAACACCGGACTTGGAGCCTGTGGCTCTCGGAGATAAGGATGGTCATGTGGAACTTTCATATCCAAAACACGACACATGGCTTGGATCCACCAATGCCGAAGTTGCAAAAGAACTTGCTCTTACTCAAGAACTCGTAACTGAAAAAATCGAACAAAAAACGGTTGATGACTATTTTTCAAAAATTGGCCACAGCCGAACTCTCATCAAGATAGACGCTGAAGGCAACGAGCTTTCCGTGCTTCGCGGGGCCGCAAGAACCTTAATGGAAAAAAGACCGAAAATCATATTTGAAGTCTATAACGACGGTCATCGAATCGAACTGTTTGATCTTTTCAAATCTAAAAACTATAGGATTTTTTGTTTGCCGTGGAGCCCAGCGGATAAAGCTCAACCATTGACTTTTGATCAATATAAGGCTGCGATATCTAGCAATTTTATCGCCGTCCCGATTTTTGATTAAAAGCTTTTCAGTGATCTTGATCAACTGGATTTCTGAGGAAACGCGACTTCCTATTTATAAAGATTGGAGTCATCTCTCTATGGCTCAAAGCCAGTGCACAACTTATAATAACTTACCTCCCTCCTAACAATGTAATGCAAAGCACCACGGTTAAACAATGAGCAAATTGTAAATGGCGAGAAAGCGGCAAGCATATCAGGGAAAGAATGAGGATTACCAATCGTGCGAAAAGATGAAAATCATTCTATTTTCTGCCAGAAAATTGCAAAATTAACCAGCCTTCAATAATGCATAAGCCAAACATGCCAAATGCGAGTGGCAGTAGCCGCCACTTTTACTGGCTTGACTGGATGCGCTTTACGGCAGCGTTCCTGGTGGTTGCCTGTCATGCTCGTGGTGGAAACTGGGTTGAATGGGGCCGGTTGGATAGCATGTATCAGACAAAAATGGCCTATGTGTTCTTTGCCTTGACCCGCGATGGCTTCGAGTGCGTCATTGTCTTTTTTGCCCTCAGCGGGTTTCTTGTCGGAGGCAAGGTGTTAGACCGCGTCGGGAGCGACAATTTCAATGCGATGTCGTATGCGGTTGACCGGATTTCAAGAATTTGGATGCCGCTCATACCCGCTCTGTTGTTGACTGCTGCAATTGGTTGGTTTCTGGGAAATTCCATGTCGGTTTGGGGTTTTCTCGGAAATCTGCTGGGGCTTCAGGGAATTTTGTGCGGGAATTTTGGCGGCAATGATCCCCTCTGGTCGCTTTCCTACGAGATTTGGTTCTATATTTTGGCGGGTTGCATGGCCGTTGCGATAAACCCCCGATCACCAAACAAAATTTGGGCATATTTTGGAGTGACCATTGGCGTCTTGGTGTTCACCCGACTGGAAGCGGCTTTATTATTTTGCTGGATACTTGGAGCCGTGAGCTTTAGCCAGATAAACATCAAAAAATACGGAAAAGCAACTATTGCTGGTTGCCTGTTGGTGATCGCGGGTTTTGTTTTGTCGCAACTGAAATCAGAAACCGGATCGTTGGATAAACGCGCGTTCATGCAATTTCTCCCATCGCGTTCGGTTGCCACCTTGATCTTGAGCGCGGGGCTTGCCTTGGTGATGCCGGCATTGACCCAGCTTCGCCCTTCGTCCAGTCTCGCCGCTGCTTTTGAGCGGTTGGGAAGCCGGTTGGTGGCATTTTCATACACCCTTTACCTGACTCACTTTCCATTGATTGAACTATGGAAGCATTTTATTCCCAATCGTCATGCAACCATCAACCTTCCGTCCATATTACTGTTTTTCGCGGAAATTGCATCTTGTTTGCTGGTCGCCTGGATTCTCTATCTGCCTTTTGAACGGAAAACTACTCGTGTCCGGGCTTGGCTCGGAGATCGCTTTGAAATAAATACACGATGCAGATAATCCATGCGGAGAAAAGTTTGCCATGAACATCCGGGTTTTCACCGACCTACGCTTTACGACGCACCCCAGTCCCACGGGGGTGAGCAAGCACATTCTTCAAATGGCGAGCGGGTTGAACCAGATTCAGGACAATAACGTTTCTGTTTTGGCTGCACGCGATCAAACCAGCCATCACCGCTCCGGCTGTCTTTCGTTTCTGGAGGCCCGTGAGATGCCCATCTCGTGGAAAATGTCGGAGTTAGTTTGGACCCTGACTGGATATCCCTATGCTGACCGGTGGTGCGGAAATCCGGACTGGCTCTACTGCCCTAAAAACGATTTTATTCCAGTCCAAAAAAGCAGGGTCGCTGTAACCATCCACGGTGCACATGAATTGGATCCACAGCTCCCCCAGTCCGGGAGTTTGTCCGCGCGACTAATCAGGCTGCGGCGAATAACTGCCTACGGCCGGATGTTGCGGCAGGCGAGCCTGGTGCTGACGGTATCGGAGTTCCTAAAAAAGCAAATGATTGATTGGTTCAAAGTGCCGGAGGACAAATTCTGCGTGGTGGGCAATGGTGTTGAGCAGGAATTTTTCCGTGCGGCCTATCGGCCTCGTGGCGCATCAGGTCAACCGTCCGACCGCCCCTTCGTCATCTGTGTGGGTGGTCTCAACGAACTGGATGGCGGAGACCGAATTATCCGCGTGGCAAAGGTTCTCCGCCAACAAACGCCGGACTTGAAAATATTGGTGGCCGGTTGCGACCACAACCCAGTATTGACTGCAAAAGCCTCACAGCTACATAATGTCCAACTTCTCGGCTATGTCGGTTCGGAGCGGTTGGCACTTCTGATGAGGGATGCCTTGGCTCTCTTCTACCCAACCCGTTATGAAACATTTGGAATTGCGGCGGCGGAAGCCATGGCAGTAGGCACGCCGGTCGTCACCTGCCGTTCAACCGCTGTGCCGGAAATCCTGGGCGCTGCGGGGATTTATACCGCAGAGAACAGTCCGGGAGAAATGGCCGGGGTGCTCCAAGAGCTTTTGAACAACGAGACACTACGGCTACACCATGCCAATGTGGGGTTGGAACGTGCGGTGAAATTTACCTGGAAAGCCTGTCTCCAACGGCTTTCTAAAGCCTTATCAAGATGAAGTATCAGAAGCAAACAAACAACCGCCGAAAAGCCGCCGTTGAGTGGCAGGATGCATTGAAGGGCGGAAGCTTTATCAGTTGGCTGACAATACCACATATCATAGGACTATTGTTAGTAGCCGCTTACTTTCTGCGTAGTTCAATTCTAGTGATTTTGTATCCTACAGTTGGCCCAGTCTTAACCATGGCAGGTTATTTTCTCCTCGGCGTGGCTTTTCTTTACACTGCTATATCTGGGCGTCAAATTGCAACAGCGGGGATGTTATTTATATTATGTTGCCTTCCTGGTGCTTGGTTTTCAGAACAGTCGGACAATTCAATGCAGAAGTTTGGTGGGTTGGCATTGTTGGTGATGGTGGCCGGGCCGGTGGTGCAGGGCGAAAAGGCCAGCAAGTTGCGCAGCGGTGCATGGACAACCGCCCTATTTCTTACAGTTGTGATTGGAACCGCTTCATGTCTATGGTGGTGGCTACGTTTGCCTGTCTTGGGTCTTGGCTCATTTTCTGGTGTTACAGTTCACGCAAATACTTTGGGGCCGCTAGCAGGATTAGGTGGCATCATTGCAGTCAGTAAATCTATATTTTCGAGAAAACAGACCCAAATAGTCTGGTTGTTCCTGGCCGGTGCCTGCTGCTTTTCCTGCGTGGCCTCGGCTGCCCGCGTCTCGATTGTTGCCATGTTGGTCTCACTAGCTGTCGTCGTTATTCTGGAACGGAGAAAGATTCAACTCAATCTTGTTACAGTAAGCTTACTGGGAATCGTTTTATGCTGGAGTGGATATCACTTTGTAGAAAGCAAAGAAGTATTTTCGAATGCAACCGGATCACTTCAAGAAAAAGGGTTTGAAAATACACGAGAGTTGCTTTGGAACGCTCGTTTGAAGGAGTTCATGGACCATCCTTATTGGGGTGTCGGCATTGGGATTGGGGAGGGCGGAGAAGATGAAGGAGTTGCGCTAGATGACCGCGGCAAAGTAAATGTGGAACCAGGATCATCCTATCTGGCTATAGCATCCATGACGGGCTTATCGGGGATCACTGGTTTTGGAATATTATTCCTATGGGTCGGAGGAAAGTGGATCAGCCGCTATCATTTCTTGCCACCGAGGCATGCCGCTTTGTTATTTGGTGTGGGTGTGTTCATGGCCTTAGATGGAGTTGCCGAAGGTTGGGTTCTCGCGGTGGGGAGCCCTCTGTGCCTCATCTTTTGGATCTGGCTTGGGATCGTTTTGGATAGTGTGAATTTGCCGCAATTTCCTCCGCAAAAAACAGCCACCCGCATAAGGAGTGGCCGACAGTCTGGAATAGAATCTTTAGCTGGGAATAATTCCTCTCTCGGAGGGCAGTTCCACGAATAGTTTTATGTCTTTTATATTCTGGCAGAACATTATTAGTCCGCATCAGTCCTCTTTCCTTCGTGAATTGTCGGCTATTGGCCATGATGTTGTGGTGGTTGCATCCGAAGTCATGACGCCAGATAGGCTGGCAATGGGGTGGCAGACACCTAATTTGGGCCGGGCCAAAATCATCATTGCCCCAGATGCAAAGGCAATCCGGCAGATTATCGAGACCAATCCACAAGAAGCGGTGCATGTTCTTGCCGGAGCGCGCTGGACGCCGTTGGGACAACAAGCAATGAGATTGGGTGTTTCGTTGCGGCGAAAGATGGGCATAATGTCAGAAGCTCCTGATCCGCGCGGATTGGCAGGGATAGCGCGGCACTTCAAATACACCTCCGAGCGTCTCACTATCGGCCGGAACTATGATTTCATTCTCGCAATGGGCGAGATGGGAGTTCGTTGGTTTCAATTCTGTGGTTATCCTTCTTCCCGGCTATTTCCATATTCCTACGTTACGGAACCAGCAACACTATTGCCAACAGTCATAGCCGTGCCGGATGTAATTTCGATTTGCTTTGTCGGACGATTTGTCTCGCTTAAAGGGGTGGACTTGCTGTTGCGAGCATTTGCCCTGTTGAAAACTACAAAAAAGCAACTTCTGCTGGTTGGGGAAGGCCCCGAAGAAGCTACACTGCGCGTCTTGGCTCACAGCCTAGGCATTTCAGCCTCGGTCGAGTGGTTGGGCAAAATTGGTAGCGCTGTAGTTCCATCCGTAATGGCCAAGGCAGATTTGGTTGTTCTGCCTAGCCGCAAAGATGGCTGGGGGGCGGTGGTGAATGAATCCTTGATGGTGGGCACTCCGGTTGTTTGTAGCGACGCCTGTGGGGCGACGGAACTGATGCGTCACCCTTGGCTGGGCACGGTTTTTCATTCCGGCGATGTCAAGGGCCTGGCCGGAGCGCTGCAGGAATGGGCAATTCAGGGACGCCGCACCCAAGCGGAGCGTCAGCGCATCCAAACATGGTCCGGATGCATTGAAGGCGCTCGCGTGGCGGGGTATTTTGCCGCCATCATGTCCCATGTTTACAATGGCGGTCCACGTCCCGCTGCGCCGTGGCGTGGGTGAAGGGAAAACCAAAAGCTGAATTGTGAAAAGCAAACTCTGATCATGAAAAAGCCGAAATTTAGTAGTAACCAAACGGATAACCCGGCGAGGGAAGTGTTGAGTGTCGACAGGAGATAACAGGCAATAGGGAATTGCAAAAATGGTTCATCCAGGGATCAAGAACAACAATTTGTTGATTATTTGCAAAATTCTGGCGATGATTGGATGGTATGAATAACTGTAGTGAATCTTTTTGCTTCTAATTCACTTAAGAATCGATTCCTCCGCATCATGCTCTCCGCTTTTGATCAACCGTGTTCCGCCTTCTGTTCTCCGTCGCCACCGGCCCCGTTGCGCGTCTGGCTTGGCATCACGAACCTAGCCAGAGCATCCGGAGGACCTTCAGTTGTCGTTCAACATCTGAGTGAGCACCTTGCCAAGGCTGGGGTCTTGGTAACCATTCTTACACGCTCGCTGCCTGATGCAGAATGTGAAGCCGCGCCAAGGGATGGACGAGTCCGCGTCATTAGGATCTCGGCACAACAAGGATTGAAGAGCAGCAGGAAGTGGTCGTCCGGTATCCGTGCAGCGATTGCACAGGGTTTCCGGCGCAATGAAATTGATATTTTTCATGACTTCGGCCTGTGGATGCCAGGCAACCATGGTGCAGCAACAATTGCAGCGACCCTGGGACTGCCCTTTATTAGTTCCCCCTGCGGTATGCTTGCTCCTTGGGCCTTGCGGCACAAGGCTTGGAAAAAGAAACTCGCCTGGCAGATCTATCAGCGGCGCGACCTACTTGGTGCTAGGGTTCTGGTGGCGACCTCTCGGTCAGAAGCAAAACATATCTCTAAGTTGTTTTCTTCCAAGCCGGTCGCCCTGATTCCCAACGGAGTGGATTTGCCACAAGTCAGGAGTTGGAAGTCGGAAGTCCCCCCCTTGTCATCCGCTCGCTTTGCTTCAACTTCTGGCAAGCGAACCATGCTCTTTCTGGGGCGGATCCATCCGGTCAAAGGACTTTTGAACTTGGTTGAGGCTTGGGTGCGGGTTCGTCCTCACGGATGGCGCTGTATTATCGCGGGGCCCGACGAAGCAGGGCATCGTCGGGAGATTCAGGCGGCCTTAGACAAGCATGGGATTGCCGGTGATTTCATTTTTGCCGGCATGGTAGATGGCCAGGAAAAATGGCGTTTTCTGGCGGACTCGGATTTGTTTGTCCTGCCGAGTTTCACCGAAAATTTTGGTATCGCCATTGCCGAAGCCTTAGCAGTAGGTGTCCCGGTGATCACAACGCACGGGACACCTTGGGAAGAATTGATTTCCCGCCGCTGCGGTTGGTGGGTTGAAATTGGCGTGGAACCGCTCACTGCCGCTTTGCGCGAAGCAACGGCCTTGGATGACGAGTGCCGGGCCGACATGGGGCACCGTGGACGCCAACTGGTTGAGGAAAAGTATGCGTGGCAGAAGATTGGGCAGGACATGCGGGCGCTTTATGAGTGGGTTCGACATGGAGGGACCAAGCCGGGCGTGTTTTTTGAATAGTAAAACATGAATATTTCTGGTTATAAATATGTCGATGCTGGAGCGGCCCATACGCATGCGTATCTTTGGGGGCCAGTTCATCTGACATTGAATGCTGTATTGGCCGGATCAGCCACTCGACGGGTATTTGACTTGGGTTGCGGATCCGGGGCTTTTGCTCGCTCCCTTTCTACACAAGGGTTTTCTGTCTGCGGGGTTGATCCATCACAAACGGGAATAGAAAATGCAAACGTCGCTTATCCACAACTGCGGCTTGAAATCGGTTCAACGGAGGAGGATTTGGCTGGACGCTTTGGCAAATTTCAAGCGATTACGAGCCTTGAGGTGATCGAACATGTTTACGCGCCAAGACAATTTGCCGGACGTATTTACGATTTACTTGAACCAGAAGGTGTGGCGATTATTTCGACGCCTTATCACGGCTACCTAAAAAACTTAGCCATCGCAATTCTAGGCAAATGTGACGACCACTCCACAGCGTTGTGGGATAATGGACATATCAAGTTCTGGTCAATCAAAACACTTGGGCAACTATTAAAGGAAGCCGGTTTTACAGACATCAGATTTCTTCGGGTCGGTCGGATTCCGGTGCTGGCCAAATCGATGATTGCTATTGCGCGAAAACCAAAATGAGCCTCGATATTTCAAGGAACCGTTCGGCTGAGAAATATACGGTTGCCGAACAATTTCGACGGGTGCTATGGAGTGTTGGAAAATTGGTTTTTAGTTTGAGCCCCCGTCCGTGCTTTGGCTGGCGGCGGATGGTGCTTCGGTGCTTCGGTGCATCAATTGGCAGGCAAGTGAACACTTATCCATCCACGCGAATCTATTTTCCGTGGAATTTAACGGTGGGCGATTGGAGCGCAATTGGCGAGGACGCGCTGATTTATAATCTCGGTCCGATTACTTTAGGCCAGAGGGTCACCATTTCTCACCGGGCGCATCTTTGCGCTGGCACACATGATTACACACAGCAGGATTTACCGTTGCTTAAACCACCGATTATTATCCATGATCAGGTGTGGATATGCGCCGACGCATTCGTTGGACCGGATGTGACGGTGGGCGAGGGTGCCGTGTTGGGAGCGCAAGCCGTCGTGACCAAAGATGTCGAACCGTGGACGGTCATTGCCGGCAACCCCGCGCGCGCGATAAAGAAACGCGTTCTCAAATGCTAATTTCCTGTTTCTGCTTTCGAAATTTAGCTTTTTGAAATGAGCATTTCGGTTCTCATTCCGGTCCGCAATGAAGTCGCCAATATCGCCGCTTGCATTGAATCGGTGCGCTGGGCGGACGAAATTGTGGTGGTGGACTCCGGTTCCACCGATGGCACCGTGGAGCTGGCCCAGAGCAAAGGGGCAACCGTGGTGCAGTTTCAATGGAACGGCAGATTTCCCAAAAAAAAGAATTGGGCGTTGGCCAGTGTGCCCTGGAAAAATGAGTGGGTGCTTATTCTCGACGCCGACGAACGTATTGGGCCCGAATTGGCGACGGAAATTCAGGCAGAATTGAAACAGCCACGCGCCGATGGGTATTTTATCAACCGGCGTTTTATTTTTCTCGGTCAATGGATCCGCCATTGTGGATATTATCCCAGTTGGAACTTACGCCTGTTCCGACACCAGCATGGCCGTTACGAAGTAGTGCAGACTAGCGACACGGCTTCTGGCGACAATGAGGTCCACGAGCACGTCGTTTTGAAAGGCACAACCTCACATCTTAAAAACGACATGTTACACTACGCATACCCTGACATCTTTACTTGGGTAGAAAAGCATAATCGCTATTCTAATTGGGAGGCGGAGGTGGAGGTCTGCGGCGAGCAACTGGGGGCAGCCGGCGCGAGGATCGGGGGATACCTTTCGGCACGCCGGAAATTGCGCGTCTGGTCACGGCGACTGCCGTTCCGTCCCATCCTACGTTTTTATTATAGTTATGTATTGAAATTGGGGTTTCTGGACGGACGTGCCGGCTATATGTTTTGCCGGCTGCTGGCGACTTACGAGATGTTGAATGTTTTTAAGGCGCATGAATGGCGAAATAGAAACCGCACTTCTTGACGATGGAATTTCATTAGATTCAGTAGTCAAAAGGAGTTTCGGGATGTGGTGGCTCTTGATTGTGGTCGCACGTTTTTAGGGCGCACCATTTTTGAATATCTAATTGTGTCGAAAACAAAGGATCCCTCTAGAGAGCGACTGCGCAATGTTATTCTTGCATGGCTAACGAGCTGCGCAAAGTTGCTAACGAGGAAAATTGGAAACCGTATCAGCAGAAATGAAAACACAGGTTCGTCGCTCAATTCCAGCGCAAGCGACTTTGCGACGGTATGTGAAACACTGCTTGGTGGCGGTGCTGCTGGCCTCGGTTTTACTCCCCGTGTTAGGACTACTATTGGCGCCTGCATTTTTGTGTGTGGCCGATCAACCTAGGGAGGCGGACGTCGTGGTCTTGCTTGGTGGTGAGGATGGCTCTCGCGTGGAGCGCGTGACTGCATTGTTCAAGGCTGGCTGGGCGACGCATGTCATTATTAGCGGAGAAAACGAAATGTATCGCCGGCAATTGATACAGTCCGGTATCCCGGAAGATTCGATATGGGTTGATACTAAAGCCGACAGCACAGCAGAAAACGCAATCTTTTCTATTCAGATCATGCGCGCGCATGGATGCAAAAGCGCCTTAATTGTGACCTCGTGGTATCACACCCGGCGCGCTCTCAACTGCTTCAAACAATTCGGCTCGGACCTAGCTTTCTTCTCACAACCAACCTATCAGTCGGCCGAGGTGAAGAAAAGTTGGGGCTCGCCAACAGTTTTTATTCTAAAAGAATATCCCAAGAATCTTTGGTATTTATTTCGCTATGGAGTTTCCCCTGTCTGAACTGTCAGCTTGGGGTCCCGGCAGCCCGCCGGCCAAAATCTTCACAGCCACCGCAACCGGCTAAAGCCTATGGCCAGTAAGTTGAACATGCCATGGAAACGGCCGTGGTTGGGGCTGGCTTCTGGTTTGGTGCTGCTCTATCTCTGGGGCAATGCCTTTCGGCAACTTGCTGTTTCTTGGTCAAATAATCCGCAGTATTCCTATGGTTGGGGCGTGCCGTTTTTGTGCGCGTATCTGATCTGGCACAGAATCAGGGGCCAAAGGCTACCGCCCCCTGACCTTCGACTTCCTTCCTCGGTGCCTCCCCGGCTTCCAGCTTCCGGCTTTTATTTTCTCTTGGCGCTGGGCGTTTTCTTTTATCTGCCGATCCGGCTGATCCAGGAAGCCAATCCCGATTGGAGTTTGGTGAGTTGGGGACTGGCTCTGCTGGCCGTAGGTGGCACCCTCATCGTCCTAAACTGGTTTGGTGGCCGACAAAGCATTCAAAGGTTCGCTTTTCCAGTGGCGTTTTTTCTTGTGGCGGTGCCTTGGCCGACGATGGTCGAGGATCCGTTAATCCAGACCCTAACCCAGGTGGATGTCAATGCGACCTGCGAACTGGCCGGCTTGATTGGCATCCCGACTCTGGCGCATGGCAACGTCATTGAGGTGGCGACTGGTCAGGTGAACGTTGATGAGGCGTGCAGTGGCATCCGATCTTTCCAAGCCACGTTGATGATTTCCCTGTTCCTCGGAGAATTGTATCAATTGACTGTCGGGCGGCGGGCGGTTTGCCTGGTGGCGGGGTTCCTTTTGGCGCTGCTGCTCAATCTCGCCCGGTTGCTGGTGCTGGTGTGGGTGGCCACCCGCCAGGGTATTCCGGCCATCAGCCGCTGGCATGATCCAACGGGCGTGTTGATTTTGCTCGGTTGTTTCTCTGCGCTCTGGTTCATCGGGCAATGGCTCGCGCGCGGAAATCCACCCTCCGCTCACCGCCCTCCGGCCACAGAGCACCGACCATCAAGCCCCACACGCTCCACGCTTCACGCTTCATCCTCCAACCGCCTTGCCTTCGCATTGCTCGCTTGGATCGGGCTGGTGGAATTTGCTGTGTCGGGGTGGTATGCGTGGCGGGTGTGGGCGGCGGCGCGGACATGATGTTGGGGCGGCGGTTTGAAAATGTTGGGTAGTTTTGATCCGGGACAAAAAAGGCGACCGGAGTTTTTCCGGTTGCCCATGATTGGGTGCGGTGGCGATTACGGGGCTTCGATTTGAT
>CAINLR010000007.1 GCA_903850425.1 uncultured Verrucomicrobia subdivision 3 bacterium | reverse complement strand
GCTGTTGGTGGCCGTGTTGGCAAACACATCAAAATCGCGCACGATGATCGGCGTGTTGAGCGCGTCCAGATGGATGCCCGCATCGGTCTGGATGCGCACGCCGTTCTGGGCGCGGATGCTGAATTCATCGTTGGTGGTGGAGGCAAAGGCCGCGTTTTGCGAATCGGCCCAGACGAATGCGCCTTGATGCAGTGCTTGCGCCTGCTGCCCGGCGACAAAACTGTAATGCCCCTGTGCTTTGTTTTCATAGCCACCTGGCACGACAGAGTAATTCCCAACTGTGCTGTTTAGTAAACCGCCCGAAATGACTGAATAAACTCCAGCTACAGAATTGCTATAGCCGCCGCCGAGGAAGGAACAATCGGAATTCGTCTGAATCGTGTTATAAACACCCCCAACAGTGGTCGCGCCCCAGCTATTGGCCTCAACTGTGTTGTGGGCACCCCCGCCAATGCTCGCGGTTTCGGCGTTGGTCTGGATCGTGTTAAAGAGGCCCCCGCCAATGACCGCGAACTCGTCATCGGCCTGAATCAGGTTTTCCTGACCGCCGCAGATGATTGCCAGGTTTGAGTTTTTCTGGATCGTATTCACGAAGCCTCCGCCAATGAATGACTCATAGGCACCGACCTGAACCTGGTTTTCTTTTCCTCCGCAAACCGTGGAAAAGTCTGCATTGGAAAGGACGCTGTTTCCAAGGCCCCCGGCAATCGTTCCAAAGATCGCATCCACCTGGTTGGCACCCACCCCGTAGTAGTTCATCGCGCCGCCGCCGCCGACCACCGCCCCCATCACGCCGGGAGCCACATAATTGACCGATGACCCGCAAATCATGTTGGGCGCACCATTGGTATTTGGTTCGATTCGCAGCGCCCGCTGATTGTTGACCCAGATTTCCACCGGCTGATTATTCGTGCTGCCGATGATTTGGCCGCTTGCCACATTATTGCCGCCGAGCTGCCAAAAATTGGTCGCGTTCAAACCATTCAACGTCGCCGCATTCACATTCGTCACGTTCACGCCGTTGCCGGCAAACGAACCGGCCGCCACCGCGCCGGAAAAAACCGGGCTAGGCGGCAGCACCGCATTGCCAATCAGGCCGCCGCTGATCTGCGCCGCCGACACCGTGCCGCTCACATTGCTCGCCGTGGTCGCAAAAATGGCTTAGGGCGTAGGCGTGAAGGCTTGCAGCGGGGCCAGCGCCGTGTAGTTGGCCGCGCCGTTGGTCTTCACATCCACCTCCAGCCAGAGGTTGGAACCGGTGAACGGGCTCGCGCCAAAATCAATGGTGGTGGTGAACAAGCCGCTGGTCACCGGAATGGCATTGGTGAACGCAGTGCCCAGAATGGTGTTGCCCACCGGGTCGGCATCCAGCCGGAACCGGAAATCATACAGCCCGCTGGCGGGAGCGCCGCCGCTGTTCAAACGGCCCTGGTAAGTAAAGGCGGTGCCTTGGGCCGAGGCGGTTGGGAGTTGAGAGTTGAGGGTTAAAAGCAAGGCCGGCAGCAGCAGGCGGCGGGCAATAATAGCGGTTGTTTTTTTCATGGTCCTTTTCCTGATTGGTTCATTATTGAGGCGCATTAGCCAAAGCGGATTGTCTCATAAGCGGACGGTTTTCCAATCCACACTTTTTGTCTTCGGCATGGCAATTTAGTATCAGCGAGCCGCTGCCAACCGTCTTCATTTGTGACCGCCGCCCGGCCGAGGTTGCGATCTGGTTTGGCGCACCTATCCGCCGGTTTGACTGGCGTGTCCGCCAAGACTGCGCCGGCCTCCGCCGCCCCGGCGGGCGCGTCCGGCCGCTTTGCCGTCACGTGCGCCGCTTTGACGCGGTCAGCGGCAGGCGTGGCCGACGCTTCCGCAAGCCTTGCCGGCGCGTGCGCAAGCTTTACGCATCTGTCCGCAACCTTTTCCCGCGCCTTGGAAGGCTTGGCATTCGCCTCCGCCCGCTTTGCCAACGCGTGCGGCAGCTTTGCCGATGCCCGCGCCAAGGCGGCCCGACCGTTCGCAAAGTTTGCCGACGCTTCCGCCGAGGCGAAGTTCATGCCGGTCAGGACATCATTTGTCCGGCTAAAATGAAACATGAAGCCAACTGCAATCGTCTTTGGCCCCGTTGACACGGCCCGGACAGCGGCGCAAGCTGCCATCACCTTGCAAAGGGGGAAAAGCGTGCCCGCAGCCGGGTGGTGATTTTGCCTTCGTGTGAAGACAACGCCCGGCGGGGCTGCGGTTTCGCTTTCAAGGCGAAAGAAAAAAGTTATGGGTAAATCACTGAAGAAGACGAACGAGAAGACGACGAAGATCATCAATGCCTGGGCTACGCTCGCGCCCGCCGCGACGTTTTCGGGCATGACGCTGGCACAATACAAGGCGAAGGTGCAACCGACGTTCGACACGCGCACGGCCATCTCCACACTCGATGCACAGACCACCTCGGCTCACGATGCGCGGGACAACGCCGATGCGGTGACGGCGCAGATCAATCAACTGGTGGTCAACGCCGTGAAAGGCGATCCGACGCATGGCGAGGACAGCGACCTCTATCAGACGATGGGCTACGTCCGCAAGAGCGCCCGTAAAACCGGCCTGACCCGCAAAAACACCGCCGCCGCGCAGGCGGCGGCAGCGGCGACCAAGAGATGAAAACGGATAGCGGCGCTCGCTGAGCGCCGCCAGCGAGGGTCATGGACCACCGCTACCCCAGCAGCCGGATTGAATGGCTCAATCCGGCTGTGTTTTTTATTTCAGTGCACCAGCCGGGACACCATCGCGTAGATGATCAGCGCGAGCAGAATCAGGCCGAGGCCGAAGAAGAAATAGCCGAACGATTTGGCGATGTTCTTCCAGCGGAACCATTCGTCGCGCACGCGGTAATCATCCAGCTTGCCGGTGGCCACGAGGCGGTCATACCAGCGTTTGCGTTCGTGCAGCATTTCGGTTTTGGAAACGCGGCCGGAGAAAATCACAGTGTCCATCGGGAATTTCTCAATGCGAAAATGCGTGTTGAAAAAGTGGATCGAGAAGATGAATCCCGCCGCGAGCAGCGCCTCGTCCGAATGCAGGATGAGCGCGATGTTGATCACCCAGCCGGGCAGGAAGCGCGTGAAAAACACCGGGAACCACATGATGAGGCCGGACAGGCCGATGATGGCCACGCCCCAGAACACGGCGAAGTAATCGAACTTCTCCCAATAGGTCCAGCGGTCGAACTGCGGTTTCGGGCCTTTGCCGAAGAACCATTTGTTGTGGTCCACCAGATCGCGCCAGTCCTGCAACGTCGGCACCATCGAGTCGGGTCCGAACAAAACGGCGAAGGCGCGCTTGAGTTCAAGTTTGCCAGTCTCGGGATTGCGCAGGTTGCCCCGGCCTTTCCACGATCGGCCGATGAGCGAACTCAAGTGCAGCGTAAAGTAGAGGAAGGTGATGACCGCGCCGAAACGGTGCAGCATCCGGGCCGTATCCGGGCCGCCAATGAAACCGAAAATGAATTTCGCCCAGTCGGTGTAATAGAATTTCAGCGGCATGCCCGTCACCACCAAGGTGAGGAAACTGGTCACGACGAGGAAATGCAGGAGCCGTTCAAACGGCACGAAGCGGGTGAACCATTCGTCGCCATTCTGCGTTTCAAACTTGGCTTCGCGGAAGGTTTTGGAATCGTGCAGATACAGATAAACCGCCCGCACCAGCCAGGCGAGCGTGTGCAGGCCGAAGAAGCTGAACGTGCCGATGAGCAGCCCGGTCATCGCCAGGAACACGAGGTGCAGCAGCGGATAGTTTTTTTGGTCGAGCGGGTTCGCGTGCGGCCGGTATTCGGTGAATTTGGTCGTGGCGCCTTCATGACATTTCTGGCAGGTGGCGAGAATATTGTTCGTGGACAGATGCGAGGCGGGGTTGGCGGCGGGCAGCACGTCGTGGAAACCATGACAATCGTAGCACGCGGCGACTTCCGGCGCGGCGTTGGGTTTGCCCAGGGCCATGGCCTTGCCGTGGTAGGTTTCATTGTAATGCTCCAAGCGGTCTTCGTGACACTTGCCGCAGCGCTGGTCGCTGATGGTCTTAAAATTTTTGCCGGTCGGATTCACGATCTGGTGGGCGCTATGGCAGTCAATGCAGACCGGCCCGCGCTGGTCGCCTTTCGCGAGCAACTGGCCGTGAATGCTCTTGTCGTAAGTCTCCTCGATGCCGACGTGGCACTTGCCGCAGGTCTTGGCCACGTTGGCATGGTTAATGGGCGAATCGCGATCCACCGCGCGCTTGATGCCGTGGGCACCGTGACAATCATTGCACGATGGCGCGACGATCAACCCCATCTTTAACAGCGCGCGGCCGTGGATGCTGTCCATGTATTGCGAGGCCGCCTCGGGAAATTCAATTTGATACTCCTTCGTGAGATTCGTATTGCTGTGACACTTCGCGCAGGTTGCCGGCAGGTTCAATTTGAAAACGGGTGACCCCCCGTTTTTCACCGGCACAATTTCGTGGCCGCCGTGGCAGTCCCAGCACTGCGCCGCGCCCGAGGCCCCCATCTTGTGGCTCATGCCATGGATGCTGCCGGCGTAGTCCTTGCCTTCTTTTTCGTGACAGCCCGCGCAGTTCGGCGGCGGCACATTCTTGTCGTGGACCATTTCCTTGATGCCGTCGTGGCAGTCAATGCAGTCGAGTGCGCTGTGAACCGATTTGGCAAAACCGTTCGTCGGGAACAACGCGAGGGGCGCGGCATGGCTGCTGGCCGCGCGCTTGTTGGCCGGATCGGTGTGGCAATCAAGGCAGTCGGCGTTGGGGAGCTTTGGGACGGCATTCGTGGCTGCGAAGAGCAGCGCGGGCGCGAGCAGCCATGCCAACACAAAGAGTGGAAGCTGGAAGTAACAAGGATTCAGTCGGGTTGCCATACTGCATTACAATCGGCAGGAATATAGCGGACGGCTTGCCGCCGTTTGCCCTTTGCTTGGCATATTTTGGCCAGTTGATGAAGCGAGGGCGGCGCCTAAACCGGCTGGCCGAGGACGCGGAGGAACTGGCTGTCCCCACAACTGGTGACATGCGGCGGAGCGGGAACGGTGTAATCTAAAAAGAGTTGACCGAAGCAGCAGTTCAACTGGAAATTTCAAAGTGTGTTGGAAAAGAGCCCGGAGTAGTGTCCGGGCTCTTTTCTTTTTCCCGCCTCCCCGCACTATCCTTGGCCTTCGCCCGGCGGTTCGTGTAATTAATCCGCCAAGCCGAAACGGGAAGTTGCTGATTTTATTGCGTATTGGTCAACCGCCCGCCCTTCTGAACGGGCCAACTCGCACCCCTTCCTCCTCGACTTTGCGACCTGCTGGACGTGCCCCGTCCCGATCCCCATCCGGCCATCGGTTATTTCTTCGAGTTCCCCGTAGTGGAACAACACGCCGACGGCACGACCGGCAATGGCCGCATTGACTTTTACCAGCGCCTCGTTTCGTTCTTGAGTCCAAACCATTTCAGGAAGTTTTGGCCGCCGAGGCACCGGATTGTTCACCCGCAAGACATCGTCCCAGCCTGTGCGCGGCATTGGCGCTTGGGAGGAAGCGATGATCAAGGCGCGGGGCCAGGCCGAACGCTACGTCCGCGCTCTCCCGAACGGCAACCCGCCGTTTCTCAAATGGAAATTTCCACCAAAGTCAGAACCATGAAAGCTGCGAAACGAACCCAAACTGAGACAGGCAGAAACGTGGGGAGTCAAAGGCAGCCTGCGATTTGCGAGCCGCCCTTATTTCCGATACGAATCCAAACCAGCCGGGCCGAGAAAGGAATTCACCCGCCAACCAATGGCAGCCGTTTTTGACCCACAATGGCCAGGCTCGCCTTGATAATGATGAGGCGATGGCTCGCTGCGGCCGGGCCGGCGCTGAACAGCTGGGGCGCCTTCGTCCCCACCAAACCGCTGCTTACTCCACCGCAACCGCGGGTTCTATTGCTGGCTTGGCAGGCGCCGTGAGGTTCTCTGGCCGTTAACCGACAACGCTTCGCTGCGGAAAGTGGACGTCACTTTCGCGCTTTTATTTTAAGTGCAAGAGAATGCTGGAAAAAGGCAACAAGTGGCGAGTCGGCCTCATTCGCTTGGGCTATTTAGATTTACATCTGCTCAAAGTTCAGATGGCACCCGTATGCGGGTTGCTCCCCTTTGAGAACCAAAAAAAATCACCAAAAGAAAATCACCATGAGAAATTCATTGCTTGGCTGCCTTGTGTTCGCGGCGCTAGTTACGGGAGCGGCGTCCGCCATGGCGGCGGGAACCATCACCGGCACGCCCCACGATTTATCCGGCAAGGGCTGGGGGACGACTGAGTTGTGCAAATTCTGCCACACTCCGCATCTGGCCCAAAGCGTGGCCGGCGCGCCGCTGTGGAACCACGATAGCACGAAGCAGTCCTACACGCTTTACACCAGCTCGACCTTCAAGGGCAATTCCACGCAGCCAGGCCCGCAGTCCAAGCTCTGCTTGAGTTGCCATGATGGCACGGTGGCAATTGATTCTTTTGCCAACGCGGGCATCGTCCAGTCCGGCACCCACACGATGATCAGCATCGGTGCCACCACGAACTTAATTGGTGGCGGCGGCAGCCTGACCAGCGACCACCCGATTTCATTCACCTACAACGGCGCGCTGGCCACGCTCGATGGGCATCTGGCCACGCCGGTTTCGGCGAACTTTGTGGACGCCGCCAACCAGATTCCGCTTTACAATAATCCCGGCCGCAGCAGCCAGTTGGAATGCGCCTCCTGCCATGCGGTGCATGACAACACCTACGGCAAGTTTCTGCGCATCGCCAACACCGGCAGCGCGCTCTGCTTGACCTGCCATCAAAAATAAACTGCGCTCGTGAAACCCACGGCTCGAGCGATGAACTGATGCCATGATGCAACCAGTTGACCGGCCAAAAATGTCTTCTTTCCGCCGGGCCGGTCTTGCCCTGGTGATCGGAACCTTGTCGCTGCTCGCCGGCTGCGCCACTGGCCCCGACAAAAATAGCGGTCGGAAATTTATTTATTTCCCGCCGCCGCCAGCCGCGCCGCGCGTGCAATATCTCACCAGTTTTTCCGGCGGCCAGGACCCGGAGGCGGTCTCTGGAAAATTCGCCACGTTCGTCATCGGTCCGGAGTCTTCCTCCGCCGCCATCATCAAGCCCTACGGCGTGGCCATCGCCAGCAACCAGCTTTTCGTCTGCGACACCAGCGCGCGGGCGGTGGACATTCTGGATTTGAATTTATTGACGCTGCGCCGGTTCGCGCCCGTCGGCAACAGCAAGCTGGGTGTGCCGATCAACGTCGCACTGGATACCGACGGCTCGCGGTATGTGACGGACACGGCTCGCAATCAGGTGTTGCATTTTGGGGCGGACGAACAGTTGCTGGGCCTGTTGGATGGCACCGCCTTTGGCACCAATGTCCAGCGGTTCACCGGCGTCGCGCTCACGGCGGACCGGATTTATGCCTCCGACCTCAACGGCCATTGCGTCCGCGTTTTTGACAAGGCCACGCGGCAGCCGTTGTTCACGATTCCGCGCAATCCGCTGGCGGACGAGTCATCCGAGCCAGGCCGGCTGTTCATGCCGGTGAACGTCGCACTGGACCGGTCGGGCCGGGTTTACGTTTCGGACATGGCCGCCTGCCGCGTGAAAATTTTCGAGGCCGACGGGAAATTCCTCCGCACCATCGGCAGCCAGGGCGATCTGCCTGGCCAGTTCGCGCGGCCCAAAGGCATTGCAATGGATCGCGAGGGGCGGATTTTCGTCGTGGATGCGGCGTCGCAGACCTGCCAGATTTTTGACGCGGAAGGAAAAACGCTGCTGTCCTTCGGTGAGCCCGGCGGCGATCCGACAGACGACCTTGCCTCGCTGAACCTGCCGGCCTCCGTGTGCGTGGATTATGATCATCTCGGACGATTCCAACAATACGCCGCGCCCGGTTTCGTGTTGGAGGAGCTGATCATCATCTCCAACCAGTTGGGCGCGCAAAAAATCAGCGTGTTTGGGCTTGGCCACAAGGAGTGAACCGTGACCAGAGCGCCGCGACCAACCTCGTTCGGTGTCCGGCGCGCGGTGCAACCGGTGACGATGCCAGTTGCGCCCACGGAAATAAATCACCCGCCCGGCCGGCACCGTCGGCGCATCATTTTTGGTTGGAGTCTGCTATTGATGCTGAGTTCCGCGACCAGCCGCGTGGGTGCCGCCGGGCCAGCCAAGCCGCAGCCGCTCCATTTGGAGTGGGGCGAAGTTTATTTGCAGACTGAGGCTCAATACGAGCGCCAGAGCCAGCGGGCGGGCACGCCGTCCGTCTCGCTGGTCCGCGAGCAGATGTTGCTGGACCCGGCGGTGGGAATGGGCGTGTCGGGCTGGCTGTATCATCCGAACCTGATGCAGTTCCAGCTCGCCACCGAGTTGGGGCTGGACTGGAAAAATTCGAGTGAGACTCCGGGCGGAGCGTCCAGCACCGGCCGGTTTCTCCAGCGGTATCACGGCTCGATGGATTTGCTCGACCAGAAACCTTACGCCGTGTCGCTGTTCGGCGACAAAGACATGACCTATCGTGAATATGATTTTTTTTCGCGCGTCCGGGTGGACAGCGAGTCCTATGGCGGGCGCGCCGGCTACACCGCCGGGTCGGTGCCGTTCACGGTGTCGGTGCAGCATTACGAAGAATTGCAGGAAGACCCCGTCCGGCCCCAGAGTTTCACCCAGGACACGCTGTGGGTGACAGCGCAAAACCAGCGCCGGCTTTACGATGGTCACACGCGGCTGAATTACAACCTGACGCAGTTTGCCCGGCGCGATGACGGCTACTCCAACCAGCAGGGGCTTACGCAATCATTGAATCTCCTCGACAGCGAAAATCTCGGCGGGCCGCTGGATCCCCGGTTCACCTCACTGCTGAACTACAACGGCGTTGCCCAAACGGCGCAGCCCACGGAGAAACTGCTGATGCAGGAATACCTGCGGTTGCGGCACACGCCGAAGCTGGAAAGTTTTTACGAGTATGCGTTCGATACCACCTCGGCGGGCCTGGCCGAGGCCAGCACGCATGCGGGACATGCCAATGTCGCTTACCAGCAAACCCCGCACCTGATGTTGGGCGGGGATGTTCACGGCAGCCAGACGCGCGCCGCTTCCCCCGGTAGTTCCCTGGACACCCGTGACTACGGCATTGGTGCCAGCGCGCAATACTCGCGGCCGATGGCCTCGTGGGTGACCCTCACTTTCGGGGACGACGTTCGCGTGGACCGGGAAGACCGCAGCGCCAGCGGCACCGTGCAATCCATCATCGGCGAACAACACACTCTTGCGGACGGTAGCGTGACGATGTTGAAGCTGCCGGCCGTGAACGAAGCGAGCATCCACGTCTGGGACCTGAGCCGCACCACCAATTTCGTCAACAACCTGGATTACCGGATCACTCAAGTGGGCGCTCTCACACAGATTCAACGCCTGACTGGCGGGCACATTGGCGATGGCGCACTGGTGGTGGTGGATTATTCCGCCGGGCTGCAGGACTCGTCATCTTTCGACACGGTGGCCAACAATGCCAGTTTCCGGGTGGATTTGTGGCGCGGGTTGCTCGGCTTCTACAGCCGCTGGTCCCGGCAGGATTATCGCGGCGGCGAAGTGCTGCTGCTCCGCCGGCTGGATGACAAAACCGTCGGCGTGGATGCGGCTTGGCGCTGGTTTCGCGCGGGCGCGGAATACGAAATTTTTGAATCCAACATCGCGCCTTACGAGCGCCGGCGGCTGTTTCAGGCAGCGCAATTTCGGCCGGTCGCCGGGACGGACGTCAGCCTGAATGCGGATCAAAACTGGACGGATTTCAACCAGAACCATCTGCACCAGGCGAGCTACGGCTTCATCACGCGTTGCCAGCAGCGGCTCACGTCGCACTTGTCCACCACGGTTGAGGGCGGCGTGCGTTTGGAGCGGGGGGAAAGTTTTGACGGCGATTTCGCCACCTGCCGCGCCGGCCTGGACTGGGCCGCCGGCAAGCTCACCGTGAAATTGGAATACGAATTCAACGACGAAAGCCACCTGACCGACTCGCAAGACCGGAACTACGTTTTCCTGCGCGTGCGGAGGGATTTTCGATGAATGAAAAATTTTCCATGACGGTGGCGCGACGGGGCCAGCGAAGCCTGGCTCCGGCGTTTTCGCTTTTGCTCGCGTTCTGGTTTGTCGGTGCCCGCACAGCCGACGCCGCGGTCGCGGTGGGCGCGGGCATTGCCCAGTCCAAGCACAACCTCTCCATTTCCGGCACCGGCAAAATCCGCGCCGATGTAAGTGCCGGGGACAACACCGGCAGCGAGCTGTGCATCTTCTGCCATACGCCACACTCTGCCTCCGGCCAGGTGGCGATGTGGAATCGTTTTGATTCGGGCGCCAGTTACATTCCTTACCGCAGCACGACGACCAAGGCCATCATCGGTCAGCCCACCGGCGCGTCGCGGTTGTGCTTGAGCTGCCACGACGGCACCGTGGCGCTGGGCATGGTGCGCAGCCGCCGCACTTCCATCGCCATGCAAAGCGTGGCGGCCAACCTGCCACACGGCCGCAGCTACCTCGGCACCGACCTTTCGGACGATCATCCGGTTTCATTCCAATATACCGCCGCGCTGGCCGCGCAACAGGGCGACCTGCAGCGTCCGCCGCGGAGCGGTCCCGTCCACCTGGACGCCAACAGCGAGATGCAGTGCACCACCTGTCACGATCCGCATGGCAACAGCTACGAAAAGTTCCTCGTGATGGACAACACCGGTTCCGCGCTCTGCCTCACCTGCCACAATCCGGAGTCGTGGCTGCAAAGCGCGCACAGTTATTCGCCGAAACGGTGGAACGGCCTCGCGCCGAATCCGTGGCCGCACACGTCGCAAAAATCCGTTGCCGCCAACGGCTGTGAAAACTGTCACAGTCCGCACAACGCCGGTGGTAAACAACGACTGCTTAATTTTGCCGAGGAGGAGCAAAATTGTTTTCCCTGTCACAACGGCAATGTCGCGGCGAAAAACCTCGAGGTCGAGTTCAACAAGGCCAGCGTGCATCCCGTCATCAACACCACCGGGGTGCATGATCCCGCCGAACCGACGCTGGCCTCTGCCGGGGTGACCCGGCATGTCGAGTGCGCGGACTGCCACGATCCCCACGCCGCGAACAGCACCGGCAAGACGACGCCCCAAGCGGTCTCCGGCGCGTTGGCGGGAGTGCGCGGCGTCAATGCTTCGGGCGCGAAAATTTCGCCGATCACTTACGAATATGAATTATGCTTCCGCTGTCACGGGGACACGGCGAAAGGCCCGGCCCGCGTCAGTCGCCAGTTTCCGCAACTCAATACGCGGCTGGAATTTCAAGACGTCAACGGCCAGAACTCGTTTCATCCCGTCGTGCTGCCCGGAAAGAACCCCAACGTGCCGAGCCTCAAGCCGCCGTGGACGAGCGCAAGTCAAATGACCTGCGGCGACTGCCACAACAACGACCGCGGCCCGGG
The DNA here is from genome assembly GCA_903850425.1 of uncultured Verrucomicrobia subdivision 3 bacterium. Lineage (GTDB taxonomy): Bacteria > Verrucomicrobiota > Verrucomicrobiia > Limisphaerales > UBA11358 > UBA11358. Next base: position 45,989 of record CAINLR010000007.1, on the reverse strand, counting down.
CGCCGGCGGCGTCGGGCCCGCTGGCCCGCATGGTTCGGCGTATGCGCCGCTGCTCGAACGGCCGTTGAGTTTCGCGGACACCGCGGCCAACCCGGCCAATTCCGCGCTGTGTTTCAAGTGCCATGATTTTGTGAACAACGCCTGGCGCGATCATCTGCGGCACATCGGCTACACGGCGTGCGGCACCTGCCACGATCCGCATGGCTCGCCGAACGCGCACCTGATGAATTTTGATCCAAGCATTGTTGCCGGCGCGCGGAATTACCAGTCCACCGGCACCGGCCACGGCACCTGCACACTGTTGTGTCATGGCAAAGAACACACGGCCACGAGTTATTAAAATGAGAACCTCCCGCTATTTCTTTCTGGTGCGCGCAGCGGTGCTGGTCGCCGCCATGTTTTCTGGCGGGTCAGTGCGGGCCATTGATCCGCCGCATTTGACGGCCAGCGTCTGCGGTTCCTGTCATATTCCTCACTTCTCCAATGCCGATTTAACCTCGGTTGCGGGCAACGCAAATTTGTGCATGAGCTGCCACCTGGCCGGCGGTGCCGCAGCGTCCTCGGCCTTTGTGTCCGCCGACCAGGCGTTGCCGTGGCCTGGTTTGCCGACCGGAACGAATGCTGTGGGCACATCGCATCGCTGGGACGCGAATGCCGCCGGACATCTGGTCAGTTTGGGTGGAGCGACCACGCCCTCGACAGGAGGCATCATTCCGAGCGGCGTTTATACCGGCGCGTTTTCAAAAACATACACGCTGCAAATTGCAACTTCTGGGGTGGTCGGCACGGCGCTCTTCAATTGGACGGCCACCGCGCCCGGCGGTGGTTCCGGGGCGAGCTTGCTGACCGGCACCAATGTGCTGTTGGATTCGGGTGTGTCTTTGACTTTTGTTGACGGCACCAATGTCTCGTTTCAAATCGGTGACCGCTGGAATTTATTTGTGCGGTCCGACCTGCGCAATCCGACCAATGCGATCTTGCTGACCTACACGACCAACGGTGTGGCCACCTGTTCGGCGTGTCACGACGAGCACAGCGAAGTGGTGCCGCCCTTCGACCCAGCCGCGCTGGCCTACACCGGGCCGGGCACGGGGACAAACCGACACTTTATGCGCCTGACCAATAATTTCAACCAACTGTGCAATGACTGCCACGCCGCGCGCGCTGTCACCAACGCCGTTGCCGGCTCGCATCCGGTTGAAATTTATTTTGTCGCCGATGCCAAGCACAAGCTGCCGACGCGGTTGCCGCTGGAAGCCGGCTCCACCAATCTGGGCTGCCTGACGTGCCATCAAATTCATCATGGCCCGGACGCCGATGGAAAACTGTTGCGCCTGGTCAGCAGCGTGGCGCTCTGCAATGACTGCCACACCTTGTCCGACACGGCCTCGGCACATTTTGCGGTGACCAACAGCGCCACGCTCTGGCCCGGCGGAAAATTTGGCTCGCTCATGCCAGCACGCACGGACCTGGGTGATCGTGGCACCTGTCTGAACTGCCATGCCACGCACGGCTGGCCGACCAACGCGGCCAATCCTTCGATGCATTACGAACATCTGCTCGCGGATTTTCAGGAGAATTTCTGCTACACCTGCCACGGCACCAATGGCCCGGCGGCCAAGCAGGTTTATGCCGACTTCCAGAAGACCTATCGCCACCCAGTCTTAAACTCGGATGCGCTGCGCCATACCGGCCGTTCGGTCGAATGTGATGATTGTCACAACTCGCACAAGGCGAAAGCTGGTTCGCACAACTACACCAATACCGCCACGGCGTTTCGCAACACCGTCACCAATGCGCCCTCGCTGATCGGCATGGACGGCGTGGCGTTCAACTCCAGCGGGTTGACAAATTTCCAGACAGTCGCCACGAATCTCTTTGCTTATATTCCAAAATCCACCGGCATCACGAATGATTACCAGATTTGTTTCAAATGCCATTCTAGCTATTTCTGGAAAACCGGAACGCCGCCGAATGGCAACTCACCCAATGGCACCGCCACCAACCCGGCGATGACGGATGTCGCGCAGGAGTTCAGTCCAAAGAACCTTTCCGGTCATCCGATCACCACCGGTTTGAACAATTACCCGAATTCCAAAGCTCCCAAGGCGCTGGGGGCCGCCCAACTGAGACCCCCGTGGAATGTCAATGTCGGCACCCAAACCATGCTGTGTTCCGACTGCCATGACTCAACGACCACAAATTATGTTGCGTCCGCTTCCCAGGGGCCGCACGGCTCGGCCAATCAGTTTATTTTGCGCGGACCCAACGCCGCCAACTGGCCGAACGTGACCACTTTTGCCACGAGCTGGTGCGCCAACTGCCACAACGATCTCACCCTCACCATGAGCGGCCATGCCAATCATCATAGTGCTGGCGGTTGCAACACCTGTCATGTGGTCATTCCCCATGGCAGCAAAATGTCGCGGCTGATGGCAGATCAGGACGGCACGATGCCTGCCCGTTACGCGCTCAACAGTTCCAAAACGACGACCACCGTTAAGATTACGAGCTACACCAAATCAACCGGTGGCAATTACTCGACCAGCAATTGCCGGACGAGTTGCGGCGAGCATTCCACCGGCAGCAGCACCACCATGGAAAACTGGTGAACTATCGCGAGCTCATCACGTTTGATCCTGGCGCGACCAGCGTTCGGCCGGACAATTCTGCCCTGGAGCCGACCCGTGCTTTGGCGGCGCGTCTGGTGCAAAAAAACCCTGCGCAGGCGGCGCGAATTCGTGAGCACCTGTCCCGGTTCGTGAAGTGTTACGGCGACCTGGGCGAACGGTTGGAGGAATTCGTGGCGCTCTTTCCGATTCATCCCGACAGCATCGCCGTGCTGGAAAAAATCTCCTTCGTCAAGCCGCCGGACATTTTGCGCTGGCTCGCGGACGAAGTGAAGCAGCGGCTGGAAGAGCCTGTTCCTGAAAATGGTCCGGGACTGATTGGCTACGATAGGTTCTGGGAACATCTCCGCAGCCAGCCGGAACTTCAGAAATTGTCAGAGGTCGAAACGGTTTTCCATTGCGGCAAACCAATTGAGGCAGCATTTCAGAAATGTTGGGCGCGACCTGCATTGCGAGCCACGGCGCAGCAGATTCTTCACGGCTTGCTCGTGCATCGTCTGACTACCGGGGACATTTACAATTTGCATGGCACCACGGCGGAGGAATTGCGGGATGCGCTTTGCCTGCCGCCATCGGGCGCGGATGAATCCGGCGTGAATCCGGCTGCGGCTTTGTCGTTGCTGGTCGAGGAAGTTCTCGGTGAACTCCGCAAAGTCACTGGCGAAGAATCCATTTTCTTCCATCCGAGCAGTCGCCAATACGGCGTTCACATCCAGAAATTCAAACGCTTCGTCAAACCGGAGATTGCGTTGCATTGGGTGAACGGCCTGCCGTTTCTCGTGCTGATGCTCACCGGCGCGGTGATGCTGGCCTCCCGGTTCTGGCCCGTGGATCGCGAGTGGAGCGTGTTGATTCATGAAGTGGTGGCGGTGGCGTGGGTCGTGGCGCTGCCGCTGACGGTGCTGGCTCACGCCAAAGTCCACTGGCAGCATATCCGCTGCTTTTTGACCTGGGATCGCGATGATCTGCTGTGGATGACACAGTCGTTCCGCAGCGTCTATAACAAGAGCATTGCTCCGCCGCCGGCTGGTCGGTTCAACACGGGCCAGAAAATCAACGCGTTGCTGGTCTTCGTTTATTTCTTTGCCTTCAGTGCGACGGGCGCCCTGATGTATTTCAAGGGCAGCATTTTGTTTCCGTGGTATGTCCACACGGCGCTGTTCTGCTCGACGCTGGGCACCGTCGGTGGGCATCTGCATCTGGCGCTGATCAATCCCAGCACGCGCATCGCGCTGGCCGGAATTTTTAATGGCTGGGCACCGATCGAATACATCCGCCATCACCATCCATTGAGTTTGCCGAGTTCCGCGCAATCGCATCACGCGCATCCTGGCAAGAAGACGATGCGGGAGGAGTTGCTGATTTCCAAAGTGGAAATGATCATCCTGATCGTGACGATCCTGCTGGCGGGAGTTGGCGCGCTGACTTTTAACAAGGGGCAACTGGCCTCGGTCAAAAGCGGGTTCGCCAAAAAATTTGCGGACAGCATCAACCCGAACACTCTATCCACCCAGCATCGCATCGGGCCATTGGCGGAGTCTTGCACCAAATGTCATTCTTACACGGGCCAGATCCCGGCTGCCAACTGCGAGCAATGCCATGTTGATATCAAGGAGCGTCGCGCGAAGGTGCTCGGCTATCACGGCACGTTCAAAAACGACTGCCGCATCTGTCACCGTGAGCACCTTGGCGGAACCAATTCAATCATCCCGTCGTTCCGGCAAAACTTTTCTCACGACCAAACTCTTTACAGGCTCGAAGGCAAGCACGCTGCGCTGGAGTGCGATGAGTGCCACAAAAAATTGCATCCGCCGGTCACACCGGACAAGCCCATCACGACGGGCATTTATTTCATCGGCCTAAAATCGGACAAATGCACGGACTGCCATCGCGACCCGCACAACGCGCAATTCGTCGCCAGCTGTGAGCAATGTCACACGGCCAATGGCTGGACGAAAAAGGAATTGAAGTTTGCTCACGCTCAGGACTCCACCTTTCAACTCACCGGCAAACATGCTTCCGTCGAATGTATCAAATGTCACAATCCCAGTGCGCCCGACACGGCGCTGGGCACCGGGAGGTTCAAAGGTGTGCCGCGCGATTGTGTCGGCTGTCATGACGATCCGCATCGGAAGCAATTCGCCGGCAGTTGCGAAACGTGTCACACCACGTCGTCCTGGAAAAAGGAAACGCTGAAGTTTGATCACAATAAAGATTCAAAATATCCGTTGGTCGCCAAGCATGTAGAAGTGGCGTGCGACAAATGTCATGTGCCAAAACCGCCGACGGCTTCACTGGCGTCCGCCGAATTTCACGGGTTGAAATCTGAATGCGCCGACTGTCACAAAGATCCGCACCTTGGCCAATTTGACAGGAACTGCACGCGTTGCCATCCCACGCCCAACAGTTGGATTGGCAAAGCGGTGCAGTTCACGCACGACAAAGATTCGCAGTTCCGGCTGGAAGGAAAGCACGTCGCGGTCGAGTGCGCGAAATGTCACAAGCCCGAGCCGACGGGCGGCAGGTTGGGTTCCGCGAAGTTCAAAGGGCTGGGCGTTACTTGTGAGGCGTGTCACAGCGTCAAACACCCTGAGGAATATGGTCCGACCTGTATTTCCTGCCACGCGATTGACCATTGGATCAAGACGAAGCCGGGCGTGGATCACATTCTTAAACATGAGATTCATGGCGAGCAGTTGATCGAAAAACATCTGTCCGCCAAGTGCAGCGCGTGCCACAACCCAGTTCGCATCGGAGTGCTCGGCATCCTCGGCAAGACTCAATTCGAGTGCATTTCCTGCCACAAGGCCAACGAAGATCCGCACAAGGGCACGCTCGGAGCCGACTGTTCAAAATGCCATCGGGCGGACGCTTGGAAAGGCGTGTCCTTGAAGTTTGATCACAACACCATGACGAGCTACGGGCTGAATCAGGACCATAAAAACGTCGCCTGTGTGAAATGCCACGAGCACAACCATTGGAAACCAATCGACACGAGCTGCGTCAGTTGCCATCCGAAATTCACCAATGAGGGTAAAAATGGCAAAGCAGCGCCGGAGCGATTAAGATAATTCTGCGAAAATGATTCTAACATACATCAAACGCTTCTTGCGGCGGCCATCCGTCATTCTCGCTGAGATTGCCGCCATTGCGGTCGCCGGCGCGCTCGGTGCATCGCTGCCTGAACAGCATGTTTTCCAATCCATCTGGTTTGCTGTCGTTACCCTCTTCACCGCCGCTTCGCTTAGCGTGGTGGTGCATGAACAATTCCGTCGCGTGTTTTCGCAATGGCGGCAGCAACCGGTGCTAGCTCAATTTCAATCCGCTCCGTTCAAAACTGAATTTGAGCGCCCCGCCACCACTGCGATGCCACAGACAAAAATCTGGTCGGAACGCCGGTTCGGCCTCGCCGGTTCGCTGGTTTTTCACACCGGCTTATTGTTGCTGATCGTGGCCGGTGCCTGCCGTGCCTTGTTCGCGACCGAGGCGATGGCTGATCTCATCGAAGGTGAAACGCTTGCGCCCACTGCCGAATGGACCGCCCAATGGCCCGGCGCGCTGGCGAAACCGCTCCGCCTGGCAGAGCCCATCACGCTGGAAGCCGTGAATGGCCGCCGCTATGCGGATGGCAACTTGCGCGAGTTGCGCGCCACGTTTTCGGCCGGCGAAATCGCTGTAAACCACCAGCTGCAATTCGGCGGCAGCCGGCTGTATCTCGCGCAGGAATTTGGTCCGGCGGCGTTGCTGGAATGGAATTCCTCCCAGCGTGTAGCTACCTTGATGACCGGCAACGGCCGTGGAGATTATTCCGGCGAATCCACCGGGCCGGATGGCTTGAAGATATTTCTCCACAGCCATTCCGAGCGTCCCGCCAATCTCGAGATCCGCATTATGCGTGGCGAGGGACTGCTCGCTGCTAGCACGCTCGGCGTCGGCGAAAGCATCGCGCTGCCCGGCGGCGCGAGCCTGGCTCTGCGCGGCACGCCCATGTGGGCGCGACTGCACGCCAGTCACGACTCTGCCCTGTGGCTTGCGTATTTCGGAATGATTCTGACGATGCTCGGCGCAACGATGATTTTCATGCTGATCAAACTGGATGGCTGCCTCGTCGTCACGCCGCTCGGTGAACGGGAACGCGTGTTCATCGCTTTGAAACCGCAGCGCTTCGCGCCGCTGTTTCAGGAACGGTTTGAAGCGCTAGTTCGGGAGCAGCGCGATCTTGGACTGCGCCGGCAAAGCGCAGCGGCGACGGCGCTTTCGGACGAACAGGCCGTCAACAAATTGGAAAGGAACTTTGACGCGGCAGAAAAGCGGGGTCGCGCTTCGCTTGCCCCCGCAGTTCAGGACGCCGCAGTGGTTCGGACGGCGGTCTGGTTGTTGCTCGCTGGCAGCCTCGCGTTCACCTCCGGCTGCGACCGCGTTTCACCTGCGCAGGCAAAGCAACTGGTCGAGCGCTACAACCAGGTGGTCTCCGAAGCCTACCGGCGCGGCGATGTGCGGTTGATTGATCCCGTGGTTGGCCCGAATGAAGGCAAGAAAATCACCGGCCTCATTGGCGTGCGGCTCGATCTGGGCATCACGCTGGATTCGCAATTGCAATCGCTCGAAGTCACCGGTTTCGAGCAGGCGAAGGCGAGTTTAACCGTTCGCACCAAAGAACGCTGGAGCTATCGCGATTTGAAAATCGGCACCGGCGCGCAGGTCGGCGAATCTTCGCAAGATGCTTACGAGATGACGTATTCGTTCACCAACGTGAACAAGCTGTGGCTCGTGGACGAAATCAAATTCGCTGCGCCGCCGCAGGTTGGGCGCACAAATATGCCGTGGGTGGCTGATCGCGCCGCGCTGCATGGAAGCATCACCACGGAGGCCAAGCCATGACGCCATTCGCACTGGAAATTTCGTTTCACTGGGCGGCGGTTGTTTTTTATATCGGCGGCGTCATCGCGTTTGCCTACGCGCTCATCTTTTCGCACCCGAACAAAATCGCGCAGGCAAAGTGGCTCACCGCGGTCGGACTGGTGCCGCATTCGGTGGCGCTGGGATTACGTTATCACTCCGTCGGCCACGGACCCTACATGATGAAATACGAGGTGCTGTCCTCGAACGCGTGGATTGCCATCGTCATGCTGCTGATTTTTCTTTGGCGCAAACCGAACTGGTCGGCGCTCACGCTCGTGGCGTTGCCAGCGGCGATTTTGATGATGGGCTTCGGCCTGTTCACCAATCCCGAGGCGCGCAACTTGCCGCCGACGTTGCGCTCCATGTGGCTCGTTTTCCACATTCTGTTCAACAAGCTGGCGGTGGGAGCATTTGTGTTATCCCTGGCATCCGCCATTGTGCTGCTGCGAAAACTCAATGGCGCAACGGGTCGCTGGCTGGATCGTCTGCCCGGCGTGGACGTGCTGGAAGCGCGCACGGTGCGCTTCGTCGGATTCGGATTTGTATTTTGGACGACCACCATCGGCATGGGTTCCATCTGGGCCAACCAATCGTGGGGCCGCTACTGGGGTTGGGACCCGATTGAATCATGGTCGCTGGTGACATGGCTGGCCTACGCGATTTTACTGCACGCGCGGCTGTTCTTCAAACTCAACGCCCGCAAGACCGCGTGGGCCGTCATCGCGTGCTTTATTTTGTCGGTGCTGACGGTGCTGATTTTCCCATTCATTTTTCCGTCCATGCACTCGGCCTATTTTCAATCATGAATCAACGCCACGAAATTCTGCTCGTCACGCCGCCGTATCATTCCGGCGTGGTGGAGTCCGCCGGTTCGTGGCTGCCGCTGAGCCTGCTCTACGTCGGCGGGGCGTTGCAACGCGCTGGTTTCGGCGTGGCGCTATATGACGCGATGACGAAGTTTCACACGCACGAACAGGTGCGCGCGACCCTGCGGCGCGAGCAACCGTCCGTCGTGATGGTGACGGCGATCACCGCCACAGTGCTCGATGGCATTGATGTCTGCCGCATGGCGAAGGAGGAAATTCCCGGCGTGCTGACCGTGCTGGGCGGCACGCATCCGCATTTCATGTTCGATGAAATCCTCCGCAACTCGCCCGAAGTGGACGTGATCGTCTGCGGTGAAGGCGAGGAGACGGCGGTGGAACTGATGCGTGCCTGGACGGCGAATGATGATCTTTCCAAAGTGCGCGGCATTGCGTTCCGGCAAGATGGGAATGTCGTGGCCACACCGCGACGTGGGTTCATTCGCAATCTAGATTTGATCGAACCGGCGTGGAATCTCGTGCCGTGGAATGAATACACCTACCGCCCGATTCCCAATTCGACGCTGGCGATTGTTTCCTCGTCGCGCGGCTGCAAACAACATTGCTCGTTTTGCTCGCAGCGGCTGTTCTGGAAGGAATCATGGCGCGCAAATTCCGCCGAGAAGTTCGTAGATGAACTCCAGATGCTGCGCGAAAAATACGGTGTGAACGTGGCGATGATCTCGGATGAAATTCCCACGCTGAGCCAGCAGCGCTGGACGAAAATCCTCGACCTCCTGATCGAACGCGACTTCGGCACGACGCTGCTGCTGGAAACGCGCGTGGACGACATTGTCCGCGACGAGCCGTTGATGCCGCGTTATCGCAAGGCGGGCGTGGAGCATATTTACGTCGGCGTCGAATCCGTGAACCAGGCCACGCTCGATCTCTACAAAAAGGACGCGAAAGTCGAACAGGGAAAGCGCGCCATCGAATTGATCCGCGAGCACAACATAATTTCCGAAACCTCCTTCGTCATGGGCATGCCCAATGAGACCAAGGAGGAAATGCAGCGAACCATCGAGCTTTCCAAATACTACGATCCCGACATGGCGTTTTTCCTCGCCATCACGCCCTGGCCGTATGCTGATCTTTACAAAGACGTGAAGGACCATGTCGCCACGCGCGACTATCGCAAATACAACCTGGTGGAGCCGGTCATCAAGCCGGTGAACATGACCATTGATGAAGTGCGCGCCGAGTTGTTCCGCGGCTTCCGCGATTTCTACATCCACAAGATGAATGGCTTTCACGCGCTGCCCAAGTGGAAGCAGGAGTTCATGAAGTCGCTGATGAAGCTGCTCATGGAACATTCCTATCTAAAAGAACAAATGGCCGGACTGGAACTGCCGGCGGGAATGACGGATGCCGCCGAGGTATTCAATCTTGAAAGTAAATGTCCCGTGACGCGCGTCAAAAATTTTATTAAACGCAAACTAAAATTCAAACCCAGCCCAGTTGAGGTGACGACATGAAAACGCTCCGCCAATTAGCCTGGATTCTCCCTGCGTTCGCCGCGCTGGCCGCGCCAGCTGCCGCGCCGAACGCCACGCCGCTGGGTGCGTTGACGCAGCAACTTCACGGCCCTGCGCGCGTGGCGACCGATGCCGCTGGCAACATTTACGTCACCGATCCGGCCGCCGGCCGCGTGGTGGTGTTTGATGCATTCGGCCAGCAGCGCACCGTGCATGATGGCTTCGCCGGGCCGCTGGCGATTGCCGTTGCCCGCGATGGTCGGATTTATCTGAGCGAGGAAAAGGCCGGTAGCGTGAGCGTTTTCGACGCGCAATGGCACCCACTTTATCGGCTCGGCACAGGCACCAGTGAATTTCAATTGCCCAGTCATCTCGCCGTGGATCCGCTCGCGCCGGATAAAGTTTACGTCACCGACAGCCTGGCAAATTGGGTTCGCGTTTACACAGGCGCAAGCCTGACCGGCCAGTTTGGTGGCGTCGGCACCGGCAACGGCCAGTTTAGTTTTCCCGCCGGCATTACGGTTTGCACCAACGGTGAAGTGCTGGTCGTGGATCAGAACAACGACCGCGTGCAAGTGTTCACGAATGGCGTCTTTGCGCGAACATTTTCGCTCGGTTCCGGCGGCATGTTCAGTGGCCCGTCCGGCCGTTCGCAGGCGATCCTGGTGGACAATGCCAGCCGTGCGTTCGTCGCTGACACGCTGCAGGGAATCGTAAGAGTCTTCGACGCGAACACCGGTTTGCTGCTTGGTAACATTGGTGATTTCGGCCGGGGAACTGGCCAGTTAAGCCTGCCGGTTGGTTTGGTCATGGACGGTTTCAATCGCCTCTGCGTTGTGTCAGCGAACAATGCCCGCGTGGAATTATTCGGCGTGGATACTTTTCTCAATCTTTCGGTGTCCGCACCCGGCGGCAATCTGGCGGCGGGAAATAATTTGGCTTTCAACGTCACCTCGGGCGGCTCCGGACAGAATTTTCAGTGGCAAAAAAATGGCGTCAATCTCGCCGGCGCGACGAATGGCACGCTGGCGATTGCCAACGCGGCGGCGGGCGACAGCGGCAATTATTCAGTCGTCATCACCAGCGCGTCCGGCTCAATCACCAGCGGCGTCACGCCGGTGACGGTGCTCGCGGCCCCCAATATTTTGAGCGGCCCACAAAGCCAGACCGTGTTGTGCGGGGCGGCGGTGAGGATGACGGTGGTGGCCACCGGTGCGGATTTGAATTTTCAATGGCAGTTCAATGGACAAGATCTGGCGAACGCGACCGCTGCCACTCTGGCGCTGGCGGATGTGGAGGCGGCGCAGTCCGGCCAATATTCCGTCCGCGTAAGCAACGCCGTTGGCGCGCTGGTCACGGCCCCGGCCAACCTGACCGTGCTCACGCCGCCGGTGGTGATGGACGTGGTGTCCGGCCCGCAGTCTCCCGGCGCAGGTTTTCAACTCACGCTGAACGTCGATCCTGGATTCTCTTATGATTTACAGGCAACGACAGATTTTGTCCAATGGCAGTCAATTGCGAATTTCAACGCCGCCGGCCTGTTCGATTTTACGGACACGGCTTCGACGAATTACCCGAGCCGCTTCTATCGTCTGCGTTGGGCGCCCTGAATCTTTGGCGGACCAGCTGCCCGAAGGCTGGGCCAAGGCCTTTCAGGATGGGAAAAAGCGCCACCACCTGACAGCGCGTTTTGATGTCCGTCGGCAAGTCTTGCTTGTTGCTGAAACAGCGTCGGCACGCGCAAAAACGTCCTTTGTGGTGTAGTGCGTTTTACAATTTCAGCTTTCCCGGCTGCCTTGCCGGTCGGTTAACAGGAAATAATTGTCCCCCAAAGTCATTCGTCGCATTTGGGTCAACCCAGCTTCGAAATGATGTCTAAGTCAAATTCTGACGCGGAGGCTCGCATCCAAGTTCAAAAGAAAAACCCACCGTCGCCTAAGCGAAGGTGGGTGAAAGGATCAGAAAATACTACGGTGCGGAGTAGTTGTGTCCTCCGGGAGGCGCGGGGGAGCCGGCACCGGGATTAATAACCAGCGGTGCTCCGGAAACCGGAACTTGCGGAGGAACCGCACCCGGGCCGCGGGGCAGACTGGCAGGCGTTCCCGAAGACAGTGCCGTGGTGTTTGCTGAATTGGCGGCTTGAGCCACTTGCGACAGGACGGTGCTCACTGAAGGAATGTCACCATTGTAAGCCGCCAGTGTTTGATTGATGGCCGGGCTAAGTTCAGGAATGGCCGCCGCAATACCCGCGATAATTGCCTTGCCGGCTCCGGGGACTACCTCCGCCACGGCCGCCGCCACGGTTTGATAAGTCGTCGGCAACACCCGGCAAATGGCCTCAACAATCGAACCAGCTTTGGTCGGCGCCGCCGCCGCCGCCGCCCGCGCGATGGCCACTGCTTGATTCGGCACCAGCGTTGCAGCCGTTGCGGCCGCAGTTCCCGCCATGTCCGCCGATGATTGGGCGATGCTGCCCACGATGGCCGGCGCAGCGGCAGGATTCAAACCCACGGCCGCACGAACGACGTCAATCGTCGTTTGCTTGAGATTTTTGGCGTCCGCTTTCGTCACCAATTCAGCCGCTTTGGATGGCAGTTCGGCGGCAGTGGCTGTGGTCAGCACGCCGGAGAATGGATTCGGGTTGGACTTTTCAGTCGCGCCGACGTTGGTCGCGACCGCGACCGCGACCGCGACAGTTAAAAACATTTTGCATTTTAATGATTTCATATTTTTTTTGTGGAGTTGGCCCTCCCCGCATTACTAATTAAACTGGCCAATAGTTAACCACGACACCTATTTCTGTCAACAGTTAAAACCACACAATTTTCAACACAGTTTCAAGTGGTTTTCAAACGCCCGTGGCCAGTCAGCCGGCGGGAGACTCGAGGAAGACGACCGGCATGAGAAATCTCGGTCACAAATCACGCCAACTCCGCAGCTTGAATGGGCTGGTTTCAGGATCGCAAACCGCCTCTGGGTAAGGGTAAGAGGCCATCGTGGGCACTCGCGCACGATGGTCACCTCACCAACCGCGAGCTGTTCAGCAACAATCCGCTGGGGTCGGCACGCTGCCTCATGAATTCAATCGCCGTCCGGGTTTTCGCAGCGTCATCCGCTAAGGCCCGCAGTTGTTTTTGGGTGGTCAGGCGGTTTGATGGTTGGAATCAGTGGTCAGGCCAATCGTTTTGCCGCATACTCTCACATCATGAGAGAGCAAATCATCCAGCGGTTGGAGCAAAAAGATTATGTGCCGGCAAACATCCCGGAACTGCTGCGGGCGCTGCGCCTGACCTCGAACCGGCAGCAGGAGTTGCAGGCCGTGCTTCAAAAGCTGGAGCAGGCGGGCGAGGTCGCACGCATCAAAGGTAATCGCTACATCCTGCCACGCGAAGCGGATTTGATTCCCGGCCGCATTCGCATGAACCGCGCCGGCAAAGGTTTTCTCACGCCGGATGATTCCACGCTCAAGGAAATTGCCATCGCCGAAAGCGCCACGGGCACGGCGCTGCATGAGGACCGGGTGCTGGTGCGCCGCGACGTGCGCCGGAAAAACCTTCGCGCCGACGATCAGGACACCGGTTCGGTGGTCCGCATTCTCGAACGCAAGCGCACGCAGATCGTCGGCACCTTGCAGCAGAGCAAACAGTTTCTCTACGTCATTCCCGACGACCCACGCATTCCGCACGATGTTTACGTCACACCGCCGCGGGATGTGGGCCGGCCCGCGCGCGTGGGCGACAAAGTGGTCGTGGAATTGCGTGAATGGGAATCGCGCCACATGAATCCCGAGGGCGAGATCGTGGAAGTCCTCGGGGCGCCGGACGCGGAAGGCGTGGATATGCTGTCCGTGTTACGCCAATACGATTTGCCGCTGCATTTTCCCAAGGCGGTGCTGCACGAGGCGCACGCCGTTGGCGCGATGGTGCATGAAAAGGACTTGGCCGGCCGGCTCGATTGTCGCGCGCACAATGTCGTCACGATTGATCCCGATGACGCGAAAGATTTCGACGACGCGATTTGTCTCGAAAAAGTTTCGCCGGAACAATGGCGGCTGTGGGTTCACATCGCGGACGTGTCGCATTATGTCAAACCCGGCACCGCGCTGGATGCCGAAGCGCGCAAGCGCGGCAACTCCACCTACCTCGTGGACCGCGTCATCCCGATGCTGCCGGAGGCCCTGAGCAATGAACTCTGCTCGCTAAAACCCAACGTGGATCGGCTGACCAAATGCGTGGAGTTTCTCGTCTCGAATGACGGGCGTGTGCTCAACACCAAGTTCCACTCCGCCGTTATTCATTCGCACCGCCGTTTCGCCTACGCGCAGGTGCTGGCGATTTTGCAGCGGGCGCCGACAGCCGATCCGATTGAGCAGATGCTGCAGCAGGCGCACGAACTCGCCCAGCGCATTCGCAAGCAGCGCTTCAAGAACGGTTCGCTCGAACTGGATTTCCCGGAAATGAAAATCCGGCTGGACGAACAGGGTAAAATTCTGCGCATCGAGAAAAACGAGAACGACGTCTCGCACCAGTTGATCGAGGAATACATGCTGCTCGCCAACGAAGCGGTCGCGACGCGCCTGATGAGCCTGCGGACGCCGGCCATTTATCGCATCCACGAAGAACCGGACGCGCGGCGCTTGCAGGAATATCGCGCCGATGTCCTGAGCCATCAGGTGGCGTGCGGCAACTTGAATCACCCGGCCGAGGTGCAGAAATTGTTGCATAAACTCGGCACCTTGCCGATCGGCGCGGCGCTGAAGATTGGTTTTCTCAAGTCGCTCATGCGGGCGCGTTACGCCGTCGAGCCGCTCGGGCATTACGGCCTGGCCAAGAAAAAATACACGCACTTCACCTCGCCCATCCGCCGCTACGCCGACCTCGTGGTGCACCGCGCCTTGTTTGACAAAAACGCTGTGAAGGAAGGCGCGCTCAAGGAAATTGCCGAACACATTTCTGTCACCGAACGCAATTCCGCCGACGCCGAACGTGATAGCAAGGACGTCAAGCTGTTCGCCTTTTTGAAGGCGCAGTTGGCATCGGGTTCGCCCACAAAATATCCTGCGCTCGTGACCGACGTGCGGAACTTCGGTTTCTTCGTGGACGTGCCCGGCCTGGCGATGAGCGGCCTCGTGCCGCTGTCCACGATTGAAGATGATTTTTATGTGTTCAACGAATCGCGGAGCAATCTGGTGGGACGCCGCACGCGGCGGGTGATCCAGCTCGGCGACCGACTCACCGTGCAAGTGGCGAAGGTGGACAGCTTCAAGAAACAGGTGGATTTCTGTCTCGCCGCCGAGGCCGGAAGACCAGCTTCACCGCGCCCAGCCGGGTCACGGCCCAGCGCCGCGCGGCCACGACAGTTTCAAAGGCACAAGCCGCGTCCGCCATCGTCGCGACCGGATTCGAAACGTCCGTCCGCCGCGCGCGGCCAGAAGCCGCACCGGCAGGATGCGCGGCCCGCCAAACCATCCGCGCAACCAGCGCGGCCACAACTCAAGCGGGAAAATAAATTTGTGCTCAAGACGTCGGTGCGTTCGTTCGGCGGCAAAAACCGCTTCGGTGGACGGTGAGCGAATCTGGAATTATCGAGGCTCTTGATTTGGCGCTTATGCCTTGAGCCACTTCGCCACGTCCATCGCCGCGTAGGTGATCAAAATATCCGCGCCCGCGCGGCGCATGGCCAGCAGGCTTTCCAGCGTCACCGCGCGCTCGTCAATCCAGCCGTTCGCCGCCGCCGCCTTGATCATCGCGTGTTCGCCGCTGACCGCATAGGCCGCCGTGGGCAGGCCGAAATCTGCTTTCACTCGCTGGATGATGTCGAGATACGCCAGTGCCGGCTTGACCATGACGATGTCCGCGCCTTCCTGAATGTCCAATGCCACTTCGCGCAGAGCCTCGTTCGCATTCGCCGCATCCATCTGGTAACTGCGTCGGTCGCCAAACTTCGGCGTGGACTCGGCAACCTCACGGAACGGCCCGTAAAACGCCGATGCAAATTTCGCTGCGTAACTCATGATCGGCGTGTCGAGAAAGCCATCCTGATCCAGCGCGGCGCGGATGGCCGCCACGCGACCGTCCATCATGTCGCTCGGCGCGATGATGTCCGCGCCTGCGGCCGCGTGGCTCGCCGCCGTTTGCGCCAGCAGCTTGAGCGAGGGGTCGTTGAGAATTTTTCCGCCCGACACAATGCCGCAATGGCCGTGCGCCATGTATTCGCACAGGCACACGTCCGTGATGACGAGCAGCGACGGCAATTCCTTTTTCAGCCGCCGCACGGTCTGCTGCACGATGCCGTTCTTCGCATAGGCGCCGCTTGCCTGCGCATCCTTTTTATCGGGAATGCCGAAGATCAGCACGGCCGGAACGCCCAGCGTGTGCGCGATCGCCGCCTCGCGTAAAATCTCATCCGGCGACAATTGAAACACGCCGGGCATGGCGTCCACGGGCCGGCGCAGCTTGGTGCCGCTGCGGGCGAACAGCGGCAGCACGAGCTGCGAAACATTCAAGGACGTTTCGGCGACGAGGCGGCGCAGGGCGGGCGAGGTCCGTAACCGGCGCGGACGGGCAACGGGAAATCCGGGTAAATTCATGAACACAGTTTAGGTTTTGCGAGGCGCGGGCAAAAGCGGAAAGTGACATTGGGTGCCACAAACCTGCTAGTCTTTGGGTTGAATTCTAATGATGCCCGTCGCGGCATCCTTGGCGATGACATAATCGTAATTCTCACAGAGCACAATGATCACCTGTATCGGAGTCAAGCCCTGCCAACGAAAAGAGATAATTGGCTGAGGCAAGACATGATCGTTGGCGGTAATGCGCTCCCCTGACCGGCTCGGTTCGATAACGACCTTGAGATTGGCTTTTTTTGCAAGCTGCTTGAGTGCTTCGCCAAGACGCACTTCTTCCATCTGAATCAAAACCGCCCCGTTGGTATCGCTACCAAACAAATTCGCATCCAGAAAATTGCTTATCGAATGACCTTTGGCTCTGATCAATGCGATGCCACTCGTGGGATCTCTGCGAACAACCAAGTCATAATTCTCGCAGATAGCGACGAAGGCCTGCGTTGCCGTGACGTGTTCCCAGCGGAGCGACAGGCTTGGCTCGGCTTTGATTTGTCCATGTTTGTCGGGCATCCCATAACCAATTTTGGGATCAAGCACATAACCAATACCCGCCTGTCGCGCCAGATTTTCTAAGGCTAAGGTGATGGGCACATCCTGAAATTGAATCCATGGGACTAAATTCGTGTCGCCCTTCAGCAGCGCGGCGTCGCCAGGATTCACACTTTGATTGGTGTAGGTGATCCGGGCGATGGTGGTCAAAGCATCTTCCGCCAGCACCAGATGATGTTCACCGAGCACTTGCAACAGCGCCTCTTTCGCCGTCAAATGCTGCCAACGCAAGGTCAAGACAGGCTCGTGGGTGAGATCGCCTTTGGCATCGGGCATGCCCCACCAATCGGTCAATCGGGCGTCAAATATGAAGTTGATATTTCCAGCCCGGGCGAGACTTTCAATGACCGTGCTCATGGGAGCATCGTGCATCTCGATCACAGGAATTACCGGATTGGTCCCAACCTCGATGGAGTGCGGCCCGGGCGTGTCGGTCGGAATCGCATTGGACATCGTCAATAGTGGAAATGGCTGGCTCCGCGTCGTCGCCAGGCCGCCAAAAATCGTGGCCACGGCAATCATGATAATTTTCAACGGCTGCCAGACTGCTTTCATCGTTCGACTTTGCGCGCCAAAAAAAATTTGTCCAGCCAAAGCGACGCGGCGCTTCGAGTCGCCGCACCCAAACGCGCCAGCAGCCTGGACTACGACGACGCGCCGCCGCAAATCACCGGCGCCGGGCTTAGCGATAAGGCCGGTCAAGTGATTGGCGACTCCAACAGATCGGGCGATGTTTAGGCAAGGATCTGAAACAAACCGCGCGGAAGAAGGCCGTGGACGCCTCGCCCACGCCGTGCGCGAGGCGAGAATTTTAGATGACGTGGCGCAGCGTGGCCGGAGGAAATGCGAACATTCTTCAAACAACCCGACTTTGAACTGATCGGGGTTCGTTCAGTGCGGTGCCTAGATTCTGGACGGAATGCCTCGCCAGGTGTCTGATTTTGAGTGACTGCCCCGCTTCGGGCATGAAGGTCACGGCCAACCGGCGGCGGAACATCGGGATTTTTCGCGGCGGCGGCGGACAAATTCCGCGTAGGCCCGCCAATTGACTGGTCATGGAGCGCAGATTCATCGCCGCGACTTCCGCCATGCTGCGCGCCAATTGCGTTGTAAGAAATTTTTTAGCCACGAGTCAGGTGTTGCAACTCGTGTGCCAGAATTAACTTATCTTTTTCCCAGCCGCGCGAGCAGCTTGCCGTGAATGCCGTCGAAGCCGCCGTTGCTGAACACGCACACCACGTCGCCGCCCTGGGCATTTTGGCCAATATGGGTCACAATCGCGTTGGCGTCGGCGAGATAGGCGGCGTCCTTGCCGGCGGCTTTCAGATCCAACATGAGCTTTTCTGGGTTCAATCGCTCGCCCGGCGCGATTTGCTCCAGTCGCGCCACTTGGGCGACCACGACCGCGTCGGCATCGGCAAAGGCATCCGACAGTTCGTTTTGAAAATAATTCCGGCGCGTCGTATTCGTTCGTGGCTCGAAGATGGCCCAGATTTTTTCCCGCGCGTATTTGATGCGGAGTGCCCGCAGCGTCTCGCGGATGGCGGTCGGATGATGTCCGAAATCGTCAATCACCGTCACGCCGCCCGCGATGCCCTTGATTTCCATGCGCCGTTTGATGCCAGTGAACGTGGCGAACGCCGACTGAATCTGCTTGTTTGAGAGGCCGCAATGTTTCGCCGCGCCGATCACGGCGAGTGCGTTGCGGACATTCAATTCGCCCACGAGGTTCAGGTGAAACTTGAAGCTGGGGATTTCAAACTCCGTCGCCGTGGGGCCGTAGCGGATGTTGAAGGCATACACCGCGTAATCGCCGCCAAGACCGAATTTCTTTACCGGGCAATGCGTCACCTTCAACAGCGGCGCGAGATTGGCGTCATCGCCGTTGCCGAGCAACAGCCCGTTGCGCGGGATGAGCCGGATAAAATGTGAAAACGTCTTTTTGATCGCGTCGAGGTTTTCAAAAATGTCCGCGTGGTCGTATTCGAGGTTGTTGATAATGGCGACTTCGGGTTGGTAGTGGATAAACTTGCTGCGCTTGTCGAAGAACGCGGTGTCGTATTCGTCGCCCTCGATGATGAACCACTCGCTGTCCGTGAACCGCGCGCCCTGCGAAAAATTATTCGGGATGCCGCCGATGAGATAACTCGGATTCAGGCCGTTATGCTCGAAAACCCACGTCAGCAGCGAGGTCGTGGTGGTCTTGCCGTGCGTGCCGCTGACCACGATCGAGCGTTTGCCGCGGATGAAAAATTCGCTCAGTAATTCCGGCAGCGAACAGTAACGCAGCTTGTGGTCGAGGACGAATTCGGCCTCGGGATTGCCGCGCGAAATGGCATTGCCGATGACGACGAGATCGGGCTTGTAGGCAAGGTTGCGCTCGTCGTAACCGTTCGTCACCGCGATTTTTTTCGCGGCGAGGAACGAGGCCATTGGCTCATAGATATTTTGATCCGAGCCGGTCACGGCAAAGCCTTTGTCCTGCATCGCCGCCGCCGCCGCCGCCATCGCCGTGCCGCCAATGCCGGTAAAATGCACGGATTTGATTTCGGTTGAAAACATGGTGGGCAGGTTAAACAACGAAGGCGCACCGGCGCAAAGTTTTTTGAACACCGGTTTTCGTTGTCTCCACATTTGGGTCTGATTTTTCAGTAAAATTGGTTTGCGGGCCATTTCATTGCCGATATGCTTTTCGCGCTATACGCCAATCTATGAAAGCGATTTCTTTCCACCTGCTCCGTCGTTGCTGCCTGATCCTGATCCTCGCGCTCGCGTGGCCGGCGGCAGCCGACACCACCAACCGCTACACCGACTCGCGCTGGGCGCTGGTGGACACGGCCAAAATCATGGCCGCCGCCGCCGACATCACGCCGGCGAAATTTCCCGATTGCGACGACGCGACGATCGAGAAGAATCTGGTGCGCGTGTATCGCGCCGACGGCACTGCCGAGATGCAGGATGAATCATTCGTCAAGGCGCTGACGGAAAAAGGCAAGCGCAACAACCGCACGATCACACTGAGCTTCATGCTGCCCTATTCAACGGCGGAAGTGGCCAAGCTGGAGGTCATCAAACCCAACGGCAGCGTGGTGGCGGTGGATCTCGCGGCGAACTCGAAGGAATCCATTGACGACAGCCAGATGGCCATGAACATTTACGATCCCAACAGCAAGCTGCTGCAGGTGAATATCCCCCAGTTGGAGATTGGCGATGTGGTCCACGCCGTCACCCGCCAGACGATTTTGCGCGCGATCGTCGCCGGGGAATTCGCCGATGAAAATGTTTTTGAAGGCGAAGGTTATCTCCGGCATGTCTCATATGAGGTTGTGGCCCCGGCGGACCGGCCGCTGAAAAGCATCAAACTGCGGGACGAAGTGGCCGGCACGGTGAAGTATTCCACCTCGGCGGACGAGAGCAACACAGTCATCCACCATTGGGAAGTGAACGATGTGCCGCGCATGTTTGGCGAACCGTCCATGCCGCCGGCCGAAATGGTGTTGCAACGCCTGCTGATCAGCACCACGCCGGACTGGATGGCGCTGTCGAAATGGTATTGGGAACTCAGCCGCGCGCACCTCGATGCCACGACACCGGACATGAGCCAGAAAGTCAAGGAACTGGTGTTTGGCAAAGAAGGCGATTTGGAAAAAGTGAAGGCGATATTCTACCACGTCTCCAAGAATATCCGTTACATGGGCCTGACGCCGGAAAAGGATCGCCCCGGTTTTGAGCCGCATGATGTGAAGATCACGTTCGACAAAAAATACGGCGTGTGCCGCGACAAAGCCGCGTTGCTCGTGGCGATGCTGCGCACGGCGGGATTTGATTCCTATCCGGTCTTGATCAGCGTCGGCTCGCGGCGCGACCCGGAGGTGGCCGATCCGTTTTTCAACCACGCCATTGTCTGTGTGGAATTGAAGAAAGGCGAATACACGCTGATGGATCCGACCGATGAGAACACCCGCGAGTTGCTACCTTCGAGCGATTGCGACCAGAGTTATCTGGTGTGCCGGCCCGAAGGCGAGGACCTCAAAATCAGTCCGGTGCAACCACCGGATGAACACATGATGCGAGTGAAGACGACGGGAACATTGAGCGGCGACGGACGGTTGGAAGCAAAATCCTCATTGTCCTTCGAAGGCGTCAATGATGATCAATACCGCAACATGTTCTCCCATCTGAAGCCCGACGACATCCGGCGCTTTTTTGAACGCAACCTGAAGCAGACTTTGCCCGGGGCCCGGTTGAAGTCGCTCAAATTGACGCCCGACAATATGCTGGACACTTCGGTGCCGGTGCGCGCGGAACTGGAATTTTCCGTTGACGGCATGATCGCCACCGGCAGCGGCAAAGCCGTGGTGGTGGTGCCGTGGATTGGCGAGCATTTGGGCGTGGTGAATTTTATTCTCGGCGGCGCGGGATTGGAAAAGCGGAAATATCCTTTGAAGACGTTTGTCGCCTGCGGCTTGCGCGAAGACGTTGCCATCAAAATGGCGGATGATTTCACCGCGACCGTCTCCATGCCGACCTGTCCGCCCGTGGAAGACAAGACCATGACTTACCAGCGCAATTTTCACTTCGCGAACGGGCAGTTGGATTGCTCGCGGGAATTCAAACTGAAAGTTGTGGAGTTCTCGCCGGCCGAGTATTTGAAACTCAAGCAGACGTTGAAAGCGCTGGATTACGACGAACGCAAAGCCCCGGTGCTGGCCACGGCGAACAATCGAAAGAGCGAGCCGGCGGTGAAAGTGGATGCGACCACAACTGCCGCTGTGGACTCCAATGCCGAAATCTTGGAAAGCGACAAGCAACTGAACGTGACGGATGCCCACACGGCGGTTTTCACGGCGAAATATAAGAAGCGGATCCTCAATTACGCCGGCAAGATCCGCGAAGCCGAGGTGAAAATTGACTTCAATCCCGCCACCCAGACAGCGAAGTTCGTGCGCGGCGTGGTGATTTCCAAAACCGGCCAGCGTCAGGAAATATCCGCCACTGAAATGAATGTGATGGATGCCGGCTGGAACGCCTCGGCCAAGCGTTACACCGGCGGCAAGATTCTGGTCGCCAATCTGCCCGGCGTGGACATCGGCTCGACCATCGAAGTGGAATTTGAAATCGCCAGCAAGGGCAGGGCGTTTCTCAGCGGTCACGAAGCGTTCCAAATGCCCGATCAGCTCAATCAAAAGTCGTTTCGGTTGACAGCACCCAGCACGGTGAAAGTTCAAAAGATGGTCAGCGGTCCGTCTGGAATGGTTCAGGAAGAGGCCAAACGCGATGGCCAGCAGCAGTCGTTCAACTGGCACGCCGAAAACATCCCGGCCTTGCCGGCCGAAACCCAACTGCCGCCGGAATGGGTTTACAGCGCGGGCGTGGATTTCTTCGTGGGCGATCTGAAATCCTATCTGAATGAATTGAACGCGGCCTGGCTGGACCGCGCCAAACAATGCACCAAAACCGAGGCGCTCGTGCATCAATTGACCAGCCAGAGCAAGACCAAGCTGGACACCGTCAAAGCGATCCGCGATTTCGTGGCGCAGTCCATTCGCGTGGCCGGGCCTTCGTTTGCCGACCTGCCGCTCAGCGAACTTTCCGCCGCCGACACGACGCTGGCCGATGGCTATGGTCATGCGGCCGATCGCGCCATTTTGCTGCACGCGATGCTGACCGCCGCTGGTTTGCAGCCCGAGTTTGTGCTCGCGTCCGGACTGCCGTCGCTCAAAAGCCTGACTGACGTGGCAAACAAATTTCCGCTGCCCCAGGCGTTTCAAACGCCGCTGGTCCGGGTGACGGTGGCAGGTGAAACGTATTACCTGAATGACACCGACCAGTATTCCAAATTGGGGTCCACGTCCTTTGACGGACGGATGGGACTGGTTCCATCCACCCAGAGTTATGTGGTGATTCATGCCGCCAAAGACTGCTCGGACCGGCTGGAAACAGATTTCAAGCTTTCGATGAACGACAGCGGCAAGACGGAAGTGAGCATGTCGCGGCGCTACTACGGTGACAATTACAACGCCAAGAACCGCTATTTTTCAGAGCTGCCGCCGGAAGAAAAACGCCGCTATTATCAGGAACTGATTTCCAGCGTCGCCCAAGGCGCGCGCCCCGTGGGCGGTTTGACCACGCGCTTTGATACCTATCCTGGGGTGGAACAATTCACTGTGGAAATTGATAATTACAGCGTGGTGGACGGCAAATTTCTTTACTTCGATCTGCCCTTCACGCCGTCGCTCTTGCCGGCCGCTTCGGATCGGCGGGCGTTGCCGCTGCTCGTTTCGCACGCCAGTCACAACCGCGTTCGCACCGAGATTGGCTTGCCGCCCGGCTTCGGCCAGGTGGTCATCGCCCCGAAAAACGAGCAACTGGACGAGCCGTCGCAAGCCGGCAAAGCCCGCATCACGGCGGCGCAAAGCCCCGGCAAATATGTCCTCACGGAAGAGTTCGACACGGCCCCGGCCATCATCTATCCGCAGGACTACCCGACCATGCTCAAGATTCAGTCGGAATTGGGCCGGAAATCGTCGAAGGTTTTCCTTTTGGAGCGGAATTAGCCGTTCGCACCAGTGCTGAAATTGGTTGGCCTGACCTGTGCTCTCAGTCGGGCATGACTACCCATGGCAACAACCGCAGCCGTTTCTGTCATACCATCAGCGTGGTTAACTCAGGCCATCCATTGCGCTTGGCGCGCTTGGACTTTTTTGGCTCGGTGCTCTTGGTTTGCGCTATCGGAATGGTCGCCAAATTGGTGCAGGCGCTGTTGTCGCATTGAATCCGAATGCCAAGAAGATATCCGCCGTTGCCGTAGGACAGGCTTGCTGCGGGCTGGTTAACGGGATCGCCTCGCCCCGTGACTCGGTCTGCGCTCCATCACTTATTGGCACCGGGCTACAGCCATGGCTATTTATCCGAGCCCCCATGAGCCGTCGGAATTGCTCGTGCAACTTCTTGCTTCAAGTGAAGCAAAAGGTTGTCATTCCCCGAGCCCGGGTGGCGCTGCGCGAGGTCGAGGCCAGCGCGGCGCTTCAGGAACCGAATTCTGGAGAGCCGCAGTGAGCGCCGGCTTGAAACCCAACCCAATCCAAAATTTTCATCCGGAAAGAGGCGGTGAATCAATTGTCCCGGCCATTGCAAACTGCGACTGCTTATTCCAGCGCGATGTGAGGCGTGAGCGTGAGGTTGAAATCGCCTAGGGCAATTTCCACGGCTTTGCCGGAACTGGTGACCACTTGGGCGACCGAGAGGTCATGGATTTTGCCATTTTGGGCCCGGGATTCCAGGGCGAAGGTGATCTGCACATTCCGGCCGTCGAGCACTTTCGGACTCAGGATGCAATCCTTCCCGCCCCCAAGCTGGACGATGGTTTCATAGTGGTTGGTCAGCGCCACCTCGCCCAGATTATGGAGAATCGTGTTGGTCACCACTGCCGGCGCGGTCGCGGTCGAAGGCGCGGTTAAAGGTGCGGTGGTGGCCGGCGTCGGTTGCGGTGCCGACGTTTTGTGGCAACTGGACGGAACCAAGCCCGCCAAAAAAACCGAGACAGCCGTGGCGATGTGTGCGATGCCCATGACCGCATTTCAGCAGGAATCAGGCCGGAGGGAAATGGCTGGAGAAACGAGGCCGCGTTTGCCGCGCAGTGTCCAAAAATGATAACCGCGTCCCAAATCAGTCCGCGCGTTCGAGCACCAGCAAGTTCTTCCCATCCTTGGCCATCAGCCGGGCACCTTGCGACGTGGCAGTCATGAATTTCTCCTCGCCATTGAAGCTCGCGTGGAGCGTGTAGTTGGTGCCTTCCAGACTCCAATCGCCTTTCCAAGTGTTGAACTCGGTCGTCGGGGTTTGGCCCGCCTCCACCGCTTTGAGCCGGGGCAGACCCTTGATGAAGAGTTGATGGTCGCCCGTCGCCAGAAAAACCGTCTGCGCATAAGCCTGCGTCATCCAGGCGCGGACGGCCCGCATTTCGCTCGCCTGAATTTTCGGACGGTCCTGCCGCAACCAGGCGACCGTGACCCCGACGTTCAATTGCCACCGGCCGAGAATCTTTTCGCTGTCATACATCGGCGACTTGCCGGTTTGCAAATACATCGTCAGGTCGTCGAGATTCGTCTTGATCAGGCCCTCGAACAGCGTTGTCAGCGTTTTGTTCTTGAGAAAATCCTGCACGGCCGGCGCGTCCAGGACTTCGCTGACCGAGGCACCTGACGTCAGGGAATTTCTCAGCGTGCCATCCTGCACCAGCGACTGCATGTCGTCCCGTTCCCACACCGAAGTCAGCCCCGGATAATCCGCCAGGCGCGGACTGACGTTCGTATTTTGCATCAACAAACCCGCAAAATCCGCCACCTTGAAATAAATTTCCGGCGGCGCACCTACTGCGGTCGCCACCGGCGTGAGGCGGTTCGCCTGCAATTCAGTTCCCATCCGATTGACCAACCGGATCACCGCCGGCTGTTTTGCCGCGGTGGCCACCTGCGTCGTCAAATAGGCCAGATGGAAAATGACAAAGCTGACCAGGATAAAATAGGCCGCGCCATTGAGCAGCCCCAGGCAGAGGCCCAGCCGGCCGTTCGTGCGCTCCCACAACGACAGCCGCAGGTCGCCCGCGTCGTATTTGTAATAGTGCTCCACCTTGCGATGCAGGCTGAACGCCGCGATGGCAAAGATGATTTGCACCACAATGAAACCGCACAGCGGGGCCAGCGCCCACGCCAGGATCGGATTGCTCGCGCCCAGAT
This sequence comes from uncultured Verrucomicrobia subdivision 3 bacterium, assembly GCA_903850425.1. Classification (GTDB taxonomy): domain Bacteria; phylum Verrucomicrobiota; class Verrucomicrobiia; order Limisphaerales; family UBA11358; genus UBA11358. Next base: position 20,207 of record CAINLR010000007.1, on the reverse strand, counting down.
GCGGCAACAATGGATGACACAATTTGCCGAGCGGCACGGCCAGCAACCAGCCGGTCAAAATGGCCACAAAGCCAAACGCTGTGCGGATCGCGCCCTGCCGCCAGCCGGCCAGCGCCAGCGCCGCCATTAACACAATCGCCAAAATCCAAATCGTCATGCCAGCTATTAAAAATCCCGGGCGACCAAAGCACAATCAAAAACAGTCATTTCCTCATTTGGCGGCGGGGGAGTTCACGCTCCGCCGGCTGCACCCGCAGTTGAATTAACCTCAAATGCCGCTACCTTGGCGGCGTGCAAATTTCCGTCATCGTCCCCGCCTTCAACGAGGAGAAGCTGCTGGCCGCCTCGCTGGCGGAAATCCAGACCGCCGCAAAATCTTTCACCGCGCGCGGCTGGCAGGTTCAACTGATCGTCTGCGACAACAACTCCACCGACCGCACGGCGGCCATCGCCTGCGCCGCCGGGGCGACCGTGGTGTTTGAACCGATCAATCAGATCGGCCGCGCGCGCAATGCCGGCGCAGCGGTGGCGACCGGCGACTGGCTGGTGTTTGTGGATGCCGACTCGCATCCGAGCGTCGAATTATTCGCGGACGTGGCGGAAACGATCGTGTCAGGCCGCTGCCTCGCCGGCGGTGCGACCATTCGGTTGGACACAAATATGTTCGCCGCCAGTTTGGTCACCGGCTTGTGGAACTGCACCAGCCGGATCAAGCGGTGGATGGCTGGATCCTTCATTTTTGTCGAGGCAGCGGCGTTTCGAAAAATCGGCGGCTTCAACCACGAATTTTTTGCGGCGGAAGAACTGGACTTGAGCCAGCGATTGAAAAAACTGGCGCGGGCGACGGGCAAAACAACTGTCATCCTGCACCGCCATCCGGTTAAAACCTCGGCCCGCAAGGTGCAGCTTTACACACCGCGCGAAATGACCGGGGTGTTCCTGCATTCCATTTTTAACCATCGCCGCACGGTGCGCAGCCGGGAAAAAGCGTTTCTGTGGTATGACGGGCGCCGATGAGTCACCCAGTGTTAAACGGCTTGAAGGCAGCCGGCATTTGCCGCCCGCCATTGACGCGGTTCAATATTGATGGGCGTAAGACTGCCGGTTAAGGTCGGTGACGCACCAGAGGTTGAGCGGGAACATGGCCTTCGGAGATTTGTAGTAACGCGCGCTGCCATCAGCAAACGCATAGTTGGAGCCGCCCGCGCCCGCCGAGCCTGAAGTCGTGCTCACGACGCCGCTGCCCGCGTGGCGGCTTTGCTCGAATACCTGGTCAATGTCATTTCCGGATTTGCCTTCCAGCAAATCCATGTAGTAATCGGAAGCGGACGAGAATTTTTCGCCAAAAACAATGGTGTCGGTCCGATAGCGGATATTGTTTTCTCGCATCCCGCTTTGGGCGGCAGCGGCCGACACCGCCCCAAAATCCGTGTTGCCGCCGAGGCTGTCAGCAAACCAGTCGTTCCAGCCATTGATCAGATAACTGCGGCGCGCGGCGTCGGCCACGATGGCTGAGTTGGTGTCGGTGTTGGGAGCCTGGCCATTGATTCCGTCGGTCGGGCAGAGCAGCACTTTGACATTCTTGCCGTAGTTGTCATACAGCCGGCTGGGCCAGCGGTCTGTGTTTGAACGCGGCGGGAAGGCTCCCTGAAAATCGCCCACATACATTTGCACCGCCAGACTCAGTTGCCGCATGTTGTTCAGGCAGGAAATCCGTTTGCCCGCCTCCTTCGCGCGGCTCAAGGCCGGCAGCAGCATCGCCGCCAGAATGGCGATGATGGCGATGACGACCAGCAGTTCAATCAAAGTGAAAGCCCGGCGTGCGCAAACATTGCTTTTGCGTTTGCCCACGCTTTGTGAATTTATTGTTTTTTTCATAACCAACACTCGCTTGGTGGCGTCTGGCCAGACAGTTCGACGTGCCTCAAGCGCGGCGCGTTACAAAAATCTTATGACCAAAAAAAACTGGCTACTCATCCTGATCGCGGTCGCGCTGGCCGCGACCTATGTGATTTACTTTACGGATTGGTTCAAGCCGAAGACGGTGCAGGTTTTTCACACCAGCCGCAATCTGCGGCCACGATTTCAGGCGGCGAATGGCCTGCCCGGCCTGATCTTCGGCCTCAACCGGCAGATTATCCTCACGGAAATCTCGGTCGTCCCGCTGGCGGTCTGGCAGACCAACAACCATGTGCTGCCCCTGTGGCATCTTATTGCCACGACCAATGCCCTGCCGCGCAAAGCGTTCTTCTATGGCGAGCGCATTCCGGGCTTGAAACCCGCCGTGCCCGGCGCGCGGCCCGCCCCATTGGCCACGAATATCGTTTACCGCCTCTTCGTCACCGCCGGCAAAATCGAAGGCCAGCACGATTTTGAATTGAAATAATTCTTCCGCCTCAGGGTTTGGGCTGTTCCCGCCAGAAAGCGAACACTGCCTGCCACCAGGCCGGCGTTTGTTCCGCCACCTCGTTGTGCCGGGCCCCGGGCATCAGCGCCAGATTTTTGGGGCCGGCGTAGCCGTCAAACAACCGCTGGCCGGATTCCGAGCCGATGATTTCGTCCGCACCGGCAATGATGACCTTCACCGGGCCGTGAAAACTTTGCAGACATGCCGCCGGATTGAATCGGTCGCGCAGCAGCCAATACGCCGGCAACAGCGGCATTTGTTTCTGCGCCACCGCCGCCAGGTTGTCATACGGCACAAACAAGGCGAGCCCGGCGATTTCTGCGGGATGATTGCGGGCCAGTTCGCACGCCACGCCTGCGCCGATGGATTCGCTCACGACGTAGCGCGGCGCGTTGGTCGGCAACATTTGAAATGCTGCTTCCGCTGCGGTAACAAAATTCTCTTTGCCCGGCGAACCGGCCCGCGCGCCATAGCCGGGATATTCCAAAACAAAAACGTCCACGTCCGCCGCGTCGTGCATCGGCCGCGCCAGATAATCGCGGCTCAAGGCGCAGCCGGCGTTGCCGTGGAGGATGAGCACGCTGGCGGTGGCGTTGGTCTTCGCGAGCATTTTCCAGCCGATGATTTCGCTGGCGGAATTTTTCCACGGCGCAAAGCCGTGACCGGCGGCGAAGGACTCGATGACTTCGGCGGGAATCTTGGTTGGAAAATAAATCAGGCGGCGCTGAAAAATCAACACCACCAAGACGATGAGCAGATACGCGATGACGAGCAGTTGCAGCACGCGAAAAATGCGCCGCCGAAATCCGGCTTTAGGCTCTGGCGGCAGGTTGTTCATTGGACAGCCAGTCAGAAGTTAGACTCGTTTCGGAGAATAGCCCAGCCATTTATGGCTGGGAAAAAGTCCCCGCCGGTTTCCAAAGGCCCGAACGGACGGCAGAGCATTTCTTTCGTCCCTGATGGGACTTTGTTGTTTCCAAACCGTGAACCCAGCCATAAATGGCTGGGCTATTGTCGCCTTCCAAGCTTCACGGCGAGCGGAGGCGGTAGAAGCGGCCGGGATAATTCGTCCACTGTGGATCGCTGAAATAGGCCGAGCCGTTCGTGAGGGTGGTGGTTTGCAGTGGTTGCCAGACGGGATTGGAAAGATTGGTGGCGGCTTCTACCACGATGACCAGATTGCTGCTGCCCGTGATGTTGAAGCCAAATTGCCCCGCTTGCACACCGAACTGGCCATCGCTGGTTTGCGCTTGCGGGTTCCATAGCGCTGTCGCAAGGCCACCAAACGTTGTGCCCCATCCGATGGTTCCAGGCAGATAGTAAACGGTCGCACTGTCGCCGGTGAAAGCATAAGAATTGAGGCTGGGCGCATTGCCCGTAAAACATATTGTCGTCAGACTGGAACAATCCTCGAATGCCCACGTTCCGATAGTGTTGACGCGGCTGCTGATGGTGATGTGAGTCAGTCCAGTGCAGTAGCCAAACGCTACTTCTCCAATGCTGGTCACGCCCGATCCCATGGTGACATTAGTCAGGCTAGAGCAGCCATAGAAAGCGGAATCTCCAATGCTGGTGACTCGATTGGGAATTATGATGCTGGTCAATCCGGCGCAGTAGTAGAACGTGGAATCTGCTATGCTGGTGACAGTGCTGGGAATCGCATAGGTTCCACGGAAACCACGCGGAAACTGAAGCAGTGCAGATTTGCTGAAATCGAACAGGACGCCCTCTGCACTGCAATAAGCGGGGTTGTTTGAGGATACTGTTATTGACGTCAGCGCAGGACAAAAGCTAAAGGCCGAGCCATCAATGCTGGTGACGCCCTTGCCAATAATGACGTTGGTCAGACTGGTGCAGCCAAAAAACGTATTGTTCCCAATAAAGGTGATATTGTCGGGAATGGTAATGCTGGCAAGTGTGGAACAATCGTAGAAATCATACCATGGGAGACTGGTGAGACCGCAGCCGAGAGTGACCTGTTCCAAGCTGGTGCAGCCATTAAACACAGAATATTCAATGCTGGTCACACTATCGGGAAGCGTGACGCTTCTCAAGCTGGTGCAGCCCAAGAAGGCCGAGCCTCCGATAAATGTGACATTACTCCCAAAGGTGACTGTTGTCAGGCTGGTGCAGTTAACAAACGCCGTCACTCCAATGCGGATGACACTGTCGAGAAGCGTGACGTTGGTCAGGTTAACTGTGCCAGAGAACCAACCGGTTCCGATGTTCGAGCTTCCAATGGTGATACCGCTGCAATTATTGAAAGCACCCGGTCCAAAGCTGGTGACACTGTTGGGGATCAGGATGTTGATCAGGCCAATGCAGTCATGGAAGGCATCGCTGCCGATGCTGGTGACACTGTCGCCAATGGTGACGTTGGTCAGGCCAGCACAGCCGGCGAACGCCCAGCTTCCGATCGTGGTGACGCTGGTGGGAATTAAATAACTTCTGCCAAGGCCGCCCGGAAATTGAATCAGCGTGGATTGGTCCACCGCGAGCAGCACCCCCTCCACACTGCAAAAACAGGGATTGGTTGGAGACACTATTATCGCGGCCAGGTGGCTGCAGCCGTAGCACGGACCAGTGCCGATACTCCGGACGCTGCCCGGAATGGTGACGCTGGTCAGGCCAGAGCAGTCATTGAACGCAAAGTCTCCGAGGCTGGCAACGCTGGTGCCAATGGTAAGGTTGGTCAGACTGGGGCAGCCCGAAAACGCGCTGCTGCCAATGTTGGTGACACTGTTCGGAACGATCACGCTGCCCAATTGGGTGCAGAATTGAAAGGCGGAGTTTCCGATGCTGGTGACGCTGTTGCCAATCGTGAGGTTGGCCAAGCTGGTGCAGGAAGCGAACGCGCTGTTGCCAATTGCTCCGACACTATTGGGGATTGTGACGCCGGTTAGATTAGTGCAGCTCTGGAACGCAGAGTTTCCAATGCCGGTGACGCGGTTTCCAATCGTGAGGTTGGTCAGGCTAGAACAGGCTTGAAACGCACTGCCGGCTACGTTGACGACGCTATTGGGCATTGTGACACTGCCCAGATTGGTGCAGGACCGGAACGCCGAACTTCCAATCGTGATGACGCTGTTGCCGATCGTGACGCTGGTTATACTGCCACAGAATCGAAAAGAGGCGATCCCGATATTGGTGACGCTATCGGGAATCATCACGCTGATCAGCGTGCTGCTATTATTGAATGCGAGATTCCCGATGCTGACGACCGGATAACCATTGATAGTGCTCGGAATTGCCAAAGTTGTTGGATTTCCCGAATAGCCTGTGATGGTGATGCCACCGTTGCTGGTGGTGAAAGTGAATTGCGCCTGCACCACGACGGGCAGCGCCAAGCCGATGAGGGCCGACAATAATTTGATCGTTTTCATTTCTGGATTCCATTCCGGGCGGACCCGGAGAATCATTTTCCCCCGCATCCCGGTTGTGATTTTGTGGTTTGCCCTTTACGGGCCCTGAGCCTAAGCGCAACGGTTCCATTTCAGCCCACGCCGCTGGTGAATACAAGAACGCATTCTCCTGTTCGGCCCCTGGCTGCGGCTTCCGCCGGTGGGGCGCAGGGCAAAAAATGTCAAGGAATTCCCAAAGAATGTAAGGCGTTCTTTTCCGGGGCGATGCCTAATCGTCTCACAGCTCCGGGTAAACAACCATCAACCATGTGAAAACCAATAATTATGTCTGACTTGAATGATCCGCTGAAGGAAAGTTACATCGGCAAAGTGGGCGACGCGCTCTCGCCCTATGTCGCCGAATTGAAGGCCAAGAACTTTGATCCTACCTCACTTATTGGGCAGCTCACCGGCGCCGGGCTGGTGATTGAGATGGCTGACAAAGCCCGTCAGGCCGCCGAGCAAACGTTCGCGGCCGCCGTGGCCAATGTCCATAACATGCGGGAAGGCTTTTACACTCAGGCCACCGGCAGTGTCAGTCTGGTGGAAGGGTTGTTGGGCAAAAACCATGCCCTCCCGCAAAAACTTCGTGGCCTGCGGGCGGAGTTGATCGGCAATCAAAATCCCAGTGGCACACCGGCTCCGGCTCCGACGCCTAAGCCGGTTTGAACCGCACCCAATCGGAAGCTCTTTGTAGCGGCGGTCCATTGACCGCCGTTCTTCTTTTAAGGCAGGCCGAACGTAATGATTCAGGTTGTTTTCAGAAAATATCCCAGCACTTAAGTGCTGGGCTTGATTTCGCGTAAATATCCAAGTCCCAAAGGGACGGAAGAATCGTTCTGCCGTCCCTCCGGGACTTATATCGCGGGTGGGCACGTGGCCCAGCCTTGAAAGGCCGGGCTATTTTCACCCCTTCTCGGCGGAATTTGCCGGTAAACCGCATAAATCTGCCTGTAAACCACCAGAAACAACCTAAACTATTGGTATTTAAGTAAATCTGGCAGGTCGTTTACGAAACGACCTCGGTCGAATGGCACCTCCGGCAGGTATTTTACGATCGCCGGCAGGTCGTTTGTGAAAACACCTGGGTCATTTAGTAAACGACCTGCCGGAGATGCGATTCTACCTCGGTCGTCTGGCAGAATACCTGCCGGAGCTACTAGGCGACCTTGGTCGTTTTGGAAACGACCTTGTCTGTCTAAAGAAACACCCAAGTCGTTTCTAAAACGACTTGGGTAGTTTGGTAGCCGGAAAGGGTTATGTCGCCGAGGCAGCCGGTGCGGTCGGTGCGGCGGGTGCCGTCGGCGGTTTTACCTTCACTTCGAGGTAAAGATCCCGCAGTTGTTTCGGCGCGACATGGCTGGGCGAGTCGGTCATCAAGCAGGTGCCCTTCGCGGTCTTCGGGAAGGCGATAACGTCGCGGATGCTTTGCGTGCCGCACAGGATGGCGATGAGCCGGTCAAAGCCGAGCGCGATGCCGCCGTGCGGCGGGGCGCCGTATTTGAAGGCGTCGAGCATGTAGCCGAAGCGAAGTTTGGTCTCCTCCGGCGGGATGGCGAGCAATTCCTCGAAGATGGTCTTCTGCACGTCGGGCTGATGGATACGAATGGAGCCGCCGCCGAGTTCCACGCCGTTGACGACCACGTCGTAATGCTGACCGCGAACTTTCTTCGGGTCGGTCTTGAGCAGCGGGATGTCTTCCTGCACCGGCGCAGTGAACGGATGATGGCTGGAATACCAGCGGTTCTGTTCGCGGTCGAAGCCGAGCAGCGGAAATTCGATGACCCAGAGAAAATTGAACTGGTTCGCAGGAATCACCAGCTTGCCTTGCGTCTTCAAAACGTCGGCGCAATAGAGGCGAATCTTGCCGAGGATTTCGCAGGCGTTGAGCCATTGATCGGCGGCGAAGAGAATCAAATCGCCTTCTTCGATTTTCAGTTTGGCCGTCAGCGCGGCCTTCTCGGCGTCGCTGAAGAATTTCACGATGGGCGACTTCCATTCGCCGCCTTCGACCTTGATAAAAGCGAGACCTTTGGCCCCGAACCCTTTGGCAGTCTCGGTCATGGCTTCGAGCTGGCCTTGCGTCGCGCCGGCCAGGCCTTTCGCATTGAGCGCCTTCACCACGCCGCCGTTGGCAATGGTGCCGCTGAATACTTTGAAGGTGCTGGCCTTGAAATCTTCGGTCATGTCCACGAGCTCCATGGCGAAGCGCGTGTCGGGCTTGTCGATGCCGTAGCGGTTCAGGGCTTCCTCAAAACTCATGCGCTTGAACGGCGTCGGAACATCAATGTTTAACGCCGTTTTCCAAACGCGCTTGATGAGGCCTTCGATGAGCGCATAAATGTCTTCGCGGTCAATGAAACTCATCTCGATGTCCACCTGCGTGAACTCCGGCTGGCGGTCGGCACGCAAATCTTCGTCGCGGTAGCAGCGGGCGAGTTGGAAATATTTTTCCACGCCGGCGACCATGAGAATTTGTTTGAACTGCTGCGGCGACTGCGGCAGGGCATAAAAGGTGCCGGGCTCGCGGCGGTTGGGCACGAGGAATTCGCGGGCGCCTTCAGGCGTGGACTTGAAGAGCGTGGGCGTCTCGACTTCGAGGAAACCCTGGTCGTCCATGTAGCTGCGCGTGGCGATGGCGACTTTGCTGCGCAGTTTTAGGTTGCGCGCCATTTCGGGACGACGCAGATCGAGGTAGCGATATTTCAGGCGCAATTCCTCATTCACCTTGTTGGCGATTTCGGGATCGTCCACGGGAAAAGGCAGGACCTCGGCCATATTCAGCACTTCGAGCGCGCTGACGCCGACCTCGACTTCGCCAGTGGGAATCTTGGTGTTGTTGGTGCCGGCAGGACGCGCCCGGACTTTGCCGGTGATGCTGACGACACATTCGCTGCGGAGCGCCGCGGCCTGGGTGAAGAGTTCGGGCGTCAAATCGGACGGATCAAAAACGGTTTGCGTGCGACCTTCGCGGTCGCGAATGTCAATGAAGATGAGGCCGCCGAGGTCGCGGCGGGAATGAACCCAGCCCGACAGGGTGACGGTTTGCCCGATGTGTGCCGGGCGCAGTTCGTTGCAATGATGCGTGCGTTTCATGTGTAAAGTTGGAGTCCAAGCTTCCGCTGGTCCTCATTCGTTTGCCACCGGCGGGTAAGCTAAAGCTTGAACTCCCGCAGCGGCTAGCGAGCGCGCATGTTGGCAGGGAACGGGCCGCATTTCAAAGTAAAAGCTGGGGCAGATGCGCCACGCTTGGCTCCGCTACGATCCCTGGCGTTTCCGAGTCATTTCTGCGGCGCACCAGAACTTGCGCGCCACCGGAATGGCGGCGAGGCTGCGTTTGCCGACTTCTCAATCCGGCTCAAATTCACGCCGCGCGTCCGAAAAAAGCGCGCTGGCGGAGCGCGGCGTGTTTTCATCAGGAAACTTTTTGAAGTGGGTTAGGTTTGCTGTTGACGCACCAGCGCCAGAAACCTTCAATAACTTTATTCAGCCAAGCCAACCACACGATTCAGCCAAGCCTGGAAGTAAGTCTTTGAAAACCGTAATGCTAATAAAACTCCGCCGGCGCGTCTTTGGCCTTCCCGCAAAGTCGGTGAATTTCCAGCCGCGGGGCTGCCGGGGAGCGTCTCCATTCATGCAAAACCGGCTTGAAGGCGTGGGGCACGCGTTCCTGGCTGGCTATCACGTCGCTGTGGAATGCAGCTCATCAGCCGAACTCGATGCTACGCTGGCGGCCGGGGACTTGGATCTGCGCGGCTTTGCTTTTGAAGGCGCGGCGATGGGGCTGGCGCTGCTTGAATTTTGATGCCATGGCGGCGCGAGCGTATCCGCAAATTTCTCCGGGGTGCATCTGGAGCTATTTCGCTGGCCGCAAGAAAATCTCCGGGCCGGTCATCGACGGCGTGGTCGAGGGGCCGAGCCAGCCGAAGGGCTTCACTTTTGTGGGGACGTTCACGAGCGGCGTGCCGCTAGGCGTGCCCTTGTCCGGCAAGGTGATGATCGGGCCTGGAAAATTTTGCATCGAGCGCCCCGCGCGGCCGGAATTTCATTTGCTGGCCGCACTGATGCCGCTCTCAGCCAGCCTGGCCGAAATGGCAGCGAACCTGCCCATCAGTTTCGTGGCCAGTCTGCGCGTGCAAAATGCCCCGCCGGGCGCGGCGGCAAAACCACACCTGCACCTGCGTCCGTTGCGGCCCACCGACCCGCCGATTGTGCTGGCGCTGCCCGCGCTGCCGCCGTTGCGCGGCTAATGGCCTGGGCGTCCCGCGCGCGCGTTTCAGCGCAAACCAGGGCGGCCCCGATCCGGAACTCGCGCGCGGGACGACCGAGTCACGCTACCGGCTAAACCCGCAATGTTGGAGCAGCACACCCCAGCCGAATCGCGACTAATGATGCGGATTAAGTTATCACAAAACAACGCATGCGGCGAAATCGAGCCGGCCCCGGTTTGCGTTAAAACCTAGCGTCATTCCAATTTCATGAATGACATTCGCGCAAGCAGAAAGGGAACTTACTTGCCGAGCAACAACGGTTTCATGTGCCGCTCGAAAAGATTTTCCGTGACGTTCCTGGCGACGATGGCTTCGTGCTTTTTAAGCGCGTTCAAATAGCGGTCGCCCTTCTTCGCCGCGACCTTGAAGCTGACATGCAGCAACTGGCGGAAGCTCGGATTGTAGGCCGGATTCTTCTGATCGTGACGCAACGCATCGGTGAACTGCTTGGAACTCCAGCCGTTCACGACCGCCGCGCTCGGCAGCTTCGCTTTATCAATGTCAATGACACTGGCGTAGGGCGCGCAGAATTCCTCCACATGCTCCATCGCGTAGGCGTAGATTTCCTTGGCGATTTCCAAGCCATCGCCGCCCGCTTCCGCGAGGCCGATGAGCTCTTCGAGCCAGGTGGTGCCGGCGGTTTTGATATGCACGCCCGCATCAAACTTCTTCAGCGCGCGCCGCATCGGTTCGTAGATGGAAAACTTGTCGCTGCCGGAGTGGACGCTCAATTTGAGCGACGGCGGCAGCCCGTATTTCTTGATGGCAAACGCGATGACCGCGAGGTCGTCGTTGAATTCCTTCTCAAACTGTTTCACGTCGCCGACATAATCCACGCCCTTGTTGAAACGGCCGGTAAACTTCGGCGCGATGGTTTGGATGGGGATTTTTTGATCAGCAATCGCGGCGAGAATGATCAGCAATTCCGGCGGCGTCTGCGGGCTGTCGGTTTCGTCCATTGAAACCTCGGTGATGAAATTCTCCGCGCCCTTGGCTTTGACGATGTGCTGATAAATTTTCCCAGCGTCCTGCGTGGCGAGCAGGAATTTGTTGGCCACGCGCTCGACTTCCGCGCGCGTGATCGCGAATGGATGGTCAATGTGCGGAATGGAAACCGTGCCAATCAGTTCAGGATGGCGGTCCACAAACACTTTCACGTCCGCAACGGCCGCCGGCTTGCCGATGCTGTCAGCGACATCAATCGTGAAAAAGTCCGACGGCGCGATAAAACGATCCACCGTTTCGAGGCGGATGTGGTCGGCGTCCACGTGATAGGGATTTTTCCAGCCGAGCGCCTGCACGGCCGCATCGGCCTCGCTGCGCAAAGACGACGGCTCGGTGCCGATAAACGTGTGTTCGCGATTGGACTTGTTCCACACCGGCACAAAATGTGCGCCCAGTTCGGTGGCCAACTGACAGGCACGGAGCTGCGCTTTGCCCTGCTGGCCGAAGCGGTCGCCCATGCCAAAAGACAGTTTTCCCAATGGTAAGTATTTATTCATAAAAGTTGGTTGAATGCGGACACTCTAGCAATTTTTTATGACAACGAGACGTGCGAGTTCTGCAAATTTATTTGATAAAATTGCACGCGTAGGTTCACCAAAACTGACGCGGGCCGGCTGGGTGTCGCTTCATTCAAGTCGCAGCAAACAAAAAACAAACCCACGGAAGATCCGTGGGTTTGCAGTTTCAAATTCCAGCTCAACCTTTGGGCCGAAGCTTTTTCCAGACCCACGCGAAGGGATCGTAGAACTCATCCACCACGCGTTCCTTCAGCGGAATAATGGCGTTGTCAGTAATTGTGATGTGTTCGGGGCAAACCTTGGTGCAGCACTTGGTGATGTTGCAATAACCGATGCCTTGCGACTGCTTCAATTCCGCCAGACGGTCTTCGGTGTCGAGCGGGTGCATTTCCAGCGCGGCGGTGTAAACCAGGAAGCGCGGGCCGATGAATTCGTCGTGCTTGTGATGGTCGCGCAAAACGTGGCAGACGTCCTGGCACAAAAAGCACTCGATGCACTTGCGGAATTCCTGCACGCGATCCACGTCTTCCTGCTGCATGCGCCAGGTGCCATCTTCGCAGTCAGGCTTGCGCGGATTGAATTTCTTGATCTTGGTTTTGACGCGGAAGTTCCACGACACGTCGGTCGCCAGATCGCGAATGCTGGGAAACGCACGCATCGGCTCAATGGTGATGGGCTTGGTGATGTCGAGCGTGTCCATGCGCGTCATGCACATGAGCTTGGGCATGCCGTTGACTTCGGCGGAGCAGGAACCGCACTTGCCGGCCTTGCAATTCCAGCGCACGGCAAGGTCGTTGGCCTGCTGCGCCTGAATTTTGTGGACGACATCGAGGACGACGAGGCCTTCGGTGATCTCCGTGGTATAATCCACGAACTTGCCGCCGTTCGCGTCGCCGCGCCAGATTCTAAAAGTAACGGTTTTGTTCATTTCATCTCCTCGATGACTTGTTTCAATGCTTCCGGCATGGGCGGAATCGTTTCGCGCCGCAATTTCATGGAGCCGTCCGCCGCCTTGGAAACGACGTTGTTGTATTTCGCCGCTTCAGGACTCTTGTCCGGGAAATCCTCGCGGAAATGTCCGCCGCGGCTTTCCTTGCGTTCCAGCGCGCACAGCGTGATCGCCTCGGAAATCGTAAGCAGATGCTTGAGATCAATGGCCGTGTGCCAGCCGGGGTTGTATTCGAGGTGTCCCTGCACGGCGACTTTCGCCGCCCGCGCCTTGAGCTTCTCGATGCCGGCGAGGGCAAACTCCATTTCGTTCTGGAGGCGCACGATGCCGACATTGGTCTGCATCATGTTTTGCAAATCGTATTGCACCTGATACGGTCCTTCGGTGCCGCCGCCAGCAGGACGCTCGAACGGTTCGACGGCTTCCTTGTAAGCGGCTTCGACTTGCGCGTCGTTGATCGCGCCAGAAGCATTTTCCTTCGCGAACTTCGCGGCGTATTCGCCCGCGCGCTTGCCGAAAACGATCAAGTCAGACAGCGAATTCCCACCGAGCCGGTTCGCCCCATGCAAGCCGGCGGCGCACTCGCCCGCTGCGAACAGGCCGGGGACATTCGTCGCCTGCGTGTCGCCGTTCACGCGGACACCGCCCATTGCGTAATGCGTGGTCGGGCCGATTTCCATCGGTTCCTTCGTGATGTCGAGATTCGCGAGCTGCATGAACTGGTGATACATCGAAGGCAGCTTCCGTTTGATGTGCTCGGCGGAGTTCGGAATCTTTTCCTTGATCCAGGAAATATCGAGAAACACGCCGCCGTGCGGGCTGCCGCGTCCGGCCTTCACTTCGCGATTGATGCAGCGGGCGACGTGATCGCGCGTCAACAACTCCGGCGGACGTTTCGCGTTCTTGTCGTTCTGCGTGTAACGCCAGCCTTCTTCCGGATCGGTCGAAGTCTGCGACCGGTAATTCTCCGGCACGTCATCATACATGAAGCGCTTGCCGTCCTTGTTGCGCAACACGCCGCCTTCGCCGCGCACGCTTTCCGTGACCAAAATGCCCTTCACGCTCGGCGGCCAAATCATGCCGGTCGGATGGAACTGGATGAATTCCATGTCGAGCAGCTCCGCGCCCGCGTGATACGCGAGGGAAACGCCGTCGCCGGTGCCTTCCCAAGAATTGCTGGTCACGGCATACGCGCGGCCTAAACCGCCGGTGCAAACGACCACGGCCTTCGCTTTGAAAACACGGAAACGTCCGCGCTCGCGGTCATAGCCAAACGCGCCCACCACGCGGTCGCCGTCTTTGAGCAGCGACACAATGGTGTATTCCATGTGAACCGTGATGCCCTGATGGATGCCGTGATCTTGCAACGTGCGGATCAGTTCGAGGCCCGTGCGGTCGCCGACGTGGGCGAGGCGGGGATAACGATGACCACCGAAATTGCGCTGCGAAATTTTCCCTTCCTTCGTGCGGTCAAACACCGCGCCCCACGCTTCGAGTTCGTGAACGCGCGCCGGCGCTTCCTTGGCGTGTAATTCGGCCATGCGCCAGTTGTTGACGTATTGACCACCGCGCATCGTGTCAGCGAAGTGAACTTTCCAATTGTCGCGGTCGTCCACATTGCCCATCGCCGCCGCCATGCCGCCCTCGGCCATGACCGTGTGAGCCTTGCCGAGCAGTGATTTGCAGATCAGGCCGACTTTGACGCCAGCTGCCGACGCTTCAATCGCTGCGCGCAAGCCGGCGCCGCCCGCGCCGATCACCAGCACGTCGTATTCGTGAGTTTCGTAATTGGTAGCCACAAAAAAATTCGGTTCGGAGGTTAGAGTTTGAAGAACACAAAGTCGGTGAGATGCCCGGTCGCGCACAGGCGGACATAGACATCGGTGAAACCCACCCAGAACAAACTGATCCACGCCCACATCATGTGGCGGATGTTCAGGCAACTGACGCAACTGTAGGCCTTCGCGCAGGTCGGCGCTTTGGATTTGGAATCCAGAAATCCGCCAACCAGATGCCGAAGCGAATGGCAGCCGAACGTATACATCGCGAGGAACACGGCGTTCAAGATCAGAACGATCGTGCCGACGCCGATGCCGAAATGTCCCTTGCCAGCCTTGTCGGTGAACCACATTCCCAGCCACGCATCGTAGGAGAGGAGGATGATAAACAGGAAGGCGAGGTAGAAAAAGTAGCGGTGAACATTTTGAATGATCAGCGGGAAGGAAAGTTCGCCCAGAAATTTTTTGCGCGGCTCGCCCACGGCGCAGTTGATCGGGTCGGCCCAGAACGCCTTGTAATAAGCACCACGATAATAATAGCAGGTAAACCGGAACCCGGCCGGAATCCACAGAATCAAGAACGCGGGCGAGAAGGGCGCCCACTTGGGGAACCACCCCGGCAGCGTTGCGCCCAAAATGGCGTGGGGCGAAACGCCCCAAAATTCCGGCGAGTAAAACGGGGAGAGATAGTTCGCACCACCGTGTTCACCATGCTCGCCGCCAAACCAATAGCTCGGCACGCCGGTCTGCATGTCACCCACGCCTTGGAAGGCCGCCCAGGTCGAGTAGATGATGAAAGCGGAGAATCCGAGAAAGACGACCAGCGGTTGCAACCACCAGGCATCGGGACGGGTCGTTTGGCCGAACGAGCGTTGCTTCGGCAGAGTGTCAGCGTAATCCATAACGAGGGAGAATAGTAATTATGAATCACCCTAGCGTCAACGGGCCGGAGCGCGCCGGGAAAGTTATTAGCCACCCTTCGCCTTTACTTGCCGGCTGCTTATCCCCGGATCGGAGCGGCGTGCCACTCGTTCAAACCGCGTTCGCCGCCGTCCGTCGGGGCCAGCCCCAGCCGCTCCAGCGCCTCGCCGACGAGATAGAGCGAGCCGGTGATGACGACAAAAGGCTCGTCTTTGCTGGCGTTTAACGCAGCCGCCAGATTTTCACAGGCCGTGACCGCCGCTGACGGACGGGCGGAACGAAACACCGCGGCCAGTTCCTGCGCGTCGGCGGTGCGTGCGCTGGCGACCGGCAGGGTGAATATTTTGCCCGCCAGCGGGGCCAGCGTCCGGCAGATGTCCAGCCAGTTCTTGTCCGCCAACGCGCCAAAGAGGATCGCCGGTCTGGTGCCCGCAAAATTTTTCTTCAGCGTCGCGCACAGCGTTTCCGCGCCGGCCACGTTGTGCGCGCCATCGAGCAGAATCTTCTGGCCGCTTGGAGTTTGAACCAGTTGGAGTCGTCCCGGCCAGTTGACGCCGGTCAGTCCGGCACGGATGTTTTCGGCGCTGACCGGGATTTTCGGCTGCAGCACTTCAATCGTCGCCAGCGCCAGGGCGGCATTCAGCTTTTGATGGTCGCCCAGCAGCGAGGGATGATGCGTGAGGCGTAAGGCATGATGGGTTTGAACCTGCGTCAGCGCTGCGCTGTATTCGCGGGATTTCTGCTCAATCACGCCCAGTGCTTCCGGGGCCACAGTCGCCGTGACCACGGGCACGCCGGGCTTGATGATGCCCGCCTTCTCCGCCGCGATTTGAGCCAGCGTGTCTCCCAGCCATTGCTGATGGTCAAAAGCGATGTTGGTGATGACACTGGCCAGCGGCGTGACGATGTTGGTCGCGTCCAGCCGTCCGCCGAGGCCGGTTTCCCAAATCACCAAGTCGCACTTTTGTTCGGCGAAATATTTCAGCGCCAGCACGGCGACCACCTCGAACATGGTGGGATGATCCGCCGCTGGAAATCCGGCCAGTAGCGGCTGAGTTTCCGCCACCAACCGGACGAGGTCCGCTTCTGGAATCAACTGCCGGTTGACCTGAATTCGTTCGCGAAACGAAACGAGGTGCGGCGAGGTGAACAAACCGACGCGCAAGCCAGCCGCGCGATAAATGCTTTCCAACATCGCGCAGGTGGAGCCTTTGCCATTGGTGCCGGCGACGTGGATGAAGCGGAGTTTGTCCTGCGGATTGCCGACGAGTTCCGCCAGCCGTTGCGCACGCTCCAGGCCGAAATGCGTGCCGAAAAGCTGGAGACCGTAAAGGAACTGGATGGCTTCGGGATAGTTCACTGAGGAATTTGCAGTCAGCGCTCGATGGTGAAGGTGATGTCGAAAGGCGTTTTGTCGGTGGACTTGGCAGCCGCCGGACGTTCGCGCCCGCCGTTGTCCTCGCCATCACTGCCGATGCTGTAGATCACAAAGCCTTTTTCCAAACGACGATAACGTAACGGCTGGCCGTCAAATGGATCTGGCGGGACGGCCGAAAGAAACTGCGGAACTAGTTCATCGAGCTTGTTCGGCAGCGTCCCGTGTTGTAATCGGAAGCGTTCGACCGACAGCGCGGTCTGGGCAGCGCGAACCTGCGCCAAACTATTTGCCTCCTTGATGATGGCGGTTTCCAGTGCGGGCAGGAGCATGCCCGACAGAATGTAATAGCGGTTCTTGCAGGTTCGGAAAATCTGCGCCTCCACGTCCGTGATGTGCGGAACGTTCTTGGGATAGGTTGCGGCGAGCGAGATGTTTGTTTCCATGGCGTGCAGATAGAACCGCAAGTCGCGCTCGAAGAAACCGGTCACCTTGAAGAACTGCGACAGGGAACCGGACAAGGGCGGCGCTGATGGCTCGGGGTTGTCATCGCCGCTGGTTTTCGCGAGCCGTCCCATCTGGGCCAGGTTCATGCGGAACAACGGAAAAAACATCGCGCGCTCGCCCGCCAGGCCATTGGCTATTTGATTGGTCTTGGCAGCTTCCATCAGCGACCGACTCAACAAATCCATATCGTGGTCACTCAAAGCCGCCGTGTTTAAGCGGCGTTCCAACGCCGCCACGGCCATGTTCAAAATGGCCAGCCGGATCAGTTTTGAAATCAACACCGGCTCCTGGTCCAGCGTGCGTGCGATGCCAATCATAGTGGAAACCGAAGACGCCACCGCGTTGGTGTCGAGCAAGGTTTGGAACTGCGCCACGCGGGCAATAGCCTTGAGCTTGGCCAGATGAGGCAGCAGCGCGTCAAGGCCGAGCGCCAGGTCCACCGGATAACGGCAGCGTGGCAATTGGATCGCCGCGCGTGCCTGGGCGAGGGCGTTCGAATTCAGCGCAGAATAACCGACCAGGAGTTTCAAATCGTCGGCCATCAAGGCGGCGGTTCGGATCGGAAATTTGATCGCCGCGACTTCGTTGGAACGCTGGTCCGGGTAATTGGTCAGCAGCGCGAAACTCGCCGCCATTTTCAGCGCGGCATTTTCGTCGTCGGGAACAGCGGGATAAAACTTGTCCGCCTCGTCGGCATTCGTCGGCAGGCCGGCCGCATGAATCATCGCCAACTGCCGGGTGACATCGCGCGTCAACGCCAGCCGCAGCAGCAGCAAGGCCAGAATGCTCAAGACCAGCAGGCTGACCAGCACCAGCACGAGCCGGAAGCGAAATTGGCGGTTGTTTAGTTCCATGGGCTGGGTGCTGGCTGATGGTGTTGGTGAACCGGTCCGCGCCAAAACTGTATGTGCATAAGTTAATCACGTTCTCAACCGTATACCAACCTGACGCCGACGTTTCATTGCCGGCAGGAACACGGTCGTCCGCCTGACCGCACGGATCACAGCACGAACTCGGCGTAACACCGGCGTTCCGTTTCCAGCTTGGATGGCATTTTTTTGGGGGGAAGCATGGCCAGCATTTCATCGTTCCACCGCACGGCCTCATCAAAAGTCATGCGGGAACGGTGCGGCAACAAGCCGCCCCAGTCAGGAAATTCCAGGCCGGGCGCGTCCCGCCGGACGCAGTCATTCGTTGGCGCAGGCGATTCGTAATTTTTCATAGGTTTCCGCGCTGCCATGCTTGAGGATTGTCGCCCGAAGTTCCGGCTCGTTCAAGTCGAGACGGTTGACCAGAAGGAGTTGAATCAAATCGTCCATATCCTTCAAGCGCCGCAAAGCCCGGCTGTGTTGGAGTGAATGGCATTTCAGGGCAATCAAATGGAGCAACGAAACAACTTTTACTTGAACGCCAGCAACCGTCGCGATGACGGCGGATTGATTCAACTGCTCAAATACGTTTTCCGAAACAAACATCAAATCCACTTTCATGTCGGCCTCATCCCTTGGGTCAAATTGCAGGAAAGTTGCCGCGTCGTTGCTGACCACCATGCCCATCCCGTCAAGCAGTTGACTCCAGCGCACGCGATGACCGCCGGGAACAATCAGGTCAAGATCATCGGTCGTTCGCACATACCCGTGCGCATGCACGGCAAAGCCTCCGATGACAAGAAACGGAATGCCGGCCTCGTCGGCTTTTCGGGCAATGGTTTGAATCGGGCATTTCCGCATGAGTTCACAACGGCTTGTGATGAATGTGCTGGTGCGCGGCGGCGATGAAGCCTTTAAACAACGGATGCGGCTGATGCGGCTTGCTCAGGAATTCCGGATGAAACTGGCTGGCGATGAAGAACGGATGATCCTTCAGTTCGATGACCTCCACCAGCTTGGTGTCGGGCGAGGTGCCGCTGAAAAAGAAACCGGCCTTCTCGAATTTTTCGCGGTAGGCGTTGTTGAACTCGTAGCGATGGCGATGGCGTTCGTGAATCACAAACGAGCCGTAGAGCAAGCCAGCTTTCGAGCCGACGACCAACTGGCACGGCTGCGCGCCCAGGCGCATGGTGCCGCCCTTCTTGGTGACTTTGCGCTGCGCATCCAGCAAGGCAATGACCGGGTGCGGCGTGTTTTCGTCGAATTCGGTGGAGTGCGCCTTGTCCAGCTTCAGCACATGGCGGGCAAATTCAATCGTCGCGATCTGCATGCCGAGGCAGAGGCCGAGGTAGGGGATTTTATTTTCGCGGGCATATTGCGCGGCCTTGATTTTGCCTTCGATTCCGCGTTCGCCAAATCCGCCGGGCACCAGGATGCCGCCGATGCCTTTCAGCATTTTTTCCGCGCCGAATTTTTCAATTTCCTCCGCATCCACCTGCACGATTTCCACGCCGCAATCATTCGCCACGCCACCGTGAATGGTCGCCTCATAAACCGATTTGTAGGCGTCCTGCAGGCCGATGTATTTGCCGACCACGCCAATGCGCACGCGATGCTGCGGGGCGATGAGTTTGCGGATGATCTCCTGCCAGTGAACCATGTTCGGCGCCGGCGTGGTGAGATGCAGGATGCGGCAGACCAGTTCATCCATGCGCTCGCGCTGGAGCATGAGCGGCATTTCGTAAATAGAGTGATCCACGTCCTTGACTTCGATGACGGCCTCCAGCGGGACGTTGCAGAACATGGAGATTTTCTGGCGCAATTCCTTGTCGAGCGGCTTTTCGCACCGGCACGCAATGATGTTGGGAGTGATGCCGATCTCGCGCAGCTTGGCGACGCTTTGCTGGGTGGGCTTGGTCTTTAGTTCGCCCGCCGCCTTGATGAACGGAACGTAGGTGACATGAATGAAGCAGGTGTTGCCGATGCCGGCTTCCAGCGCAAATTCGCGGATGGCCTCGACAAACGGCAACCCCTCGATGTCGCCGGTGGTGCCGCCGATTTCGGTGATGATGACGTCGGCCTTGCTGGTCTCGGCGAGCAGGTCAATGCGGCGCTTGATTTCGTCGGTGACGTGCGGGATGACCTGCACGGTCTTGCCGAGATAAACGCCTTCGCGCTCATTGTTCAGCACCTTCTGATACACCTG
>CAINLR010000006.1 GCA_903850425.1 uncultured Verrucomicrobia subdivision 3 bacterium | reverse complement strand
TGTCGTTGGTGCCCGCACCGACGCTTCCAACGCCGTGCGTTGATCCGAATCCAGTTCCAAACCGCGTATGGGTCTTGCCATGCACCCAGTTTAAACAAATATCATGTTATGTCCACTGTATTCGAGAACACAACACTAGATAAAGTTCCCAAAGAATTTTTGACCAGAGAAACGATGACGGCATCAGTTCCATATTCAGGTGGAAATTGGCGAGGCATTGCGGGTGGGTCATGCCGAACCGAAACACCTTTGCACGTTGCTGTCCGGTGCGGCTATGCGGATCAAATCCCAAAAGAATTTTTAACTCCTGAATTTTTGAGCATTGAAGCAGGCGGGTTTTGGGAAACGGTATTTCATGGGAACGAGCTGGGACTTTGCGGGAGCCGTTCAGGATTTTGCGGGAGCAGCCTGGGATTTCGCGGGCGCGGACAAATTTCCGTGTTTCATCCGGGTTCAATCTGTGGCTAAATGAGTTGGTATCTTGATGAGCACGCAAGCCAAATCAATTTTCGCTCTCATTTTGTTCGCCGCGCTGACGGCGAATTGCACCGAAACGAATGATGTGCTGCTGCCGCTGGCGGGCCAGACTTTCACGCATGACCCCTCCTCGATTGTCAAAGACGGCGACCGCTTTTACAGCTTCGGCACCGGACCCGGCATCCGCACCAAGTCGTCCCCGGATTTGATCCATTGGACGAATGGCGATTCGGTGTTCCGCGCGCCGCCCGCGTGGGCGATGCAGGCCGTTCCTGGTCTGCGCAATTCCCTGTGGGCACCGGATGTCATCCGCGTGAACGGGAAATTTTATCTCTATTATTCCGCCTCGACGTTTGGCAAGCAGACCTCCGCCATCGGTTTGGCAACCAGTCCCACGCTCGACCCATCCGCGACCAATTATTTTTGGACGGATGGCGGCGCGGTCATTGACTCCAATCCGAACAGTCCCTTCAACACGATTGATCCGAGCGCATTCCTGGATGCAGACGGCAAGCTCTGGCTGGCGTTCGGCTCGTTTTGGCAAGGCATCTTCCTGACCGAGCTTGATCCGCAGACGGGCAAACGCAGCCACACGAATTTGCCGCCGGTTCAGCTCGCCTGGAATCACTCCATTGAGGCGGCCTGCCTGACGCGACATGAAAACTTCTATTTTCTCTTCGTGAACTGGGGCGAATGCTGCAAAGGCACGAACAGCACCTATGAAGTCCGCGTCGGACGCTCGGAAAAAATCACCGGGCCGTATCGTGATCGCGAGGGCAACGATCTCGCCACCGGCGGCGGCTCGCCGTTTTTGCAGAGCAGCGGACGCTTCATCGGCCCCGGTCACATCGGCATCTTGGATGATGGCAGCACCAACCGCCCGACGCTGTTCAGCTATCATTACTACGACGCCGACACGCAGGGCCGTTCGCGGCTGGCGATGGGAAAGATGGATTGGTCGAGCGGCTGGCCGGTGGCGGTGAAAGACGCGACGAACGATTGGCAATTGGTCTGGGCTGATGAGTTCAACACCAACGGCCCGCCCAATCCCGCGAACTGGAGTTACGAACACGGCTTTGTGCGCAATCACGAACTCCAATGGTATCAGCCCGCAAACGCGCTTTGCACCAACGGCCTGCTCGTCATCGAAGCCCGCCGCGCGCACCTGCCGAATCCTCATTTCACCACCAATCGCCCCGACTGGCGCGCGAGCCGCGAATGGATTGACGTCACCGCCGCCAGCCTCACGTCGCGCCGCCTGCGCGAGTTCACCTACGGCAAATTCGAGATGCGGGCGCGCATCGATACGCGCACCGGCAGTTGGCCTGCGTTTTGGACGCTCGGGGCCACGCCGGGCATTCGCTGGCCGGCCTGCGGCGAGGTGGACATCATGGAATATTACACCGGCACCGTGCTCGCGAATATTGACTATGGCCTCAATAGCACGAGCAAATGGTCCACGGTCAAAAAACCCATCGTTGAACTCGGCGGCGCGGCATGGTCAAAACAATTTCACATTTGGACGATGGAATGGGACGCGCAGAAAATGGACCTCTACCTCGATGGCGCGCGCATGAACCACCTCGACCTCGCCAGCGCCGACAATGCCGATCGCGGCAATCCATTTCATCGCCCCATGTATCTCATCCTCAACCAAGCCATCGGCGGCGACAGCGGCGGCGACGCTTCGCACCTCGAATACCCCGTCCGCTTCGAAGTGGACTGGGTGCGCGTGTATCAGCGGCAATAATATTGTCAATGAGCGCTACGCCTGCAAATTTAGCGCTTGTAACTTTGTTGCCCCGGCGAAAGTCTATTCGTCATAACTTCACCGGCGCGACAAACATCCGCGCTGGGAAGATTAAAACAACAAATCCATGAAATTATCGAAATTCTCAACTATTCTGCTCGGCGGCCTGTTGCTGCTCGGCGCCTTACCGCTGGCCCAGGCGGAGGACAAAAAGGTGGACCCGTCGGGCACCTACATCTGGACCATGCCCGGCCGCAACGGCGGGGCTGACCGCACGAATACGCTCGTGTTGAAACTGGACGGCGAGAAATTGACCGGCAAGGTCTCCTCGCCCGGTCGCGACGGCGCGGTCAACTCAACGGAAATCGCCGACGGCAAACTCGCCGGCTCGGAAGTTTCATTCACCGTGGTGCGCGCCTTCAATGGCAACACCATGACGAATAAATACACGGGCACCGTGAGTGCGGAAGCCATCAAGGGCAAATTCCTGTTCACGCGCAACGGCGATGAACAATCTCGCGATTGGGAAGCGAAGTTGCAGAAATAATTTCCCCTACTCCCGCCAAACAAAGCGCGTGGCCGCAAGGCAGCGCGCTTTTCTTTTTGAGTGCGCGGACAGGTCCGCGCTTTGGAACTGGCCGACATGTCTGCCAGTGGGAAAGCGGCGACGGGTCGCCGCACTCCAAATGAGAACCGCGCTCCCACCAAACTCCGCTTGCCTCCGCCACCGTCTCGTCCTTTAGTTTTCCGCGCGGCCTGCTAATCTTCGCGCCCATGTTACGGACGCTGCGCAAAGCCGAATATGCCGAGCTGATGATTTTGTTTTTCATCCAAGCGGCAGCGATGGCCATCTGGTTCGTGCCGCTCGGCACGATTCTGGACGCGCACGGCTTGAATGCCATCAAGCCGTATGCCTTCGCGGCAAACGCCGTCGCGGCCTTTATTTCGCCGCTGATGTTCGGCGCGATGGCCGACCGGCACGTGGCCCCCGCCCGCGTGTTGCGCTGGCTCGCCTGCGCCACTGGCATCACGATGGCGGTCATTGCCACAGCCATTCAGAACGGCTGGCCGGCGTGGCTGGTGCTGGCGTTGATCCAGATTTTCTCCCTCTCCTACGCGCCGATGTTCAGCATTTCCACCGCGCTCGTCCTGGCGCGTTTGCAAGACGCCAAAAAAGAATTCGGCCCCGTTCGCGCGCTGGCGACCATCGGCTGGATGGGCGGCGCGCTGCTCATCGGCCTGTTGAATCTGGATCGCTCGGCGTTCACGGGCTATCTCGGGGCGGGCTTCTGGCTGCTCGTGGCGGGCTTCACTTTTTTCCTGCCGACCTTGGAAATTCCCAAATCCGCCGAACACGTTGCGTGGCACGAACGCCTCGGCCTCGACGCGCTGACGCTGCTAAAAAACCGCGACACGCGCGTGGTCTTCATCACCACGACGCTGTTCAACATCCCGCTCTGTGCGTTTTATCCGTATGCGCCCACGCATCTGCACGACCGCGGCTTCGCCCATACCAGCGCGTGGATGAGTCTGGCGCAAGTTTCCGAGATCATCGCCATGTTCAGCCTCGCGTGGCTGCTGCTCAACTGGCGGTTGAAATGGATTTTCGCCTGCGGCCTCAGCCTCGGCGTGCTGCGCTTCGCGTTGAGCGCCTGCAACACCAATCAGTCATTGCTGCTGGGCATCGCCTTGCACGGCGCGTCGTTCGTGCTGGTGTTCATCACCGCGCAAATCTACCTCGAACAACGCGTGGACCCGGCGTGGCGGGCGCGGGCGCAGGCCTTGCTCACGCTGATGAACGGCGGGGTGGGCAACCTCCTCGGCTATCTTGGCAGCGGTTGGTGGTTCGCCGCATGCGGCCGGCCGTCCGGGACGCAATGGCCGCTCTTTTGGGGCGGACTCACCGCTGGTGTCGCCGGCGTGCTGGTTTATTTTCTCCTGGCCTATCGCGAGCCCAGCCGCCCCGCATCCGCAAAATGAACTGGGGCGGATCGTAGCTCGCCGCAACCGCGG
Organism: uncultured Verrucomicrobia subdivision 3 bacterium; assembly: GCA_903850425.1. GTDB lineage: Bacteria > Verrucomicrobiota > Verrucomicrobiia > Limisphaerales > UBA11358 > UBA11358. The sequence goes on along the minus strand of CAINLR010000006.1, from coordinate 2,331 downwards.
CTGAACTGGATGGCGCAGCCACTTGATTTGCCCGCGCCAAACCGACGGATTGCCTTTTGCCGGGTCGCCGCTATTCTGCCTCCCGCGATTAAAATATGAAAAGGACTGAAAAGATTCCGATGGATCCCGTGCTGAAAAGCCACATTGACGCCCTGATTAAATTCAAAGGCGGCGGTCACAACGAGCCGGAAGTAGCGGACATCATTGAAAACGCGCTGAAAATGCTCGTGGACGTGAAAGACACCGGCGACGTGCGCGTCATCCAGACCGCCGTGCGCGAACTGCGCTACGCCTTCCGCATCTTCGCGCCGTATGCGCACAAACGCAAAGTCACCATCTTCGGTTCCGCGCGCACCGGCCCCGACAAATTGGAATATCAACAAGCCGTTGAGTTCGGCAAAAAAATCTCCGCCGCCGGCTTCATGGTCATCACTGGGGCCGGCCCCGGCATCATGCAAGCCGGGCACGAAGGCGCGGGACCGGAAAACAGTTTCGGCGTCAACATCCGCCTGCCGTGGGAACAGAGCGCCAACCCCGTCATCGCTGAGGATAAGAAACTCATAACTTTTAAATATTTTTTTACGCGTAAACTCATCTTCATCCGCCACTCGGACGCCATTGTGCTCTTCCCCGGCGGTTTCGGCACGATGGATGAAGGTTACGAAGCCATTACGCTCATGCAGACCGGCAAGAGCCAGCTCATGCCGCTCGTGCTCGTGGACAAACCGGGCGGCACCTATTGGAAGACATGGGACAAAAACATCCGCGAACATCTGCTGCGCGACAAACTCATCTCGCCCGACGACCTGAATCTTTACCGCATCACTGACAACGCCGATGAGGCGGTGAAGATCGTCGCCCGCTTCTATCGCAACTTTGATTCCACGCGCTTCATCAAGGATCTGTTTGTGATCCGGATGAAGAACGCGCCTAGTGCTTCCGCCCTCGCCGCCTTGAACGAGGATTTTGCCGACATTGTGATGGAAGGCAAAATCGAGATTCTCCAACCCACGCCCGACGAAGTGGAAGACAAGGACCGGCTCGACCTCGCGCGCATCGGTTTCAACTTCAACCGCCGCGACTATGGCCGCGTGCGGCAATTGATTGATGTGTTGAACGGGTTTTGAAATCGCGCTGGCAGGCAAAAACTGAAGAAACTGGAGCCAGTTGTCGGGCTTGAACCGACGACCTACGGTTTACAAAACCGTTGCTCTACCACTGAGCTAAACTGGCAAACTATTTAAAATAAACCACTTACACTGGCGCTGCAAACCTGCGATTGACAATCTGATACTGCATTTTGATACTGCTTGCATGGACGCGAGCACATCAGAGACGATTCCTGCTGATTCCGGCAAAGAATGGCAGAAAACACAGTATTCAAATTTAATCCGCTACCTTCCATCGGGGACATTTTTTGCACGATTGCGGGTAAATGGCAATCTCATTCGCAAAAGTCTCAAGACGGATGTGCTGTCCATCGCCAAGTTGCGGCTGGGTGATTTGGAGAAAAACGAGCGCGAGTCGGCGGAAACGCGCCACGCCACCGCCAAGGGAAAGATGACCTTCGGCGATTGTGTCGCCATCTTCCAAACCCAAACCGAAGCCAGCAACCTGCTGAAGCCGACTTCCAAGCTGTATCGGCGCGAAGTCATCGAAAGCATTGCCAAGTCGTGGCCGGGGATTGAAACCCGCGACGTGCGACGATTCAGCGCCAACGACTGCAATTCGTGGGCGGCCAAATACAGCAACCAATATTCCGCCACGCGCTATAACGGAGCCTTGGGGATACTGCGGGCGGTTTTCAATGTGGCCATCACCACGGGCACGCTTTACCGCAATCCGGCCATTGGCATCAAACGGGCAAAGGCCCGCCCCAAACGACTCACGCTGCCGGAGGTGAAACAATTCGAGCGGTTCTTGGCGGAGCTGGATGCGGGAGCCAGCCGGAATTCAAAGAACTGCGCGGATCTGGTGCGGTTTCTGGCTTACGGCGGCTTTCGGATTTCCGAAGCCAAGCACATCACCTGGGGCGACTGTGATTTTGACAAAGGCGAAATCCTGGTGCGCGGGGATGCGGAGACCGGCACCAAAAACTGGAGTGTCCGGCGCGTGCCGATGATTGCCGAAATGGTAAAGCTGTTGCAGCGGCTGCGAACCGAGCGCCCCGACGAACCGGCCAGCCAGCCCGTGATGCGCGTGCGCGAGTGTCAGAAGGCGATGGAACGAGCCGCCAAGGTGGTGGGCATGACGCGCATTACGCATCACGACTTGCGGCATCTCTTTGCGACGCGGTGCATCGAGAGCGGCGTGGACATTCCCACGGTGAGC
>CAINLR010000005.1 GCA_903850425.1 uncultured Verrucomicrobia subdivision 3 bacterium | reverse complement strand
TGTCGTTGGTGCCCGCACCGACGCTTCCAACGCCGTGCGTTGATCCGAATCCAGTTCCAAACCGCGTATGGGTCTTGCCATGCACCCAGTTTAAACAAATATCATGTTATGTCCACTGTATTCGAGAACACAACACTAGCCAAATGGCTAGGTGGTTGAAAAATCATGACTCGTCTAAAGTAACCAAATCAGCCGAAATCAAAACGTGATTCAGCACACCAAACCGTGCCATCGCGAAAAGCACTGTGGCTGATATTGAAAACGTAAAAAATTACAACCAGCCACTAGCACAAAACCTAAACCGTTATGAAAACATTACGCAACTCACTCAACCAAGCCCCCCGGGGCAAATGGTTGTTCCTCACTATGGGACTCATCTTCGCAGTCATTAGTCCGCTCCGAGCCACTGTGCTGTTCTCGGATAATTTCAACAGCTACACCGCCGGACCAGCGGGCGCCGATTTTACGGCAGTTTACAATTTGTCTGCCGGTTCGATTGTGATTGATCCTTCCAGTGGTCTGGGTGGTTCCCAAAGCGTTCAGACAACCACCGCGACTGCGGTCAGAATGTCTCCGGTTATCAATACTGGCTCGGGCGACCTCACCATCGACCTCTACTTCCAGTGGTTTGGCCCGGGCACCTCAGGCGCTGCCCGACCGCAGATTGGCCTTACGAGCGCAACCACAGGTGTCCTGAACGGAGCATCCGACCTTAGTGGTCGGATTGGCGGAAATAACACTTTAGAACTCCGTGCGAATGGTGCCGGCATCAGCAGCGACTCTGTAAATATGGATACGGTGTTGGCAGCTAATAACTGGTATCTTTTTAGATTAACCATCGCCCAAACAGCGTCTAGTGGTGTGTTTAGTAACACAATTTCGGTTTACAATAGCGACAATAGCGGCAATGTGGGAACCTTGGTTCGCTCACTTACCAATTCGGCACTCTCCAATCCTGGCTATTATAACCAATCAACGACCTATGCTGCATTTCGGCATACGTCACAAGATCCCAACCTGGACAACTTCAGCGTCAGCCAAACCCCGCCGCCTGCGGCAACCATCGCGATCGCAGGCACCCTCGGCGCGTTGCGCACCATCGTTGGCAACGCCTCAAGCTCAAACGTTTTCACTGTATCCGGCGTCAACCTCACGGGTGCACCGGGCAATTTGACTGTCAAGCCGCCGACTGGCTTTGAAGTGTCTCGCACCAATAATTCGGGTTACAGCACCAATAATCTGTCGATTCGTTACAACAGTGGCACGATGACCAGCACGAATATTTATGTGCGGCTGGCGGCCATGACGGCTGCGGGGACCTATTCCGGAAACATCACCGTTGCCGGTGGCGGCGATTCCAAGTCCATTGCCACGACTGCCAGCACGGTTTACCCGGTCGGTTCTACCTTCCTATTCGCCGATGACTTCACCGTGTCTAGTGAGTCAAATTTTCTAGACTTCGAGAACACTATTGGCCGCCAAACTGGCTCTTTGTTCCCTCTGTCCTATCTGCCTCGATATACGGGAGCAGAAGCCTACAAACAGGATCTGGGCAACACAACTTGGATACCCGTGAATACCAATGCTCTGTTATTCTCCGCCGACGCCGGAGCCAGAATTGACTATGATTTTTCAACCTATTCCGGCCCCCTAGAGATCAAGTGGTCCGTTATTTTCAACGGTTTCGGTCAGTTTAATTTGGAAAGTCTAACGGTTGGCAACCGTTCTGATGACTACGATCCTCTTAATACCGCCTTCGCTTTGCAGCTCCACAATAATGGCGACACTAGAACCTTTGATCATGGTGTCGAATTGGCGGGCACGAGCGGTGCCGCGTTCTCCGACAATCTCCTTATGGATTATAAGGTCATCCTTTCAGACACGAATGGAACCGGTTCGGCTTTCGGAAGCAGCGGCAGCCAGGCCACTTATTATCAGGATGGAATTCTGCTCGGCACCGCAAGCTTTGATCAACTCACTGCGGGCCAGGGATACATCGGGTTTGTTGGCGGCACTTATTATAATGGCATTGACAACCTCCAGATCACCGCTTTGCCTGGTTCGGGCAGCCCGAATCCTACCAACATCACTTATACGGTCAGCGGTGGTCAATTTGTCCTAAACTGGCCGGCTGGTCAAGGCTGGCTGTTGCAAGTTCAGACCAATAACCTGATTAGCGGTTTAGGCACGAACTGGAGCACAATCAGCGGAGCCACACCGCCTTACACAAACAACGTGAATCCGGCCAACCTGACGGTGTTTTACCGCCTCAAATATTGAGACGGATTAGGGGAGGAGTCGTCTGGTTGGCGACTCCTTCTTCTACGAACACCCCGCGTTCGCTTTCGTTCGACACGGCTGGAGCGGGCTGCAATTAGGTTGGGGGATTACCTCCACAAACCAACCGCCTTTTCCGACTGCGCTGGAAGATACCCTGAAACGGAAGTCTGGCGTTGCGTTTAGCCGCGGAGTGGCTCCAGACTCTTGCACAGCCCAGCCGAACGGCTAGGAGGTTTAAGACATTGAGTAGAAATAGAAAATGACAAGTAACAAACAACAACGGACTGGAAATAGTTATGAATAATAAAGATTTTTTTGTTGTAAACGCCGCCGGCCATTGCGCAGAGCGCCGCCGCTCCAAAGGTTTTACGCTGATTGAACTGCTGGTCGTCATCGCCATCATCGCCATCCTGGCGGCCATGTTGTTGCCCGCGCTGGCCAAGGCCAAGCAAAAAGCACAGGGTATGCGCTGTCTCAACAACCTGAAACAACTGCAACTTAGTTGGATCATGTATGCCGGCGACTATGGAGAGCAAATGGTGCCCAACATCAAAGGTGGCGCCACGTCCTGGGTGACCGGCAATGTAAGTCTCAATCCCGACTTTACCAACGTGATCCCTATCATGAATGGCACTTTATATCCTTATATCAAAAATGTCGGGAGCTATGTTTGCCCGGCGGCCAAGGCAATCCAACCCAGTGGAGCCGCAGTGGCAGCCGTGGCTGTGCGCCATTACTCCGTTGGCGGACGGATGGGCGGCGACGACGCCACAGAAGCCGCCGTTTTACCTACTTATCCCCCCTACAAAAAGACCAGCGACGTGCGGAACCCAGGTCCAAGTGAAGCCTTGGTGTTTGTAGAAGAATCCGCTAACACCATTGATGACGGTTACTTCGCCGTGAATAATTTTGCGCAATGGCAGAACTCGCCGTCCATCCGCCACGCGCTGAGCAGCATGTTTTCCTTTGTTGACGGCCACGTCGAACCGCACCGGTGGCGGACCATCACCATCGAACAGGGGTTCAACGTGACCCCGCCGCCGCCCTTCACCCCGCGAAATGTTGACTTGGCGTGGGTTCAGGCCGCTGTCTATCGATAAACTTGGTGCGACAGTGTGAAACGGAATTATTCAGCTTAAAGAATTTGATGCGGTTAATCTCTTCCCATCATGAAGCCGGTTCACAAGTTGGAGCGACGGATGAAGCTATGCCTGCGCGGAAAGAACTTAAATTTATCGCAGCAAATGCAAAATGTAATCCAAACTGCTAAGCCTATCGTTTGGCCATGTTGAATACCTCAGTCATTTTTTTCACGTCAGTCCTCCGGGGCAAATGGCTGCTCCCTACCCTGGGACTGGTCTGCGGAATCACCAGTTCGCTACCAGCCGCCGTGCTTTTCTCCGACAACTACACCGTGTCTGCCGGCTCGGTCAATATTGATTTCGAGAATACTTTGGGGCGCCAAGCCGGCTCTTTGTTTCCCCTGTCCTATCTGACGCGATATACGGGAGCAAATGCCTACTTACAGCAAGTGGGCAACACAACCGCGTTTACCACGACTACCAATGTGTTGTTCTTGCGCGGCGACGCGGGAGTCAGGGTGGACTACGATTTTTCAACCGTTGTCGCCCCTCTTGAAATCAGGTGGTCCGTAATTATGAACTGGTATGCCTATGCTAACTCGAACAGCCTTACTATGGGCAATCGTTCCGATAGCTACGATCCCATTAATGCCGCTCTGGTGTCAGCGAGCGGTCAAAACCGGCCAGTCGAGAGCGAATGAAAACCAGCCACTTTGAGGAACGCATTGCGTTGGGTGCGGCGGGTGCCGCACAAGGACGCGATGAATCAACTCAACGTGAGCTTGCAACATTCGATAACGACCTTGGCGGCGCATGGCTGGTCCCACCGGCGGATTGCGCGTGAACTGGACATCCACCGCGAGACGGTGGGACGACATTTGCGCTTGGCCGATTCAAAACCGGCCAAAGTGCTCACCGGCGTGGAACCGGCCCCAGCGGCAAAACCGGCCATTCCGCTCACCGGGAGTTTGGTGGCTGGCCGGCAAAGTTTGTGTGTGCCGTTGCAGGCGGTCATTGAGTCGGCGGTGCAGGCAGGCCTGTCGGCACAACGGATTTATCAGGACCTGATTTGCGACCACGCGTTCACCGGCGGCTATCACTCCGTGCAGCGTTTCGTGCGGCAGTTGCTCCAGACGCAGCCCGTGCCCTTTGTGCGAATGGAAGTGGCGGCGGGAGCCGAAGCGCAGGTAGATTTTGGCCAGGGCGCTTGGGTGCTGGTGGACGGCAAGCGGAAGCGACCGCATCTGTTTCGGATTGTCCTGTCGCATTCGCGCAAGGGCTACAGTGAGGTGGTCTGGCAACAGACGACGGAGAACTTCATCCGGTGTCTGGAAAATGCGTTTCGTTACTTTGGCGGAGTTAGCCGCACCCTGGTCATCGACAACCTGCGGGCGGCGGTGACGCGAGCCGACTGGTATGATCCTGAACTCAACGCGAAGGTAGAAGAGTTCTGCCGCCACTACGGCACCGTGATGCTGCCGACCAGACCGGCGATGCCACGGCATAAGGAGTAAGTTTCTTACTGCGCTTCATAGTGACGCCTGAGTGTTGTGGACTTTTTTCTGCGTTCGTTCGAGGCGGCGGCGGTGGATTAGGTCTATGTCAGCTTCGCTCGGCTTATAATATACATAGCCATTGCCGCTGCC
>CAINLR010000004.1 GCA_903850425.1 uncultured Verrucomicrobia subdivision 3 bacterium | reverse complement strand
TGTCGTTGGTGCCCGCACCGACGCTTCCAACGCCGTGCGTTGATCCGAATCCAGTTCCAAACCGCGTATGGGTCTTGCCATGCACCCAGTTTAAACAAATATCATGTTATGTCCACTGTATTCGAGAACACAACACTAGGCGTTTCAACGGCTTTGTGGCAGGGGGGTGTGGAAAACGGTTGAAACCGTGGTTGTTTTCCCGGCGCACGATTCACCCGGCTGAAGCCGGGTGCTAATAAGAAAATTGCCGGGGCATGAAAGCCAGATGCGCCTAAAACTCACCGCAGGCGAATGTTTTGGCTCGACTTGCAGAATGCTTTGCGCCATTTAATTCGGAAAACCAATCCCTACCATGAAAAAAAATCTTTCCCTCATCACCGCCACGATCCTTTGCCTGGGCCTGACCCAGACCTTCGCGCAGTTTGGCCGGGGGCCGGGCGGACCAAAACTCGATGGCGCGATGGCCAAACTGTTTGGCGATCACAACACGTTCACCGCGACAATGGAATTTCAAAGCGTGCAGACTTCGGGTGAAAACATCACGATGCCAGGAACCATCGCCTTCGACACGGGCAAATCGCGCTTTGAAATGAACATGTCGGAGGCCAAGGGCATGAAGATGCCGCCCCAAGCTGTCGCACAAATGAAAAGCATGGGCATGGACTCGATGATTTCCATTTCGCGCCCGGACAAAAACCTGATTCTCATCGTCTATCCCGGCTTGAAAAGCTACGCGGCCATGACTCCGCCGAAAAAGTCCGACAATGCCGACAGCGCCGATTTCAAAGTCGAAACCACCGAAATCGGCAAGGAAACGGTGGAAGGCCACGCCTGCGTGAAAAACAAAGTCATCGTCACCGACAAGGAAAACACCAAGCACGAGTCCACCGTCTGGAATGCGACCGACCTGAAAAATTTTCCCGTGAAAATCGAGACGACCGAGGCGGGGCAGTCCGCCACGATGCTGTTCAAAAATGTTTCCTTCGACAAACCGGCCGCCAGCAGCTTTGAAGCGCCGGCCGACTTCACCAAATACGACAACATCCAGACGATGATGCAGACCGAGATGATGAAGAAGATGGGCGGTGGCGCAGGCTTCCCGCCCGGCCGCTAAAATGTCTGCCGCTGCGCCGACGGTGCAATGGCTGCGCACCGGCCAGGCAGCTTTTCCGGCCATGCTCGCAGCCATTCACACGGCCCGCGAATCAGTCCGGCTGGAAACCTATATCTATACCGACGGCAAAATCGGCCGGCAATTTCGCGACGCGCTGATCGCAGCGGCCCGGCGCGGCGTCAAAGTTTCCCTGCTGGTGGACGCGTTCGGCAGTTTGTTTCTGCCTGACACTTTCTTTTTGCCATTCCTCGCCGCAGGTGGAAACGTCCGCCGATTCAACCCGCTTCACCTCTGGCGGTTCGGCGTCCGCGATCACCGCAAGCTGCTTGTGTGCGACGAGCGCACGGCTTTCATCGGCGGATTCAATCTGGCCGATGAATACGATGGCGACGGCGTGAATCGCGGCTGGTGCGACCTCGGCTTGCGGATCGAAACGGGGGAATTGGTGCGGGAACTCGCCGCCTCGTTCGACGAGATATTTGGCCTCGCCCAGTTCAAGCGCCGCCCGCTGCTCCGGCTGCGCGCCTACAAACGCCGGCACAAATCCCGCGTCCTGCCCACGGGTGTTCCGCTCTGGACCCAACCCGGGCCGCAAACCAGCTCGCTCCACGTCATGCTCCATCGGGACATCGTCCGCGCTCACGATGTGCGTCTCATCACCGCGTATTTTCTGCCGACGCGAAAACTTCGGCGCGATCTGGTGCGCGTGGTGCGGGAAGGCGGTCGCGTGCAATTGATCCTCGCCGGCAAATCCGACGTGCTGCTGGCCCAACTGGCCGCGCGCAGTTTGTATCGCCGGCTGCTGGCGGCGGGCGTGGAGATTTACGAATACCAGCCGCAGATCTTGCACGCCAAATTGGTCGTCGCGGACCAAGTCACCTACGCCGGCTCGGCGAATTTTGACGTGCGCAGCCTCAAGCTGAACTACGAATTAATGCTGCGCTTGGAGGATAAAAGCATCACGCGCACGGCGCGGGAAATCTTCGATAGCACATTAAAACACTGCCGGAAAATTGAGCTGCCGCAATGGCGCGCGGCGCAGTCATTCTGGCAGCGGTGGCAGCAACGCTGGGCACACTTTCTCCTAGCCCGGCTGGATATTTTCGTGGCGCTGCGGCAGTTCCAGGCGCTGGAAAAATGACTTAATCGTCCGTATCGTCTTCGCTGTCGTCGTCATTGCGCTGGATGTAGCGCGGGTCGTTCTCCAAGTTCTGCGAGAGATAAACGTGGCGGATTTCCTGGCCGAAACCGTTGCGCCGAAAAAAACTCACCGCGCTGTGGTTCTTGGCAGCGGTGTCCACGAGCATAATCCGGGCGTTGCGTTCGATGAACAAGCCTTTCAACTGATTCACCAGCCGCGTCGCGATGCCGCTGCGTTTGAAACGCCGATCCACGCCAAGCCACAGCAGCCAGCCGTAACGCCACGCGCTGCGCGGCTTTTCCATCACGCGGCCCAGTGCGAAGCCCACCACATGGCCATCAGCCTCCGCGACGAGGCACGTTTCCGCGTCGTTGCTGAACAGCAGCGCCAGTTCGTGATCGTCCCAGGAACGATAGAGCGACGGCCATTCTTCGGCGGTAAATAGCTTCTGCCCCAACTCAAATACCGCCGCCACGTCCCGCAGTTCCATTTCCCGGATTTCCACCGCAGGCAATGGCTTCGAACGTTTGCGTTTGGCTTTCGCGACAACTTCCATAGACGAACCAGTATAAGATACGCGGACGAGCGGTCAATCAGGGGTTCCGGGTGACGGTGAACAGGCGCGACGCGAGGCGGTGGGCCAGCGCATTCAGCTCCCCAGCTTCACGCGGCGCCAGCTGACGGGCGTTGTTCAATTCCCACAAGCCGAGCCAGTGTTGAAAATGTTCCGCCTGCAAACCGAGCGTCATGTGCGCGCCGGCAAAGCCGCCGCGATACTCGGAACGTCCGCCCGCCTGCACGCACCAGAACCCGGCAATTTTGTTGAGATGCGCCGGCCAATCCTGAACGTGCGCCTCGAAGATTGGCCCGAGCACCGCGTGCTGGCGGACGTCGGCATAGAACGGTTTGATGAGCTTGAGGATGCCCGCATGCCCGCCCAAGCGTTCGTGGAGCGGACAATTCTCGTTCATCCAAGCAAGCTCTTCGCCTTCGCCAGCGCCTCATCCAGCTTGCTCGCATCCTTGCCGCCGCCGCGCGCATTGTCCGGCTTGCCGCCACCTTTGCCGCCGACGATGGGCGCGATGGTCTGAATTATTTTCCCCGCTTGCACTTTCGCCGTGAAATCCGGCGTCACCGCCGCGATCAATGAAACCGCGCCATTGGCTGCGCCGCCGAGCACCATCACGCCTTGAAAACGACCTTTCAGCGAATCGGCGACCGCCTGCAGAAAATCTCCGTCCACGCCGCCGACGTTGTGGATGATCGCGGGGATACCGTTCAACGTTTGCACGCGTTCCAAGAGTTCGCTCGCCGCGTTGGAGGCTTCGCGCTGTTGCGCCGCCTTGAGCTGCTTCTCCAGTTCCTTTTGATGGGTGAGCAAGGCTTCAATTTTCTTTTCCAACTCACCGACGGGCGAATTGATCTTGCCCGCGATGCTGCGAATGAGTTGTAACTGCTGGTTCGCGACGCCGTAAGCTTCGAGTCCCGCTACCGCTTCGATACGCCGCACGCCGGCCGCGATGGCACTTTCGCCGACGATGCGAAACAGGCCGATCTCGCCCGTGGCGCGCGTGTGCGTGCCGCCGCAGAGTTCCATCGAATAGCCATCGAGCGCCGTGGGTTTGCCGCCAATCTGCACCACGCGCACCCATTCGCCGTATTTGTCGCCGAAGAATTGCATCACGTCTTTGCGGTCCTTGACGTGATTATGCTTCACCTCGACCCACGAGACCTCGGCGTTTTCGAGGATCAGCTCATTGACGAGCTTCTCGACCTCGGCAACTTGCTGCGGCGTGAGCGGCGCGCTGTTGAAGTCGAAGGTCAACTTGTCCGGGCCGACGAACGAACCTTTCTGCGACGCCTCTTTGCTGGCGACTTCGTGCAAGGCCCAGTGCAGCAAGTGCGTCACCGTGTGATGGCGTTGGATGGCATCGCGGCGGGCAACCTCCACGGCCAGCGTCACCTCGGCGCCGACCGCCGGCGCTTCGTCGCCGTCCACAAAGTGCAGGAAGGTGTCGCCGGATTTCTGGGTGTTGGTCACGCGCCACAGCAGGCCGCTACTCGTCAACTGTCCGGTGTCGCCGACCTGGCCGCCCATCTCGGCGTAGCACGCCGACGTGTCGAGGATGACGGCGGTCTTGTCTTTCAGCGAGACGACTTCCAAGACTTTGGCCTGGACCGCGAGCTCCTCGTAACCGACAAACTTCGTGGGCGTGGTGGTCTCGATTTGCGAGAGCGAAATGACTTCCTTCTTCTGCGCGGCGCGAGCGCGGGCGCGCTGTTCCGCCATCAATTTCTCAAAGCCATCCTTGTCCACGGTCAAGCCGCGTTCGCGCGCCATCAACTCGGTGAGGTCGAGCGGGAAGCCGTAAGTGTCGTAAAGTTTAAACGCAAACTCCCCGCCGATGGCCAAGTCTTGGGGAGCGCGCCCGCCCCGGGCGCTGTTTCCCGCGCCCTCGCGGGAAACCTCGGGCGCGTCGCCTGCAACCAGCGCATCTGGAGTCCACAACCAGCGATAATTCTCCGTCAGGGGGACAACTCCGTTGTCCCAAGGATTGCGGCAGATATAATGGAATTTCTCCTCCACATCAGCATCGCTACGCATCAGCCGGTCAAACGCTTCTTCTTCCCAAACGTGAACTCCGGTGACTTTCGCCGCTTTGTTAATCTTGTGCGCCGTCGTAGATTTGATTCCGTGAAGAATTTCGCCCAGCGAATAAAAAACCGGCTGGCCTTTCTGGTCCTGCTCCTTGATTTGTGGCTCGAAAAGCAAGTGAACGTGGTCCGGCATCACACAGGCAGCGAAGAACTGGCACTGACGGTGGGCGTGCGCGTAGTGAATGCTCTCCATCACGATGTCACGCTCGGCTGAAGTAAGTTGGCGTTTCTCGCGCGTGGAGAATGTCACCATGTATTTGCCCCACGGGCGTTCGAAATGCGGGAGGCGTCTCTTCGAGTATTTCGCACCTTGGTTGTTGAACGCCTCACTGCCGACCGCGAGGGCGCGGTCGGCTGCGCCCGGGGCGGGCGCGCTCCCGGACAGCTTCGCTGTCTCGTCGTTGAACAATTCAATGCCCCGATCCAAGGTCTTGTTAAACGCCTCTTCCTCGCGCTGGATGGTTTCCTGCACGATTTTCTTCTTCGTGCGGATTTCGGGGAACACATCGCCCATCGTTTCGGCGAGCACATCCACGAGTTTGTAGAAGAACGGCTCCTTGAAGCCGAGCGTGCGCCCGTAACGCACCGCGCGGCGCAGGATGCGGCGCAAAACGTAGTTCCGGTCGTTGTTGCCGGGCTGGATGCCGTCGGCAATGGAGAAACTGAGGGTGCGGATGTGGTCGGCAATGACCCGGAAGGCGATATCAATGGCAATTTGGTCGGCGGAATGAACCGGGGAAGCCGCTCCCGCGTTCGGGGAATGGACTTCTATGTTCGGGGAGTGCGTTCCCACGTTCGGGGAAGGCATTCCCACGTTCGGGGAAGGCATTCCCACGTTCGGGGAAGGCGTTCCCACGTTCGGGGAAGGCGTTCCCAGATTCGGGGAAGGCGGCAAGGTGCTGTGGTATTGCACTCCCGAAAGCTTTTCCAGCGCATCGAAGATCGGGCGGAAGATGTCGGTCTCGTAGTTCGAGATTTTGGCGTTGTGGAAATCGGTCAGGTTCTTCGTGCCTTGAATGATGCTGGTGACGCGCTCGAAACCCATGCCGGTATCCACCGCCACGGCGGGGAGCGGCGCAAATGTGCCGTCGGGGTTCGCATTGAACTGCATGAAGACGAGATTCCAGATCTCGATGCAGCGCGCATCGCCTTGGTTGACGAGCGCACCTTTGGTGTCGCCGGCGGGCGTGAGGTCCACATGGAGTTCGGAGCAGGGACCGCACGGGCCGGTTTCGCCCATCATCCAGAAGTTGTCTTTCTTGTTGCCGTTGACGATGTGGATGGCGGGGTCCAGGTGGACGGAACGGAATTTCTCGGCCCAGAAGTTCCACGCTTCCTGATCAAATTCGCTCGGATCATTCTTCGATTTGTCCGGTGAATAGACGGTGGCGTAAAGCCGGGACGGCGGAAATTTCCAGACGCCGACGACGAGTTCCCACGCCCAATCAATGGCTTCCTTCTTGAAGTAATCGCCGAAGCTCCAGTTGCCGAGCATCTCGAAGAACGTGTGGTGATAGGTGTCCAGGCCGACGTCGTCGAGGTCGTTGTGCTTGCCGCCGGCGCGGATGCATTTCTGGGTGTCCGCCGCGCGCCCAGGCGAGTAAGGACAATTCGTCTGGCCGAGGAAGATCGGGACGAACTGGTTCATGCCGGCATTGGTGAACAGCAGGTTCGGGCTATCCGGCATCAGCGAGGACGACGGGACAATGGTGTGCTGCTTCGACTTGAAGAAATCGAGGAACGACTGGCGGATCTGGGTGCTGGTCATCATGGCAAAATCGGACGAAGACAGTAGCAGGAACGAGCGGCTAAAAGCGAGTTGGAATTTGGCCCCGGTGGCTTCCACTTGGAATCGGCTCGCCGCCAAAATCTGCCAGCCGCGCCCAACTGGCTCATCCCGGTATGTTGAAGACAGCATGGACAAGTGACCCGGTTTAGCCGAAGATAAGCTTAGTCATCCTAGTCATATTACTCATGCTCTCTGGAAAAGAACTTATTTCGGCAACGCGTCCTTACGCGGCGGACTCCACGGTGAAAAGCTGGTGGGTGGTGCTCTCCACGAGCTTGCTCTTGGCGGGTGCCATCGCCGGGACCCTGCCGCAGATCGCCGGGATTCATGTGCCGCTGGCCGGACGCAGCGCCTGCAGCCTGTTAACCGGCCTGCTGCTGCTGCGGTTGTTTGTGATTTACCACGACCAGCAGCACCACGCCATTTTGTCCCGGTCCCGCCTGGCGGAATACTTCATGCGTTTCTTTGGCGTGCTGTCGCTCAGCCCCAGCAGCATCTGGCGCGCGTCGCACAACTATCATCACAAGCACAATTCCAAACTCCGCAGCGCGCACATCGGCTCCTATCCCATCATGACCCGCGCCGAGTATTTGCGCTCCTCGAAACGCACCCGCTTCGCCTATCTGTTCATGCGCCATCCGCTGACCATCCTGTTCGGCTATGTCTTCGTGTTTTTCTACGGGATGTGTGTTTATCCGTTCTTCAACAATCCGCGGGAACATTACGATTGCGCGATCGCGACGGTGCTTCACCTGGCGCTGGCGGTGCTGGTGACGTATTGCTTCGGCTGGCCCGCGCTGTTCCTGACGCTGCTGATCCCGCACTTCATCGGCAGCGCCATCGGGTCTTACCTGTTTTACGCGCAACATAATTTCCCCGGCGTTTCATTTTATGACCGCCACGGCTGGGCTTACGAAAAGGCCGCGCTGGAATCTTCCAGCTACATGAAAACCGGCCCGATCATGGCCTGGTTCACGGCCAACATCGGCTATCACCACATTCATCATTTGAACCACCGCGTCCCGTTTTACCGGCTGCCGGAAGTGCTTAAGAAAATCCCCGAACTGGCCAAACCCAAGACCACTTCACTGCGGCCGGCGGACATTCTGCGCTGCCTGCGTTTGAAAGTATGGGATGTCGAGGCGCAACAGATGGTCGGTCTGCCCAAGGTTTGAAGGGGTCGCAAAGCCGCCTTCAAAAGACCGCGAAATGCTGGCAGGCATCGGGATTCATTTGCCGCCGCCGCCCGGAACCGGAAGACAAGATTTTGATTAAACTCGCCCCCCTGCGCGAAGGCAAGCTTTTGCCGGCCGAAAGCAAAAATATTTCTGCAATTTTTCCTTGAGTCAAATCGCATTCAGGACGATTAATGAGGCAGGTCAAGTTGCTCTTTAAAAATTTAATTTCCCTGCCCTGTGCGTGATTCGCAACAGTCCTTGAACCGTAAATAAAACGATCACGGAATGAGTTCTGGCGGTGGCCGGCATGCCTTTATTGGAAGCCAAAAACCGCCCGCCGAGTTCCACATGTAGCAATACATGTTCTAAGGATCGAGTTCGACACGGCAAGCGCGGGGGTTCTTTCAAGATTTCACAACTGAAATTTCAATTGTGAAATCAAAGCCCGCCACCCGTGCGGGCTTTTTTATTTTGCCGCGCTCCTGCCGGTGCTAACCTCCCCGCATGGCGCGCGATGAATTGTTTGGCACTCCGGCTGAAAAGCCAGCGGGCGAAAAATCCGCGCCCGACACGTTCAAGAGTCAGCCGCTCGCCGCGCGGATGCGCCCGCGCAACCTGGACGAATACTCCGGGCAGACCCACATCCTCGGCGCGGGCCAGTTGTTACGCCGTGCCATCGAGGCGGATCGCATCCAATCGCTGATTTTTTACGGACCGCCCGGCACCGGCAAAACCTCGCTCGCGCAAATCATCGCGCGCCAGACCAAAAGCAAATTCGAGCGCTTGAGCGGCGTGGAATCCAACGTCGCCGACATGCGCCGGGTTTTATCCGCCGCCGCGAACCGCCTGGAAAACATCGGGGCCACCACGATTCTCTTCATTGATGAAATCCACCGCTTCAACAAAGCGCAGCAGGATGTGCTGTTGCCCGATGTTGAAAGCGGCGTGATCCGGCTCATTGGCGCGACCACGCACAATCCATTTTTCTTCGTCAACTCGCCGCTCGTGTCGCGCTCGCAGATTTTTGAACTGCGTCCGCTGACCGAGGACGAATTGTATGCACTGGTGCAACGCGCGTTGACCGACGCGGAACGCGGGCTTGGCTACCTGAACATTCAAGCGGACGAAAGTGCGTTGCACCATCTCGCCCGGCTTTCCGACGGCGACGCGCGCAAGGCCCTCAACTCACTCGAAATCGCCGCGCTCACCACTTCGCCGGATCAAGGTGGAACTATTCGCATCACGCTCGCAGTCGCGGAACAGAGCATCCAGAAAAAAGCCGTCGTTTATGACGGCGATGGCGACGCTCATTACGACACCATTTCCGCCTTCATCAAATCCATGCGCGGCAGCGATCCCGACGCCGCGCTTTATTGGCTCGCCAAAATGATCCACGCCGGCGAAGACCCGCGCTTCATCGCACGCCGCATTGTGATTTGCGCGGCGGAAGACGTAGGTCTCGCCGACCCGATGGCGCTGGTGCTGGCCAATGCCTGCCTGGCCGCGTCGGAATTTGTCGGCTGGCCCGAGGCGCGAATTCCCTTGGCCGAAGCGACGATCTACATCGCCACCGCGAACAAAAGCAATTCCGCCTACAAGGCCATTGATGCGGCGCTGGAAGATGTCCGCTCCGGGCGCACCATTGCCGTGCCGGAACATTTGCGCGATGGCAGCTATGCCGGCGCGAAAAAACTCGGCCACGGCGTCGGCTACGAATACGCGCATGACGGCAAAGGACATTTTGTGGCGCAGCATTATCTTGGCGCGGATAAAAAATATTACGAGCCGACCGAGCAAGGCGTGGAAAAGAAAATCAAGGAGCGCGTGGAGAAATGGCGGGCGGAATTTGCCCGGCTGCGCCGACCAAGTGGAGAATCCTAAAAATGACTTCGCAACATCTCAAGGCGGAACTCCGTTCCATGATGCGCGGCCGGCTGAAACAGATTTCCCTGGCGGTGCGCGCAGTGGAATCCAGCGAAGTTTGTAACCGGTTGCAGGCGCAAATGGCCAGCGCTCACACCCTTTTATTTTTTGCGCCGCTGCCGGACGAACTGGACATCTGGCCGGTGCTGGAACTATCGCTGGCGTTGGGAAACACCTGCGCCCTGCCCTTTTTCGATGCGGAGAAAAAAACTTACGGGGCGCGCGTGCTGAATCATCTGGCGACGGATATTGTCACCGGGAAATTTGGCGTGCGTGAACCGGCTTCAAGCTGCGCGGAAATTCCGTTGAACAAATTTGATCTCGTGCTCGTGCCGGGAATGGCGTTTGACCTGCACGGCAACCGGCTGGGGCGCGGCCAGGGATTCTACGATCGGTTGCTGGCCGAAGCCAGCGGCGTGAAATGCGGCGTGTGTTATGACTTGCAGTTGCTGGAGAAGATGCCGACCGAGCCGCACGATGCCAAGGTGGGTTTTATTCTGACGCCGAGCCGCGTCGTGCGGCGAAAAGTCTAGCGGTGCTGGGTGTCCATGCCGCCGAGACCATTTTCCCAGCCGGCGGGCGAGGCCCAAGGACGGACGGAAGCGTTGTCCGGTTCGGAGGTGGCGCACCCGGAAATGAGGCCGACCAGCGCGGTCAGCGCGAGCAGTAGCAAGAGGTGCGTCGCGCGAAATTTCATCTTAGGAAGCAGGGTGTGCGGGCGTCACGAAGTCGCCTTCAATCATCTCCCCCAATTTCCAGCCGGGAATCAGGTTGGCAATGCATCGGTCCTTCTGGACGCTGCGGACGATCACTTTCGCCACCAGTTTGCCGCCACGGCTGACCAGCAGTTCGCCTTCTTGAATCACGCCCTGGTCCTCGCCGATGTCCAGCACCACGAAATCCCATTTCGGATCAACCACCAGAATTTTGCCTTTCAAATCCGCGCGCAGTTTAACGTAGGGGGTGTCCAGGGTAAATTTCGCGAGTTCATTCGTGAGTTTGGCAATGGTGCGGAGCAATACCACTTTTTCGCCATTGACGACTTCAATCTCAAAGCGCGCATCTTTCAAGTTCTTGCTGAGTTTGACAATTTGCTCCGGGGTCAAGTCAGTGGCTTTATAAGAGGCGAGGCCGTTTTGCGCCTCGTCCCGTTCGGCCGTGGTTTTGGTGAGTTTATCCGCCAGCGTGTCCGCACGTTTGTTTTGGGCCTCGGCGCGGGCAATCTGCTTGTCGCGGTCGGTTTTGGTTTCGGCCAGTTCGGTCTGCGTCTGCGTCAGTTCGCCCTGGGTTTTCTTCAACTCAGTTTTAGTTTTGCCATGGGCCGTGATCTCGGAAACCTTGGCGGTGCGCTCGTCGTCCCGCTGCTTGGTCAGCGCGGGGATTTTGTCGGACACTTCCAGGTAAGACACCACACCCGCGCCGATACCGGCGAGAATGGCCACGATTAAACTGATGCGAAGTAACATGATTGTTTGCAGTTTTCATGAGACTAAACGGCGTGGCGTCAGGTGTCAACGCCGTTTGCGTTTTGCCACCGATTTCTTTGCGCGCATGGTCGTGATATTTTGAACCAGGAAACTGCGCCGCGACCCGCCTCTGGCTGATGGCACGAACATTCCGCCGGGCCAAACGTGGCAGAAAGTGCTGCCGCCGGAATGGAAAGCGCTGAATATCGTCGAGCAACTCGCGGTGGAATACGATTGGACCCTCGCTCGCCTCGCCGAGCGCGGACTCGCTTGACGCCCCACCGGACTGGGCGCGGCAGGCCAACGCCAGACTCGCCAGCCGCTGCTTTGTTTGGTTTCATGCGCGCGTGAAGCCGGAAATCTCCAACCCAGTTCGCACGCTGCTCAGCCTGGGCCGCGTGCCGAATCTGCCCACGGTCTGGTCGAACAGCCTCGCGGGCTGGTGGCTGGGCGGCGGGGCCCACGGCGGGCGGCTGCCGTTTTTACTGGCGGGGGTCAGCCTGCTCTACACCGGTGGCATGTTTTTAAATGATGCCTTTGACGCGGAATTCGACCGCCAACGCCGGGCGGAACGACCGATTCCGGCGGGGAAAATTTCCGAGCGGCTCGTCTGGCGGCTCGGTTTTGGCCAGCTCACGGTGGGAATTATTCTGCTGTTGTTTTGGGGCGCGTCCACCGCCATTGCCGCGCTGTTGCTGGCGATTTTCATTTTGCTTTATGATCTCACGCATAAATATTTCACCGCCACGCCGTGGCTGATGGGCGCCTGCCGGTTCTGGGTTTACATCATCGCGGGCGCGGCGGGTGCGGGCGGCCTGAGCGGGGCGCCGATTTTCTGCGGCGCGGCCCTGGCTTTTTATGTCGTCGGGTTGAGTTATGTGGCGCGGCGTGAGAATCATCGCGGCCCGATTCCATTTTGGTCCCTCCTCCTGCTGCTCATCCCGATTGTTTTGGCGATGGTCATGAACACGGGCAGTTTCCGGCTGCGGGCCATTTGGATGGCCAGCGCATTAGTATTGTGGCTCGCCTATTGTGCGCGCCCGATCTTCACAGGCGGGGCCGTGAATGTTGGCCGGCTCGTGGCCAATCTGCTCGCCGGCATTGTCTTTGTGGACTGGCTGGCGGTCGCGCCCCAATCGCCGCGCTGGCTGAACCTGGTGTTCCTCGGTCTATTCGGCTTGACGAAATTACTGCAAAAGTTCGTCCCCGCCACCTAGCGTTATTTTCTGCGGGCAAAAAGCCAGCTTTAAGCTGCGCTTGAACAGTGAACCAAGCCAAGTTATCCTCGCCTTTCGTTTATGAGCATTGAAGCGCCCGTCAAACTGACCCACAACGAAGAAATCAAGGCCGCGATCCCCACGCTGGCCGGCACCATTGCCGCGACCATCGCCGATGCGAGCACGGACCATTTCTCCGACGATGACAACCAATTCCTGAAATTTCACGGCTCGTATCAGCAGGACGACCGCGATCTCCGCAAGTCCGGCAAAAAATACATCATGATGGTCCGCGGCCGCATTCCCGGCGGCGTCATGACGGCGAAGCAATGGAGCGTGTTCGATACGCTCGCGACCAAATACGGCAACCAGACGCTGCGCCTCACCACGCGCCAGAGCATCCAGTTTCACGGCGTGGTGAAAGATAATTTGCGTCCCGTCGTCCGGGCCATCAACGCCTCGCTGCTCTCCACGCTCGCGGCCTGCGGCGACGTGAACCGCAACGTCATGGCCGCGCCCACGCCCGCTTACACGCCCGCCCGCGAACAGGTTTATGCCGACGCCCAGCGCGTGGCGATGGCGCTGGCGCCGCAGACCAAGGCGTATCACTCCATCTGGATGGACGGCGTGCAACTCGACAATGAGGCGGCGGAAAATAAAAATTTCGTGGATCCGCTTTATGGCAAAACCTATCTGCCGCGCAAATTCAAAATCGGCTTCGCCATTCCGCCGGTGAACGACATGGATGTGCTCACCAATTGCCTGGGCTTCATCGCCATCGTCGAACACGACCAGCTCGTGGGCTACAATCTGGCCGTCGGCGGCGGCATGGGGCGCAGCCACGGCAACGAGGCGACCTATCCACGTCTCGCGGATGTGATCGGATTCATCACCCCGGACAAGTTGGTGGACGTGGCCAAAGCCGTGCTCACCATTCATCGCGATTTCGGCGACCGCACCGACCGCAAGCACGCGCGGCTCAAATATGTGGTGGCCGAACGCGGCGTGGCGTTCATGCAAGCTGAGATCAACCAGCGCGCCGGCCTCACGCTGGTGCCGGCGAAGCCTTACAAATTCACCACGACCAGCGATTTGCTCGACTGGCGCAAAGCCACCGACGGAAGTTGGTTTCTGGGCCTGTTCGTCTCGATGGGCCGCGTCAAGGACCAGGGCGGCTTCAAAATGAAAACCGCGTTGCGGCACATCGCCGACGCGTTCCAAACGGTGGAATTTCGTCTGACCGCGAATCAGAACGTCATTCTCGCGAACATCACCGATGAAGATAAACATCCCATAAACATGCTGCTCGCCGCGTATGGCGTGCGAACCGAAAAACAGACGAGCATCCTGCACGCGGGTTCGATGGCTTGTCCGTCGTTGCCCACTTGCGGGCTTGGCCTCGCGGAATCCGAACGGTATCTGCCCGGCTTGATTGACCGGCTGCAAAAAGTTTGCGACGACCTCGGCCTGGGCAGCGAAGAAATCATCATCCGCTCGACCGGTTGCCCAAACGGCTGCGCCCGGCCTTATGTGGCGGAAATTGCGTTCGTCGGCAAGGCGCCGGGCCGGTATCAAGTCTGGCTCGGCGGCGATGCTTCCGGCACCCGGCTGAATCGTATCTGGAAGGATGTCGTCAAAGATCCGGACATCGAAAACGAACTGCGCCCCGTGCTCACACGGTTTGCGAAGGAACGCCTCGCCCACGAACGCTTCGGCGACTGGTGCGACCGGGTGTTTTTGAAGGAGCCAACGAATTAACCACCACGAAACAAAGCCACGAAGATTCTTTGTTCCTTCGTGGCGCTGTTGTAAAAATGAGTTCAACGAAGCGACATGAGCATTACCGGACCTTTGGCAAAATGTCGTTTGCGGAAGCGGATGAGGAGTTGCGCCGTTATTGGTGGTCGAGGACTCCCGAAGAACGCATGGCGGCGCTGGAAGAATTGAGGATACGAGTTTATGGCGAAGCGAAAATTAACGCCCGAGTTTCGCGAGTTTTTGGCGTGCCTGAACCGCGCCGGAGTTGAATATCTCCTGGTGGGCGGATTTGCCGTGAATCATTACGGCTATCACCGCTTCACCGAAGATATTGATTTCTGGATCGCGGTTTCAGATGCGAATTTTGACCGGCTGCTGGCGGCCGTGCGCGATTTTTTTGGTGAAGACCTGGCGGGACTGGACAAGCAGTTTCTGCAAAACAACGAGTCGCTCTATCTGGGCCGGGTGCCGAACAAGATCGAAGTGTTTCAGAACGCGAGCGGCCTGAAGTTTGCCGAGGTTTATCCGCGCCGAGTGGAGACCACGCTGGAAGGAATTCCGGTAAAAATTATTGCGCTGGCGGATTTGAAAACAAACAAATGTGCCAGCGGCAGGAACAAAGACCTCGCCGACTTGGACAATTTGCCCGGAGAAAAATTGAAATGACTGCTGAACAAATTAAAGACGCCAACGCCGAGTTACGCTCCCAATCACCGTTGGAGATCATTCGCTGGGCCATCGGGCAAGCTCATGGCCGCGCGATTGTCTCCACGAATTATCGTCCTTACGAAGCGGTGATTCTGCATCTCGCCACACAAGTGCAGCCGGATATCCCCGTGTTGTGGGTGGATCACGGCTACAATCGCCCGGCGACTTACAAACACGCCGAGCAGGTGAAACAGTTGCTCAAACTGAACATCCAGGCGTATCTCCCGAAGCTGACGGCGGCGCATTACGACGCCGCGTTTGGCGGCATGCCGGAACCCACGCCAGAAAATGAAGAGCGCATCAAGGCGTTCAGCACGACCATGAAACTGGAGCCGTTCCAGCGCGGCATGAAGGAACTCGCGCCGACGATCTGGCTCACCGCCTTGCGCCAAGTGCAGAATCCAAATCGCGCGGGTTTGGACATCGTGGTCGCTGATAGCAATTTCAACACGATCAAAGTCAGTCCGCTATTTTATTGGAGCGACGCGGACATGGAAAATTATTTAAGACAGCACCACCTGCCGAACGAGTGGGATTACTTCGACCCCGCTAAGGCGGACGAAAAGCGCGAGTGCGGTTTGCACGCGGCGTGGGGCGGCAAAGCCGTGGCAGGAGATGGGAGATAGCAGTTGGCAGATAGGGCGGCAGAACCCAACTCCCATCTGCCAACTCCTATCTCCTTTGATTTTTTTATGAGCAGTTACCATTTGGACCACTTGCAGTTTTTGGAGACCGAGGCGATTCACATCATGCGTGAAGTCGCGGCGGAATTTGAGCGCCCCAGCCTGCTCTTTTCCGGCGGCAAAGATTCGATCTGCCTTTTGCGCCTCGCCGAAAAAGCATTTCGCCCTTCCGATATTCCGATGCCGTTTCTGAACGTGGAAACCGGCCATGAGTTTCCCGAGCTCTTGGAATTCCGCGACCGCCGCGCGCAGGAGCTCGGCGCAAAGCTCATCGTTCGCACCGTGGACGAAGCGATTGCCAAAGGCCAAGCGCATCCGGCCCCCGGCGAAATCAGCCGCAACAAGCTGCAGATTCCCGTGCTGCTCGGCGCCATTGAAGAATTTCAATTCGACTGCGCCATCGGCGGCGCGCGCCGCGACGAGGAAAAAGCCCGCGCGAAAGAACGTTTCTTTAGCTTCCGCGATTCGTTCGGCCAGTGGGATCCAAAAAATCAGCGGCCCGAAATTTGGAATCTGTATAACGCCAAGGTGAATCCCGGCGAAAACATGCGCGTGTTTCCGCTCTCCAACTGGACCGAGATGGACGTTTGGGAATACATCAAAAAAGAAAAGCTCGAAGTGCCGAATCTTTATTTCAGCCACGAGCGCGATTGTTTTAGAAAAGGCGGCCAATGGCTGCCCGTGCCGCCGCCGCACACGGACACCACCAAGCCCGATCCATTTGAAGGCGCGCGCCCGAAGCCGAACGAGCCAATCAAAAAGTTAATTGTCCGCGTGCGCACCATCGCGGACATGATCAGCACCGGCATGATAGAATCGAAGACCGACACGATTGACGACATCATCGCCGAAGTCGCCGCCGCGCGCGTGACTGAACGCGGCACCCGCGCCGATGACAAAGCCAGCGAAGCCGCGATGGAAGACCGAAAAAAAGCAGGATACTTCTAAGCGGATAGGAGATGGCAGATGGCAGATAGGATTGAAAATTTCGAGCGACTTGAGGCCTGGCGAACGGCAAGAGAACTTGTCCGCGCAGTTTATTCTTTTTTTCGGCGCAAACCCGCAGCCCTCGATTTTGGGTTGCGCGATCAAGTCCAACGCGCGGCCGTCTCGGCCATGACGAACGTCGCGGAAGGATTTGAGCGCGCTCACCCCGGCGAGAAACTGCAGTTTTACAACGTAGCGCGTGCTTCCTGTGGCGAAGTGCGTTCGCTATCCTGCGTCATGCTTGATGCAAATTACATTTCGGAACAAGAACACAAAACCTTGCTTGAACTTGTGGCTCAATCAGGCCGCTTGGTTTCCGGATTGATTCGTTCCACCCGCGCACGCACGGCTCAACCCTAACTTCCATCTGCCAACTCCCATCTCCTAATGCCCCAACATCCCATCGAACTCTTGCGCTTCAACACCTGCGGGTCGGTTGATGACGGCAAGTCCACGCTCATCGGCCGTTTGCTTTACGATTCCAAATCGCTGATGGAAGACCAGATTGAGGCGATGGAAAAATCCGCCGCCATCACCGGGGGCGGACAGATCAATCTCGCCAACCTCACCGACGGCCTCCGCGCCGAACGCGAGCAAGGCATCACGATTGATGTGGCGTATCGCTACTTCGCCACGCCCAAACGCAAGTTCATCGTCGCGGACACGCCCGGGCATGTGCAATACACGCGCAACATGGTCACGGGCGCGAGCACGGCGAATCTTTCCATCGTGCTGGTGGACGCGCGGCAAGGGGTGATTGAGCAGACGCGGCGGCACTCGTTCATTGCGGCGTTGTTGGGCATTCCGCATCTCGTGATCGCGGTGAATAAGATGGACTTAGTGGGCTGGAGCGAAGCGCGCTACACGGAAATCCGCGATGAAATCGAAGCTTTTTTGCCGAAGCTCGGCGCGTTCCGCGATGTGAAATTCATTCCGATGAGCGCGCTCGACGGCGACAACGTGGTGGATCTTTCCAAAAAGACGCCGTGGTATGATGGGCCAGCCTTGCTCAGTCATCTGGAAACTGTCCACATCGCGAGCGACCGGAATTTGAACTCGCTGCGTTTCCCCGTGCAATGGGTCAACCGGCCGAATAATCCGACGGACCAGCAGCTCCATGACTTTCGCGGGTTGAGCGGCCAGATCGCCAGCGGCATCGTGCGCAAGGGCCAGGAAGTGGTCATGCTCCCCGCTGGCATCAAGACCCGGGTCGCGGACATCTGGACCTATCACGGATCGCTCGACGAGGCGTTCTGTCCGCAGTCCGTGACGCTTTGCCTGGAACACGACATTGATATCAGCCGGGGCGACATGCTTGTGGGCGTGGAAAACCTGCCCGGCCGCAGTTCGGAATTGTCGGGTCAGGTTTGCTGGATGCACGCCCGCCCGCTGCAGGCTGGCAGAAAGTATTTTCTCAAACACACCACGCAGACCGTGCAGGCCATCGTGACGAAAATTGACAGCCGGATCAACATGACCACGCTCGAACCGGAGGCGGATCCGGCCGCGCTGGCGATCAATGACATCGGGGCCATCCGCTTGCGGACGGCCAAGCCGATTGTGTTTGATGGCTACACGACGAACCATTTGACCGGCGCGTTTATCTTGATCGAGCAAGGCACGAACGCCACGGTGGCGGCGGGCATGTTGTCCGCACCGACCGAAGCCGCGCGCCCGGAATACTCCGACTTCGCGATTTGAATCCGGGCCGCACCAGCGGCGCAATTCCGAATCCAGCCAGAAACCCAATCCGCATTGCCGGCGGTGCGGGATTCTGCTTCAATCTCGGCTGCAAGGCGGCGGGCCTCCTTTTGAATGAATTGGCCGCCAGGCTGTCCATTGAATGAGTCTATGATGTTTTTCGATCCAAAATATTTATTGTTCGCCGCCCCGGGTTTGCTGCTCGGCATCTATGCCCAGATCCGACTGAGTTCGATCTACGCCAAATACAGTAGTGTGCCGGTGGAATCGGGACGAACCGGTGCCCAGACCGCGCGGCGGATTCTCGACCGCGCCGGCCTGACCGAGATGCCCGTCGAGGAAGTCGCCGGCCGGTTGAGCGACCATTACGACCCGACGAAACGCGCCCTGTTTTTGTCGTCGGACAATTTCCAGGGCACCTCCATCGCCGCCGTCGGCGTGGCGGCGCACGAAGCCGGCCATGCGCTCCAGCATCAGGCCGCTTACGGCTTGTTTAATTTGCGGATGGCGCTGGTGCCGGTCACGCAATTCGCCAGCTACGCCTACATGGGCATTTTCTTTCTCGGCATGTTTCTAGGCCTGCTGAAAGTGGTGCTGCCCATCATCATCGTCATCTTCGCCGTGCTGACGCTGTTTCAACTCGTCACGTTACCGGTGGAATACGACGCCAGCAGCCGCGCCAAGGAACAGCTCTTTCGCCTCGGCTTGGTGCGCGAAGACGAACGCGCCGGGGTCAGCCAAGTGCTCCACGCCGCCGCGCTCACCTATGTGGCCGCGCTGGTGAGCAGCGTGATGGAACTGCTCTATTACGTCATGGCCGCGCGCGACAGCCGCAGTTAATTTGGGATCGGGGCGGGAACAGAAGGAGACCGGTGATTTAACAATGGTATCTGTCCTTTAGCCGGGCGGGTTGAGGATGCCTGAGCAGAGCAAAGGCCGATGAAAGCCCTTGATCAAAGGATAACGGCCGGCTTGACTTGCGGTGATAAAAAAGCAAATCGCCAAACGCCGCGCCAAACGGTTTTCCTCATGCAGTTCAATCAAGGGGCGATGGACGCTGCGGATGCCGCTCCATTTGAAATGCTGGGGCAACGCCGCCAACTAATTGACTGCTTGGGCCGGACCTGGCACATCGCGCCCACCAGACAATCCTCCATCCCCACCATCCGCGCAGACCGTTCTGGGCCGTTCCTCACCCCCAACATCACCGGCCACCCTCTGGTCCGAAAACCCCGGGAATTACTCCCCGTAAAATCGTCTCCTTTTGAACCCGTCCCGGCACCCGTCAACGCAATGGTTGCCGTTGGCTGGTTTTTCGTTAGATTACTCGCATGAATGGGCTGACAAAACAGGAACAATTGGTTCTTTGTGTCATCGTGGGTTTGCTGCTGACGGGGTGGTGCGTGAAAACTTATCGCGCCGCTCATCCAGCCGCAACCACGACCCAGTCCGCCCGACCCTGATATGCAAGAAGTCAATTTCGAAGCAGCCGTGGAGAACATCCTCGCCACCGATGCGCGTTTCCAACGCGATGCCTACACGTTTGTCCGCGAGGCGCTGGACTTCACCCAGAAGTTCATCAGCAAGGAAAATCGCGGCACCGTCCGCCACGTCACCGGCCAGGAACTGCTGGACGGCATCCGGCAATATTCGCTGACGCAATTCGGCCCGATGACGATGACCGTGCTTGAAGAGTGGGGCATCCACACCAGCAAGGATTTCGGCGACATCGTTTTCAACATGGTGGAAATCGGCCTGCTGGCCAAAACGGAGAAAGACACGCGCGACGATTTCCAGACCGGCTATGATTTCACCGACGCCTTTCGGAAGCCCTTTTGGCCGCAGCGCCGATTGCAGGCGGCAGCCAAGCCGGTTAGCAATTGATACCGCGCCCCTCCGCCCGGCGGCAGCCGGCACCCAAAATTCGCCGCTTTTCCCAAACCGGGGAAACAGGAAACGTGCTTGACGCGCACGGCTTTTCGCGGTGACATTGTCGGCGATATGAAAAAATCAATTTTTGCCCTGTCCCTCGCCCTGGGCCTCGTGACCATCGGCTGTGTCAACACCGTGAGCGACACTCACTCTTTCGCCACGACTTGGAGCAAGGACTCGGTGGCCGGCCGTTACGCGCGGACGATGGATCAGGTTTATGCCGCTTCCGTCGCCGTCATCCAGAACAATGGCGTGATGATCAAGGAATACATTCCGCACGACACCACCAACAACGTCCGCTCGCTGCAGGGCCGCGTGAATGACCGCAATGTCTGGGTCCGGGTGGAAGCGGTGGACCCGAAGACCACGCAGGTGGATGTGCAGGCGCGCACCAAATGGGGCGTGAGCGATCTGGACCTGGTCCACGAAATCGAAAAGGAAATTGCGCTGCAATTAGCGGCGCGGTGAGCCGTATTTCAACCCGACATTCTGTTCATAAACGCCGAGCTTCACGTCCGGCGTTTTTTCTTTGCCCTTGAACTCCAGGTTGAGCAAATTCAGGCGGCGTTGCGTGATCTCGGCCAGCGGCAACCCCGGAAAGCGTTCCACAATTTGCTCCAGCGTCTCGCGCACGGTCGCCACGTCGGCACCCAAATCGATCTGGAAGTTCGCCAGCAGATTCAGCCAGGTCGCCACCTGCTTCGGAGAATGCCTTGGCTCGTTGATCAACTGCGCCATTTCCATGGTCGCCAGGTCCAGCCGCTTGAAATCCCGCGCATAAAGCGTCGCCAGTTTCTCGCGCACCTCCGAATCATGCGGATGCTCTTCCAGATGTTTGACGTGCGCCGCCGCCAGTTGGCCCGGCTCAAGCTCCTTCGGCCGCAAAAATTTCGTCGAGTCCAGCAGCCCGATATTATGCACGCCTTCCGGCAGCACCATGGGCTGGCGGTCGTGCGATTCTAACAAGATTTTCTGCACGCCGCCGAGATGCGCGAGGCGCTGCTCCGCCGCCAGGGCAATCTCGGTGTCCGGATAACGGTCCACCACTCGTTGCAACACTGCCCCCGCCGCCTCCACGTCCACGCCGATTTTCAGATACCAGTCGGCCAGTTGCGTGCAGGCGGCGGCGACCTGTTTCGGCGGGGCGTCGGGCCGGTCGCAAAAGTGGTTGCAAGTGATTTCCGCGCCGGGCAAGTCCTTCAGGTTCTCGGCCTGGATATGCGCGAGCAGCATCATGCCTTCATAATCATTCGGAAATTTGGCGAGCTGCGCGCGGATATCCACGATGGCCTCCAGATATTTGCCGCGCTTTTGTTTGCCCATCGCAATCGAATAATACGGTTTCTTATCCGGCTCCTCGCTGCCGCCATCAAACAGATTCGCCAGCGGCCCGGCCACCAGTTCGCTGAGGTGCGGCGTCCACATATAAGAGAGCACCACCGCCATGAAGACGATGAGAAACGGCCCAAACGGCCCCATTTTGTAGGCGAGAAAAATGCAGCCGCCGACAAAGGGAATGGTAAAACCACATTTGAAGATCATCTTCCCTGGGTCGTAGCTCCGTTTGATCATCCAAAAAAATCCAAAGGCCACCAGGCCGATGGTGACGATCAGTCCGACCGATCCCAACACAATGTCAAATATTCGAGGCATGGCGATGAGCAGAAGCTCCTCCCGTTCCCACTTCGACGCAAGCTTAAATCACCGGGAAATCATCGCCTTTAGCGCCGCCGCCCGCTTGATCAACTCAGCCAGCCGCCAGCAGCTCGTTCACTTTGGCCACCACCGCAAACGCGTCGGCGACATAGAGCACGTCGGCCTTGCCGCGCGCCCAGCCGCAGTTCGGGTCGAGGCTGATCGCTCGGCGCTCGCCGATGAAACGCCAGCCGACCGTGTGCGGCTCTTCGCCGTGACAACAGGTGCTCAATCCTTTCGCGTGCCGCGGGGTCGCGCCCGTCTGGCCAATTTGATTCAAATGCGACAGAAACGGCAACACCGCCTGCCCTTCGCCGCCCAAATCCACCAGCGATTTGCTGCTGCCCAGCGAGGCGCGCGCTTGTTTCAGGAAACCAAGAATCAGCTTCTCCGCTTCGGGAACGTGGGTCTGGCCGTCGGCCTGTTTCTTCGTCCAGCCCGCGCCGGTGACGAACAACAATTCCGCGTCCGGCCGGATGGTTTGCGCATCGGCCTTTGGCTCACGAATGCCAACCACCGTCGTGCGTTTGTTGGCCTCCGTAAGATTGACCGGGACCATTTCCACGCTCGCCGCCCCCGCGCCACATTCGCATGGTGTGTGGCTGCCCGGATCAACCCCGATAATCCACGGCCGCTGCGTCCGCGTCAGCACACCTTCCATGCGCTGCCGGTAATACCAGCGGTTGACGGAAATTTTTCCGTCCGCCACCGCCACGCCGGTGACGTGCGTGTCCGCGCGTCCGCCGAGCCGTTGCGCGACGCCGGGCAAAACACGCGCCCAACGCGAAGTCGCCGGAGCGACCACCACCGTGGCCTGCGCCGCCTTGAAAATGGCTTCCGCCGCCGCCGCATCCGTGGCGTAGCGCGACACGCTGAAATCCGCGCCGGTCACGCCAAAATATTTAGTCGCCGGACTGGCCGCGATGGAGTTCGCTGCCGCCTGAACATCTTCGCCAATCAAACCCACGAGGAGCTTGGAACCAGCGAGTGATTTGTGCAGCGCCGCCGCCGCGTGCAACGCCTCGCGCACCGGCTTGGCGAGCGAACCGTCAGTTTCCGTGTGAGCCAGAACAAGAATCGTTTCCATAAAATAATTTTTCGTGTGGTTCGTGTATTTCGTGTTTTCTACTTCTTGATCCACTCGACAATTTCCTTCGCGATGTCGTCCGGCGATTTGTCCTTCACGATTTGCGTTTCGCGCAGTTGTTTCGGTAGCGCCACGCTGGCGAAACTCAAACCTTCACCGGCCAGCTTCGTCGGCTTGGCCTTTTGCAATGCTGGCATCACCGTGCGCATGTTGACCATGCCGACCTGCGGATTGTTCCTCGGCTCCGGCAAATTGCCCGTGGCCCAGCCGAGCAACGCCGGTGCGCCCGCGCATTTCGAGACTTGATGCTTTCCGCCTTCGATGCGCTCCAAAATTTCCAGCGAACCGTCGGCGTTCACCGTGAGTTGATCCACGCCTTGAAATTGATCCACGAGACCGAGGCGTTCGCCGACCATTTGCATCGTCGCGCCCGCGCCGCGCGAGGCGGATTCCCAGCCGCCGAAAACGAGCAGCCTGGATTTGTCGAGGCCCGGAATGGCGGCGATGGCGTCAGCGAGCGCTGCCGCTGTTTCGGTGGCGTCGGTGAAACCGCTGGCCGAGCCGTCGAGCGCGACGAGTTCGAACGGCACTTTTTGCGCGACGGTCATCATCACCTGCTGGAGCTTGGCTTTCGGGCCGAGGCTGACGAGCCAGACTTTGCTGCCGGGCTGGTTTTTCGCCAGGTTGGCGGCTTCGTAAAGCGCGTGGCCCGCCCACGGATCGAGGACGGCGGGCAGCATCATTTCATTTTTCAACGCCGGCCCGGTGGGCGACGCGATGGGTTCCAACGTCTGCAGCGGATCGGGAACGATGCTGCCGCAGACGACAATTTGATAGGCTGTGCTCATAAAATTTCAGGTTGGCCGGGACAGTCGCAAAAAGAGTCGTTGCGATCAATTAATAGTAGTCAACATCAAGCGCTGACTCATCTCTTCGAATCTTTCCGTGAGGCATCCGTCTCACGGCGTGCGCACCCGATAAAAAAGCTGCCGGTTGGTGGCTGCATGGGGATCGCTAAAGCGCACTCGCGCAGCCGGGCTGTTGGTGGAATAGAGCGTGGTCCAATGCGGCGGAGCCAGATTGGTGGTGTATTCCGCAGTCAACGCCTGGCCGTTCGTGCAGGTGGAGTCGAAGGAAAAACTTCCCCCGCTCCATCCCGCCGGCGTCAAAACCAGCGGTGTGCTGCCGGTGCCAGTCTGCAATCCAAACTCCGTGGTGGCCGCTCGGTACGTCAGCGTCAGATAAGTCGCGCCATTGGTCACCAGCAGACAATGATAAAACGTGACGCAACCGGAGTAGGTTTGGTTGGCTTGCAGGGTCCCCGCCGGAATGGTCACCGAGGTCACCGTGCTGTTGAGCGAGCCGGCATTCCCCAGAGCCGGGGTGTTAAAATACCCGCCATAAATCTCCACGTAGATGACATCGGCTGCCGATCCGCCCGCCAGCGGGTCCCACCTCAGCACAAACGGCTGCGCCGGGTTGATGGCCTGGGCCGCCAGATAATTGCTCAGGTGCGGCGCCGGCGGCGCGGTGAGACTGGACGAAAAATTGACCGAGACCGTCTGATTGGAGTTCACGGCCTTGATGGTGAAGATGTAATTGCCGGCCGGATAAGTGGTATCAAACCCCGGCTGACTGGCATGACCGATATCCGTCAGCGTCAGGTGGCCGGGGTATGCTAGCGTGAGGTTGGACACCGCGCTGCCGGGCATTTGAAGGCTGATATTGGTGGCGTCGCGCGGACAGGGCAAGGACATGCACGCCAGAAAAACATTCGACGAGCTGGGATTGGGCGTCGGCGCGTTGGTGGCAGCCTGCAAATACATGCCGTTCTTGGAAACCGTCAGTGAAAGCTCCAAGGCCGTCGGGTCGCAGCCAGTATTGGGTGCCAGGGTGGTAAACGTGCCATAGGTGGTGCCACCGAGCGCCACACCGGCGGCGCTCGTTCCGCTTGCCACCCAAGTGATCATCTGATTAACCGGCAAGGCGGTGGTGGGCGTGCAGGTCAGGATGGTCTTGCCGGCATTCCAAGCCGGGGAGACCGTGACCATCTGCGAGCCAGCTATCACCATGACCGTGGTGGCTGTGGTGTTCATGGCCTCACTGAAATTCAGCGTCAATGTGGTGGCAGGCGACACCCCGGTCGAGCCGTTGGCTGGGACGGAGGAAAATATGGTGGGAGCAGCCGACAACCGCTCGGCTCCGGTCAAAAAAACACTCCATGTCAGCAAGGTCAGGAGCCGGGTGAAAGATTGCGCTTTGCTTTGCATATCAAGAAAGGGGCAGTCATCGGATTGTTCACTCAAACATTTATTATTCTCCGCCGAGCGCTAGCCGCCGGTGCCGGCGCGGAAGGCGACGGGTTCAAGCTTTTGCAGCGGATCAGGAACAATGCTCCGCAAACAGCAATTTGATAGGCTGGGCTCATACAATTTCAGGTTGGCACAATGATGACGGAGGCAAATCCGCACGCCAAATTTCTGGCTGAAAATGGGGGCGGACGAAAGAAAATAACCCAGCCAACACCAAGTATTTGCCCGGTGAATCCTAAGAGTTAGCGCGGCAGACTCCCAACCGCGCTGGATTTCCAGGGAAGGGTATTGGGAATTAATGAAACCTCTCAGCCACTCATGAGAAAATCCTCACCTAGTGTGACCAGAAATCGTTTCCGATCCGGGTCATCTTTGAAAATTTCCTCCCGCCGGTCGCCACGATTCATCAACTGATACAACAAAGGGGTCAGTTCTTGGTATTGTTCACTCGTCCGCGTTCATGCCAGTGTTCCCTTGCGCCACCGATACAACCGGTTGTTCACATAACCCGCCGTGCCCATTCCCAACCGCGTGGCGATCCACTTCACCGTAACCAGCGTTTCCTCCCGCAATCGCGCGGCTATCTTCACCTTGCCAAGGTCGCCTTTGGCTCGCTTCAGCAGGTCGCTTTCCTTCCAACGCCGCGACTTCAATTCCTCGCGCAGGATTCGCTCGGCTTTGGCCTCGGTTGTTTCCAACCGCTCGGTCCCGTAATGCTCCGCGCCGATTCGCTCCGTCATTTGCGCCAGCAACGCGTTCCGAAATGATTCTTCACCCAGGCACCACCCGCGCCGGATCAGCTTGTAATCCGCGCCCGCCTCCGCCTGCCGCCGCGCCTCCAACGCCTGCGCCAACACCCGCCGCCCCGCCGCACTGTCCTGCGGAATCTTATACTCCCCCAGCAACCGGTCCACCCGCAACCACGCCGGACGCTTGCCCGGACTCTTCAAATAATCCGGCCAACTGCTCCAGCAATACGCCGTCAACGGATGTTCCGGCGTCAGCAGCCTGGCCCGCGCGGGATTCAAATGCACATAATCACACACCGTCTTCAGATACCCCGTGCCGCTCCCGTCCACGATCAACGCCTTGTAACGCCCGCTGAACAGATGCCCGAACAGCTTGTGCCGCCGGTTGAACCGCGCCGTGTAAGTGCCCAGCAACCATTTCATGCCCGCCACCAGATTCCCCTGCGGCGTTTCGACCACCAGATGAAAATGATTGGGCATCAGGCACAGCGCATGAATCTGCCAACCCGTCTTGACGCAAACCTCCCCCAGCGTGACCAAAAACCGCTCCCGATCCGGGTCATCCTTGAAAATCTCCTCACGCCGATCCCCGCGATTCATCACATGATAAATCGCACCGGCATATTCCACTCGTAACTTGCGCGCCATGCTGGGGAAATTGCCGTCGCCACCAATAGTTGTCAATACCAAGAACTGACCCCTTTGTGACCCCTTGTGACCCCTTTGTGCCTTTGCCATCTGCCCCCTTCACGTTGGTATCAAATGGCCATCAGGGTTGCAGTTGGAGCCGAAAGAAACGCCCCGGCGTGGTGTTGGTCACGGTATAAGCTTTCACCAACACCGCATCACTCGCCGCAGTCCAATTGGGCGAGGTCAGATTGGTGGTGCTTTGCAAAACGTAATTGGTGGCGGATAAGGGCCAAAATAGCACGCTTTGATTGCCGACGGATGCCAGGTTCAGCAACGGTGGCGGGTTGGGCACCGTGCTGGACGCAAACGAGAGATCATCCAGAGCGAAATCGTTGCCGTAGCTCACCGTGTTTTCATCCTCGACTGACAGGGTCGCGCTCGTGTTCGTGCCCGAGTTCCAAGTGATCAAAAATTTCTGCCATTGGCCGGCCGGGGTGGACAAGGCCAGGTCCGAACCGACCGCAACACCGTTGATGAAAAATCGCAGGGTCGGCAAATTACTGTCGTCAGCGGCGGTGACCCAGCCGGAAAAAAGATAGGGCGCGTTCGGCGCGACCGAAACCGTCTCGCTCCAAACCGTCACGCCCGAGCTTTGTGAACCATCCACGAGTAGCATGTTGCCAGTGCCCGTCGTATGATCAGCGAATGGCACAAACCCCGGGTTGTAATCTTGCGAACTGGTCCGGATGCCAATTGTGTTTGGGGACTGGCTGGTGCCGGAGACCACAAAAGAATAACCGCTGGCGAAGCCTTGGTTGCCAGCGCTAAAATCGCCATTGAGCAGGAGGTTTTGGGCTTGCAGACCGATAGCACCGAGGCTGAAAGCACAAAAGGCGAGCTGGGCGGCGCGAGTTTGGATGTTGGACTTCATGTTTTTTGTTGATTGACGCAAACCAATAATTTCTGAGTTTCTAAGTCTAGGCTCCGCTTCCTTGAAGCGGTCATCGAGGACAACTGCGAGCAACTTATCGAGGTTATTAAATTGAGGTAAAATGGAAAGTCTTAATTGCTTTTTGCGCGCCCGCGCGCATGGCCCGCCCACGGATCAAGGACGGCGGACAGCCTCATTTCATTTTTCGCATTCTTCAAATCCGAAATCTCCAATCGTAAATCGTAAATCAACGGGCGGGTTGCAGCGTCTGCAGCGGAGTGGGAACGAGGCGGCCGCAAACAACAATTTGATAGGCTGGGCTCATAAAATCTCAGGTTGGCCGCGACCGAAGTTCCGAAAATCCCTTTGGGATTCATTGCGCGACAGTTTGTTTTTATCCGTGTTCATCCGCGTCCATCCGTGGTTGATTCAATTCTCCGCCGAGTGCAATCCGCCGGTGCCGGCGCGAAAGGCGATGTTCATGCGTTCGGGATTTTTCGTTTTTTCAGTGTTTGCAGCGGATCGGGAACGATGCTGCCGCAAACAACAATTTGATAGGCTGTGCTCATAAAATTTCAGGTTGGCCGCGAAAAGGCGCAAAGGAATTCTTTGTAATCAATAGTTGTCAATACCAAGAACTGACCCCTTTAAGAACTGACCCCTTTACTTTAATGCTGGGTGACCCGTTTCCGATCCTTATTGCTGATTAACGCAAGCCGTTTGTCGGAAAGACAATCCTGTCAAGATTGGTAACAGCCTTCGGGCCCGGCGAATTTGTTATGGCATCGCAGCCAAAGGCCAACTCGCCAACGCTGACCACACTTTTGGGGATAGAGACGTTCGTCAGTCCACATTTGTTGAACGCATATCTGCCGATGCTCACGAGATTTCTGCCCAGCGAGACGTGAGTTAGGTTCAGGCAACTACTAAATGCTGCCTCCTCAATGTGAGTGACATTCTCGCCGAAGTCCACATTGGTCAAGCTATAGCATCGGGAAAACGCACCGGCTCCAATGCGCGTGACCCGATCAGGTATCTTGATTTGCGTCAGGCTGGTGCAGGATTGAAACGCATAATTTTCGATGAATGTGATGGTGTCGGGAAGGACAAGGCTGGTCAGTTTGTCGCATCGGCTGAATGCGTCAGGCCCTAGCTGCTTGATTTGGGGGCCAAGGAAAATGTTGGTCAAGCCACAATTGCGAAACGCGTAACTACCGATGCTCACGAGATTCTTGCTCAATGTGACGTGAGTCAGTTTCCTGCAATCGTTGAACGCTCCTTGTTCGATGTTGGTGACTTGGTCGCCAAATATCACATTGGTCAACTGATAACATTTGGCGAACGCATTGGTCCCAATGCGCGTGACGCGGTCAGGTATCTTGATTTGCGTCAGGCTGGTGCAGGATTGAAAAGCATAATTGCCAATGAAAGCGATCTTAGCCGGCAAGGTAAGGCTGACAAGCTTGTCGCACCCTCTGAAAGCACCATTTCCTATCTGCGTGACTTGTGGGCCAAGGACGATGTTGGTAAGGCTGTGGCGGCTGCTAAATGCAAAGTTGCCGATGTTGGTGACGGTCTTTGGAACGGCATAGCTGTCCGATTTACTTCTCAGTAATCGAATGAGCGTGGTTTGGTGCTTGTCCCACAGGACATCGTCTGAGATGCAGTAGGCGGGATTTAAAGCGTCCACGACGATGGCGAGGGAATCATCCAAAGCGCCAGGTTCGATACAGGTCACGCTTTTGGGTATGCGCAACTGGGTGAGGTTTTTGCATCCGCCAAATGCTGCCTCTTTGAGGGTGGCCACCTTGGCTCCCAAAATAACATTGGTCAGGTGGGCGCAATCAGAGAAAGCTCCCCAATCAATGAGAGTTACGCTATCGGGCACAGCATACGACTGGAGTTTTTTGGCTGCTGGAAAAATGTAGAGCTTGGTTTTGTCTTGGTTAAACAAGATTCCGTCCACACTGCTGAAGCGCGGATTGGCCGGATCCACTTTTATTTCAACGAGATTTCGTGATTCCGATGTCCAACCCGAGAGGAACGAGTTGTAACCGATGTTCGTAACTGTGGCGGGAATGTTGACCTCAATCAGATCGTCATGACGTATGGTGCTAAAGTGGTAATATTCCCGTTCATCATATTCGATGCTCACCACCGGCATTCCATGGAGCGTGCTGGGAATCGTCAGCACGTCGTTCGTGCTAAAGAAATCGTTGATGGTGATCGTGCCGTGATTGGTGGTGCAATTGAAGGTGACCTCAGCCGTGGCTGACCAGGCTGACAAAAGTAAAATGGGCACGATTTTCATAATTTTGATCCCGAGATTCGACACTGGTTATATTTGATCCCCAAGAACCGCAAACATGCAAGTGAATGATTTATACGCGGCAGGTGTGTAGCATGGCACACGCACTGGACAAGCTGCCTTGCCAGCCGATAATTCTGCCAAGCACTCTGCCAATGCACTGCCGTCAATTGATCCGCTCGGCCATGAAGGGTCGGTCCATCGTAATGTGCATTTTTCATTGTGTTCAATTCTCGGCCGAATGCAGTCCACCGGTGCTGGCGCGGAAGGCGATGTTCATGCGTTCGGGATTTTCCGGGTTCGCCTGCGAGCAGTTCCACAGGCACGCGCCACAATGGACGCATTGCTCGCGGTCGGAACTGGCGGTTCGGCTCAGGTTGCGTGGTTCAGAGCAAGCTTCCGGGTTCGATGTTGAAGCGCCGGGCCAGTGTGCGGATGTGGTCCACGGTCAGGCGGCGCTCCCCCCGCACCAGTTTCGGCCCGAGTGAACGGTCGCTGCCGAGGATTCGCGAAAGGTCGGCGGCGGACAGGTCGTGCTGTTCAAGGAGAAACTGGAGCGTTGCCACTGGATTGCCCTTGGGCCACTTCACTCGCGTCTCGTCGTAGGCTTCGATAAACGAACTGACCGCTTCAAGATAGTCTGTCTGATCCGCGTTCAGCCGGTCTTCAAAACCCAGCAGGGGTTCGATGGCCTGACGGGCGGCGGCATAGTCGGCGGCGTCATGCAGCGGACGTGGAACGTAACGCAGGCAAAGCCCGGTGTAATCCTTGGGCAACGAGGCGAAGGATCCGGGACTGGCGCTGGTTCGAGTGGCTGTTTTCATAATTCATTTTTCCAAGTGTCTTTGCTGTATTCGGCGTGCGACAGGAATCGCAGGGCGAACACCATCTCTGTGTTGAAGTGAACGGCGCAGATCAGGCGAAACTCATTGCCGCCCACGTTAAACACCATCACCTTCCGTCCGCTTTTTGCAATAACCATGTCGGCTGACGGAAAGGTTCGGCGCAGCTCGACAAAGGAACGCCAGCGGACGAGGCGCACTACCTTGACCCATTGCCGCAACGACCCGGCGGCGCGGGCGTGGTCTCCGGCCCATTGCCGGATGGTGCCTTCGGCGATGATACGCATGGGGACAAATTGTCCTCAAAGTCTTTTTCTGTCAACGCGGAATCTCAATTCTCCGCCGAGTGCAATCCGCCGGTGCCGGCGCGGAAGGCGATGTTCATGCGCTCAGAATCTTCCGGGTTCGCCTGCGAGCAGTTCCACAGGCACGCGCCGCAGTGGACGCATTTCTCGCGGTCAAACGCCGGCACGCCGGTTTCGCCGGGATAAATCGCCTGGCCGCTGCACGCCTCGATGCAAATCCGCGCGCCGCATTTCTCGCAGAGTTCGGGATGCAGGAAAACGACGTGGTCGGCGTAGCCGTGCGGCGCCTGCACCTTGCCGCCCATCAGCAGCGCGTCCTGATGCGACACGAGCAATTGGCCGTCGAACGGAATCGCGGGCCAGCCGGCTTTGTCCATCAGCGCGCCGTGGAGCGAAACATTTTTCGTTTTGCACTCGTCGCGGAGCTTCGCGATTTCTGCGCGGGAAATTTTTGCGGCGAAATAATCTTCCACCGTCGGAATGCGTTTCCACGGCTGCACGGGCGCGTGGCCGAGCGAGAATTTTCCGTTCGTCAAACCGGCAAGCGCCATGCCGATCATGCCGGTGGCGACGCCTTTTTGAAAACCGTCGCGGGATTTTTCGGCGACGCGGCCTTCGGCCTCCACCCAGCTTGAGCGACGGCGTTTTACGTAGGTTTCATCGAGGTTTTGTTTGGTGAACGGTTTTTTGGCCTTGAGTAATTCGATGACGGCCTCGGCGAGTTGCGTGCCGGTGGCCCAGGCTTCGTCCACGCCGGAGCCGGTCAGGACGTTCGTGGTGCCACTGCCTTCGCCGATGCGCGCGTAGCCGTCGCCGGTGAGATGCGGTTCGCCGTGCTTGCCGGATTCGCCGAGCGTCTTGGCGCCCCACGAGCGGAGCTTGCCGCCCTTGAGATAACGCCAGAGATTCGGATGCAGCATCCAATGTTGGAGATAGCGGTAAGCCGTGCGCGCCGGGCTGTCGAACCACGACGGCACGAAAATGCCGAGCGACGCGACGCGGTCGGGATGGACGTAGAGAAATCCAAAAATCTCCGGCTCGGGATAACCGAACGTGTGCAGCACCGTGCCGGGTTTGAGCGTGGTGTCTTCCGGCAAATCCACGACGAACTTCATGCCCACGGCCCAATCGCGGGTGTGGTGGTTCTCAGGCAAGCCAAAAATCTCGTCGAGTTGGCGGCCGATGGGACCAATCGGACCGTCTGCGACGACTGTCAGCGCGGCGTGGATATCCATGCCCGGCGTGAAGCCGTCGGCGGGAGCGCCTTTTTTGTCCACGCCTTGATCAAGCAGGCGGACGCCGACAACTTTGGAGCGCGGACAGCCTTGTCCGCGTGTTCCTTCGTCTCCGGTTGAAACTCGCGGACAAGGCTGTCCGCGCTCCGCAGCCGCTTCGCCGTTCTCAATCAACGCTTCCGCCACCGGCGTGCCGGGCCAGATTTGGATGGTGCCGGTGCTTTGCACTTGCGCGCCGACCCATTGCATGAACTGGCCCATCGAGAGAATCATGCCGTCGTGCTTGTGCAAAAACGATGGCGTCCACGGCAAGTTCAATGCGTGGTTCTCCACGGGCAAAGCAAACTTCGTCGCCCGAATCAATGAATCTGCGAGACGCAGTGCCGCTGAGCGGCGGCTCGCGCCGTGAGGATCGAGCAGGTAGAGAACCTTTTCTTCGCCGACGGACGCGGCCATCGGAATGCCGGCGGTTTTGATTTCGGGAAAGCTTTCGCGCAAAGCCCGTGCTTTCGTCACGACGCCGGAGACACCGAAGCCAATGTCATCGGCGCGTTCGTAGCACAGCACCTGTGGCGGCATGCCGGGCATGACGGCGCTTTCGACGGCGGGCGTGCCGTCAGCGTTGGTGAGTTGCTTGGACAGGGTGGTGAGAAATCCCGCCGTGGCGGGGCCAAAGCCGACGCAGACGATGTCCACGTCCATACGCGGGCGTTCGAATGGAGGTTGTTCGTTCATATTTGACTCACGCAAAGACGCAAAGGCGCAAAGATTTTCACTTCATTCTTCCAGGCCGTTTACGATTCGTGAAATGCCGTCCTTGATGACGACGGAACCAAAATTAATTAAAAGACCGAGCCGCTTGTCAGCGAGGCGGAGAAGCGTCAGCAGTTGCTTCTTATGGACCGGCGCGATTTGTTCGACGGATTTCAGTTCAACGATGACTTTGTTTTCGACAATCAGATCGGCGCGAAAGCCTTCATCGAATTTCAGGTCGCCAAAAACAATCGGCACCGGCTGTTGCCGGACGACACTCAAACCACGTTTTTCCAGCTCGCGCGCGAGAATGACTTCATAAACTGTTTCAAGCAAACCCGGGCCAAGTGCCTTGTGAAGGTGGAAAGCCGCATCCACGATTTCGCGGGCAATTTCGTTTTCGGAAAACTTGCTCATATTTTTCTCACGCAAAGCCGCCAAGACGCAAAGGTTTGAAATTTCTTTGCGCCTTAGCGTCTTGGCGTGAGGCTCAAACCGGATAATCCAGCGCCTCACGCGTCATTACCTTCGTCAGCGATTCAGCGGCGCGATCTTTGGCGAGGCGGCTGCCGGTGAGGCAGCCGTCCAGTTTGGCGCGCAGGCGGACAAAGCCTTCCAGCCCGTAAAACTTCACGCACGGGCCGGCTTTGCACGGATGTTCCTCGCCGGTTTCCGCCACGTCGGAGTAGGCGCGGGCGGAGTCTTCCATGCCGGGGATGATGCCTTCGAGCGATTCCAATTCCGCCGCGCAATAACAGGCGTGGCAGCTTGCCTCGTCCCAGGCAGGATGCCGCTGGTAACCGTAAACCAGTTCGGTGCAAACGCGGCTGACCTCGCCGGCGGCGCGGGCGCATTGCACATGGCAGAGGTCGGTGAAGAAGTTCACGGTGCCGTCGAGGCCGTCGGCGAGCGAGGGATTTTCCGCGCCTTTGGTTTCCAGTTCCGCCACGTCGAGGATGAACTGCCGCGCGGCGAGCAGCCAGCACAGCGCATCCGTCAATGGAAAGGTCACGCCCTGGCGCGATTTATGGAACAGCTTCGTGCCGTCGGCATCCACGGCCGTCTGGGCATGATGGAGCGTCCAGGACCAGAGCTGCATCGCACTGGCGAGCGTGCAGGCACCGGTGCCGGGACGTTTGCCCGCGAGCTGCCGCAACTCAGCGATCCACTGCTTGAACTGCGCGAGGAACAGCTCGTTCGTCATCGTGAGCGACAACTGTAATCGCTGCACGGCTTCCGGGCCTTCGTAAGTGGCTTCGAGCTGCGCGTCCATCCATTTCTGGCCGAGGAATCCGGGGCAATCCTCGGTGACGCCATAGCCGCCCATCAGGCTGACAGCCTCGCGCATCATGTTCGCGCCGTAGCCGGTGTTCCACAGTTTGCACGCGGGACAGAAAACATTGGCCTGCGAGTCGAGCACGGCAAATCGCACCAGCGGATCGGCTTCCAATTTATCAGCGCGTTTCAAATCCCGTTCGCCGACGGGCAGAGCATTGATCGCCACCAACTCCATCGCCTCGGCATTTTTCTTCGCCATTTCCTTGAGCGCGGCGCGGCCGGTCAGATTTTTTTCAGCCAGCCACTGGTCTTTCACTTTTTCCAGCGGATCCAGTTCATCAAACAACCGGGCGGCGTGGAAGCCCAGTGACGCGCTGGCTTCGCCGGTCGCCCAAATGTCAACGAGGCGGTGCAGCGCATCTTCCTTTTGTTGGATGCCGAGTTCGTAACGCGGCGAACCGGGCACGCCTTCGCCACCGCGAAACCGGCGGCGCTGATACAGAATCACCGGCTCGACGGCGGAAAGCAGTTTCGCCGAAGTCATCAAACCCACCGTCACGCGCGTGCGGCGGAAGACCGCTTCGATCACGTCGCCATGCGAAAAATTCGGGATGATGACACCGTCCTTGACGGTGTAGCCGCCGACGATACGGCTGGCGGGAACTTTCAGGTTGAACACCGGATCGTTCGTCGAGGAAAGTTGGTGGACGAGTTTCTTCGTCGGGGTGCCGCGATCCCAGATGCCCGGATCGCCTTCCTCCATGATGACCATGCAACTGCCCTTGATCCGGGGATCATCCGAACTCACCGCCGCCGTGACGACGTTGGCAAAGCCCATGTTGGTGATGAAACGACCGCGCTTTTCCACCTGCAACCACGGCGCTGCGCCTTCCTTCCATTCCGCCACGCGCACTTTGCCCGCGAGCATTCCGGTCTCGACCCCGACAAACGGAATCGGCTCCGTCAACGCGAAGGCGGCGCGCACCTGCGTGCGGGTTTCGCCAGGCTTGAGCGGCGCCGCGTTGCCGACGTATTTCTCGCGCTGCTCCGGCGTGCCGCGTTCGTGAATCGGCGCGAGGCCGAGATTGCTCGCCAGACTGCCGGTCGCAGCCCCGGCATCCACCCACGCGAGTTCAAACGCCATGAGGGCCAGCGCCAGATTCTTTGGCCCGGCAATGTAACCACCTTGTTCGGGCTCCAGCGACGCCGCGGTGATGCCGCTGTCATCATAGTGCTGAAGCAGGCTGTGCTTCTCCGCGGTCCATTCGTGCGAATTGCGTCCGCCGGCGGCCACGAGCCGCGCGACCGGCCCGCGCGCCACGGCGCGCGCCGACTGCACGAGCATGTGCAATTCATAACGGTCGGCAAAGCGCCACATGATCTGGCGCAAGCCGTCGGATGGGAGAGTGGTCAAACCGGATGCTGATTTGGTTTCAGTAGTGATTTCCATAAAATAGCGTGTTGCCGCGTGCTTAATGTTTCCTACGGGTGATTTACGCCCAGATAAATAGCGGGTATTGGATAAGAATCAAACTCATTCAGAGGCTATTTACATTACTGTTATAAATGATTAAAAAGGCTTACGAATCACTATCGGGCGTGGAGATAAGCGGCGGCGTTAAACACCCAGCCTGGAGGCGCTTTTGATCGGCCATTCGGCCGGAAATGAGGATATTGCCCTGGTCGGTGATTGAGGCCGTGATGCGACTCCCTCTGCCGTAGAGCGGTCCCGGTTACAGTAGTGGGACAGCATCTTGCCGGTCGAGTTCATGCCGGATGTCCTGGTCTGGAACTGGATCGGCAAGCTGCCTATCCCACTTCGCCGAATGTTTGGCCGCAGCGCAACCAAGGCTACCAAGGCCTGCCGGACGCCGAATTGCGCAGGGCCATCAGTCTTCGGCTTTGAATGCCCGCGAAATCAAATCGCGCACGGCCAGCTTCGGATTCTTCGCCGCGTAAAGCATCGCGTAAACTTCGTCAATAATTGGCGTCGCGACATTTTTTTCTTTCGCCAGCCGATGTGCGGAACGCGCCGTGGGATACCCTTCCGCCAGCTTCGGATGCGATGCCTGGATTGCCTCGATGGTCTCACCGCGACCGAGCCGCTCGCCCAAATCACGGTTACGGCTCTGCTTCGAAAGACATGTCAACATCAGATCGCCCAGGCCGCTCAAGCCGGCGAACGTCTCCGGCTGCGCGCCACACGCGACGCCGAGCCGGCGCATTTCCGACAGCGCCCGCGTCACCAGGCCGGCCTTGGTGTTGTCGCCATAGCCCAGCCCATCGCTCACGCCGGCGGCCACGGCGATAACATTCTTCAGCGCGCCGCCATATTCCACCCCGAGAATATCCGTGCTGCGGTAGATCCTAAATTCCGGCCGGTGAAAAATTCCCTGCACCGTTTTCGCCGTGCCGACGCTCTCGCAGGCGCACACGACGGTCGTCGGAATGCCCAGCGCCACTTCGCGCGCAAAGCTGGGACCGGACAACGCCGCCACGCGGTCGGGCGGAGCCTGTTCGCGCAAAATACGGCTCATCGTCTCGCCCGTTTCAAATTCGATGCCTTTGGTCACGCTGAGAAAAATGCCCGGATGACCCTTGAGCTTCATCGCCACTTCGCGAAAAAATTGCGAGGGGATGGCCAGCACCAGCACTTCCCGACCGCCCACGGCCTTCGCAAAATCCGGTTCCGTTTTCCAATCCGTCGGCAGCGCGACGCCCGGCAGTAGTTTTTCGCTGTGCCCCGACTTCAACTCGTCGAGCAACGAGGTGTTGATGTCCCAGAGCGTCACGGCGTTGCCATTTTCCTGCAAAACTTTTGCCAGTGCCGCGCCCCATGCGCCCGCGCCTAATACACAGATTCTCATTTCGTCGCCTCCAATTTTTTGCCGAGCCGGTTTTCAGTTCCTGCCATAAGCCGTTGGATGTTGGATTTGTGTTTGTAAATCGCCAGCGCGCCGAGCGCCGTGGTGACAACACCGAGAAACAAATTCTGCGGCGGCCAGATCCAAACCGCAGCAGGCAATGCAACAGCGGACGCGATTGAACCAACCGAAACATATCGTGTAAGCACCACTGCCAAAACAAAGATCAACAAGGCAATTAGCAAAGGCCACGGCGCAAGTGCAAGGTAAACGCCGGCGGTTGTGGCGATCCCTTTGCCACCTTTGAACTTTAGCCAGCAGGTATA
This sequence comes from uncultured Verrucomicrobia subdivision 3 bacterium, assembly GCA_903850425.1. Lineage (GTDB taxonomy): Bacteria > Verrucomicrobiota > Verrucomicrobiia > Limisphaerales > UBA11358 > UBA11358. The sequence continues at coordinate 40,368 of CAINLR010000004.1, read as the reverse complement.
ATTGTGCCCAAGCACGGCAAAAATTCCCGCGACGATATGTAAGTTGTTACAAAACGAATCCGATTCGACAATTTTTGGATAAGCCAATATGCAACCCGATGTTGCCAGAAAAGCAACGGCGATATACCCCTTCAACGCATCCATTAGCAGCACAATAATTCCCGCTGGCTTGCCGAGCACGCGCATGGCGTTCGTCGCGCCGATATTGCCGCTCCCGACGTTGCGAATATCAATGCCCTTCGCCTTCGCGACGAGATAGCCAAACGGAATCGAGCCGAGCAGATACGCGCCGAGCGCGATCAGGATGTAACTCAAAATTGCCACAGCGCTAATCTAACGGTTGCAGGTTGCCGGTTGAAAGTTGAAAGTTTGATATGGGCAAGCGAGCGGCCCCTCATAGTGGCACGCGCATCCCGCCTGTGAGTTTTTAGTTCGGGGCAATAGGCTGGGTGGCAACCCACAGGCGGGACGCCCGTGCCATTACCGTTTGCGGCCGCCAAACAGCGAGCCGAGCAGACCGCGCACGATTTCGCGACCGACCGTGCTGCTCATGGAACGCGCCACGCTCTTGGCCATGGTGGCCGCAATGCTGTCGCCGCGCGCACTGGTTTTTTGAAACAATGAACCAAAGATTCCGCCACCCGAAGCTGCCACCGCCGGGGCGCTCGCGATCGGCGAACCCGAGGGAGCTGTCGCCATCGTTGGGGTGGACGGGCCATGCGCGGCTTTCAGTTTTTCGTAGGCGGATTCGCGATCCACCACTTTTTCATAGACGCCCGCCACGAGGGAATTTTGCAAAATCTGCTGGCGTTGCGCCGTCGTAATTGGCCCGATCTGGCTGCGCGGCGGAACAATCCACGCCCGCTGCACAATGCCCGGCTGTCCGTTGCCATCCAGCAGTGAAACCAAAGCCTCGCCCACGGCCAGTTCCGTCAACACGGCCTCGGTGTTGAGTTTCGGATTGGCGCGAAAGGTGTCCGCAGCGGACTTCACGGCCTTCTGATCCGCCGGCGTGAAAGCGCGCAACGCATGTTGCACGCGGTTGCCGAGCTGGCCGAGAATGTTGTCGGGAATGTCGCGCGGGTTCTGGCTCACGAAATAAACGCCGACGCCTTTGGAGCGCACGAGGCGCACGACCTGCTCGATTTTTTCCAGCAACGCGGGCGGGATGTCGTTGAACAGCAAATGCGCTTCATCGAAGAAAAATACGAGCTTGGGCTGCGGCACATCGCCAACTTCCGGCAGACGCTCGAATAATTCCGACAGCAGCCACAGCAGGAACGTCGCGTAAATCTTCGGCGACTGCATGAGCTTGTCCGCCGAGAGAATGTTGATGAAGCCCTTGCCATCGGCATCGGTCTGAATCAAATCGTCCAAGTTCAGCGCGGGTTCGGCAAAGAATTTTTCCGCGCCCTGCGCTTCGAGCGCGAGCAGGTTGCGCTGGATCGCACCAATGCTGGCGGGGGAAATGTTGCCGTATTCCGTGGTGAACTGCCCGGCGTTTTCGCCGACGAATTGCAGCATGGCGCGCAAATCTTTTTCGTCCAGTAGCAGCAGTCCGTTGGTGTCGGCGATGCGGAAGACCAGATTCAACACGCCCGCCTGGGTTTCGTTGAGCTGGAGCAGGCGTGCCAAAAGCTGCGGCCCCATGTCAGAAATTGTGGCGCGCACCGGATGGCCGCTCGCGCCGAACACATCCCAGAACGTCACCGGGCAACCGGCGGGCGCGAAGTCAGCCAGCGGCAACTGCCGCACGCGCTCCTGAACTTTCGGCGACTGACCGCCCGGCTGGCTGAGACCGGCGAGATCGCCTTTCACATCCGCCATGAAAACCGGCACGCCCTGCGCGCTGAAATTTTCCGCGAGCACTTGCAGGGTGATGGTTTTGCCCGTGCCCGTCGCGCCGGCAATCAGGCCGTGGCGGTTGGCCATCTGCGGCAGCAAATAAATATCGGTCGCATTTTTAGCAATGAGAATGGGGCTGGCGGACATGCGAAAAGATTAGACCGCGAGGTCCAGCGCGCTCAAGGCAATTAAGGCGGAAACCTCCAATGACGCGACCGGCGTAGCCTGCCCGGGTAGCGCAGATCGGAAATCTGCGCTACTGGGACAGCCGGCGAATGCCGCCGACGCGGCCATTGTAAAATCCGCGCTTGACTTACTGTATCTATTGTGTATAACCAGTAGTCGTTGCCCATGACCAACGACCGCAAACCCTTTTTGCTCGGCCCGATTTCCCCGGCGGCCGCTGGCGCGCTCTATCAGCAGATTGTGGACCGCGTCAAACGGGAGGTCAGCGAGGGCCGGCTCAAGCCCGGCGCGGCGTTGCCGTCGTTTCGCATGCTGGCGGAGGATTTGCTCGTGAGCCTGATCACCGTCAAACGCGCCTACGAGGAACTGGAGCGCGAAGGCATTATCTTTCGCCGGCAGGGTCTCGGCACGTTCGTCGCCGCACAAGGCCACGATCGCAGTCGCGAAGCCAAATTGAGTGTTGCGGAGGAATTATTTCGTGAAGCCGCGCGCGAAGCGGCGGAAGCCGGACTGAAACCGGCGGAAATTCTCGAACTCGCCACTAACATCATCAAAGGAAAATGATATGAACGACAACGCCATTGAAATCCGCGGGCTGGTGAAAACTTACTTCCCCTTCCGGCTCGGCGCGCTGGACCTGACCGTGCCGCGCGGGGCCATCTACGGTCTGATCGGACCCAATGGCGCGGGAAAAACCACCATTCTCGATTTGATCTATGGCATGGGGCGGAACGAGGAAGGCGAAATCCGCGTGCTCGGTTTCGATCACCAGCGCGACGCCGTGGCCCTCAAGCGGCGCACCAGCTATGTCAGTCCGGAATTAAACTTTGACGTCTGGGGCAGCGTCGGTCGCGCGATTCGTTTCGTGCGCGGATTTTATCCAACCTGGGATGACGCTTACTGTAAGGACCTGATGAAGTCGTTTGACTTGGATGCCGGCGCGCGCATTGCGTGGCTGTCTTTTGGCGCGCGAACCAAATTGAGCGTGCTGCTCGCGCTGGCGCATCGGCCCGAATTGCTGTTGCTCGACGAACCCACCACCGGACTCGACGCGGTTTCCAAACAGCAGCTCTTTGCCGAACTGCTGCGGATTGTCGAGGATGGCGAGCGCACGGTGTTGATTTCTTCCCACAACCTCACGGACATTGAGCGCTTTGCCGATCACGTGGGCATGATTCGCCACGGGCAATTGCTGCTCGAAGGCCGTATGGATGAAGTGGTGGATCGTTTTCGGCTGGCGGAATTTTTCACGGAGAACAACGCCGAATTTGCCAACCGCGACGGCTTTATCGTCGTGAAACGAAATGAAAATCGCTGGCAGGCCGTGCTGGATCAGGAACGCGGCGTGGCCGACTGGCTGCAAAAAAGCGGGGCGCAAAATCTCTCGCTCACCCGCATGACGCTGGAGGATTTGTTCGTGGCTCTGGCCCGGGAAAAGGAGGCGGTATGAAAACCATCGTGTTGGATCACATCCGCCGCTGGTGGTGGCTCTGGGTGTTGAGCACCATCGCCTGCACCTGGATTGTAGGCTTCGGGAGTCCGCTGAAACCGGATTTGTCCAACGCGTGCTTTCCACTGGCCATGTATCTGGGCGTGGTCCAATTGTCGCAGGACTTGATGCGCACAGACCTGCGGCGGGTGCTGAGGTCCATGCCCGTCTCCAACCGGCAGATTGGCCGGGCTTGGTGGTGGGCTTCGGTCGGCGTGCCGGGGCTGCTGATGACGCTGATCGTCGGGTTAGTTCTGGTGGCCTCACGTTACTACGGCAAACAGCCGTTGTCATTGGAAGCTGCGAGGAATTTTTTGGTGGGCAACACGCTGCTGTTTGGGCCGCAGTTCTATTTTTTCAGCCGGATACCCAGCCTGGGCAGCTTCAAAAACGGGCGGTCGCAATTGCTGGGATTCCTTTTCAGCCTGCTGTTCATGGCCACCACTTTCAGCATGATTTATTTTTACCGGATTTTTCCGCCGCACACGCTGGCTTGGAAGTGTTTCGTCGCGGCCGGCAGTGCCCTGACCATTGCCAGTTGGTTCGGCGCGGAAGCGTTCGCGCGTGAGCGGCTGGAATCACCGCCACTGCGGCCGCGTTCCGACCAGTCCATGCCGCGTTGGATGCGGTCGAACAAACTGGCCGACCGCAGCATGGAAGGACGCGGCGGCATGTGGTTTCTCTTCAAAACCATTTTTGTCCGCATGGTCTTGATGGGGCTGACCATGCTGCTGATCGGAGGTGGGGCGTTCCGGGTGACGCAATGGCTGACCAATACTTTTTCCAGCATGGCGATTCAGGCTGATTTGCAAGTGTTGATCTTTCTCACGCAAATGCTGTTCTGGCTGATCCTCTGGCAGACGATGAAAGCTTCGCTGCACATTCGCTTTCTGCGGACGCTGCCGGTGCCCGCTACGAGCGTGGCCGGCACTTTGATCTTCGCGCCGGTTGCCGCCATGCTGGTGGTGACGGTCTTCGCCACGCTGGTGTTCGCGTTCCTGTTCAGCAACCTGAGCTACAATCCGGTGGAACTGTGGCGGCACGGCAGCCTCCTGCAAATGTCCTTGGCGATATCGGTGGTGCCGATCGTGGTCTGGCGCGGCTTTGATTTGTTTGCCGGCGCGCTCGTCATGGCGATGGTCATCGGCGGACCGGTGAGCGCGCTGCTGCTGAAACAACATCTGCAATTTGATTTGCTCACGCACGTCGTCATCTCCGCCGGACTGATCCTGACCGCCTTTCTGGCGAGCACCTGGCTGCTGACGCACAGCAGCAAGACCTATCGTCCGCGCAAAAATCAATTCGGCGGGCGGCACTTTGGCGTGGCCTCCTGATCAAGCAGGCCGCCAGTCCAGGAACTTCAATTGCACCGTGCGCCGGCCGTTGAATTCATTCACCGCCGGCGCGAACGCCAGATCAAATTTCCCTTCCGGCAGCGCCTTCTCGCCCGCGCCCCACCAGACCACTTCGTGGGTGATCGCACCCGCTTTCACCCACAGCTTGACGTGCTGCTTCTCCGCACCCATGCGCTGCGCTGGCCGCGCTTGCACCAGGCCGCGCGCGAAAAATTGGGTCAGTGGATTCCCCATCCCCATCGGTCTCAAGCGATCCAGTTCCGCCAGCGAGTCCAAACTGATTTCGCCCAAACCCACTTCCGCATCAAGGCGCAATGGCGGTTGCAAATCTTCCAGTCTCAAAGTGCGGCTGGCCAATTCATTCAAGCGCGTCCGCAACAGATCAATCTTCTCCGGCAAAATGCTCAAGCCGGCCGCCATTGCGTGGCCACCATGTTTCACCAGCAAGTCGTCGCACGCGCGCAACGCCGCCGCCAGATCGAAGCCGGCGATGCTACGACCCGAGCCGCGCATCTCACCGTTCTCGCCGCCGATAATGATGGTGGGCCGGTAAAACTCCGACAACACGCGCGACGCCACAATGCCGACCACGCCGATGTGCCAGAGCAATTCGCCTTCGACGATGACGAAATCCTTTTGCGCATCGAACTTCGAACGCACCACGCCAATGGCCGTCTGCGCAATGCCACGCTCGATCTTCTGCCGCTCGCGATTGCACGAGTCCAGATTCTCCGCCAGCGGCAACGCCGTTGCCAAATCAGGCGCGAGCAATAATTGCAGCGATTGCTCGGCGGTTTCCAAGCGGCCCGATGCGTTCAGGCGCGGGGCGAGTTGGAAACCGACTTCAAACGCACCCAGTTTTTCCGGCGACTCAGCCACTTGCTTCAATGCGACCAAGCCGGGCCGCTGCGTCGTGCCCAGTCGTTCCAAACCAGCCGAGACTAGGATGCGATTCTCGCCGGTAAGCGGCACGAGATCGGCGATGGTGCCGAGCGCGACCAAGTCCAGCAGTTGACGGAGATCATATTCGGTCGCACCGGCCAAACCAGTTTCGCGGCCGCGTTTCACGAGCGCGTGCGCGAGTTTGAAGGCAAGGCCGGCGGAGCATAGCTCGGTGAAAGTTGAAGTGCAGCCGGCAGGCTGTTCTGAACAGGCTGAAGCTTGAACTCCAACTTGCGGATTCACCAAGGCCACAGCGGCGGGCGCAGGATTGGAGACTTGATGATGATCCAGCACGATGACTTCGACGCCGGTTTCGTTAAGCCATTGGATGGTTTCCACGGCGGTGGAACCGCAGTCCACGGCGAGCAGCAGTTTGACCGGAAATTTTCTTAGACAATTTTCCACGCCGTCGCGGCTCAGGCCGTAGCCTTCGTCCATCCGGTTTGGCAGATAGGCTTCCACCCGCCAGCCAAGCGGCCGCAACCCTTCGAGCAGAATCGTGGTGGAAGTGACGCCGTCCACGTCGTAGTCGCCGAAAATGACGAGCGGCTCATCCTGCTCGCGCGCACGCAGCAAGCGCTCGACGGCGACGTGCATGTTTGGGAGCAGAAACGGATCGGCCAGGTTTTTGAGGCGCGGCGAAAGAAAATGTTCGATGGCGGCGGGTTCACTCAGGCCGCGATTGAGCAGACACTGCGCGAGCAGCGGGGAAATGTTCAGCGCCCCGGCGAGTTGGGCGGCGAGCAGCGGCTGCGGCGTGGCCAGTGACCAGCGGAATTTCATAGGAATTATTTAACCACGGATGGACACAGATGGACACGGCTAAAACCAGAATATCGTTTCGCGAGCGTTTCGCAGCGGCGTAGTGGCCCGGGCGTCCCGCCTGTGGGTTGCTTCTGCGGTTGACACTCTGCTGGAACTCACCGGCGGGACGCCTGTGCCACGATTCAGGCCTGTTCGCGGTGGGTGGCGCGGACGGAAAGCAGAATCGAACCGGCAATGAGGAAGACCACGATGCCGAGCGAAAGCGGGGTCGGGATATGGACGTATTTGGCCATCACCATTTTCAGGCCGATGAAGACGAGCACGATGGACAGCCCGACTTTCAAATAGCGGAAATATTGGATCGCGCCGGCGAGCACGAAATACAGCGAGCGCAAGCCGAGAATGGCAAAAACATTCGAGGTGAACACGATGAAGGCATCGCGGGTCACGGCGAAAATCGCGGGGATGGAATCCAGCGCGAAGATCAAATCGGTCGTTTCCACCAACACCAGCACCAGCGCCAGTGGCGTCAGCGCCTGGCGGCCTTTGACTTGAGTGAGAAAATTCTGGCCGTCATATTCGGTGCTGACAGGGAACAGTTTCCGCGTAAGCCGCACGGCAAGTTTTTTTTCCGGGTCGGATTCTTTCTCCTTGGTAAACACCATTTTGAGGCCGGAGAAAACCAGGAACGCGCCGAGCGCGACGAGCAGCCATTCGAAACGGTGGATGAGCTCGACACCCAGCCAGATCATCAGACCGCGCATTACGAGCGCGCCCAGAATACCCCAGAACAGCACGCGATGCTGATACTGGTTGGGCACGGCGAAGTGCGCGAAGATGAGGGCGATGACAAAGACGTTGTCCATCGAGAGCGACAACTCGATGACGTAGCCGGTGATGAAGTCAACGGTCTGTTTGAGTTGCCAGTCGCTCACCATCAGCGGCGCAATAACCAAGGCAAAGAGCATGGCCATCGCAAACCAAATACCCGTCCAGACCAGCGCTTCTTTGAAGCCGATGACGTGCGCCTGCCGATTGAACACGCCCAAGTCAAAGGCGAGAAACACCAGCACGCAGGCGATGAAGCCCGCCCAATGCCACGGCGTAATGGTGACAAGGGCGAGCATGAAGGCTTATCCCACCTTTTCGGCGGCGACATTTTGCACCGTGACCTGCGACGCACCGATGTTGGGGCGTTCGCCTTTGTGCCACTTGAGCACGATCCAGCTGGCCACGTAGATGGACGAGTAGGTGCCGGTGATGATGCCGATCAGGAAGGTGAAGGCGAAGTCGTTGATGACGCCGCCGCCCCAGATATACAACGCGGCCGTGGCCAGCAAGACTGTGCCGCTCGTAATGATCGTGCGGCTCAGGGTCTGATTCAACGCCTGGTTGATGATGTCGTTGAACGAGCCGCGCAGGCCGAGCTTCAAGTCTTCGCGGATACGATCAAAGATGACGATCTTGTCATTGATGGAGAAACCGATGATGGTCAGGATCGCCGCCACCACCGTGGCGTTGAACTCGCGGCCGGAAATGTAGTTCGCAATGCAGTAGCAGCCAATCGCCAGCAACACGTCGTGCAACACGGCGATGACGGCGGCGACGGCGAAGGAGAATTCGTAGCGGAACGCCACGTAAACCAGGATGCCGAACATGGACAGGAGCGACGCCACGATGGCCGAGCGCTGGATTTCCTTGCCGATGATCGCACCGACCTGCTGCTTGCTCATGACCTTGAATTGCGCCGCCGGGAATTTGGCCGCCAAGGCCGCTTCAATCTTCGCCTCCGAGCCGCTGGAGGTCGTGACGCGCAGCGTTTCCGCGCTGCTGCCGATGTCTTTCTGGTATTGAATCTGTGAGTCTTTTTCGCCCGTCGCAATTAGGACGGCACGAATTTCGTCCACGCCCGGTTTTTGCGCGTAGCTAAACAACGTGCTGTCGCCACCGCGGAAATCCACGCCGAACAGCTTTTCACCGCGCACAAAACCGAAGCCGAGCGATAGCACCACAAACGTCCACGACAGGATGAATAGCGGTTTGGCGATGCCCATGAAATTGACCTTGGAACTGCGGATGAGATGGAACATCGGCAGCGACTTGATCAGGTTGCGGTCGAGCATGAAGTTGAAGATCAAGCGCGTCACGATCAGGGCGGTGAACAAGCTTGCAGCCACGCCGATGGTCAAGGTCACACCGAAGCCTTTGATGGTGCCCGTGCCCATGAATATCAAAATAATGGACGAGATGAGCGTGGTGACGTGCGAATCGAAAATCGTGCCGAAGGCGCGGGCATAGCCGGCATCAATTGCGCCTCGGAGCGATTTGCCCTTGTCCAGTTCCTCACGGATACGTTCGTAAATCAGCACGTTTGCATCCACCGCCATGCCGACGGTGAGCACCATGCCCGCGATGCCGGGCAGCGTCAGCGTGGTGCCGACCGAGCACATGACGCCAAACAAAATGATGATGTTGGTGAAAAGCGCAACGTTCGCCGCGATGCCCGCCACGAGGTAGTAGCACAGCATGAAGCCGGAAACCAGCACCACGGCGGCGATGGAGGCGCGGATGCCGCTCTTGATGGAGTCGAGGCCGAGGGTCGGATCCACGTCGCTGGAATAGTCAATGTGCAACGGCGCCTTCAGCGGATTCTGCAGGACGTTGGCAAGTTCCATCGCTTCTTCAATCGAGTAATTGCCGGTGATCTGGCCGCGACCGGTTTCGATCGGGCTTTGGATGTTCGGCGCGGAATACAGTTCACCGTCCAAAATAATGGCGAGGCGATGGCCGACATTTTCGCGCGTGGTCTCCCCAAATTTCTTGGCACCGCTGTCGCTGAGCTCGAAATCAATCTGGGGTTCGCCCATGTTGCCGCGCACGACCATGGAATTTTTGATGATGTCACCGGCCAGACCGTTCTCCGCTTTCTTGCGGACAATCACCTGCTCGACCGTGGACTTGCCATTGGCTTTCTGCGAGATGCGTTTGAGCAATTGATAGTTGGCGGGGATTGGCTCGTTGTTGCCAATGATCTGATCGCTATTGTCATGGACCATGCGGAATTCAAGATACGCCGTCTTCTGGATTTGCTGCTTGGCGCTTTCCTTGTCGGACTGCGAGAGGCCGGGCAACTGGATCAAAATGCGGTTGCCGCCGGCGGATTGAATCACCGGTTCCGCCACGCCGAAACGGTCAATACGTTTGCGCAACACTTCGATCGCCTGCGACAACGCCGCGCTGGTCAGATCCGCGCTGGACCGCACATTGTTCGTGCCTTCCGCCGACAGCAGCACATTGGTGTCCATGCTGACGAGGAACGACGTGCCGCCCTGCAAATCCAGGCCCAGTTTGATCTTGCCGGAAGCGCCGCGCTGGAGGTGGTTCAAGATGAAGGTGGTCGGGTAAAGCTGGTTCTTCGCATCCACGAACGGAAAATATTTCTGGATGTCGTTCGTGCCGATGGCGGCTTGCAGCGCCATGAAGTCGCTGTTCGTCTTGGTCGCTTGCAGCACGGCGACTTGATCGAGAATACCCTTGAAGGTCGCGGCGGCGGTCTTGTCCACGGTCGCGGGCGGGATCACCGCGCGGCGGGAAAAATCCGACACCAGGTTGCGCGAGGACGGCGGATAGATTTCAAAGAGCGACCACAGAACGATGGCGATGACGAGGAGGAAACGGCCCAGGTTATTTTGCTTCATGACTGTTTTTGGTGTTATTCGGTCGGGGTGCTGGCGTCGAGGATGTCGGTGACCGACGCCTTGGTGACTTCAAATTTGGCATCGGCGGAGCGGAGCGTCACCGATTTATCTTTGACCGTGACGACCACGGCAATGATGCCGCTGGACGTAATGACTTTGTCACCCGCCTTGAGCGCTTCGAGCAGTTTTTTCTGCTGCTTGGCGCGCTGCTGCTGCGGACGGATGAGGATGAAATAGAACACAACGACCAGCAGGATCATCGGCAGGAAGGACATCAACGCATTGGGTTGCGTGCCGGACTGGCCATTGGCCGGCGGCGTAGCCAGGGCTAAAACTTCGGCGAAACAATTCAAGTGCATAAATGAAAAAACGGTCGGACAATTTAAGAAACGCGCGGCAAATGGCAAGATTTATTGGCCGGAGATTTGTGCCCAATGGATTTTTCCCACTGGATTACCGACCAAAATAGCCGCCGGCTTCGCGTTTCAACCCAGCATCGCTGACAAGAACCGGGCGAGCGGGGCTGGTCTGTTCCAGGCGCGTCTTCAATTGCAGAAAACGTGGATTGGAGCGGCGCGCGAGTCTGTGGCCCGCAGCGGCGTGATCTTGCGGCGCTCATCCAACTTCGCAAACGCTCCGCGTTGGCGAAGCAACTGCCGCTCACCGACCCGCGCGCCGGCGGCAACCGTTTGCCGACAGCCGCTCTGCCACCCTGGCAACCTGGTGCCATTTTCCTCCGCAGCGCTTGGATTGACACCCCGCGCGCCGCTGACTTACGCTGACGCGCCGAATGAACCTCACCGAACTCCTCGAAAACTCCGCCCGCCGCTGGCCGCAAAAAACTGCGTTCGTCGAGGAGGCTTCCGAAATCTCCTACGCTGCGCTGGTGGAGAAATCTGTTGTCTTCACACAACAACTTCAATCACTCCAGCTCCCGTCTGGCTCGCGCGTGGGCTTGAGTTTTCCCAATTCCGTCAGCTATGTTGCCCTGACGTTTGCGTTGTGGAATGTCAACGCCGTGGTGGTTCCCATCCCCACCGAGTGTCCGCCGGAGGAATTATCAGAAATCGCCGCGACCATGGAACTCGCCGCGATTTTGAGCCATAAACCCCTGCCGGGAAGCGAACCGCTGTTGCCCGATTTGTTTCTTGCGCGCCTAAAACCGGCGACAACTCCGGACAATCACGGTTTGAACATCGCCTTCATCCGTTTCACTTCCGGCACCACCAATGCGCGCAAAGGCGTCGTCCTCTGCCACGAAACCGTGCGCGACCGCGTCCTCGCCGCGAACCAGGCTTTTCAAATCACGGAGAATGACACGGTCGTCTGGTGCCTGCCGATGGCGCACCATTTCCTCATCACCATCGTCTTGTATCTCAGCGCCGGCGCGACCGTGGTGCTCGCCCGCCACGTCACCGCCAAACCGTTTCTGGAAGCCGTCAATCGCTGGCACGGCACGGTTTTGTATGCGGCACCGTTTCATTTCTCGCTGCTGGCCCGCGACCATTCCGCCGCGCAAATGGATTCCGTCCGCCTGGCCGTCTCCACCACCTGCGCGCTGCCGCAGGACGTTTCGGCAGAATTTTTCAAACGCTTCGGCAAACCGCTCGTGCCCGCGCTCGGCATCATCGAGCTCGGACTGGTCGCCTTCAACGCGGAGGATCCGCGTGGCCGCTGGAATTCCGTCGGGAAACCGCTCGCTGATTTTCGCGTAGAAATCCTGTCGCCAGATGAAAATGGAATTGGCGAAGTCGCCGTCGCCGGACCGGGCATTTGCGACGCCTACGCCGCGCCGTGGCAAGCCCGCAAACAAATCCTGCGCGACGGCTGGTTCATCACCGGTGACCTGGGCCGCCTGGACGCGGATGGCTTCCTATTCCTGATTTCGCGCAAAACCGCCGTCATCAATCTCGCCGGGCGAAAAGTGTTTCCCGAGGAGATCGAAGCGGTGCTCAACCGCCATCCGTCCATCCGCGAATCCCGCGTCTTTGGCCGTTTGCATCCGCACCTCGGCGAGGTGGTCGAGGCCGAAATTGTATTGTCGGCCGAAAACGCCAGCACCGAGAACCTTTCCCATTTTTGCCGCGAGCATCTGGCCGCGTTCAAGATTCCCACGCGTTTTCATGTCGTTCCGGCATTGCCGCGCACGCCGGCAACTGGCAAAATCCGCCGCGTTGCCGCTGTGGCCTGACATGATCCCATCATCCGAAATTGAAACCGAACTGCTCGCCTTTTTGCGACGCGACATTTTTGCGCCCGAAACCCAGCTCGATGGCGAGACGGATCTGGTCGCCGCCGGCTTTGACTCGATGTCGCTCGTGAAAACGCTGCTGCACGTCGAAACCAATTACGGCAAATGGATTCCCGAAAGCGAAATCACCAACGAGGCGCTCGCCAGCATCCGCGCCCTCGCCGCGACCGTCGCCCGCGTCCTGAATGAAAAATAGCGTGCCGCTCAACGGTTCGGATCAACTGATGCGCGGCTTCGATTTTGAGCTGCGCCGTCGCGGTTTCGCCGGCAACCAGTGCCAGATCATTCTCGAACTCGCCGCCAGGATTTCACCGGAGGAATTGGAAAATCGCGTCGCTGCGCTGCAAAAGGAATTCCCCATGCTCAATGCGCGCGTCGGTGGAATCTTCAAACCGAAATGGAAAATTCCGCCGCGGGTAAAAGCGGTGGTCCTGGTGCGAGTGTTTCTGGACGAACCAGGCTTGCGGCAAAAACTTTTCAACGAGCCGCTGTGCGTGAAACGAGGTGTCCTGATGCGTTTCGATCTCGTTTATCACGCGGGCGCGGGCATGGATTTGATTTTCACCTGGGCGCACACGCTCATGGATGCGACCGCCGCCGAACATTTTCTCACCGCCGTCAGCGATGAAAATATGGTTCTGCCGAAAACCAATCCGCAACCATCCGGCGCGCCAAAGCAATGGCCGGAGCGATTGGAATTGATGAAAAAATCCGTCGCGCAGCTCGACAAGTTTTGCGAGCAGCAACCGCGCTCAATGGGCGTGCGCCAACTGACCGCACCGCGCGAGTTGCAATATCGCGTTGAAAAGTTCTCCCCCGAAGAAACCAAAACGATTCGCGCCAACAGCTCTCGGCTGTGCGGCATTCTGGGCGATGCGCAATTCCACGCTGCGGTCGCAGCGCTGGAACTTCATCGGCTGCACCAAAAACTCGGTTGCGCGACCAAGAGTTACATCCTGCCCATGCCCGTTGGCCTGCGCCCCAAAGGCAGGATTGAACCGTTGTTCAGCAATCAAATTGACATGCTGATGCTCCAGTTTTTGCCGGAACAACTGGGCGCGATGGAAAAAACGGTCGCGTCGTTAAAGGCGCAAACGGCGCAGGCCTTGCGCGAAAACGCCATCGGCTACGGTCGCAAACTGTCCGAACTGTTCAGCTTTCTGCCGCTGCCGGTTTATATGGCCGTGCTGAAACATGGATTGAAGGGCGAAATCTGCTCGCTCTTTTTTGGCGACACCGCCGCCGTGAATCCGAAGCTGGAGAATTTTCTCGGCGTGAGCGTGGAAAACTTTACGCACGTCGCCGCCGTCACGCCTGCGCCCGGGCTTGGTGTGGTCTTTTATTATTTTCGCGGCGAACTTCGCGTTACCATCGTTCATGCCAAAACGGTTTTGCGTGACAACGAAGCCGCCGACTTCGCCGCCGCCATCCGCAACCGCTTGTTGAATCCTTGAGCCGAGCCTTCGACATCGTCGTTATTGGCAGCGGCGCGGCCGGCATCGCCGCCGCTGTTTCCTCCGCGCGCGCAGGTCGCGCGACGCTGTTGCTTGACAAAAACCCCGCCCCCGGCGGCACCGGTGGTCTAAGCGGGCTAACGACGCTCTGCGGGCTTTACGATGAGGCTGGGAATTTCCTGAACGACGGGTTTACAAGAGAATTTGCAAACGCATTAACGGAACGCCAGCCTCCGGCCCAGCTCGAACCAGAAGCAATACCAAGTAAACACGCCGGGCCGGAGACGGGCGCTCCGATCAAAATGGGCCGGGTCTGGGTGCGGCCGTATCGTCCGGAAAAATTCCGCGAAGCGGCGGCGCACCTACTCTCCTCCACGCCCAACCTGCAACCGCATTGGCAGGCACCGCTGGCAAACGTCTCGGTGGCAAATGACCGCATCGTTTCCGTCAACGGATTCAACGTTGGCGCGGTGATTGATTGCAGCGGCAGCGCGGAAGTCGCCCAAGCCGGCGGCGCGGAGTGTTTGGAGACTGATGAAACAACGCAGGCGACCGCCGTGATTTTTCCACTGCACCACGTCACGCCCGAAATCCACACGCCCGCCGAGGCCGTCAAGCTATTGCTGCCGCTCGCCCGCGCCGGATTTCCCCCGATCAACTTTCAAGCAAACCTCGAACCGAACTCCCTGACTGCCAAATTCACGGGCCAGCCCGCGCAGGTTCCAGCGTTGATTGAATTCCTGCGCACGAACATTCGCGGTTTTGAAAACTGCTCGACGCCGCTGAAGGAGTTTTCTGTCGCGCGCCGCGCCGGGCGGATGATCGTCGGTGAATACGTTCTGACCGGCGCAGATGTTCTCGGCGGAAGAAAGTTTCATGACGCCGTTGCTCGCGGCGCGTGGCCGATTGAACAATGGAATGCCGCCGGCCAAGCACGGCTCCGCTATCTGCCGCTGGGTGCGCATTATGAAATTCCGGCGCGTTCACTGCGCGCAGCCAAGATCGAAAATCTTTTCATGGCCGGCAAAACGATCAGCGCCGATGCAAATGCGATCGGCAGCGCGCGAGTCATGGGCTGCTGCCTGGCCACGGGCGCGGCGGCTGGAGTTCTGGCGGCAAAGTATTTAGACTCACAGAAATGACGCCCGCCTTGGAAAAATTCTGGCCGGAGACCTTTCGTTACGCGAAACGGTTTTCGCCGTTTTATCGCGATTTCTTTCGCGGCATCAAAGGTGTGCCTCTACTTGAACAGTTGCCGACAGTGGATAAAACCGCTTTGTCCGAACGCAATTTGGATTTTCTCTGCGTCCCGCGCCAGCGCATCGCCGAAATCGTCACCACCAGCGGCACCACCGGCAAGCCGCTGTTGTGGATGCTTACCGAATCAGACGTGAAACGCCTCGCCTCGAATGAGAAAATTTCTTTTGAATGCGCCGGGCTGACCGCCCGCGACACCGTGCTCGTTGCGGTGGCGCTCGACCGCTGCTTCATCGCGGGCCTCGCTTACTGGCAGGGCTTGCGCGAACTCGGCTGCGCCGTGGTGCGCGTCGGGGCATCCTCTTCAATGCTCGTGCTCGAAATGATCGAGCGCATCCAGCCCACCGCCATCGTTGCGGTTCCGTCTTTTTTGCGCGTGATCGCCGACAAGGCGAGCGAGTCGAAATTCGATCTGAAGCACTGTTCCATCAAGAGAGCGGTGTGCATTGGCGAGCCCATTCGCGCCGGAACTTTTAAGTTGAACCCCTCGGGCCGGCTGATCGAACAAGCCTGGGGTGCGAAAGTCTATTCGACCTATGGCGTCACGGAACTGGCGAATTCACTTTGCGAATGCAGCGCTGGCCAAGGCGGACATCTGCATGACGCGATGTTGCATCTGGAGATTCTCGACGATGCCGGCCAGCCGTTGCCTGACGGCGAAGTTGGCGAAATCGTGGCCACCACTTTCGGCGTGGAAGCCATGCCGCTCATCCGGTATCGCACCGGTGATTGCGCCGCCATCTTTCACGCGCGCTGCAAGTGCGGACGCACCACGCCGCGACTGGGCCCGATTCTCGGACGCAAACTCCAGAAGCTGAAATTCAAAGGCACCTCGTTGTTTCCCTCGACGCTGCAGGCCGTGCTGGAGGAGACCAAGGGCGTTGATTCCTTCGCCGTGGTGGCGCGGGCGGAGGATGAACTGTCCGACGCGATTGAGATCTTGTTTCACGGCAAGGCGTCGGCCTCCGCGTTGCGCGAGGCGATTCAGGCGCGCACAAAAATCACCCCACTCATTCGCCACGCTTCCCGCGCCACCATCGAGGCACTGCAAATGCCGCCGCAGGCGCGCAAGCGGAGAACCTTCGTGGATTTGCGATGAAGATTTGCGTCATCATCCCCTGCTTCGATCATCCGGCCACCGTCGCCGCCGTGGCGCAGGCGGCGCAGCAGTATTTGCCCGTGTTAGTCGTGGATGACGGCTCCACGCAGCCGCTGCCGCCGCTGCCGGGCTGCACCATTTTTCGACTCGAGAAAAATTCCGGCAAAGGCGCGGCGCTGCAAACCGGTTTCGATCGCGCGACGGAACTGGGCTTCACGCACGCAATCACGATGGATGCCGACGGCCAGCACTTCGCCGAAGATCTGCCAAAGTTTTTATCCGTCATCCAAAATCATCCCGACGCACTGGCCGTGGGCGTGCGCGATTTTTTTGCGGCCGGTTGTCCGACCCACCGCCGGCGCTCGAACGCCGTTTCCACCTTTTGGTTTCGCGCCGAAACCGGTGTGCGGCTGGGCGATTCGCAGTGCGGCTTTCGCGGCTATCCACTGGCCTTGACGCAACGATTGAAGATTCGTTCGAGCCGTTATGCGTTTGAATTGGAATTGATGGTGCGCTCTTCATGGGTCGGCACGCCCATCGTCGCCGTGCCGGTGAAATGCACTTACGCGCCCGACCAGATCCGGCTCTCGCATTTCCGGCCGGTGAAAGATCTCGCCCACATCACCTTCATGAATATCGGGCTGGTCTGGCAATCCTGGTTCGTGCCACGCTCGCTGCGGGTAACGTGGTCCTACGGCAAAAAAGTCGCGCCCGCCAAGGCGATCCGCGAATTCTTCACCGAGCACGCGCACGATCCGTTGCGGCTGTCGCTGGCGGTGGGGTTGGGATTGTTTTTTGGCATCGTGCCAATCTGGGGCGTCCAAATGGCGGTAGCCGCGACCGTCGCGCATTTGTTGCGCCTGAACAAAGCGATCACCCTGCTTGCGAGCAATATCTCCATCCCGCCAGTCGCGCCCTTCATCATCGGCGCGGCTTTCATTCTCGGCCACTGGTTGTTCACGGGCGAAGTGCTGAAACTCGCGCCGCCGCCGATGCACGGCGCAAAAGCCTTTGAATACATCTGGCAATGGCTCGTCGGCAGCGTCGTGCTCGCGGTTGTTGTTGCCGCTCTGGGAACCGTCGTTACTTACACCGTGGCGCGGCTGGTGAAGCGCAAATGAATTCCTACACGCGACTTTATTTGTGGCTGGTGGTGCACCGACGTGCGGTGTTCGTCACGGCAATCCTCATCGCTGTTGGCTGCATCGCCATTTCGTCACGGATTGATCTGGAGGAGGACATTCTCGGCATCCTGCCGCAACGCGATCCGATTGTTGACGATTACAAATACACCATCCGCAAGTTTCACCAGATTGACCGCGTCTATATTGACGTGGGCGTGGCCAAGGACGATCCCGAATCGCTCAAGCGCGCGGCGGATGAAGTCTATGTCGCACTGTCAACGAACGCCGCCTTTGCGCGCATCACCTACCACATCGAACTCGGCAGTCAGCGAACGATTGTCAATTTTCTGACCGGCGCGCTGCCGAATCTCTTTACCGATGCCGATGCGCTGGCACTGGAAAAAAAGCTGGAGCCGAATTCCATTCGCACTTTTCTGACCGAGCGACGCCGCAAACTCGCCGGGCCCGAAGGCATGGTTTTGAAAGACGTCGTGGCCGCCGATCCGATCGGCATGAGCGCGCTGGTCATTGCCAAAATCGTTCCGCTCCAAACTGGATTTGGCGACGCTCACGTTGATGACGGACGCCTGACGAGCAGTGACGGCCGCCATGTGCTCATGATGGCGGAACCCAAATTCCCATCCGCAGATTCCAAACAAAGCGCCTTGCTTGTTGCCGAGATGCTGCGCGTGGCGCAGGCCGTGGAAAATAATTTCCCCGGCGTTCACGTCGCCATCACAGGCGGACACCGCATGTCGCTCGACAACGCCACGCTCATCCGCCGCGACGCGACGCACTGCATGATCCTCGCCATTTCAGCAATGTTCATTCTGTGCTTCACCGCGTATCGGCGGCGCTGGCTGGCGTGCGTGACCTTTTTGCCTTCGCTGTTCGGCACGCTCATGGCGGGCGCGGTGCTCGCGATCGTGGACGAACATCTCTCCGCCATTGCCATCGGCTTCGCGAGCATGGCGATTGGCATCACGGTGGATTACGGCATTTACGTCGTCTATCACATCGACAACGCCGCGCGTGACCGCGAATCCGCCGGCAAAATCACCGGGCGGCTCGTGCTGCCCACCTTCATCGGCGCGCTGACCATCATCGCTGCGTTCCTCGTGCTGGCCACGTCGCCCATGCGCGGCTATCAGCAACTCGGCATTTTTGGCGCGGTCGGCGTGATGATGTCAGCCGCGTTCGCGCTGCTGGTGTTGCCACTGCTGATTCCGCTGCCGAAAAATAACGAGGAACTGCCGCAACTGCGTTTCACCAACTGGATGGAAAGTTTTCATGCCTGGCAAAAGAAAAAGCGCCCCCTGCTCTTGCTCGGTGTGCTGGCACTGACGGTCCTGGCCATCTGCGGCGTGAAGAAACTTCACTTTGAAGGCGACATCTCAAAACTCAATGGCATCACCGAATCCACGCGCGCCGACGACAAGTTGATCAGCCAGACTTGGGGCGACGCCCTCGGCATGACCTTGGTTGTCGCACGCGGAAAGACGGCGGACGAGGCTCTCGCCCAAAACGACCGCGCCGCAGAGTTGCTCGCGCAGCAACCCAATGTTATCGGCGTGTATTCTCTCGCCGCCGTGTGTCCCTCGCTCGGTTCTCAGGCAACCAATATCCAGCGCTGGCAAAAATTTTGGACGCCGGAAAAGCAATCCGCATTAAGACAGGCCTTGCAGCAAGTCGGCGGCGAACTGGGGTTCCGCCCGGACGCCTTCGCTCCGTTCTGGAAATCCGTTGAGGATAAACCGGCGATGATCACGCTCGACCAGTTTCGCGGCACGGCGCTGGAACAGGCACTGAGCGAACGCGTCGCCACCGGCACCAACGACACCGCCGTCAGCACGCTCATCAAACTGGGCGATCGTTCGGCGGCCGGCAAACTGCGCGACGCGCTGCCAGGCTTCATTCTCATTGACCAAAAAAACTTCGCCGACCACATCGCCGCGCTCGCCAAAAACGGCATGGGCCACTTCGCATTTTGGACCGTCGTGTTCGTCGGTGCCATCGCCTACTTCGCGCTCGGTTCGGTGGAACTCGTCCTGGCCACGATGCTGCCCATTGGCTTCGGACTGCTGTGGACGCTGGGTTTGATGGGGCTGCTCGGTCTGCCGATCAACGTGATGAATTGCGTCTTTGTGATCTTCGTCATCGGCATGGGCGAAGATTACAGCGTGTTCCTGGCGACGAGCAAACTGGACGAATGGCGCGGGCATCCGCCGCGCATCCACGCCACCAGTGCGTCGGTGCTGATTTCCGCCGCCACGACCATCTTCGGTTTTGCCGTGCTCGTGTTCGCGCATCATCCGGTTTTATTCTCGATGGGCACCACGGTTTTGCTGGGCATGGTCAGCGCCTTCATCGCCACGCTTGTCATCACGCCGGCGTGCATGGACCTGCTGCTGTTCCGCCCGCAACCGCGCGGCGCGCCGCGCTGGTGGCATCCGCTCGGCACGCTCTGGGTTGCGTTGCACCTCGGCGGCAGCCAGATTTTTTTGTATTACGCCCTGCGCCCGCTGTTGAAGGTTGTATCACCGCGCAAGGCCGACGACCAATTAAGACGTGCCACGCGCTGGTTTGCGCGCGGCGTGGTGAAAGCCGTTCCCTTCGGAAAACTGGAATTCAAGAATATTTCGCCGGAAACGTTTTCGCCGCCGTGCATCGTCATCAGCAACCATCAGTCCGCCGTGGACGTGATGCTCGTGGTCAGCCTGCCCGGCGACGTGCGGCAGACGGCCAAGAAACGCGTGTTTGACGCGCCTTTCCTCGGCATCGGCTGCAAGATTCTCGGCCATGTCATGGTCGAGCCTAACGATCCGGCAACGACCCTCCAGCGCTGCCGTGAACGATTGGCCGAACGCGCCTGCGTTCATTTTTATCCCGAAGGCACGCGCTCGCCCGACGGTTTCATCCAGCGCTTCCATCGCGGCGCCTTTGAGTTGGCGATTGAATTGCGCCAGGAAATTCTCCCCGTCATTTTGGCTGACACGAACACCGCCATGCCCCGCGACACTTGGTGGTTCGAGCCGTATCGCGCCGTCGTCCGGGCGCTGCCGCGTGTCGCGCCCCGGAATTTTGACTACTCGCTTGGCAGCGTCGCGTTAATGCAGCACTGCGAGAAAATCGTCCGCGACGCCCTGCAATCGCAGCTCGACGAACTCAACACGCCGCGCGTGCTGCGCCGCAAAGTCGAGCGGCTCTACCGCTATCAGGGCCAGTTCGTGGAGCAACTCGCGCATTGGAAAATGAAGATTGATCCGATGTTCGCGCCGCTGGATCGCGTCGTTCCGCGCAGTGGATTCATCCTCGACCTCGGCTGCGGCTACGGCTTTGCCACGCACTGGCTGGCGCAATGCACCGACACGCGGACGTTCCTCGGCGTGGATTATGACGAGGACAAAATCCGCACCGCCGAGCGGACTGCGCCGCAGCATCCGCGCATCAAGTTCGAATTTCAAAATGTCCTTGAGTTTGAGTATCCCGCCTGCGACGCCATCCTGCTGCTGGACGTGCTGCATTATTGGACCCCGGACAAGCAGCAACGGATTCTCGACAAGGCGCGGCGCGCGTTGCGGCCCGGCGGCAAACTGATTCTGCGCGACGGCGCCCAAGCCGAAGGTGCCGCCCACCGCAGCGTGCATCGTTGGGAAAAATTTGCGACCGCCATCGGTCACAACCAGACGCGCGAAGGCCTGCATTTCCAGACCCTCGAAGAACTGACCGCTGCCTTGTCAGCCGCGGGTTTCGCCCAGTGGGAGATCGTGAGTGGAGGCGGCCGAGACTCGAATGTAATGCTTAGCACCTCGGTCGCAGTGAGCTGATTTTCTCACGAACGAACTCGGTAAATTCTTCGCGCGATCTCGACACATAACCTTCCAGAGGAATCGGATCACCAAAGTGAACTTCGATTTTGCGCCGACCGCCCACCGGATGGAACTTCCCCGTCTTGGTGGAAACAAACTGCATGTTTTCGATGAACACCGGCACAATGGGTGCGCGGGACTCCTGTGCGACGTAATAAATTCCCGGCCGGCATTCCGCGACGTCCACGCCGTTGCCGCGCGTGCCTTCGGGGAAAACGATGAGGTTGAATCGCTTGATTTCACCGGCGTATTTTTGCAGTTCAGCGATGCGGCCGGGATTCAACTTTCCACGTTCCAGCAAAAAGCCGATGGGCTTGCTCAGCGCATCGCGGAACCACGAATCGCGCCAGACGCTTTTGTCGCCGAGCACCAGGATGGGATAATTGCCGGAACGCCAGAGCAGCGCGCCCAGCAGAATGGTGTCGAGGAGGCTGACGTGATTGGAAACGAGCAGATAACGCTGCGAGGGCTTCAGCTTTTCCAGCCCGTGCGTCCGCCGTAAATAAGGAAGAACCAAAATCAGATAGGCAAAGAAACCGAGCAATGCCTGAACGCACTTCAGCTTTCGCGAAACCCGGAGTTGTTCCGTTGGTGCCATGGATAAAATGGGTGCCATCCTAATTCGTGCTTCTGGCCTGGCGCAACCAGGCTTCGAGTTCGATCTTCTCTTTTAGAAACGCCGGCTGCTCCTTCCGCGCCGTCTCAAAGGCGCGGACGGCCTCCTCGCGCCGGCCCAAAGCCAGCAACGCGCGGCCCAGCAAGATCGAATTCTGGTAAAACCCCGGGTTCAACGCTTCTGCTTTCTTGGCAAAATCCAATCCGGCTTGGGCATCCCTGATTTTCAAGGCGCGCTGTCCAGCTCCTAGAAATTTCTGCGCCTGCTTGGCGCGCTCGTATTCGCCGGACGCGATGGTGGCATCGGCGGTGATGGTCAGCTCCGGCAGTTCGTGCGAAAAATCATTCACGTCAAACGCGACGAATTTGCCCAATTGGTTCGGCGGCGACGCGGCCCAGAAAATTCCCGCCGTCAGATCCATCACCGTCGCGTGCGTGGCGATGAAGGCGTTGAGCGAACCTCGGTGTCCATCGCCCGCAAAAATTCCGCCGGGCAGTTTCCGGTCGCGCAAAAAGTCAACGGTCTGCGTGGCTGAAATGGTGCCGTGAAATTGCTGGATCAACTCCTTCATCCGCGTGTCGCGGGAGACGGAAGTGGCCTCGGCCATGTAGTTCGTGTTGCGTTCGCTGTCTTTGATCCCATCGGTTTCAAAGTGGTTCGGGCACACAATCGAATCGCCGGCCGGTTCGCGCACGTTCATCACCGCCGGAGTTTTCTCGACCACGATAAACTTCCCATCGGCGCGACTGCCAACCAGCCAGATCGTGGACACAAACACTTTGGCGGCACGCATGATCTTCAACGACTCATCCAAATTGTGGGCGTGCTGCAAAATATCGCGGGCTACCATCGCCACCGGCGTGCCGATTTCGTTGGGCAAAGCCGATGGCGCGCCATTGACGGTGACGGAAACGCCTGCGCGGTTCATGCCAGAAACCACGCCCGCCATGCCGGCCCAGGAGAGCGAGATGAAGGGAATGCCGCCATCCGGCTCGCACATTTCCACCACCCGATCGCGGCTGAAAACCTCGGCGGCTTCCCAGTCGAAATTCCTGCCGGTGATCAAATGTTGATTGGCCGTCGCCTTGCCCCACGCGCCGAACGCCGTGCAGCCGGCACGCGAGATGAGCGGATTGTCAATCATCATGTAGGAAACATCGTGCGCGGCGTGGTAGTTGAAAAGGCGGTTGTAAAAATTGCCTTCTTCCGGGTGGATGTCCGAACAGCCGAGCGTGGTGCCGTAAATTTCGAGGCGATAATCCAACGGCACAAAATCGGTCAGGTGGCGGTTGCGATAGATGACGTAATTTTTCAGCAGCTCCATCAGCCAATGCTGCGGCACATAGCCCTGGATCATTTTCATGAACTCATTTTCCAGGGTGTGCATTTTCTCCTGCATCAAGCTGCCGTCGGCAAAACCGAGTTCGAGCGGCGAACCTTTCAGATAGACGACGCGCAAGCCTTCGCGCTCGCCGGTCCAGGATTTGCCCAACCAGGTTTTGCCGTCGCGAACCTCAGGCTTCAGTTGCAACACCGAGACGTCCGCCGGCATCGGTGGCGGTGGCGCAATGCTGCGGCGAACCATCACGGTGGCAGCCAGCCAGCCAGCCAGCGTGAGAACAATTGCGGCGAGCAGCAGCCGCTTGAGCCATTTCTTCATTCGCTTCACGACAGTTTCAGGAAGGCCTCGCCGGCTGGTTGTCCGCCGCAGGAAAAAGTCGCCCGGGCCGAAACCACGGCGTCGGCCTCAACCAGTTTCAAATCGAGCTTCAAAATTTCGCCAGGTAAGATTGGTCGTTGAAACTTTGCCTTGGCAATTTCGCGCACGGCGAGCGGACGATGTTGAATCCACTCCGCTGCCAGCCGGACGATTTCCAGTTGAAAGACGCCGGGCAAAATCGGGCGGCCCGGGAAATGCCCGACGAACGTCGGATCGTCGGGACTGAAATTGAATTCAAACCGGTTGGTGCCGTCGGCTTGCGGCAGCGGGCCGGCGACCCGCGCTGCGGCGATGGAATCTTGCAGGTTCATTTCTTCAAGGAGGCCGTCTCGTCAAACATCGCTGCGGGTTGTGCGCTGGACTTGGTTTCCACGATCCGCAAATCCAATTGGTATCCGCCACGATCAATCACGAAATGGTTTTTGCCTGGCATCGTCACGGGACAATCCGCCGCCGGCGCACTGCCAAACACGCATTCCAGATCAGCAACCACGAGCCGGCGAATGTATCTTTCGGGAAACATCCGGCTCGACTTGATGACGAAAACCCGGCCATCCGGTTTGACCAACACATCGGCCATCACGTTGCCGAAAGTCTCCGTGACGATGAGCCGTTTGCCGCCGGTTTCACTCAACGCCAGATAGCCGTTCAGGGCGAACTGGCGGCCGCGCGCTGTGAAAAGGGCGCGCTGAATCAAGAGTCCGTTGGCGGGAAACATGCCGACCGGCGGGGAAAAGTGGTTCGGCGGCCGCGTGGCGCAACCGGCCAGCACCGCAGCCAGCACCACAAAAAAAATAATACGACAGGATAAAAACATAAACTTACCTCTCATTAACACCGGGCTGCAGCCCGGTGGAATGCCGCATAGGACGTCAAAACCGTTTTAACGGTTTGCGTCGCGCCCGACCAAAGCCGTTGAAACGGCTGTGGCCGCCGAATTCCAGAAATCACCTGGCTGAAGCCAGGTGCTAATGAGAGGCGACCGGAGTTCATTCGTTGGCGCGTAAGACTAAAGCGCATTTTTCACGACCGACTGCACGGCGGCAATCGCAAGCGGTTTGGATTGATCGAAGGTGTTCGCCGGAAAATTCGCGTCGCGCTTTTCGTTCCGAAAAGTGATGCGCGTCAGATCCCCATTTGGTTCGTTCATCACCACGACGCGCGTCGCGGACAAATCCGGCAACAGATGCACTTCCAGCGACGACATCATGCCGCGCACGTTTTCGTCTTTCGGCACCATCGTCAGCACCGTCAGCGCGCCCGTCGCCACGCTAATTTTGTAGTCGGTCATCAGCGCGTCGAGTTTGCCTTGGTTCATCAACGCCATCTGCTGCATCACGCGCTGCAGGAGCTGGGGAAAGCCGAGTTTCAATTTTTCCCACTTGCCGTCGTTGAATTCAAATTGCGCCACGGTTTTTTGATCGCCGAGCAGAATGGATTGATAGGGCGCGGTGGTTTCCCAGCGGATTTTGTCCGGCCGCTCGATCAGCATCACGCCCTCGGTTTTCAGCGGCTCGGTGAATAACTTCAACACGCGCTCCTGGGTGAATTCCAGATAAACCGAACGCACGGACGCCATCTTGTGCTGCAAATCCGAAAGCACCGGCTGGGAATCGATGACTGGTTTGGTAGGCGGTTCGCCCCAGGCGGAAACCGCAACCAACGCCCGCGCCAGCGTTAAAATTCGTATGAGTGTCTTCATTTCAATAGTTCGTCCAATCGCACAATTTCATAACCCAGCCCGCGCACGGTGTCCAACAGCGATTTCACGGTCGCCAACAGTTTCTCCGCAGGAATGTTGCCGTCGTGCAGCAAAATAATCGCGCCGGGTTGCAGCCCGCGTTTCACGCGCGCCACAATCTTGTCCGGGCTGGCAATGACCGTGTCGAGGCTCCGAATCGTCCAGCCGATGACTTGCAGGTTCAAATTGCGCGCGGCGCGGAAGGTGCCGGGATTCGACAAGCCCACCGGCGGACGAAAATACTTTGGCGAGACGCCGGAAGCTTTTTCGACGACCGCTTGAGTCTGGACCAATTCTGCCTGGAGTCGCGCGGTAGAATAGAAATTTGTGAAATTGCTGTGCGCGTAGGAATGGTTTTCCAGCAGATGGCCCTCGCGAACGATGCGCGCCGCGAGCTCAGGATCAGACTCAACCTTTTTGCCAATGCAGAAGAAGGCAGCGGGGACTTTTTCCATGCGGAGTAGTTCTAGCAAAGCGGGCGTGGAGCGCGGGTCCGGGCCGTCGTCAAAGGTCAGCGCAACGCAGCGGCGGGAACTGCTGCCACGACAGATAAAATCTCCAAAAAAGCGAAGCTGAGGAAGCGCCACCCCCAAACCCATCACGACGAAGAAGGTGGCAACCACCACACCGAGCAGAATAAAATCATGAAATGCCCATGCCGCGGCGGCGGCCATGCCTGAGATTGACGCCACAATGTGAAAGCGCGTCATGGCTGGAGCGCCGAGCCTCGGCTCGGCGAGTCGGAGGAGAGGAAAATCCAATTGCCGAGAAGGCGCTCGGCGTTCCGGGTCAGGGTTGCACCAGGCATAACGCTTTGGCTCCGCGCTGTGACAAGGTGTAGAGCAGCACGCCGCATTTTCTTTCCTGCGCCAATTTCACGGCGATGGAAAAGCCAAACGCCGAGGCCGAGTGAAATTCGCCGCAGAGCTGCTTGTAAGTCTGATGTTCCAGCTTTTTTCCGGCACGTTGAATCAGCGCCGCCGCGACAGCGGCATACATCGGCTCAAGCTTGCGGAAACCTTTGGCCCCGCTTAAAAGCACGTCCGCTTGGGACAGGTCAACCACAGAAGCAATCCAATCGGCTTCACGTTCCGCATCAAACGGCTTGTGATAGCGGCCTAGTTTCAAGGTCGTCACGCGGGCGAGCGGCGACGCAAGCTGATCCGCGCCCGCCAGGCTGGCGACGACCGCGCCTTCGCCGGGCATGATGGTTTCGTTCCACGCGCCCCAACGCTGGCCGATGCTCAAGAGATATTTGTCAGTTTCATCCACCGCGCCAACCAGTGCGCAATCAGCTTCGTCAGTGTTAAGCTGGGAAATCCCCTGCCAGAGCGCGCATTCAAACGTGATTTCGCCGACGGTGGGCGCGGCGTTCATCCCGCGCGCGGCCTGATCAATCGCCACTTGGCCGGCCGGAGAATTATGAACGGAATTGGGAAAGCGCGACGGCATCGGCTCGCGTTCGTCCTTGGCGACCAGATTTTCGATGAACGCGCCAGCGTCTTCGAGACATCCGAGCCCGGTGCCAATCGCGATGGCGACGCGCTGCGCCGCATCCGGCGGGTGACTGTGACGCGCAGTAATAATGGCCATCTGTTGCAATCGGCTCAGACGACGACGCTGATTCGGTGCCAGCATGGCCGCATCCGCGAGAAGACCGCAACTGCGAACCGGCCCCTGCCCCGGCGGCAGCGGCGCAGTGATTTGCTTGATGACAATGGCGCCCGGCCCAATGACTCCGATGCCACCGACGGCTACTTGAACCTTTTTTGGCGCGCGGGTTTGCGGAGACGTTGCTGCTTTGGAAAAAATGAGCACGCCGTTGTTGCCGCCGAAGCCGAAGGAGTTGCTCATCACATGCGACAGCGGCGCGTGCCGAAGCTCAGTGACCGGTTCGAGGCCGATGGCGGGATCGCATTTGCTGAAGCCAGGATTGGGCGGGAGTTCCTGATGCCGCAATGCTTCAATACAGACGACGGCCTCCATCGCGCCGCTAGCGGCCAGCGCATGACCGAAAACCCGTTTCGTGCTGGAGAAGGGCGGCACGCGATTATGAAAAACCGTTTTCAGCGCGATCGTTTCCGCAATGTCGTTGTCGCGCGTGCCGGTGCCGTGGGCGTTGACGTAATCAATCGCCGCCGGTTCGAGTCCGGCGCGGTGCAGCGCGGATTGCATCGCCGCCGTTGCGCCCGCGCCCTGCGGATGCGGCGCGGTCGCGTGATACGCATCGCAGCTCAGGCCCCAGCCGGACAGGCGCGCGAGAATTTTTGCGCCGCGACGGCGCGCTGATTCTTCAGATTCCAAAATCAAAACCGCCGCGCCTTCGCCGTGGCTCATACCGGAACGGGTCACATCAAAGGGCCGGCAGCCCGCCGCATCCACGAGCAGCAGCGAATGAAAGCCGCCCCAGGTCATGCGCGACATCGAGTCGGCACCACCGGTTAGCATCACGTCAGCCTCACCGGACATGATCATTTCCGCTGCCTGCGCAATCGCCAATGCGCTCGACGAACAGGCCGTTGCAATAGCCATGCTGGGACCGAACAAGCCGAACGAATCCGCGATCAAATCCACCGTGGTCGAACATTCATGAAACCGCGTCGGGCGGGCGCGCATTTTTCCGCGTTTGATTAGCGTGGCGAGGAAAAGTTCGCTGTCGTAGGAGCCGCCGACGGAGGTGCCGAGCAGAACGCCTGCGCGATCGCCACAAGTTTGGAAATCAATCTTCGCATCCGCGATGGCCTCCCGCGCGGCGAGCCAGCCGAGTTTGTCGCTGCGGGAACTGTGGGTTGGTGCCCCGAGCGCAATCAGGTCGCGCTGGATTTCGCCCGTGACAATCTGGCCGTAGCGCGGCGATTGAAAAAGCGTCAGCGGCTTGAGTCCGCTGGTGCCGGCGGCCACCGCGCGCCAGACTTCCTCCGTGCCGAAGCCGGCGGCGGACACGATGCCCAGGCCGGTGATGACTGGAGAACGGTCGGCCACGATGCTATTGCGGGCGTTTGGCCGCGATGAATTCGGCGAGCGTTTTCACCGAGCGAAACGCCGGGCGACCTTCCTCGATGTCCTTGATGACGATGCCGTAATCTTTTTCCAGCAGCACGACGAGTTCCAGCGCGTCAATGGAATCCAACCCCAGCCCCGTGCCGAACAAGGGCGCGTCGTCGTCAATCTGTTCCGGCGTGATGTCCTGCAGCTTGAGCGACTCGATGACTTTCGATTTCAGTTCGTGGGTTGAGATTTGCATGGGTGATTAACTCGCTGATTTTGCAGCGCAAAGTAACGCACAGAGCGGTTTGATGTCACGGTCAAATTCCCGCAACTCGCGCGAATCCGGCGACAGAGCGGCGCGCGTTAAAAACAGCGCACAGGCGGTCGCGGCGGACGGCCCGGAGATAATTTTCGCGACTTCGGTGGAAATGACTTCGCCGCAAATGCAGAGGCAGCCGTCCACTTTGTCGCTGCGGATCAGATCCACAGCTTCGGTAATCAGTTCCGTGCCGTCGCCCACGAAGCACAAATCCGGGCCGGTGAGCCCAAAGTGAATGGCGATTTCGCCGACTGCCGCGCTCGGTAACGTGTAGGCGAACAAGGTCGGACTCGGCCCGCCCACGCCACTGCGTCCGTTCCAAAAATTGAGATCGGTCGTCAGCGAGCCGGCGCTGGCCACGAGGCAGATACCGAGGCGGTCTGGAGGGAATTTCGCAAAGTCAATCTGCAGCGACGCGACGGCCAGTAGCGCCAACTGACTCTGCAAATCCAGCCGCC
Source organism: uncultured Verrucomicrobia subdivision 3 bacterium (assembly GCA_903850425.1). Taxonomy (GTDB): domain Bacteria; phylum Verrucomicrobiota; class Verrucomicrobiia; order Limisphaerales; family UBA11358; genus UBA11358. Next base: position 11,192 of record CAINLR010000004.1, on the reverse strand, counting down.
CAAAACGCTGGCCAAGCCGGGCCGAAGGCAAATCGGTTTCGGTCACAATGCTGGCGGCGGCAATGAAGATTTTATTCATGGCTCAAGATCAGCGCGCCGTTCATGCCGCCGAAACCGGTGTTGAGTTTCAGCACGTTTCTTAGTTTCACGCCCGTGCGTGGTTCGCGCACGAGGCGGGCGGGCGTGCCTTCGGCCGCGACACTCAATCGCGGTGTGCCCGGCAGAAAGTTTTCCTGCATCGCCAGCACGCAGCAGATCGTCTCCACGACGCCCGCCGCGCCGAGCGTGTGACCGAGCATTCCTTTTGAGCCGCTGACCGGCGGACAGGCTTCGCCAAAAACTGTGTGGAGCGCCAGCGATTCCATCGTGTCGTTGTAGCTTGTGGCGGTCCCGTGGGCGTGGACGTAGTCAATTTCGTTCGGTGCCAGTTTGGCGGCGGCCAAGGCCGCTTGAATCGCCTGCGCCAGTCCCGACCCGTCACGCGATGGCCCGGTGAGATGATTTGCATCGTTGCTGCTGCCGAAACCACGAATGGCGATCGCCGGTTGCGACATCAGATCACCGCGAACCAAAACGATGGCGGCCCCGGCTTCGCCCGGACTCAGGCCGCAGCGCTTCGCATCGAAGGGCCGGCAGCCGATGGGATCGAGCGCTTTGAGCGCGGTGAATCCGGCCACGACAAATTCCGAGAGGCAATCCACGCCCACGACGAGCACCGCCTCGGCTTCGCCCCGTTGAATCATTCGGGTTCCTTGCTGAATGGCAATGAGGCCGGATACGCAAGCGACGGAAATAGTCTGCACCGGCCCGCGCGCGCCATGCGCGGCCGCGAGATCAGCCGCGAGCAGATTGGACTGCAAATGCCGGCGCGCGCTGTCGGAACAGGCACGATTGTCGGAAATCCGTTCGAGCGCCTCGATATTGGCTTTGGTGGTCGAAAGCACGAGGCCGATGCGTTCGGCGGGAATACTTTCCAAAACCTTTGGCGATGATTCGTGCGCTTGCTGCAAGGCTGCCGAGGCAAGCTGCCAGGCCGGATTCTCCTCGTCGAAGTTTCTTGGCGCGGCACCGACAATGTTGGATTGAAAACGAGGCGAACTGAATTTTTCCGACTGGCGCAGACCGCTCAGGTTTTTTTGTAACGCGGCGCGCAGCGGCTCAAGGCCACGGCCCACGGCGGTGATCGCACCGCAGCCGGCGATGACGACTGGAACGCCGTGCTCAATTGGTTCACGCATACAACGACAGTTCCCCGTTCGCAACCGTTTGGCCGTCACAAGAAATCGTTCCGGCAATCAGCAACATCAGGCCCAAGCGGCGCACTTCGCGAACTTCGATGTGCAACGTTTTTCCGGCGGACGGGCGCGACTGGATTTTGAAATTGGAAACGGCCACCAGCATGCCGTTGGCGGCCATTCCGGTTTTGCCGCCACCGGCTTGCGCCCGCTGACCCAGCGCCGCCGCGACGGTTTGAGCGACGCATTCGACCAGCGCCGTCTCGATGACTTTGCCGTCGGCCACCGCGAAATCATTTTCGCCAAAGCACGCCGTCGCGGTCGCCGTCGTTTCGGTGCAACTCGTCAGGGCATTGAGCCACTGCATCGGCGCGCGATGCGGAAGGAGCTGAGCTAGCGCGAGGGACATAAGGTGGTCTTCGCGCGCGGCGGAACCGGTGGCGGAACCGGCGGTTTGGTTTCTTCCCAGAACGGATAAAAATTATACCATTGCAACGGATCGCGTCGGAGCACTTCTTCCAGATCGCCAGCGAACCGCGCGGCACATGCGCGCAAATAGGCATCCCGTTCGCTGCGCACGGGCAGCTTCGGGTGTTGCGGCGGAAATCGGAAAAACCGGTAATGCCCGCCGGGCTCGCGCAGATTGAAGACGTGCATCAACGGAGCCCCGGCCAGCGCGGCCATCACATAGCCGCCGACGGGAAACGACGCCAGGCCGCCGAGAAACGGAATGCGCACCGACGGACTGCCGTAGGGGCGATCGCCGAGCATGGCGACGATTTCGCCGCGACGCAATGCGGCCAGGAGTGGGATCACATCGGTCGGCGAACCGGTCAGCGGCAGGAGCCGAAATCTTTGCGGGCCAGCCTGGTTGAGCAGTTCGCGGACTTCGGGGGATTCGTTGTCAAAGCCGGTGACGTTGATGGGCACGTCGAGTCGCGCCAGCAACTGCCCCGCCGCCTCCCAGTTGCCGAGGTGCGCGGTCAGCACCAGCACGCCGCGCCCTTCGGTGAGGGCTTCGCGCAAGATCATTTCGCCGTCAAACGTGAAACTGAAATGCTTCGTCCTGCCCGCGAGCACGGCGGTGCGGTCAATCAAGGCAAAGCCGAACGAAAGAAAATGTTTGAAGACGAGCCAGCGCCGTTTCCACCACGGCAACGGGCCGAACACGCGCCGGTGAAAATCCATCGTGGCCGCCACGTCCGGGGACGCAAAGGAAAAATAAATTGCCACCGGCACCGTCAACGCATAGGTCACGCGCAGGCCCAGCAACCGCAGCGCGGTGATGAAAAACCAGATGCCGCTGCGGCCGCCGCGCAATTTGCCGCTGCCGGACCAATGACCCGTTTGTGGATCGTGCGCCGCCATCTCAGGTATAAACTCCGCCGTTGACATTGAGCACCGCGCCGGTGATGTAAGCCGCCCCGTCGGAACACAAGAACGCCGCCGCCGCCGCGACTTCCTCCGGTTTGCCGAAGCGTCCGGCGGGAATCTGCTGGAGAAACTGGGCGCGCTGCGCTTCGGCGAGCATTTCCGTTTCGATGAAGCCGGGCGCGACGACGTTGACGGTGACGCCGCGCTTGGCGACTTCGCGGGCCAGCGCCTTGGATGCGCCGATGACACCGGCTTTCGCGGCTGCGTAATTGGCCTGCCCTTCCACGCCCGTCTGGCCGGAAGTGGAGGCGATGGTCACCACGCGGCCCCAGCGGTTCAGCGCCATCTGCTTCACCACCGGGCTGGTCAAATAATAAAAGCTGTTGAGATTCGTGGCGATGACCTGCGCCCACTGCTCGGGCTTCATAAAAATCAACAGCGCGTCGTGGCGCACGCCGGCGTTGTTGACGAGGATGTCAATCCGCTGGTGCGCTTTGAGAATCTGCGCGACGGCTTGCTCGCACGCGACGGCATCGGCGACATCGAACGGGCAGAGTTCGCCGCTGCCGCCGCTTTTCTGAATCAGCGCGAGCGTCGCCTGCGCCTCCTCAGTCCGACTCCGGAAATTGAGGAGCGTGTGATGGCCAGCGGCGGCGAACGCCAAGGCAATCGCGCGTCCGATGCCCCGGCTGGCACCGGTGATAAGAGCAATTTTCTTCATCCACAAAATAGCAAGGGAGCAATGCTAACGGTGTCCGCCGACTTGTCAACGCGGCGGGCGGATCCCGCCCGGCGCGGGACACAGCCGCGCTCCCCCCCCAAAAAAATCAGGGAACCACCAACGCGATTGACAAACGGGAAAAGTCTCCGCTAATTTCAAGGCGTCGGAACCATCAAACCAAGAAAGGAAGAATATGAAAAACACCTGCAAACGTCTGCTCGTTGGCGCATTTATTTTCGCCATCGCCCTCCCCCTGCTGGCCAAACCGGAGCCAACCGAGGAACAATTGATCGCCAACCTCGCGTCGCCCACGGCCAAAGTGGTTTTTGCCGCGCTGCAGGATTTGGAAAAGAAATTCCCCACCAGCGCGCCCGCGCAGGCTAAGATAAAAACGCTGCTGACGGATCCGCGCCAAAACATCCGGGAAAAAGCCGCCCGCGTGCTGGGCGCGCTCCATGCCGAGGTCAGCGAGGCCGATCTCAAAAGCATTGCCGCGCTGCTGGATGCCTCGGACCCCAAAGAAATCATGGAAGGACTCAAGGCGCTGCGCGGTTTGAAAGCGCAAAGCACCATCCCGAAAATCCTCCCGTTGCTACAGCACGCCGACAACTACGTCAAGCGCGACGCCTGCCGCACGCTCGCGGTCATCGCGGACAAAAGCGTGATCCCGTCCATTGAACCGCTCCGACAAAACCCTGACGGCAAAGTGCAGAAAGACGCGAACGACGCGATCTTTGCCTTGAGCGCGAAGTGATTCGGCGACGAAGCCTGTGCCATCGGCGCATCCGGCGAGTCTGGGTGCGCCGTTTGCTTTGAACCAGCGCCCGCGCAGCCCGCAAAAAAGCAAGTGCTGGCGGCGCTCCCCGGCCCAGCCGGCTGCCGGCGTCCGAATCGTTCCGCCCCCAAACGGAGCCCCGCCACGGGCGAATTTGCCGCCACAGTATTTTCTGGCTTCTGGCGCACGGCTTCTGAATTCTGTCCGCATGATTCAGCCTTGGAAAACAATCCGGTCCGCGCCGCTCGGTGATTATCGCATTTTTAAGCTGCGCTCGGACTTCAAAATTTCGCCGCGCACCGGCAAGGAACATGACTTCTTCGTGCTCGACAGCGTCAACTGGGTCAACGTCGTCGCCGTCACGCCGGACCAGAAGCTGGTAATGGTGGAGCAATATCGCCATGGTTCGAACACGGTCGAACTGGAAATTCCCGGCGGCATGATGGACGCGCACGAGGCTGATCCGGTGGCGACCGCCGTGCGCGAGTTGCGCGAGGAGACCGGTTACGAAGGCGAGAATGCGCGTTTGCTTGGCACCATTCATTCTAACCCGGCCATCTTGAGCAACCGGACATTCACCGTGCTGATTGAAAACTGCCATCCTCGCCACGGCGTGGAATTCGACAGCGGCGAAGACATCCTCACCAAACTGATTCCCGTCACCGAAATTCCCAAAATCGTCGCCGACGAAAAGATCGGTCACTCGCTGGTGGTCGTGGCGTTGTATCATTTTGAGCTGTGGCAGCGCGGGATCAAGCAAGCCTGAGCCGCAGTGCGGTTCGAGGTCTGTCGTTCAAATGAGTGTTGAGCTGAATCAAATTATCCCGTGGGGTCGGACACGGGAGGAATATGAACTGATGTTTGGCCTGACCAAAGCCGAACTTCAGGGGAAAATTCTCGGCTGCGGCGACGGTCCGGCGAGTTTCAATGCGGAAATGACCCGGGCTGGCTTTTCGGTGGTGTCGGCTGACCCGATTTATTTCTGTTCCGGTGCGGAAATCGCCGCGCGATTTGAAGCGACCTCGGCCACGATCATCGAACAGGTGCGCGCGCGCCTGCACAAATGGAATTGGGACTATCATCGCGATCCCGACGGCTTGTTGATCAACCGGCGAAAGGCTTTATCGCAATTTTTGGCCGACTACGAAGCCGGTCGCCAGGCGGGTCGCTACCAGATTGCGGCTTTGCCGGAGCTTCCTTTTGCGGATGGACATTTCGATTTGGCGCTATGTTCGCATCTGCTTTTTCTGTATTCCGAGCATCTGCCGGAAGGGTTCCATGTTCGGTCGGTCACGGAACTTTGCCGGGTGGCGCGCGAGGTGCGGATTTTTCCGCTACTGACTTTGTCTCACCAAACGTCCCCGCACCTTGCGGCCGTGCGTGCCCGGCTTGGGCAAGCGGGTTGGGCAAGTGAAATCGTGCGGGTGCCATATGAATTTCAAAAAGGCGGCAATGAGATGCTGCGAATTTTCCGTCCTTGAGCTTAAAGAGCATTTGCGTGGCAAGAAATCATGTTGCCCGCCGCCTGATGCCAACGGAAGCGTTCAAGGCTTGTCGCGACTGCCATCGGAAAACTTTTTTCCACGGCGGTAATAATTCTTCCTTCCGCTGCGACTAATCAATAAAGGTTCACGATTGAATTCGACGCCTGCAGACGAAAACAAGTTCCTGGAACTGGTGAACGAGAATCGCGACCGGATTCTCCGGGTCTGCCGCGTCTATGCGTGGAACGCGGCGGATCAAGACGATTTGTATCAGGAAATCCTGTGCCAAATCTGGCGCGGCCTGCCGGCGCTGAAAGAAAGCAAATTTGCCAACACCTGGCTTTATCGCGTGGCCATCAACACCGCCATTTCATTTGTTCGCAAACGCGCGTCGCGCCTTGACCGCGTCGTTCACTTCGAGCACGCCGAACTCACGCGCACGATTGAATCACAGCAGACCACGGTAGAAAAACCGGACGACCGCATGGCAACTCTTTACAACGCCATCTACCAACTGAACCCGATTGAAAAAGCGCTCGTCACCCTTTTTCTGGAAGACCTCACCTACGAACAAATCGCGGAAGCCACGGGCATCAACGCCAATAACGTCGGCGTGATGCTGCATCGCGCAAAGAAAAAACTTTCCAGCCTGATGACCGAGGAGGAGGCCAAATGAACGACGACGAGCTGAAAAAACTATGGCAGCAGCAGCCGCTGCGAAAATCGGAGGTATCGCCGACGCAGTTGATTTCCGCCATGCACAAGCAGACGGGCCAGTTGCGTCGCACTCTCAACGCGCGCGATCTCCGCGAACTGGCCGCCGGCGCTTTCGTGATCATTGTTTTCGGAATTTTTTATTTTACGGTGTATCGCACAGCAGTTTCGCGGCTCGGCGATTTGATTGTCATCGGAGGTGCGATTTTTATTGCCTGGAAGCTGGTTCACACGCGCCGACTGACTCCGCCGGCGCCGCCTGGAGCAACCGTGGTCGAATCATTGCAGGCGGAACTGAACGCCGTGCGCGCCCAATCGCGAATGCTGGGATCGGTGCTGTGGTGGTATTTGCTGCCATTGGCGATCGGTGTGTTGCTCTGTTCTTGGGGCAGTGGTGGCGGCCTGGTCGGCAACATCGGCTACACCATCTTCGTAATTGCCCTGAACGCCTGCATCTATTGGCTGAACCGGCAGGCGCGGGCCAAACAACTTTTCCCCGTCGAAGCGCAATTGGAAGCGCTGATCCGCTCGGCGGAAACCGGCGAGCCACCGGAGGAATCGCACGTCGCAAATCTGCGGCCAATCGTTCTTTCGCTGGCGGCAGCGGACACGGTCAAGCCGGTTGAATTCAAGGTCGCCTTCTGGCAGCTCGCCATTTACGGCGTCCCCGGAATTGTCGGCATTTGGTTCGTTATGATTTTCAGTTCCACCGTGAGCCATCGCGACTGGCAGGTTCATCAGCGGGCTATGGCAGCGCCGGCATTGAGCGTCAGTGTTTCGGAAACGAATCGCTACTCGGTTGCCGCGTTGAAGGTGGTTGCACTATTCAATGCCGGCGATTACGCCGCCGTGCAAAAACTCTACGACCCGGAGATGAGCAAGCTGTTTCCGCCAAAGGAGACCACGGAATTTTATTCGCGGCTTTCCGCGTTCGGCAAGGTCGAACGGCTGGAAGGCCCGACTGGCGACGGCTACCACGGGTGGACGGCGTATCGGCTGTTTTGTCGCTACGGTGAAATGACGATGAGCCTGGCGCTCGACGCGGATGATCAAATCTCGGGAATTTATTTCAAGCCCGCGCTCATGGACCTCGCGGCCGTCAAAGAGTTCAAATCATTTCTCCGGCACCTGTTCAGTTGGCCGCATCTGCTGTGGGGCCTGCTCTCATTTGTGGGCGGGTTGATCTACACCTGGCTCATTCAGAAAACCGTCAAGCGGGCCGTGGGCATCAGCGCGTTGGGGATTCATTTGCAAAATGGGAACAGTTTGATTCTCTGGGACGAAATAAAAGCAGTCCGGCCCTTCCGGTTTCTGAACATTCGCAATCTCTGGGTGATCCAAGCATCGGGCGAAAAGACGCGCATGCACTGGAGCCCGCTGGAACGACATGCTGACGTGAAGGCAGCGGTTGAAAAATTTGCGCCGGCCAACCATCCGATCCGCCAATACCTGCCGCTGTTGAAAACAAAAACATCCAAGAAAAAACTTATGACGAAAATAATCCTCATCGGAATCGTAGTGATCTCACTCGGCGCGATTATGTTTGTTCGCGCGAAAGAGACCAAAGCCCCGGCGATGGCGCGCTCCGACTCCGTTTCCCCAATCCTCGAAGCCAGTCGCACAAAGCACAACCTGCCCGCGCTCGCGGTGGTGGTCGTCAAGGATGGTCAGATTTGTGATCGCGACGCCGTGGGCGTGCGCAAGTGGGGCGATCCCACGCCCGTCACCACCAACGATGTTTTTCACATCGGCTCCTGCACGAAATCCATGACCGCCACGCTCGCGGCCATCTTGATCGAGGAAAACAAACTGCGCTGGGACACGACCATCGCGGAAATATTTCCGGAGTGGAAGGGCAAGATGCACCCGCAATATGAGGCCGTGACAGTCGAACAATTGCTCCACCATCGCGGCGGCATTCCGGGGGCGCCGCCGTCGGCCGCATGGAAACGCGCGTGGGAGGAACACGGCACGCCCACCGAACAGCGTCGCGAATTCATCGCAGCGGTGTTGAGCCAACCGCCGGAAGCCGCACCGGGCACCAAGATGATTTATTCCAACCAAGGCTACGCGATCGTCGGCGCGATGCTGGAAAAATTGACCGGCACAAATTATGAAGCCTTGATCACCCAGCGACTGTTCAAGCCGCTGCGCATGGATTCCGCCGGGTTTGGTCCGACGGGCACGAAAGATAAGGTGGACCAGCCGTGGGGCCACGCGCGCAAGTTGTTTCTCACCCTCCCGTTGCAATTAGACAATCCACCCGCCATCACTCCGGCCGGTCGGGTCCATTGTTCGCTGGATGACCTGGCGCGTTTTGTCATGTTCCATCTGCAACGCCAGCCGACCAATGGCCTCTTGAAGGCGGAAACCCTGGCCAAGCTGCACACGCCGGCGGCCGGCGGCGACTATGCCTGCGGCTGGGTCGTCTTGCAACGCGGCTGGGCCGGCGGCACCGCGCTGATGCACAATGGCTCCAATACCATGTGGTATATCGTGATGTGGCTCGCGCCGGAAAAAGATTTTGCGGTGATCGCGGCCACCAACGTCGCCGGCACCGATGCCGAGAAGGGCTGCGACGACGCGTGCGTCGAGATGATTCACAAATGGCTGCCGGACTGATAATCTGCGCGCGTGCCGATTTTTTTTGAATGTCAACGTTGCACGGCCTGCTGCCGCTGGCCGGGGCAGGTGCGCTTGAGCGCGGCCGAAATCACGCGGCTGGCCACGTTCAAGGGCCTCAGCGAAAATGAGTTTATTCAACAATTCACGCGGCTGCGGCACGACCGGCAAGGACTGGCGCTGAAGGAACAGCCGGATGGCGCGTGCATTTTTCTCGACGGCGAAAATTGCGCGGTGCAGCCGGTCAAGCCGCAGCAATGCCGCGAGTTTCCGAACCTCTGGAATTTTCCCGGATTCGAAAAAATCTGCCACGCCCGGCCACGCGAAGTCAGCGCGGCGGAATATCAGCGTCGCCTCGCCACAACCATTCGAGACGGACAATAAAACGCTTCGCCGATTTCGATGGCGACCAGGGATTGCAACGGGCGGCGGAATGGCTGGGGCTGAAAATGGCATCGCCAATTCCGGGGATGGACAACCGCGCGATTTGGAGTAATATTTTTTCGTCACCAATTGCAACTCGTGTTAAAACCGCGCCGACGCGCTGTCTAAACACAAAGCAACTCAGAGCCATTATCGGAAAAGCCTATGTCACTCAATTCACCCGCCTTTGTTGGGCAGCCTCAAGCACCGCAAACCTCCCCCAAACGCCGCGCGTTCACGCTGATCGAGCTGTTGGTCGTCATCGCCATCATTGCGATTCTGGCGGCGATGCTGCTGCCGGCGCTGGCGCGGGCCAAGGCCAAGGCGCAGAGCATCCGGTGTGTGAACAACCTGAAGCAGCTGGGGCTGTGCAATCGGATGTATGCGGACGATTTCACCGACCATCTTGCCTATCCAAACTGGGATGGCAACGGCGGCGGAAATGATGGGCCAGCAGGCTGGCTTTACTCATCCAGGGCAGCCGATCTTACCACAGAAGGTTTCCCCGGTGCTCCCGCTGGCACAGCTCCCAATCCTTACGATGTGGCCTATTGGAAGAACGCCCCCAATTCTGCAAACAAAACCGGGTTATGGTTCAAATATGCAAGCAACCCAAACAGCTTCCTCTGCCCGGTGGATATCGCCAGCAAGACTTTTACCACACCAACTGCGTCCGGTGGACGAGTTAATAAACTTTCCACTTACGTGATGAATGGCTCGGTGGTTAATTTTAGCGGTGCTGTGCCTCCCATGAAGATCAATGCAGCCTGGAGTCCGATGTGCTATCTGATTTGGGAGCCGAATGAGAAGGCGCTTCAAAGCGACGGCACACCGATCGGAGCCTTTGAATACAATGATGGGGCTAATTTCCCGACCACCACGGTGAGCAACCCTACCGGTGCTGAGGGCATCGGACTGTTACACAGCAAACACGGTGGCAACGCGCTCGCCTTGGATGGCCATGTTGATTTTGTAACGACCGTGCTGTTTAACCAGCAGAGCATGGGCAACGTAAAAACTTTGCTTTGGTGGAGCTCGAACACCACCGGCCATTAACGTGGGGCAGAGCGAATTGTTGGAAACCAGCGTGGCTGGCGAGGGCGCACTGGGCATGAAACCGGATGGTCGGCCTGCAGAGCAGCCTCGCGGCGGCCATCGCCAGTGGCGATCCCAACGCCAAAGCGGCGGCTGAAAGGCTGCGCTGTGCCTCCATGGTGAGGTAATTGACCCGCTCGCCCGCGCCTGTGGTTCAAGTATGCGGCCAACCCGAATTTATTCCTCTGCCCGGTGGACATCGCCAGTGGCTCCATTACCCCTATGGGAGATTGACGTTTAGATACGGCCTACAACTTTTTTACCGAGCCGTTTGTTTCCGGCATGGAGCGGTCGCGCCGCGCTCAACACCACCGCACCCCTTTCCAACCGTTCTCTGATTTTGCCTTCTGAAGCCGAACACAACGCCGGCGGGAATTTTCCGGGCTGGGGAACCCGGTGAGTGTGGCGGGGGTTCTGGCCGCGGGTGGAGAATCTCTGCCGGCGTTGATGGCTGGGCGGTCGGGACTGGCGCCTTCCCGGGAGGGTTTGTTTTCGCGAAGAACGCCCGGACGGCGGGAGCCATCCGGGCGTGCACGGTGGCGGGCTAATTCTAACCGAGGAGCTTGAGGACGGATTGCGGCAGCGAATTCGCTTGGGCCAGCATCGCGGTGCCGGATTGGACCAGGATGTTGTATTTCGCGTAGGTCGTGCTTTCCTGCGCCACGTCCACATCGGTGATACGGCTGTTGGCGGCGGCCAGGTTGTTCTTCAACGCCGCGAGCTGGTCGTTGTAGTATCCCAGGCTCTCG
>CAINLR010000003.1 GCA_903850425.1 uncultured Verrucomicrobia subdivision 3 bacterium | reverse complement strand
TGTCGTTGGTGCCCGCACCGACGCTTCCAACGCCGTGCGTTGATCCGAATCCAGTTCCAAACCGCGTATGGGTCTTGCCATGCACCCAGTTTAAACAAATATCATGTTATGTCCACTGTATTCGAGAACACAACACTAGTAATCGGCAGCCGGTTGGTTGGCCTATCAACGGTTCGGCGCAGCCTATCAGGTTTCATGTCTCGACGCTAAGTTCGCGGGAAATCCTTGTCGAGCCTTAAGTGGAGCGGAATCGGGTCGTGGGCGCAGCTCACTTTCGTGCCGGGCCATTTTTCTCATTAGCACCCGGCTTCAGCCGGGTGAAGCGTGCGCGGATACGCAGCGCGACGGGCGGGTTGCCCGTCGCAAACCGGCGGACCGGTGTTCTGGAGCGACGGAAGGCCGTCGCCAACCGTCGAAAGGGCGTCGCAGCCCGAAAACACCCCGTCGCAACCGGTCGGAAGGCCGTCGCAACCCGAAAATCGGGCGTCGCAACCCGGCGGCAGGGCGTCGCAAGCTCAAGAAACCTCGTCGCAGCCGGTCGGCAGGACGTCGCCGCTGGCGGATCGGTGTTTTGGAGCGAAGGCAGGGCGTCGCGGACCTTGGAACGGGGGGCGCCGCCCGAAAATAGCCCGTCGCACCCGGTCCGCAGGCCGTCGCAACCCGAAAAGAGGCCGTCGCAACTCGACCGAAGGGCGTCGCAACCTGAAAACAGCCCGTCGCAACCCGGCGGCAGGTCGTCGCGGCGGGGCAGCGGCTGGGATTATTCCAGACCGGGAACGAGACTGCCCCATTTGCTCGGCGAGAGGAGGGTGTCAAACGGCAGTTCTACGAAGAGGCCGGCTTCGAGTTCGTCGTGGGTGGAGTTGTAGCCGGTGTTCCACAGGCCGCGAAAATAGTAGCGGACGTGGTTCCGGCGGCTCACGTAGAACGGCACTTCGGTGAGCACTTGATTGCGCACGCCGGCCAGTCCATCGGTGCCGCCGACGGTGTATTCCAGAAAGCCGTGGTTCAGGGTCGCGCGCAGACCGGCGTAACGGGCGAGCCGCGCTTCGCTGCCGTCAAAAAGCTGGTCAAAGCCAATGTTGGCGGTCGGGCCCAAGGTAAATCGGAGCGGCAGGTAAGTCTCGTCCGCGCCATTGGTGCGAACAAACATCCGGCTGGTCCAGTGCATCCAAGGCCAGTAAAAGTTGGCGCGGAACTGAATGCCTTCGCCGGAACCGGGCGCGGGGCTGTCGTCGGGCTTGGGCAGATATTGATGGGACAATTCGGCGTAAGCATCCGGCACCAGCCAGGCGCTCTTGCCGGCGCGTTCGCGGAGTTGGTCGCCATTGAGGCCCAACTTGACGCTCAAATAATAGGTATCGTTGTTGTCGCCGTGGTTGACGTGCTGATAACCGGCGCGGAAGAGCAGGAAATAATCGCTCTCCGTTTTGGAATCATTTTTCGCGAGCGCGCAGCCGTTGGTTTTTCTGGAGAAGTAGTCGTCACTGTAAAAATTGGTGGGTGCCACCGGCACGGTCGTAGGCATTTCGACGATGGTGTGGACCGGCTCGGGCGCAATGGGGGCGGTGGGCGCGGGTTCCGGCGTGGCGGGCGGCGTGACGGGCTCAGCGGCGACCGGTGGCGGGTTGGTGCTGGCCGGCTCCGGGGCCGGCGCGGGCGCAATCACGTCGGCGTTGGTGGCGGGGGTCGGCGCGCTGGCGGCGTTGGTCTCGGTGGGCGGGGGAAGGGCGGTCGGGAGGTCGGCCGGCTCGGCTTTCTTCCGGCAGCTCAAGTTCAGCGAAACGAGGCACGCCAAGGCCATGGTCATCGAAACCGGCACGGCGAGAGAAGATTTTTTCATGTGGCGAATGTTTTTGCGTCTGAGCCCAACCAGACTATGATGCAACGCGGCGCGGGAAATTCAAGCCAAACTCTTGTTTTCGGCAGGCGAAGCGATTCTTGCTTCGCACCGAACAAAAGATAACAGGTTTGACTCGCCTCGCGCTGGAAATTAAATTCAAGCCAATGCTGGCTGCTGCAACCAATCTCGCGGGTTCAATCGGTGAGCCTGCGGCCAATGCCGACCCGACCCGTTCCTGGAATAAGATCATGGAACCGGTCGGACCGTTTCTTCATGCGGTGACGGACCAACTGCTCGAACAGGCCCGGGGGTTTGATCCCCAAATTGTGCCCTACGCCGAACATGCGTTGAACAACGGTGGCAAGCATTTGCGCCCGACGCTGGTGGCGCTGGCGGCGGGCTGTTTCGGCAACACCACGGAGGCGCACGTCAAGGTGGCGGTCGTCATCGAGATGGTCCATCTGGCCACGCTCGTTCACGACGATGTGATGGATGAGGCGGAAATCCGGCGCAGCAGCCCGACGGTCGCCGCGAAATGGGGCAATGAAATCGCGGTGCTGTTCGGCGACTGTCTGTTTGCGCAGGCGCTGATTCTGGCTTCGAGCTTCCCGACCACCGACGTCTGTCGCGCGGTGTCGCTGGCGACGAAGACGGTCTGTTCCGGCGAGACGCTGCAAACGCAGCAACGGCGGAATTTTCCGGCGGCGCGGCGCGATTATTTCCGCGTCATGGAAATGAAAACCGGCGAGCTGTTCACGCTCGCCTGTGATCTGGCCGGTTTTTTGGGCGGGGCGACGGCGGAACAGCGCACGGCCTTGCGCGCGTTCGGCACGGCGTTCGGCACTGCCTATCAGGTCTATGACGACTGCGTGGATTTGTTCGGCACCGAGGCCAAGGCGGGGAAATCGCTCGGCACGGACCTGGCGAAAGGCAAATTAACCTGGCCGCTGTTGCTGGCGTGGGAACGCGCCAACGCCACCGAGCGGGCGAACTTGGAAGAGTTGATCCAGAAATGGCAGCCGGAAAACCTGGCGGTGGTCAATGCGCTGCTAGCCAAATACCGGACGTTTGGCCCGACCGTGGAAGCCATTCACGAATTTCTGGAACGGGCGCGATCGGCGTTGCACCGATTGCCTGCGTCGCCGGGTCGCACCGGGTTGCTGGCGATGACGGATTTTTTAGCGCAACAAACCAAGGCTTTGGCGGTTCAATGATTATGTCAGAACCGATTCCCATCGTAGATCCGACCACGCCCGCCGGAATGCTGGAGATTGACCTGGTGAAGCAGGCGCGCAAAGGGGACTTTTCCGCTTACGACGAACTGGTGAAGCGTTATCAGCAGCGCATCTACGCGACGATTTATCACATGACGGCCAATCACGAGGACGCCAACGACCTCGCGCAGGAGTCGTTTATCAAGGCGTTTCAAGCGCTGCCTTCCTTCAAAGGCGGCTCGACCTTCTACACCTGGCTTTACCGGATCGCGGTCAACAAGACGATTAATTTTCTAAAGCAGCGGAAGAATCGCCAGCACATGAGCCTGAACGATCTGGATTTCAATGCCGAGCATGATCCTGACCTGATGGCGCTGATTTCCGACAAAACGCCGGTGCGCGAAGTTGGGTTGACGGAGCTGCAACAAAAATTGAACGAGGCATTGCTCAAGCTGTCAGAACCTCACAGAATGGTCGTGGTCTTGCATGATGTGCAAGGCGTGTCGCACGACGAGATTGCCGAAATGATGGACTGCAACATTGGCACGGTGCGTTCGCGGTTGTTTTACGCCCGGCAGCAGTTGCAGGGATTTTTGGCCGAATATATCAATCCAGCATAAACGCATGAACAAGAGCGAAAATAATTTCAAGGATTTGCGCCAGCTTTTGAAGCTCAAGCAGCACGAGGTGCCGCCGCCGGGTTACTTCAATAATTTCTCCGATCAGGTTATTGCGCGCCTCCAGTCGGGCGAGGGGCGGGGCGCGGAAACAATTAGCGAACGGTTGAGTGTGCAAGCCCCGTGGCTGGCTTGGCTCCTGCAGCTTTTTGAAGCCAAGCCCGGCGTCATCGGCGGTTTTGCCACCAGCCTGGTGCTGTTGCTGGTGATTGGGGTCATTGTCTCCGAACGCCCCGATTCCATGCCGAATAATATCCTGACCGCCACCACCGATTCCCCGTCGGTGACGTCGCTTGCGGCGGTCGCGCCGAGTGATCTTGGGGCCGGTGGCGGCATTGTCGCCAGCACGAATCCGGTCACAAGTCTCCAGCCGGTCTCCACGCTGTTTGGTCAGCCGAGCGGTTCCCCGTTGTTCCAGTCCGCCAGCTTCTCGACGTCGGGTAATTGACGCAAAACTACTTTGATTTACGCGGTGTGCGCTTGAAACGCCGCCGCGTTTTTCATTTAATCTGCAGAGTGCCAACCAAAGTCATCGCGGTCGCCAACCAAAAGGGCGGGGTGGGGAAAACCACCACCGCCGTCAATCTTTCCGCCAGCCTGGCGGCGGCCGGTCAGCGCGTTTTACTTTTCGATCTTGATCCGCAAGCCAATGCCACGAGCGGCGTCGGCTTGGAAAAAATCGAGGGTGCCAGCGCCTATGGCGTGCTGCTCGGCGAGGGCAGCCTGCTCGACAAAATCAAGCCCACCCATTTCGAGCGGCTCGCAGCGGTGCCGAGCGAGGTGGATTTGTGCGCCGCCGACGTCGAACTTTCCCGGATGGAAAATCACTTGTTCCGCGTCGCCCAAGCGCTCAAGCCCGTGGTGGAGAGCGGTCGTTTTGACCTGATCCTGATTGACTGTCCGCCATCGCTCGGCGTGCTCACGCTCAATGCTTTTACGGCGAGCGACGGCGTGCTCGTGCCGCTGCAATGTGAATATTACGCGCTGGAGGGCATTTCCATGATGACGCGTGTGCTCGGCCAGTTGCAGGCGGCCAACGTGAATCCGCATCTGGAGATCTTTGGCGTCGTGATGACCATGTTTGACGGTCGCACCAAGCTGTCCAACGAAGTCGTCGGCGAAGTCCGAAATCTGCTCGGCGCAAAAGTATTTGAGACCGTCATTCCGCGCAGCACGCGGCTGGCCGAGGCACCGAGCTTTGGCAAGCCGATCATGTATTACGACAAATACAGTTCCGGCGCGGCCGCGTATGACGTGCTCGCCCAGGAATTCCTGGCGCGGCTGGGGAACTGAAACCGACAAACAACAGGTTCTGGCGCGCAGCCAATTATTTTGTCTTTTATGCGCAGCGGAAAAAGTGTTTCCTGTGCGTCACACTATCATGTTGAAACGCACCTCACTCTTTGAAGCGCACCAGCAACTCGGTGCCAAACTCGTGGACTTCGGCGGCTGGGAAATGCCCGTCCAATACACCAGCATCACCGATGAACACCTTGCCGTCCGCAATGCCGCCGGCATCTTCGACATCTCGCACATGGGCGAAGTGACGGTGAGCGGCGCAGGTGCCGAGCGGTTCTTGAACTCCGTCCTCACGAATGACATCCGTAAGCTCGCGCCCGGCGAAGGTCAATACACCTTGATGTGTCACGAACGGGGCGGCGTCATTGACGATCTTTACGCCTACAAACTTTCCGACGGCGTTTATTTTCTCATCATCAACGCCTCGCGCATCGCTGCGGACGTCGCGTGGTTGCAGGCGCAGGCGGCGAAATTTCCCGGCGAACTCAAGCTCACCGACGCCTCGCACAATTATGCCGCCATCGCCGTGCAAGGCCCGCGCGTGAAGGAGTTCATCAATGCCGTGATTCCCGGCGCCTCCGTTTCCGCCATGCGCGTCAATGCCGTGACCGATTTGAAGAAAAACCAAATTGGCGGCTTCAAGTTTGAAAATCAGAGCGTCTTGGTTTCGCGCACCGGCTACACGGGCGAAGATGGTTTTGAAGTCCTGGGCAGCGATGAATCCATCCTGCATCTCTGGGACCAGATCATTGTGGCCGGCCAGCCGTTTGGTTTGAAACCCGCCGGTCTCGGTGCCCGCGACACGTTGCGCACGGAAGTCTGCTACCCGCTTTACGGCCACGAACTGGATGAAAACACCACGCCCATTGAGGCGGGCGTAGGCTTTTTCGTTGCGCTCGATAAAGGAGAATTCATTGGTCGCTCCGTGCTGGCGGCACAAAAGGCGAGCGGCGTGAATAAGAAACTTGTGGCGTTTAAGATGACCGACAAATCCGCGCCACCGCGGCCGCATTATCCCATTTGGGTTAACGGTGCAAACGTTGGCCAAGTCGTGAGCGGCACCCAAAGCCCCTCGCTCAACGTGGGCATTGGTATGGGGTATGTCCCGACGGAATTCGCCAAGGCGGATACGAAGATCGAGATTGAGATTCGCGGCCGGCGTTTCGCCGCCCAAGTGGTGCCCAAACCGATTTACCGGAAAGCCCCTTAGTTTCACCCTGCCGGGAGAGCAACTAATCTTGGATCACTGTTTTTTTGCCGAACCAGCGCGCGCGCTTCAGTGCGAGCAAGCCCGCAGCCAGACCCGCCAACGCGTAGGCGGAGGGTTCCGGCACCGGTCCCATCAAGGTGATGCGCTCGGGGCCGCTCGAATCGGGAACCCAAGTCGCCCCGCCATCAATTGACAATTCGGTGAACACGTCGAAGAAACTGCTGATCTGAAACTGACCGCCGCCGAGGGCAATGATGCTGGTTTGGCCCAGGGACGCCAGCGTCGGACTTTCGCGAATCAACAATGGGCCAAAGGCGGTCGAACCCGAGAGGTTCAGGGAAAGCAATTCCGTGCTGAAAGTGCCGGTGGTATTGCCGATCTTGTTGTGCGTGATCATCGTCCCACTCCCGCTGCCGGCATAGGTCAGGTGGGCGAGACCGAAAACGCTGCCGTCGCCAAGCAGCATCGCGTTAAAGGCTTCGAGTTCGTCCGAACCTGAAGGCGTTGGCACCATCGGGCTGAGGGCCAAAAATCCCAGATTGGTGAGGTTGATGGTCACCCCGGGCATGGTATAGGTGGCATGGGCGGCCCCGTTCGTGTAGTAGCCCGACGGGGAAAGCACCGGCAGGCTGGGGTTGCTCGTGACCACATCGGCAAAGGCAGAAGTGGTCAGCGCTAGTGTAGTGTCCCTTAAAAGCGTGACACAACTGCTAATGGGGATTATTGTGGGTGAACGATGTCACGCCACGCCCCCCACCTTGAACTCACGGCGGCACAAGCCGTCGAGTTGCGTGCCTTGGTGCGCGCCACTACC
>CAINLR010000002.1 GCA_903850425.1 uncultured Verrucomicrobia subdivision 3 bacterium | reverse complement strand
TGTCGTTGGTGCCCGCACCGACGCTTCCAACGCCGTGCGTTGATCCGAATCCAGTTCCAAACCGCGTATGGGTCTTGCCATGCACCCAGTTTAAACAAATATCATGTTATGTCCACTGTATTCGAGAACACAACACTAGTATCACGCAGGAAAGCGACGGCGGTTATGTGGCCGAGTTCCTGTCGCATGACATTTTCACTCAGGGCAATACTTGGTGGGAGTTGCGGTCAAATGTTCGCGAAGCGTGTGGCTCGGGAAATCGGAATTGAACTGGGGTGCGGTAAAACAGCAAAAACCGAATGGTCAAATCGGTTTTGGGAAATCAAGTTTTGAACGGGATTTTTACGCTTTCAGGATGGCCGCCTAGGATTTGAAATCATACTCGCCAGTCGAGACGGCAAATCCTGGGCTGTATGTTCCAAAGTGATCACCGTCAACGTCTCGCCATCCCAGCGATAGAAGAGAGCAAATACAGAAAAACCGGGCACTGACGCACGCAGAATATCAGCCAACTCAGGAGCATCAAATCCAGCTAAATGCCCGCATCGAGGGTTCTCCAACAACTGCCCGACCAATTCCTGAGCGGCCCGAACAAATTTGACCGAAACTTGAGGGCGCCCATCTTGGATGCCAATGCGCTCGCGGTAATGGCGGAGGCGCCGGTAGAACGCAGGATGAACCCGTAGTTTATTAGCGGCCATTGGCGATCGCTGACATGGTTTTGTCAAACTGGCTGCCGCTGGTGGCTTCGGCCGGCTCGATCAACGCCTCGCGGATCCGTTCCTCCAGCCACAACGGAGGCGGCTGGAAGCGAGCTGCAAGCTGCGGCAGACCGATGCGAAGCGCCTGCCGAACCACATCGGATTTGCACAAATCGGAGACTTTCACGCCTTCGTTGATTTGCGCGGCGATATCGTCACTGATCTCCATTTTCGGCAACGTTTTCATTGAAGTCATTTTAACGTCATTTTCCCATAAAGCAAGATTTAGAGACGGTCTGGATGAAGTCCATCTTGGCACCCGGAGGCGTCAGGCCGTGGTCGACCAACCGCGCGGTGCCCTCGTTCGTTCGGCGATCTC
The DNA here is from genome assembly GCA_903850425.1 of uncultured Verrucomicrobia subdivision 3 bacterium. Taxonomy (GTDB): domain Bacteria; phylum Verrucomicrobiota; class Verrucomicrobiia; order Limisphaerales; family UBA11358; genus UBA11358. Next base: position 7,721 of record CAINLR010000002.1, on the reverse strand, counting down.
GGTCTGGCCGCACGGAAGCGAGGCACCCATTTGGGTGGCTTATTGATCACCGTTCCGACCACATTTCTTCTGGCTCATCCGCGCGACCGGGCCAAAGATCATGGGGACTTACGGAGTCAGGATTTCAATGTCGGGTGCCACATGCTGAAAATGTGATGGGTTGCGCGTCACGATCTGGACCGCCTGCTTCCGGCGGGCAAAGGTGGCGTGCAGGGAATCATAAATTCCCCCGCCCATGACCCCTCGGCTGCGGGCCTCCCGAATCGCCGTTTCATAGTCCGCCAACGCCAACGCCTCCACCGCGATGGCGTCCCGCAGACTGAGCGTCAACTCCGCAGCGGCTTCCGTCGGCACTTTGTAAAATCCGGTGAGCGTGGCAAACGTTTCTGCCAACGCGTGCGCATTGGTGAACGGTCGCGGGGAATCTTCCAACCCCGCGAGGCAGACCGCGTGTTCGGGATGCGACTTCAAGACCGCCCCGACCAGGATCCCGGTATCCAAGAAGGTCATCGGGTGTAATGGCGTGATTGTTCAACCGCCTCCTCAATCGGCGTGCTCGGCACGGCTCCCGTCCAGACCTTGAGTTTGCCGCGTTTGACGATGCGCCCGGCCGGGTTGGCTTCCAACTCCAAAACGATGCGTCCCGGCGTCGCCGAGACCCTGAGTTGTTGCCGGCGGGGAATCCCGGCCGCCCGCCGCAGTTCGCGCGAAAGCACAATCCGGTTGGAGGCGTCCAGTTCAATGGTCGTTTGCATGGCACGACCCTGGCACGGTTATGGCGTGTTTGCAAGTTGCCTGATCTCGGCGAACGCTGACCGCCGGAAACGGGGGCGGGGCCATTCCTCGCGCCGTGCGTGATGACGCCATCCCACAGAAGTGATTTTTAACACCGCACATGTCCCTTGTCGGCAACGCGATTGTCCGCTAAAACGCACGGATGAAAATCATCACGATTGCTGAAGGCGCGAGCCACCTCGAGGATTGTGAACGCCTGCCAGAAACCTTGCGTGCGCAGGTAGAAAAAAGGCATCCGCATATCCAGCCGCGTCGGCCAGCGTTCGGATACCAGCGCGCCGTAGGATTTGAACCGCAGCACCAGCCCGGCGGTTCGCGTGAACGTGCGACCGGCCAGTTCTCCGGCCTCGGCCATGTCCAGCAGGCAGAGCAGCAGCAGCGGCTTGTGTGGTGCTTTGCCGCGACACTTCCCGCTGCCCGTTGCCGCGTTCAGCTTCGTCAGCTTGCCCAACCACTTTTTTGCAATGTCGCCAATCATGGGTTGGAAATGCTCTGCGGCTCAAAGAAGCTGATTTATTTTGCTTTCACCGCGAACGCCTCAGCCACCGCTGCCTCCAGTCCGGTAATTTCCTTGTTGGTGAGCTTGGTGTATTCGGGCAGCTGCCGTTTGGCCTTGGAAAGTGTGCCATTGTTTTGCAGACAAAGCCGGACAAACAGGTCGGCGTGCCGATTGGGCAAATCCACCACCTCGCGCATGAGCCGCCGGGCAGTGTCGTATTGCTGAAGGAATAAAATTTCTGCGGGCAGTTCTTTTTCAATGGTTTCCTTCACGAAACTAAACAGCGTTTCGGCGATGAAGGTGCAATCTACATAACGATAATAGTCGCGGGTATCGTTGAGCACCGTCATCCGACCACTGCCATCCAACTTATATTCCACCAGCGGCAGCAGCGGTTTGGAAAACGATTCTAGACTGGCGTCATAATCCTGCGGCCGATGCAGCATCGTGGCCGAGATGGGAAACACCACTCCGTCGGGCGCGAAACGCCGAAATGAAAGGACGTAATGAATGAGAAAACGGTGCAGGCGCCCGTTGCCGTCCGAGAACGGATGGAGAAAGACAAACGGATAGGCAATCAGGGCGGCGGCGATGACGGGATGCAAGTCGGAATTCAGGATGCGCCGCGAGGCATCCAAATAATCAGGCATCAAGTCTGCCAGATCCTGCGGCCGGGGCGCGATGAAATGAACCTCTTCCTCGTTCATGCCCACGCTGCGGCCGACATAATTCTGTTCCTTGATGGTGTCGCGCCAGCCGGTGTTGGCAAAGCGGGGATCAACGATGGTTTGTTGAAGTGCGACCAGGGTTTCCTTCAGCAGATAATCGCGCTGGGAAGCTCCCCGCAGCGCATCAGCAAATTTTTGGGAGCGCTTTTGATCCGGAGTTTCGCGTTCGATGGCGTAGGACGATTTCGTTTCTTTGGTGTAAAGAAATTGAAGCGCGCGGGCGTAGAGTTCAGGGGGAATCGCGGCGATCACTTTCCGGCAGCTCTGTTCGAGCTTTTGCGCTTCGGCGGTTTTCAGCGCCTTCGTTCGGCGCACCAATGGGCTGAATGCCAGATTGCCGAGCAGGTTGACATTGACCCGTTGACGCGGGCTGCGGATGGCTGGCCCGGTGTAATAATCGCGGGGATCGAGCAGATCCACATAGTTGCCTTGTGTGACGTCTGGCAGGTTCAGCCGTTGGCCGGAAAATTCCTCGTAGAGATACCAGATGCGGCGGGCGAAAATGCTGGTGGGTTTTGATTGGATGTAAGCACCCAATTGATCCGCCGGCAATTGTGGCAGCAAGACGCGCAGCAGTTGCAGATGCAGCCCTTCATGTTTAAGGGCAAATTCCAGATGCGCAAATTCATCCTCGCCCGGCCAGTAGGATTTGGGATACGTTTCCTCCAGCTTCAGCGGCGTGGTATGCGTATGGCGGGTGCCGGTGGTGACAAATGATTCAACCGGGTGCGGCAGACAGTTGAGCGCATACCGCTGGCGCAACCAGAGGTATCCGGCAGGCCGGCGGGAGTCACTTGGATCAGGTTGAGTCGCCATTGTCAAAAATTAAATTCGTTACCGGCTCACATAATTCATTATTTTCAGGCGGTTTGCCAGAAAAATCATTACCAGTCAATTCGCTGCTTTAGCGTCTATTCCCGGTCTGGCTCGGTAATTTCCCCGCGTTTTGATCATTTGTGCGTTGTTTGCCGTTCGTGTCACAGGCGGCCAGGTGTCGTTGCACGTCGTGGTGAATATGAATGCTGGCGGTAATCTGAATGTGTTTTGGTGGTTGTGCGCAAGCACCAAAGTTAGTTCGCGTTGCTCAACCGATAAATTAGTTCGCGCTCCGTTCCTGAATCACTGTGCGCTCAATAATGACGAACGCGTGGCAATTCTACGGTCTCCATTCACGAATGCCAATTCCCGCGCGCGGACGCCGGCGCTCATGCTGGCGGCGGCGGCTAACGCCACCGCGACGCCAGCACCGGCCAGCCTTCACAGGTTTACGAATGGTTTCTCACGGCTGGCCTTTCGCTGACAGCGCGCGCGATTCGGACGCGGTAGGTTCGCGAATGATTTGGTTTCAAGAGAACCATTTTTGATTCGCCATGACTTACCGCGCTGTGCGGCGTCGAACTCCTCGTCGCTAACGCTCCTCGTCGTGGTGGGTTGGTCACACTTCCGGCAGCGTGACCAAGGGCCGCGAGACTTCGTCCGGCCAGGTGCAGCAATAACGACGCGAGGCGTTGCCTATCGTCGAAAGCATCAGCATTAAATGGTTGGCTCCCTACGGTCGTGGATAGTTTGCTCGCTACCCTCGGAAAATAAATGGGGTTGGTTTTTTTGTGAAGGACGCTTCGTTTTCAAGTCCTTTTTCCACTGCTCACCGAGTCCCCTCATCCGTCTGGCTGGCCCCGATGAGCCAGAGCAACTGATAATATAACCGCCATTCATCCTCCACTGCATCAACCAGCCGCAAATGCTCCGCCTCCGTGATGGCCCGCTTATCTTTCTTGGTCATCTTGGGCCACAACTTGCGCGGCAAAATTGGCGCGGGAATCCAGCCCATGCCAAGCGCATCGTTGTGCATGGTCTGTAAAAAGGCGATGGTCGAGTTCGTGCCCAACTGATTCAACAAAGCTTGTGACGCCGTTCAGCGCATTACTTTGAAGCGTCAATCTACCTGCCGTATCATAAACCGATTTGTTCAGCGTGATGGTTGAGCCATCCGTGCCAATCCGTTGGGATTGGACGATACGTCCAGCGGCGTCGAGAGTATTGAAATATGTAATGGGGTTGGTGTTGTCAAAAAACTTTTGATAACCGCAATTTCGTTTCGCGGCATCATGGAGGTAAGCGGTTGGAACAAGCCTGGAATGCCAGCCAGGGCGACGAAGTTTTGGTGGTGGAATTCGGACTGAAAAATGAATTCATGTTGCCGCTCGCCAGTGGCCGGCTTGACCCGTTCATCGGCATCGTCGGTGCCTTGGCCGAGTTGCAGCCAGGTGAGCTGGGATTATTTCAGGTCATTTTCCAACCAGTGCAAAATCCCTGGGCGGAGAGCATCGTGAATTCGGTCACTCATGCGGATGGCAAACCGTATTTCGTCAATTTCCCGGAACTGGCTGGTGCGGCAGAGAACAAAGTCGCCCGCCCCTTGTATGCTGTCGTTGTCCGCATCCTGCTTTGCGCCGGTGAATTTGACCGCATATTGCAACTGGCGCGTGACCTTACCGGATCATTTCGCGTATTCGCGCACCCCAGCGGCAACGAACTCATTGCGTTGCGTAACGACAATTACCCGTTTGCGGAACATATTGACGACGTATTACGCCGCCAGACCCGACGCACCGGGATGTTGTTAAACAGCGACGAGCTGATTGGTTTTGTCCATTTGCCATCCACGGCCGTTCGCTCCCCGGTCTTTCAGCGGCAAACTGCCAAGACCAAAGCCGCCCCAAACATTGTCCGTCACGGAAGCGGCTTGTTGCTGGGCGAGAACGATCATGCCGGCCACACGATTGAAGTCCGGTTGTCGGCCGAGCAGCGCACCCGGCACACGCATATCATCGGGGCCAGTGGCACCGGCAAGTCCACATTACTTTTCAATCTCATCCGGCAGGATATTGAAAACGGTGAAGGTGTCGCCGTGCTTGACCCGCATGCCCAAAACCGTTTGCCGCTGTATGAAGGGAAAATGGTTTGGCATTTCGATCATCAATATACCGAACCGCGTTACTGGGTGGACGAAAAAAAGGGGCGTAAAGCCGTTCTGGGGCGCTCGCCTGATAGGGAGCAAGATTTAGATTATCAAGGCTACCGTCTTGGGCTTCGAGCAGTTGCTTCAAATACGAACGAGAGAACACTTATCGCCAGCGTCATTCCGCGAAATGTTTTCTGCGGCAACTCGCTTTTGACCACGATGGGTTCGTCACCTGATTCACACACACTCGTCTTTCTCGCCGGAGTATTTGATAGCTTCGTCTTGGACGCCATGTTGCGCAGCAAAGCCACGATCAACGTGAATATGTTCTACATTTACCAACTTCCCGTCCCTCGCCTGACGGCGAGGGACGCGGGCTTTGGCCCGATTGTGCAGCGTGCGGCAAAGTTGATTTGCACAACGCCAGAATTTGATGCGTTGGCCAAGGAAGTCGGCTTAGGTAGTCACAGAAATGGCGTTACTGATGATAGTGGCCGCTTGCAGCTTCGTGCCGAACTCGATGTCCTTGTCGCTCGCCTATACGGTATAACCGAGGATGAGTTTAATTACATTCTCACGACATTTCCGCTTGTTTCAGACACCGTGAAACAAGCCACGCGCGAAGCATATCGCAAAATGGCAAAAGGTCTCATCAATTAACAACCAGTATGACAAAGAAAAAACACGACTACGGCTTGCAACCGGGCATGGTGATCGAGCGGACATTTTACGGGCGCGTTTACAAACTCGCCGTCATCAAAGGCGCAGAGGGTCTGCAATTCAAAATTGGCGAACATGTTTTTGATTCTTTGACGGCGGCGGCTCGCCACGTCCTGCGCGACGAGACTCGGCCTATCAGTGGCCCGAAGTTTTGGGGCATTCCAACCGCCAAGCGGAAAAAATGAGAGCAATAAATTCAATGTCGGCAGCGGACGCGGTGCTTGCCCCAATCGTGAAACGGGCGGCGCAGTTGATTTGCACCACGCCGGAATTTGACGCGCTGGCCAAGGAAGTCAGCACCGCGCTCAAATTGCCCGCCGCCGCCGTGAAAGGCGTCACCGACCCAGCCGCCCGCGCCCAGTTGCGCGCCGAACTCGACGGCCTCATCGCCCACCTCTACGCCCTGACCGAATCCGAGTTCCCCACATCCTCACCACATTCCCGCTTGTCGGCCAAGGCGTGAAAGACGCCGCGCTGGAACAATTCCGCGCGGCCGTGAAAGGCGAATTGAAATGAAACCCATGGTAGATGAAATAGACCGAGTGCTGGCGCGGCACTACGGGTTCACGGAGGCGGAACTGGATTTCATCCTGAATTACGACATCAAATACCGCCTCGGCCGCGACACGGAAACCGAGGACGAGTGACGCTCGCTGAAAACCAAACATCGCCATGCAACCGCCCAAACCAGAACCCACACCATTGGAAACCATCGCACTGGATGGCGGCGCGAGCATCGCCGCGAGCATCCTGGCGCGGGTGGACGAGTTTCCTAAACGGGAAAGTTTTCTCAACAAGCTGATGAAGCACGATCTGGAATCCGTGCCGTCGCAAATTCTTTGGCGCGGCTTGGAGGACGAGGCCGCGCCGGTGTTCGTCGTCTATAAGCTGCTGCACGAGGCGTTCTCCAATTCGCCCTCGTTTTTCCGGCGCTTCATCACCAGCCTGATGGCGGCGCAGCCGGAACGCTTCGCCACGGTGTTCAGCCGGGAAACGCTGTGGTCGGTCGTGGCCCGCGCGCCGGGACTGGAAGTGCCGGACGATTGGGCGTCGCCCGCGTGCATCCGGTGTCTGCTCGAATCGCTGAACAAGAAAAGTTTCTGGCGGCGGTCGGATGCGGAACTTGTGCGGGACGCGGAATCCATTTCCGCCGCGCTGACCAAAACTCCGAAGGGCAGTTTTCACAGCGGCGTGGAAACCTTGCGCCGGCTGCAAACAGAGCGCGCCACGGGCCTGACCAACGGCAACCTGCTTTTGTTCGTGCCGGCCAAATTGAACCAGTATGCGTCTGAAGTGGCCGAACTCGGAACGCAAGGCAGGCTGCCCGAATTAAAAGAACTCTGCGCCAAGGTTCACGAAGTCGTGCGCGACCCGCTGGGCGAAGGCCGGCATCAGAGCATCCCCATTGACGTGCTGTTCACCGAGCCTGACGGCGAGAGCCTCGAATGTTTCCTGCTGGTGCGCAAAAAGGCGACCGTCGCGGAACAGATTGAGTTGCGGAAGAAATCGCTCCTGGTGCGCTACTTTTTGAAGTTCGCCTTCAGCGCCTACGACATCGAGAAATTAAACGTGCGGTTCGCGTTTTATCTCGATCCGCACGCGACGTTCGAGCCATTGGCGGGACGTGGGATGCTGTTTCATCGTGAAGAACTGGTCGAGTTCGAGGAGTTTTGGAAAATCGTCACCGGCAAGCCCGGCGGGGTGGAATTGATTTTCAAAGCCCGCGATGCCGCCGCCGACAAACTCAAATCGTCCACGCTGATGGCACGGATCAAGACGCATTTCAACCGCGACCGGAAAATGAATCGTGGCGGGCAGGTTGGTCTTTTTGACCGGACATAAAATTCGCGTAGTATAACATACGCGACGAAATCCATGACGTAAAACACACCTGACATGAGCAAGGCACGCAAGAAATTGAAACCTGCCGCTGGCAAGTCAGTCGAGCGACGGAAGCGGCGCACCGCAAAATTCATCACGCGCGCGGAGGCGCGACGGCGGGCGGAGCGGCATG
>CAINLR010000001.1 GCA_903850425.1 uncultured Verrucomicrobia subdivision 3 bacterium | reverse complement strand
TGTCGTTGGTGCCCGCACCGACGCTTCCAACGCCGTGCGTTGATCCGAATCCAGTTCCAAACCGCGTATGGGTCTTGCCATGCACCCAGTTTAAACAAATATCATGTTATGTCCACTGTATTCGAGAACACAACACTAGTTAAGCAACGCTGGCCGGATCTGCCCATTATCCTGATGAGTGGTTCGGCCTCGAATTTCATTGAAGACGGCTGCCCCAACAGTGGGGTGGATTGTCTGCTCAACAAACCTTTTACGATGGTGCAATTGCGCGAAGCGATCGCATGGGTGCAGGCACGTTACGCCGACAAGTCCTCGGAAGACAAATTGTCTGCCGGACCTTCCGTCGTGCCTTTGTCGGATCCACGCACCGACCCGGGTTCGAACCCGATGGGGCGGGAGCACTGACAGCGAAGCCGGGCGACCTAGCGTCCGGGCATCAGCACAGCGCGCCTGGGACTGTAGCGCGCTGGGTTGTAGAACTGCGTCAACGCCACACCGCCAATCAGTTTGCGGCCTTCGCCTTCACCAAACCGAAATCAATGTATTGCTCGCCGCCGGTGTTGCGGCAATGAACGGCAATGACGATTTTTCCAGGTTTGACATTCCGGCGGACGCGTGGTGGGAACGAAAAATCTTCGTAAGTCGAAGTGGCACCCACGGTCCGCAGGGCGAGAACGCCGTTGAAGTAAACTTCCGCGTCGTCGTCGTGATTCATCCAGCCCAGCGCTTCGTCCCACTGGTTGGCGTTCAACTCGATCTCGCGCCGGAGCCAGATGTCATCGCTGGTCCACGGCGTGTTGATGACGGCCGTGGAATTTTGCGTTTTGCCAAAACCGCTTTGGCCTTCCGGCCAGCTCGACGCGTCAAAATCAGTGGCGAACCAATTGTCCGCCGGCTTGGTTATGGAGTAACGCCACATCGCGGGAGCCTGGTCCGCCGCCGGCACGACTGCCTCGAAGCCCGGCAATTTCGGCATCGGGGCCCAACCCGACGCTTTCGTTTGGTCGCGCTTGGCGTATTTCTGCCAGACCGGTTTTTCGTAAAGCATCCGCATGAACACGCCGCCGACCACGGGTCGCGCATCGAAGCCGACCCGCTTGGCGGTCTTGGTCTGATACCAGTCGGACATCGGCGTGCGATCCGGCGTGTGGTTCAGGAAATGAATGATGGGCGCGACCAGCACTTCGAAGTCCTCGCGGTGCTGCGTGAGCGTCGCGGTCCACGTGATCCAATCCAGCTTCGTGTATTCTTTCCGATCGTCCAGCGGGAGGCCGAATTCATTCTGGGTCTTTTTGTAAAAATCCATTTCCTTGCGCGCGACCTCTGCCGGAAAAAGATTCAAGCCTAGAACGTTGTCCCAAACCAAATTATATTTCTGGCTCCACGAACCGGGTCGGTCGAAGGCGAGGCGATAATGGTCGCCATCGTTGGCTTCCGTCACCCAGCGCTGGGCAAATTCGCGCGCGAGCTTGAAATATTCCTCCGCCTTCGCGTGGTCACCGCGCATTTCGCACAGCTTGGCAAAGGAGCCGAGACCGCAAATCGCCTTCACGCTCAAGTTCACGTTGTGCGCCAGATGACCGGCAAAGTCGTCGGTGCAAAGCTGCTTCTCCGGATCGAAACCTTTTTCCTTCAAATAGTTTGCCCATTGCTCCAACTGCTTCCAATAAAGCCCGGCGAAATTGGCATTGCCTTCCATTTCCGCAACGGCCGCGAAAAGACAGAGCAGGTTACCACTTTCCTCGACCGGCATCTGGTTGTTCACGCCATGCTCGCCGTCGCCATAGACCTGGCCATTGGCTTTCGGATAAGTGCCGAGGTCGTGCGGCGCGAAAGGAAATTTCCAGCGCGCGCTTGCGGCGTAATCCATGAATGGCACGATGAATGATTTCGCGAGCGATGGACCAAACAAAAGAAATTGCGGTGCCATCGGATAAAACACGTCTGACGTGCTGATGCAACCATTGGAGTGATTTTCTTTGCAGAACTGGAGCGGTTGGCCTTTTTCATCGGCCACAATTTTACCGGCGGCGAAACACTGGCGATACGCCAGCGCGCCGAGCAGCGCGTAATTTTCGCCGCCGACCTTCCGCAAGTCGTTCATCAATTCGTTGTCGAACGCGGCGCATCGCGTTTGCAGCGCGGCATAGTCCTGCGCCGAGGCTTTCAACAGATCCGCTGCTTCCCAGCCGTTGCGCCGCCAATAGGGACGCAGATTTTTCCGCATGTATTGAATCGAATACAAATCGTCGTAGGCCAGCATCAGCCAGGCGGAGCCGATTTTTTTGGGGCCGCAATTCAGGCTGCTGGCGAACGCGAGCACCGTGTCGTTGCGATTATTATTTTGCAACGCTGATTCGGCAGCCGGCGCGGGCAGCTTGCCGTCGGCCATGAAACCGGCGCGGGTTGCTTCCGCGGTATTGGCGGTCACATTTCCCTGCGCGACTTCGGCCAGCGCCACGTAGAAATAGCCCCAGTCAATCCGCAAATCGTCCCCGCGTTTCTGCAAAACGGGTTGTTCCACGGTGCCAACGCGCCAAGCCTTGATCTTGGCGGAGTCGGATTTTTTAAAATTCACCGCCTGATCCGGCGTGTTGCAGGCAATCGCCCCACGCGCGTCGAAGTAAGCGGACACTTTATGTTGTTTGTCGTCGGTCGAATGCGATTCCCACGTCAGATAAGTTACCGGACGCGACAGCACATCCAGATCCTCCGGCAAAGCCGCCGTCATAAACGTGAGCGTGAGGCGGATGCCTTCGCCTTCGAAAGTGTAAATCGTCCGCGTCGGCAGCACTTCCAGTTTCGTCTGCGGCAACGCCGGGACATCCGCCGGCTCCACGCCCATGACGCGGAAATTTTTTTCGTCAATTTTCACCAAGCCGACCAACCGCCGCGCCTTGCCCGTCCAGTGCGCCGTGTCGGCGTCGGTCAATTTGTCCGCTGGCGACCAGATGCTGAAATACGGATCGCACGCCACCAGCGGAACCGATGGCGGGCGGAACGTTTCAGCGCGGACGTTGACTGAAGTGAAGTTCAGCAGCACGGCAGCGCACATCAAAGTGGCACGCCATGGCAGATTGAATTGAGGCATCATGTTTTTCAGGCAGCTAAATGGCGTTAAAAGTTAAAGGATCGCGGTCCACAATCATATCGTCCATGAGGATGAGGCGGCAGGCAAGCCGCCAGATTGGGTTCTGGCAGCAGCGCTCCCCTGCGGGCATGGGACGCAACCTTTGACCTGGCAACTTCCATTGGTTGCGGGTGGTGGTTGCGCGCTGGTCGTTTTCTGGCGCTATTTCAAAGAGAGGTTCCCGATACAGTAAAGATGGTTGAAGCCGCGAATGAACAACTGGCCCTGACTGATCGCCGGTTGCGCAAAGGTTTTTTCGCCCAGTTCATTTCGCGAAATCAATTCAAACGTCGGGCCGGGCTTGACCACATTCATGACTCCGTTATCGCTGAGGAAATAAGCCGTGCCGTTGGCCAGGACCGGCGAGGCGTGATGGGAGCCGAGCTCTTGTTGCCACAGGACTTCGCCGGTGGCGGCTTTGAAGCAAAACGCTTTCGTGGCGGCAACCGTCAGAAAACATTCACCGGCAGCAATTGGTGAAGGAACATACGGGGCACCCAGAGCTGAACTCCAGGCAACATGGGTTGCGGTCACATTGCCGCTGCCATCCGGTTTGATCGCCATGAGCAACCGATTCGGCCAACTGCTGCTGGTCAGCAGGAGTCCGGCTTTGTCGCTGTAAACGGGCGAGGCCACAAAGTCTGAATACTTTCCGTCCACCGTCCAGAGGCAGGCACCGTCCTTTGGATCGTAACTGGAAACACTCTTGCTGCCGGCTTGGATGACTTGGTCGCGGCCCGCCATTTTGCGGATCAACGGCGTGGAATAACTTTGGCTCGGATTCGGGCGCTTCGTTTTCCAGAGCGGCTTCCCGTCGGCCAGGCTTAAGGCGGCGAGAAAATTCTCATCCTTGCTGTCACAGTTGATGATCAGCCGGTCTCCGAAAATCTGGGGTGAACTGGCGAATCCCCATTCGCTGGCGAACGTGCCGGGCTTGACCGACCAAAGTTGTTTCCCGGAAAAATCATAAGCGGCGACGACCACCGAGGGACCATCGAGGAAGGCGACAAACACACTCTTGCCATCGGTGGCCGGCGTCGCGGACGCGTAACTGTTCTCGCCGTGTTTCTTTTCCAACGGTGCGGTAACCACGGTCTTCTGCCACTGGATTTTCCCGGTCTTACGATCCAGACACAACAAGACACGCTCCTGACTTTCAGGCACGGCGGTAACGGTGAAGAGCTGGTCGCCCCAGATAATCGGCGCGGCATGGCCAATTCCCGGCAACTCGGTTTTCCAAGCAATATTCTCCGTGGCACTCCACTTCACGGGAACACTTGTTTCCAGACTGGTTCCGTCACCGCGCGGGCCGCGCCAGGAAGGCCAGTTTTCCGCAGGGACGTTGGACGCGACAACCAATATCAAACTGCATACGGCCAGCAAGAAAGTTCTGCGGACTTGCGGGATCGGACGACCGCCAGATATCTGGGCGTTTGATTTCATCATAAAATTTGTTCTAACTTTCTAAAGTCAGGACGCCAAAAAATAATGGTCGGTTTCCAAAAGTCGAGCTTCGTTGTCGGTGTCGCGTGACTGCCTATTCTTTCCTGAGCGCATCCAGCAGCGGCCCGCGCAACGCCACGCGCGTCGCCAGCCAACACCAGAAAACGCCCCCGACGCCCAGCGCTACCAACGTCAACACGATGGTGCCCGAAGGCGCTTCACCGCCCGACGACGGCAAGGCGGGGAGCACCGCCAACAAAGCCGCCCCCAGACCAATGACCATTCCCAAAATAACCAGCAGCCAGTGCTCGCTCAGCACCAAGCGCTGAAGCTGCGAGGGGCGAAACCCAACGGCTTGGAGCAACGCCAGTTCATTGCGCCGTTCCAAAACGTTTCGCAGCACCACGATCCCAAGGCCCAAGCTGCCAAGCAGCAAGCCGAGTCCGCCCAAGGCTTGGAAGATGCCCAGATAAGTGTTTTCCACGGCCATATAATCCGCTAGCCGTTGCCAAGCTGGCTGCAGGTCGAGGCCTTTGTCCTGCAACTGACGCGTCAGCAAATCAGCGACCGCATCCGTCCGTTCCGACGGTGCATCCACCAAGAATGCGCGGTATCCTGCGACCGACGGAAAGCGCTCAATGAAATTCGGTTCAGAAATCAGCAGGCCGCCTTGCAGAATGGAATTGGCCAAGATGCCTACGATTTGAATCTTGAAGGTTCGTCCGCGATCATCGGTGTAAGCAATTGTGTCGCCCAGCGATTTGCCCAAGGCCCAGCGCACAGTTTGTTCATCGCCAATCGCCGGCACCACGTCTGTGGCTGGCTGCCAGTTCAACAAATCCCACGCGCTTTCGTTGGTGCCCGCAACTCCATTGCGGGCGAGCGTTTTTTGATCCAGAGATTGACCAAAGGCAAATGCCTGACGCCGTTTCAATTCCTCCGGCTGCACTGAAAGCAATCGCGGCTGCAACGCCCGATTCAGATTGAGACAGCTTGCATCGTCGCCGTCCCGAATCCTCAGCGGCACCAAGGCCACATCGCGCATGGCCTCCGCCGGCAGGTTGAAGGCATCGCGACCGCTGGCGGTGTTCAAGTCCTCGTAGATGGGCAAAGTGGATTGGCCGTAAAGCGCGAAGCCGCCGGTTCCCGAACGCCGTTCCAGCGCGGCCCCACGCGGGTTTTGTCGAAACGCATTCACCGCCACCACCATGAAAACGCCCACCGCCAGCACACTGACTGTGGTGAGACTGCGGGTGCGTCGCCGCCCGGCGTTGCGCCAGCCGAGTTGAGCGACGTTGTGCGCGGGCTTGGTGGCTTGGGTGAGGCCGACCAACAGACGATGTGTGATTCCAAGGCCAGCGCACAGGACCAACAGGCCAGAACCGAAAAACACTTCAGCCATCTCGGAGCCTTGGCCATGACGGTTGGTGGCCACTAAAGCGACTGCGCCCAGCAAGCAGCCCGCACCGATCCCCAGGCCGAGGTTTCTCCGAAGTCCGCTCGCCGGTGCGCCACCCAATTCGACTTCTGCGCCACTGGCCAGCAAGCCGGCGAGCGAACGCTGCGTGAGTCCGCGCTGGGCCAGTGCCATGGCGCCGATCGCAGCAAGCAGACTCAGTCCCGCACCAGTGATCAGCGAAGGTGTTTCCGCATGATAAATAAAACTCGATGTGCCCACTGCGCCACGCCAGACCGTCGCTAACCCCTGCAAAGTTAACTTGGTAAAAACCACGCCACCCAGCAGCCCCAGCAGCGTCCCCAACCCGGCGACGCAAGCTCCTTCGACGAGAAATATCCAACGCACTTTCCGGTCGGAAAATCCCAAGGCCCGCAGGAGACCGACCTCGGCGTTGCGCTGTTCGAGGTTAAACACAAAGAGCAGCGCGGTCAGCAGCAGCGCGGCCACGATCAAAAAGAAACTGAAGCCGATGAAGAGTTGACCGAAGTCCTGGGATTTTTCGCTGGCTTGCAGGGCGCGCTCGCGCACATCGGTGAAAGCAAAACCCAGCGCGGCAGGATCAATTATTTTAAGCAGCGCACTTTCGAGGTCGTTGGTGGTCTTGACCGTTTCACCGCCGGACACGAAACGAATCGCAGTCAGATTGCCGAACCGGTTGGACCATAATCGCTGGCCCGCCGCCAGCGTCACGAAGGCCTTCGGAGTGCCTCGATATTCCTTCCAATAGGCTTCATCCTTGGGCCGGATGCGGTCGAGGTTGATGGGAATGCCGGGCTTCCACTCGCGGCAATTGTCGGTGTCCGCCAGTCCCGGAAAATCGGGCATCCACGAAGCGTCCGCCTTCAGCGGCATGATCTCGCGCACGCGAAAGATCGCCGTCTGTTCCTGCAACTCCCGCCGTTCGCCGATGACGAAATAGCGCAGCATCACTTCGTCGCCGAGTTTCGCGCCGAGATCTTCCGCGAGCCAAGAGTTGATTGCGATTTCATCATCGCGCAATGGAACTCCATCTCGGCTAGGCGAAGTGGCGGCGACGAACGAATAAGGCGTGGCGTGATCGCCGAGGCGGATTTCATTCACGAAATACGTCAGCACACCCACAGCGTTGGAGCCGACAGCGAATGCCACGTCCGCAACCACCGAGTCCAGAAAGACTCGTTTTGTCCGCAGCTCAAATTCTTTCTGGTCGTGTAGTTCGCGTAGTTCGAGGTCCGCATCCGACAAAGTCCAGACTTTTGCCAAGGCGCTATTCACTGTTGCTGCGTCGCAAAGAACCGTCGGCGATTGTGCCTGGCCCACCAGAAGCGTGTTGGCGCGCCCGGCTCTTTGGATTTGTTGTTGCAGCGCGTTCAGCGGCAGAAACACCGAAAGGGCCGGCACTTGATTGCCCTGCAAACTGAACCGTCCAAATTGCTCGTCGCTGACAATGTTCCGGACGCGCAAGCGCACGGCGACCGACGCATCCGCTTGGCCGGCGAGCGGCAAGTCGCGCGTGACGAAGGCCGGTTGCTCCAGTCGAACCACCACCGCGTCACCCATTTTCAGTTGCAGCCGACTGGCCAGTGATTCGCTGACGGCAATTTCGTCGCTGGCGAAAGTATTGGTTGAGTTGTGCCAAGCCACTGCTGAGGGACTCAGCTTCCAGAACCGTTCATCCACACCTAGCACCTGGACTTCATTGGCGCGATGAGTGCCCTCGGGAGTCGTTACCGAGCCACGCAACATCAGCAGCGGCGCTATCGGGGTGTGGAGCTGCGCCTCCAGTTCCTGCGCGAGATCGGCACGGAAGAAGCGGTCGCCCGAGGTCAATGCCTGCGTGGTCTGGCCCAGTCGCACCAACGCCAATTGCTTGAGACTGAAACGCACCGAGTCTCCCACCACCAGCGCTCCGGTGAGAATGGCGCCAGCCAGAATGGTCCCCAACAGCACACCCAAATGGGCACGCCAATAAAACTGCAAACTGCGGAAGATGAGTTTGCCGATGCTCATCTTAGCTTGTCGCGGACCGTTGGTTTTGCATCACGCCCTTGCGCAGTTCCAACACGCGTTTCATCCGCCCCGCCAATTCACGCGAATGGGTCACGACGACCAGCGCGACGCGTTCTTCCTGATTCAGTTCCTGCAAAAGTTGCGCCAGGTTTTCGGCACCGGCTTGATCGAGCGAGCCGGTAGGTTCGTCCGCCAGCAGCAGTTTAGGCTGATTGATTAACGCTCGAACGACGGCGGTGCGCTGGCGTTCGCCACCGGAAAGTTGGCCGGGCCGATAATGCAGACGCGGTTTCAAGCCCACACGGTCAAGCAATCGTTCAGCCCGCTGCACCGCCGTCGCGTTATTCGACGCGGATGGATTGGCCAGAGTGGGAATCAGGACGTTTTCCAGAACGGTGCATTGCGGCAGCAGATGATGAAGCTGGAAAATAAAACCAATGTCGCGATTGCGAATGCCCGCCAGCTCATTCACGCTCAAACCGGCCAGATCCCGACCGTCGAAGCGAACGGTTCCGCGCGTCGGCTGATCCAGCGCGCCGATGAGATTCAGCAGCGTGCTCTTGCCGCAGCCGGACGGACCGACGATCGCCACGGCTTCGCCGGCGGCGAGTTGAAAATTGATGTCACGCAACACTTCGCCGGACGGCGTGGCGTAGTTTTTTTGGACGTGGGTGAGTTCAACGAGCATGAGCAACCTTTTGGAGTATGGCTTCAACCTTCGCGGTCATTGCCGCGACACTGAATTTTTCTTGGACGGCTTGTCGGCCAATCCCACCGAGTTGCCGGGCACGTGCCGGGTCTCCGAGCAACTCGTCCAGCGCGTTCGCCAGCGCCGACGGCTGATTTGGTTCGCACAGCAACCCGCCGCCGGTGGCCGCGAGCACTTCCGGGAACGCGCCATGTCTCGGCTGAACCACTGGCACGCCAGCGGCGAGCGCCTCCAAGACATACATGCCGAACGCTTCGCCGTAAGTCGCGGGCACCGAGAACACCGCGAGGCTGCGCAGAAAATCGGCCTTTGCCGCGCGGTCAAG
Source organism: uncultured Verrucomicrobia subdivision 3 bacterium (assembly GCA_903850425.1). GTDB lineage: Bacteria > Verrucomicrobiota > Verrucomicrobiia > Limisphaerales > UBA11358 > UBA11358. Next base: position 226,482 of record CAINLR010000001.1, on the reverse strand, counting down.
GTTCGGAAGAAATTCCGCGCGGTCGCCGAGCTTGCGTTGCAGCGACGCGACGAACACCTTGTCGCGGCCGGTCATCGCGCCGGCAATCCGCAGCCGCGCACCGGGTGTCTTCAGTTGCAGGAATGCTTCGAAGAGCGTGTTCAGTCCTTTGGTCGGGTGCATCCGCGCGAGATAGCCGACGACCGGTTGCGTCGCGTTCGCCGGTGAGAATTCCTCAACAGCAATGCCTGGATGGACGACGGAAACGCGCGCGGCGGGCAAGTTCAATCGCTTGATCATTACGTCCGCGAAATACCGGCTGACGGCGATGAAGTGGTCAATCCCCGCACAACGTTCCGCGAGCAATTCCCACGAGCGTTGCCGGTAAGGCTCGGGGAGAGCGTCGAGAAACGAGTCTTCGCCTTGCAGCGTGCAGACAATCGGCACGCGAAATTCCTGCTTGAGCCGTGCCGCCAATCCGGTGAGGAGCGAATTGGACAGACAGATCACGTCGGGCGCAGGTTGCGAGCGGAGCCAGCCAATGAGGCGTTCGAGTTCACCATGAGCGGCATCCGGTTGGAGCATGGCAACGGCGGATTTGCCCAACTGCTTCGGACTGGTCATACCCACCAGACCGGCAGCCATGCGGAGCAGTGGCGGAGAACTAAGCGCGCGATCAAGCCAGCCGGGCACGCGAAATTTGTTGCTCAGATAGACGCTGATGCCGCTGAGAAAAATCGGGGTGCCGGCGCTCGCGGAAGGTTCGTCCACGATGAGCGGCAGATAGAGTGGCACCATGAGGGCGTCGTGACCTCGCTCGCGCAGGCCGCGAACGAGGGCGTTGTCGCGCAGACAACTGCCGCAATAAAAATTTCCCGTGCCGGGAGTGAGTTGGACGATGCGCATCAGGGACTTCGTTTTGGGCCGAAGGCGTAAAGCGCGCCGTCTTCACAGCCGATGATCACCAAGCCGTCGGCGACGGCGGGTGAAGCGGTGAGTTCTTTGCCGAGGTCATACGACCAGAGTTTCTTTCCCGTGGCGAGACTCACGAGATAGAGTCGGCCATCGCCGGAACCGAACACCACTTTGTCGCCGACGACTACCGGTGAGCTGTCCACGTCGCCTTGCGTGGCAAAGGTCCAAAGCTGCGTGCCGGTCGCGCGATCGAGACAGTGAAGTTTCTTGTCGCGCGCACCAATGATGACTTGCTTCTCCGTGACGGCGGGCGAAGCGAAGAACGCCGCGTTGGTCTGCTTCGAGCGCCAAAGAATGTTCGTGCCGGCGAGATCAAGGCAGATGACTTCATTACCATAGTGGCCGACGTAGGCACGATTGCTGGCAATGGCCGCAGAACCAGGAATGTAAGCGCCAGCCTCGACCGACGAAAGTTCCTTGCCCGTGGCGGCATCGAGGACGTGAAGTTTGCCATCGCAACCGCCGAATACAATTTTGCCGTCGCCCACGGCCGGCGCGCCGTTGATGTAATTGCCGGTTTCGTAGGTCCACACGGGCTTGCCGGTCGCGGCGTCCACACAGTGGAGCTTGTAATCGTAGCTGCCGACAAGAATGCGCTGGGATTCGCCCACGCGGAACCAGTTCGCGGCACCGAGAATTTTATCGCCCGTCTGGTATTTCCACTTCAACGCACCTGTAGCGGCGCCGAGCGCGTAGAGATTATTGTCCACTGATCCGACGAACACCGTGCCGTCGAGCACCAGCGGCGGAGCTTCGATGCTTTCCCCGGCTTTGAACGACCACAGTTGCTTGCCGGTATCGGCTGAGAGCGCGTAGAGATTACTGTCGTCGGAGCCGATGAAAACGCGGCGCTCCGCGATGGCAGCGGAGGATTTGATGGGCTGACCGGTTTTGAAAGTCCAGCGGAGTTCCAGCGCCTCCGGCAATCGGCCAGCCGCGACACCGGTCAGTCCTTGATCGCCGCGAAACATCGGCCAGGCGAGCAGGACTGCGCTCAACGCGATGAGGGCATTCGTCATTTTCGAAATTAAAACATCGGAACCCAGCCGGCGCAACGTTTTGCAATTTGCGGCCGGGCAGAGAATTGAATTCAACCACGGATGGACGCGGATGAACATGGATGAAACGTTTTGGTAGGGAGCGTCACTCCGTGCGCGCCGTTTGTGAAATTTTGTGTGGCGGCGCGCGCGGAGCGACGCGCCCTACCTGCGAAATAAATCCGTGGCCATCCGTGGCCATCCGTGGCAATAAAATCTTGCAGATAAAAGTTGACGCGCGGTGCGCCTCTTGCTTATGCAATAAGCAACGCATGAGGAACCAGGCTGCAATCCTAATTCTCACTCATGGCGCAAACTCGCCGGCCATTTTTATATCCCAAGCCGACCAGTTTGCGTCGTCTCCAACTTGTTCAGGCGAGTTGTCAAAACCAAGAACTGCCTCCTTTTTCTTTTTTTCTCTTGTCGCCATATGGCTGCTTCTGCCGCGTATTTGCCTGAACGCGGCGACACCAAATGTTCCGGGGGCAATCACGACGACTTATGCCACCCCCACACATCCCAAAGAAATAGATTTTGCAAGTGATGGCACATTGTTTAGCGGTCGCGACGAGTGCGGTGGTTGCACGACGGATGTCACCAACATCTGGCGCATCGGCATCGGTGGCTCACCGGTCCAACAAATCGGGACTCCCATACAGGATCCTGATTCGGTCGTGGTGGACCGCAGCGGGACAGTTTCCGGCACTCCGGGAACCGTGCTGGTGGGGGGCTATGCAAATGCGGGGGCTGGCGTTGTCAAAATGATTGCGCAGAGTGGCCCACAAAGCAACCAGGTCTCTATTTTAGTTCCTCCGACAATTACTTTAAGAAACCCGACGGGACTTTCTTTTGACCGGTTTGGACGATTGTTGGTCGCCGATGGCGGAGGATTTACCAATCCCAATTATCCCGACACCGGCAATTGGGGAATGATCTCCAATGGTTCTTTTATCATACTCAATACCAACGGCCCGGCGCGCCCCAACCACTTGGCCATGGACATGACAAATCGCATCGTAGTTTCCGCCGAAAACGAGCGGAATCTGTGGCTGTTTTCTTCCAGTGGCATGTTCCTCAGCAGCAATTTTGTTTCTGGTGTTCAGTCCGGTTCACAGGCGGGTTGTCAACTGGCTTCAGCCCACGGCGGTTTTTGGGGCACCAGTATTTATGTCATTAGTGGCGCGGGGAATTTGCTCCAACTCGATCTCAACGGTCGCACCAACCTGGTCGGCACTGGCTTTGATAATGCCACCGGTTTGAAATTCGGGGACGATGATTCGCTTTATCTGAGCGAATATGCAAATAGCCGCGTGCTCAGAATCACGCCTGTGGCGCCGCTCTTAACCACCCAGATTTCCGCGAACAATTTAGCCCTGGCGCTTTGTTGGGATTCGATCCCCAACTTGCAATATCAACTTCAGTCTAGTCCCATCTTGAATTCAAATCAGTGGACGAATCTCGGCAGTCAGTTTCAAGGCACTGGTGCGAACATCTGTATGACAAACCAAATGGACGGTGTGAACCAGCGATTTTATCGGCTGTTGGTTCAGCTGCCTTAGGGCGTGTCAAATCGGGTGCCGGCAGGTTGCCAACCTGCGCTCCGTCTTCGGCCTTTCGCAACCGTGTAAAATATCCGGGTTAACCCGCATTGCCTTGATCCAGACACCGACCGATACAAGCTGTTCAAGCCGTCGCTCCACAATTTCCGCACGGCGATCCGCAATCGCACGCTGGACCTCGGCAATCTCGTTCGGCTTGAATCCGCGGTTGAAAGCCACGGGGAAATCATAGCTGTAAAGGCTGACGCGATTGCCGTTCGGAACAAAACAGTTGGCGCGTCTCAATCCAGTTTACAATACGCCGCCAATCCTTGCACGCCGCCTTCGCGGCCGAAGCCGCTTTCCTTGTAGCCGCCAAACGGACTCGTCGGATCGAACTTATTGTAGGTGTTCGCCCAGACCACGCCGGCACGCAGCTTGTTGACCATCTTGAAGATCTTGCTGCCTTTGTCCGTCCACACGCCGGCGCTCAAGCCGTAGGGCGTGTTGTTGGCGCGCTCGAATGCTTCCTCCGGCGTGCGGAACGTCATCACGCTCAACACCGGCCCGAAAATCTCCTCCTGCGCCACGCGATGCGACGCGGTGACGCCGGTGAGAAACGTCGGTGGATACCAGTAGCCGCGTTCCGGAAGTTTGCAGGTAGTTTGCACCACCTCGGCCCCTTCATCCGCGCCGCTCTGGACGAGTTCGCGGATTTTTTCGAGCTGCGGTTTGTTGTTGATCGCGCCGATGTCGGTGTTTTTATCGAGCGGATTGCCAATGCGCAACGTCTGGATGCGGTCGCGCAGTTTCTTGACGACTTTCGGATAAATGCTTTCCTGCACGAACAATCGCGAACCGGCGCAGCAGACGTGGCCCATGTTGAAATAAATTCCGGCGATGATGCCTTCGATGGCCTGGTCAATCGGCGCGTCCTCGAACACGATGTTCGCCGCCTTGCCGCCGAGTTCGAGCGTGATGCGCTTGTCCGTGCCGACGATCATCTGCGCAAGCTGCTTGCCGATTTCCGTCGAGCCGGTGAACGCGATTTTGTTCACGTCCGGATGCTTGACGATGGCCGTGCCGGTTTCGCCGACGCCGGTGATGACATTGACCACGCCTTCCGGCAATTCCGCCTCCTGAAAAATCTGCGCGAGCCGCACCAGCGTGAGGCTGGTGGTCTTGGACGGCTTGATGATGACAGTGTTGCCGCACGCGAGCGCCGGGGCGATTTTCCACGCGGCCATCAGCAGCGGAAAATTCCACGGAATGATCTGCCCAACCACGCCAAGCGGACGCGGCGTGCGACCGGGAAAAGCGTATTGCAGTTTGTCCGCCCAGCCGGCGTGATAAAAAAAGTGCGCGGCGACGATGGGCAAATCTACGTCGCGCGTTTCCTTGATGGGCTTGCCGCCGTCCATGCTTTCGAGCACGGCGAGTTCGCGCGATTTTTCCTGGATGATGCGGGCGATGCGGTAAAGATATTTGCCGCGTTCGCGACCGGGCATTTTGCTCCAGACTTTTTCGTAAGCGCGGCGCGCGGCCTTCACCGCGATGTCCACGTCTTCCGCATCGCCGAGCGCGATTTCGGTGATCTTGTCCTCGGTGGCGGGATTGATCGTGTCGAAATGCTTGCCCGAATGCGGCGCGACAAATTTGCCGTTGATGAACAAACCGTGGCGTGGCGCGATGACGTAATTCTTGGAATCCTCCGGCGCGGGTGCGTAGTCCCACTTGTCGCCGAAGTTTAGGCGACGCTCCTTGAGCGGCACAACGGCGTGCGTGGCAGCGGCGACGGCGCGCTTGGGAGAAGGTTTGACGGGCGTGAGTTTCGTCTTCATAAAAATTCTTCAGGCTTTGGCGCTTTGCTTGGCGAGTAAAACGGGAATGAGTTTCTTAAGTCGGCGCTCCACGGTTTCCGCCTGCTTGGCACCTGCAATCCAATCCGCGTATTCCTTTTGGTGCGAGTAGGAAAGTTTGTCGAACACGGCCTTGGCTTTGGGTTGCGCGGCCAGCGCCTGCTTCAAGGCCGGCGGAACCGCAACGGTGCGCGGCTGGTCGTCGCGCTGCATGACAAAGCGCACGGTGTCGCCAGTCTTCACTTTCGCGCCGGCCTGCATCGCTTGGTTGATGCACATGACGTATTTGCCATTTCTCGGCATGAGGGAGCTGCGGAATGGAAAATCGTTGATCGTGCCTGCGACCGGAACGCGGGCGCGCGTGCCGAACGTCTTCACGAAATCCAACGGGAAATGCAGCAGGCATAAATTCCCGTCCGCGCCAGCCGGGACGAGTTTGGCGGAGAATTTCAGCTTCGTGCTCACGGCAGCGAGAAGTAATCCGAGCCTTGATAATTTCCCTCGCCGTTCTTCACGATTTGCATGAGCACGTCATTGACGAGCGTGCTCGCGCCGAAGCGGAACAGCTCGGGCGTGAGCCAGTCGTCGCCGAGCGTTTCCTTGACCATCACGAGATAGGCGAGCGCCTGCTTGGACGTGCGGATGCCGCCGGCGGGTTTCATGCCGATGCGGATGCCGGTGGCGAAAAAGTAATCGCGGATGGCCTCCAGCATCACCAGCGTGACGGGCATCGTCGCGGCGGGCGACACTTTGCCGGTGCTGGTCTTGATGAAATCGCCGCCGGCCTGCATGGCGATTTCGCTGGCGAGGCGGACATTGTCGTAGGTGACGAGTTCGCCGGTTTCGAGAATGACTTTCAAATGCGCCGGGCCGCAGGCTTCCTTCGTGGCGGCGATTTCGTCGAACACTTTCGCGTGATCGCCGGCGAGAAAGGCGCAACGATCAATGACCATGTCAATTTCATCCGCGCCATCGGCCACGGCGCGGCGCACCTCGGCGAGTTTCGTCGGCCGGGGAAATTGTCCGCTCGGAAAACCGGTGGCCACGGCGGCGATGTTGACGGGAGAATTTTCGCCAAGAAACTGCCGCGCGTATTTGACCATGTTCGGATAGACGCACACAGCGGCGCAGCTCGGCACCTCGTATTTCGCGTCAATCGGCTGGAGCGCTTTGCGGCAGAGATAGGCGACTTTGCCCGGGGTATCCTTGCCTTCGAGCGTGGTGAGATCGCACATGGCGACCGTCATCTTGAGCCCCGCGAGCTTGGCGGAGGTCTTGAGGCTGCGCTTGCCGAAGGAGGCGGCGCGTTCCTCGACCATGACCTGGTCCACCGTCGGAACGGACGCGGGCTGCATGAGGCGTGAGGCGTGACGAGTCTGGGACTCTGGCCGCTCCCGGATTAAGGCGGGCACTTTCATAATTTTGCCGTGATTCTGGCGACGACCAACGACGGCGTCAATGCCCTTCGCGCCGCGCCGCTTGCCTCGTCCGCGTCGTCGGCTGCCCACCGCTGCTTACCAGCCTCCCGCCCTTTTCCGTTGCCAGTTCGTCACCAGGATTTAACGCGCTCGTCTTTGCGTTTGGCAGGGGCTCGGCTAGATTTTCCGAATGTTACCGCGCATTCTGATCGTTGATGACGAGAATGATTTCATCGAGTTGTTGCAATACAAACTCCGCGACCACGGCTATGACTTGATCGTAGCCAACGATGGCATTCACGCTTTGAGCCAGGCGCGGCAGATGAAGCCCAATCTCATCCTGCTGGATATTTTGCTGCCCGATCTTGACGGCCTGTCCGTCTGCGAAATTCTGCGCCGTCAGCCCAACACCAAAAAAATTCCCGTCATTTTCATGAGCGCGCTTACGGGCGACATCACCAAGCGCACCGCCGCCATGCATGCGGAGGATTTCTTTACCAAACCGCTGGACATGAACCGGCTTGAAAAGCGCATCGCGGAGATTCTGCACATTACGGCGGCGCTGAATTAACGCCGCCGCCGCTTCACCCGCCGCGCCAACCTCCGCGATCAGGGCAATCCGGGCTTCGCTATTTGCGTTTCCCTGCGCCCTTCGCTTGACACCGCCGCGCGCAAACTTCATTTTCTGGTGATTGTTTTTCAATTACATCATTAAATGAGCGCATCACACAACCTTTTCAACACGCTGCAGCAATTCGAACTCGGCAACGGCCAGCCCGGGCAATTTTATTCCCTGCCTGCCTTGGAAAAAGCCGGCGTCGGCCCCATCTCCAAGCTGCCCGTTTCCATCCGTCTCGTGCTGGAATCCGTCTTGCGCAACTGCGACGGCAAAAAAGTCCACGAGGCGAACATCAAGGAACTCGCCAACTGGCGGGCGACCGAGACGCGCACAGCGGAAATCCCGTTCGTGGTCGCGCGCATCGTGCTGCAAGATTTTACCGGCGTGCCGCTGCTCGTGGATTTGGCGGCGATGCGCACGGCGGTCGCGAAACTCGGCAAAAATCCCAAGATCATCGAGCCGCTCGTGCCGGTGGATCTCGTCGTTGACCACTCGGTGCAGGTGGATTTCGCCGGTGGCGCGGATTCGATGGCGAAGAATCTGGATTTGGAATTCGCACGCAACCGCGAACGTTACCAGTTTCTCAAATGGGGCATGCAAGCCTTCGACACGTTCAAGGTCGTGCCGCCGGGCATCGGCATCGTGCATCAAGTGAATTTGGAGTATCTCGCCAAGGGCGTTTTGAGCGCCGGCGAGGTTTATTATCCCGACACGCTCGTCGGCACCGACTCGCACACGACCATGATCAACGGCCTCGGCATCGTCGGCTGGGGCGTCGGCGGCATCGAAGCCGAAGCGGGTATGCTCGGTCAGCCGGTTTATTTCCTGACACCCGATGTCGTGGGCGTGCATCTCACCGGTTCGATTCGCGAAGGGGTCACCGCCACGGATGTTGCGCTGACCGTCACGCAGATTTTGCGCAAGGCGAAAGTCGTTGGCAAGTTCGTGGAATTCTTCGGCCCCGGCGCGACCGCGCTGCCGCTCGTTGATCGCGCGACCATCGCGAACATGGCGCCGGAATACGGCGCGACGATGGGCTTCTTTCCGATTGACGCCGAGTGTGCGAATTATCTTCGCGCGACCGGCCGCAGCGAAGAAGCCGTCAAGACCTACGAGAATTATTACAAGGCGCAAGGACTTTGGGGCATTCCGAAAAAGGGCGAAGTGGTTTACTCGCAGGAAATCGAACTCGATCTCGGCAGCGTGTTGCCCAGCGTCGCTGGTCCGAAACGTCCGCAAGACCGCATCGAATTGCCAAAGCTGAAAAACGAATTCACCACGGCATTCAGCAAGCCCGTCACTGAAAATGGTTTTGGCATGAAGGCCGAAGACCTCGGCAAGACCAAAGCCGATGTTGCGCTCAACGGCCACAAATCCACCATCGGCCACGGTTCGGTTTTGATCGCGGCCATCACGAGTTGCACCAACACCAGCAACCCCAGCGTCATGCTCGCCGCCGGTTTGCTGGCGAAGAAAGCGGTTGAAAAAGGGCTGACGGTCAATGCCTCGGTCAAAGCCTCGCTCGCGCCCGGTTCCCGCGTGGTCACGGATTATTTGGGCAAGACCGGCCTCCAGCCTTATCTGGACCAACTCGGCTTCAACCTCGTCGGCTATGGTTGCACCACTTGCATTGGCAACTCCGGTCCGCTCGCCGCGCCGATTGAAGAAGCCGTGGTGAAAAACAACCTGATCGCGGCCGCCGTGTTGTCCGGCAACCGCAACTTCGAAGCGCGCGTGCATCAGAACATCAAGGCGAACTTCCTCATGTCGCCCCCGCTCGTCGTCGCCTTTGCGCTCGCGGGCCGCGTGGACATTGACCTGGCCAACGACGCGCTCGGCACCGGCAAAGACGGCAAGCCCGTTTATTTGCGCGACCTCTGGCCGAGTCTGCGCGAAGTCCGCGACCTCATGCAGGCCGCCTTGCAGCCGGAAATCTTCCGCAACCTCTACAAAGATTTCGCCGCCCAGAATCCCAAGTGGAACGAAATTCCGTCGAGCACCGGCAACGTGTATGAATGGGACCGCCAGTCCACCTATATTCAGGAGCCGCCGTTCTTCGAGGGTTTCTCAATGACGCCCGGCAGCATCAAGCCCATCACCGGTGCGCGTGCGCTTGGGATTTTTGGTGACAGCGTGACGACCGATCATATTTCGCCCGCCGGCTCCTTCAAAAAAACCACGCCCGCCGGAAAATATCTCGTCGAACACGGCGTCGCCGTGGAAGACTTCAACAGCTACGGCTCGCGGCGCGGCAACGACCGCGTGATGACGCGCGGCACGTTCGCGAATGTCCGCATCAAGAACCTCATGGTCCCCGGCGTGGAAGGCGGCGTGACCAAGTTGCAGCCGTCCGGCGAACAGGTCAGCATCTATGACGCCTCGATGAAATATCAGGCCGAGAAAACGCCGCTCGTCATCATCGCTGGCCAGGAATACGGCACCGGCTCCTCGCGCGACTGGGCGGCGAAAGGCACGAACCTCCTCGGCGTGAAAGCCGTCGTGGCGCAGAGCTTCGAGCGCATCCACCGCAGCAACCTCGTCGGCATGGGCGTGCTGCCGCTCCAGTTCAAAGAAGGCACCACGGCCTTGAGCCTCAAACTCGATGGCACCGAGACCTACGACATCGTGGGCCTCGACGCGAGCATCAAGCCGCAGCAAGATCTCACGCTCAAGATCACGCGCAAGGACGGCTCCGTGGAAAACGTAAACGTCCGCTGCCGCATTGATACGCCCATCGAGATTGACTACTACCAGCACGGCGGCATTTTGCCGTTCGTGTTGCGGCAGTTGGTGGCCAAGGCTTAAGCGGAGGCCCTGCAACTAATCCCGTTCGATCTCCGTTCAGCCAAACTCGCCGATGACATTCCGTCGGCGTCAACGGCTCGTTCCCCGACGAACGCGGATGGTTTTCCGATGCACCTTGGCGGTCTCCAGAAGACCAGTGTCAGTCATAAAATGGGCATTGCCAGTGTCCCGGCGGGCATTGGTGGCCGGGTTTTGACCTCTGAAAGTCCGCCGATCAGCCTCGCAATTTCAAAACCTTAGGCTTTTCTACGCTTTTTGTGCCGGACCGGCTTTGATACGACTTGCACTGCATGTCCGCGCTGTATTGTCGCCGTCCCATCGCGTATGCTGCAGGCTGTGATTCACAACGTTCATGAGATTGCGGCGGAGGTGATCCGCAAAACTGGCAAAGACAAGCCGGCGGACGCCGCGCGGCGCGAAGTCCTCAAGCAGATCAAAGACGCCGAGGCACGTTCGGGACGGGCGGCGGGAGAGCGCGTTGGCTTCATGGTGGAACAATAGCGGGGGATAAATTTGTTTGTCCAGTGCCAATCAATTCCCGGCCGGCGGATCAGGGCTGCGATTGTGCTTTCGGCCCGCTTTTCTTCCCGACTACGCCACCACAAACGCCGCGAACTCCGCGTGCAGATGCGGCGGAATGCGCACCTTGAACCGCGCATTCTTGCCGCTGTAACGGCTCTCCACCACCTGGCCCACGGCGTGCAGTCGCGCAATGACGGCGGCCTTTTCCTGCGGCACGCGCAGATCCAGAAATTCGCGGATGGGCCGGAGCTGCGTGCCGAGTTCGGCCAGCAAGGGCTCGATGCCTTCGCCCGTTTTGGCAGAAATGGAAACCGCGTGCGGATATTTTTCGCGCATCAGCGGGGAGATGCCGCCGGTGACCTGGTCAATCTTGTTGAACACCATGAGCACCGGCTTTTCCGCCGCGCCGATTTCCATGAGCACCGCGTTCACGGCGTCAATCTGCTCCTCGGCCTGCGCATGGCTGATGTCCACCACATGCACCAGCAAGTCCGCCTGCACCACTTCTTCGAGCGTGGCCTTGAACGCCTCGACCAGTCCGTGCGGCAGCTTCTTGATGAAGCCGACGGTGTCGGTGAGCAACACGTTTTGCTTCGTGGGCAATTTCAATCGCCGCGTCGTCGGGTCGAGCGTGGCGAATAATTTATCCTCGGCGAGCACGGTCGCGCCGGTGAGTTGGTTGAGTAAAGTGGATTTGCCGGCATTGGTATAGCCGACGATGGAGGCGAGCGGCCACTCGCTGCGCTGGCGACCGGCACGCTGCGTTTCGCGTTGGGAACGAACTTTGTCGAGTTCGCTGTCAATTTTTTCAATGCGCTCGGAAATTTTCCGACGGTCGGCCTCGAGCTGCGATTCGCCTTCGCCGCCGATGGAACCCGTCGAACCGCGCTGGCGTGACAAGTGTGACCAGTAACGCGTGAGGCGCGGCAGCAAGTATTTGAGCTGCGCGTGTTCGATCTGCAACTTGCCTTCGCGCGTGCGGGCGCGTTGCCCGAAAATTTCCAGGATCAGCGCGGTGCGATCCATGATTTTACAGCCGAAAATTTTCTCCAAGTTGCGCGTTTGCGCGGGCGACAGCTCGTCGTCGAAGAGGATTGTGTCCACGTCGCTCTCCTGGCAGAGCTTGGCAAATTCCTCGGCCTTGCCGGGGCCGATGTAGGTGGCGGCGACAGGCACGGCCATTTTCTGCACGCCTTCGCCGATGATCTGGGTGCCGGCGGTCTCGGCCAGTTCGGCCAGTTCGGCCAGGGATTCGCGGACGTCGGCGGCGGTGCGGGATTTGAGTTCCACGCCGACAAGGAAGACACGGATGGAGCGCGTGTCGCGGGTCTGGATGAGTGATTTCAAGGTATCGTGGCGGGGAGCCTAGCAGAACGGGCGGCAGGCGAAAGCGCGGAGTGCGGCGGTGACGGAGACCAGCCGCAGCTTGATCGCGGATTAGAATTAGTGCGCTGGATCGAAGCGCAAGCGCGGGTCCGCCAGATCCAGCCGATAGAGCATTTGGTTGTAATCATAGAGCGGGGTTGCGTGCTCGTTGCCGGAGAAAGTCTGGCTGTAAGTGCCTTCGAAATAAATGAAACGGCCATCCGCTTCGTCAAAGCAAGGAAGCTGCGCCGGGTTGTAAAACGAATAATGGTCATGCGTCACAATCCGCTTGGCCGGTCGCCACGGACCAAGCGGACTCGCCGCCTCAGCCAACCAAACTTCGCCCATGAATGAAGTGCCGCCAATTTGCAGGCCGATGAGAATCCAGGCTTTCCGGAAAGCATTCCAATGAATCGAAGCGTGATGCAGCTCCACCGCCTTGCCCGTATCCACATCCATTAATTGGTAACGCGCCTCCTCAGTTTTCAGCACGCCGCGTTTGATTAAATCCTGTTCCTCCTTTTGTTTGAGCGGTCCGGCGTCGGTGCGCCATTGCCACATTACCTGGCCAGCTGTATTGCGCGCCACGATGGGGCGGTCGGCCGTGCTTGCCGTCGCGAGGCAGGTGAACGCTTCGTAGGCTGCCGGATTGGTGACGCTTTGCCAATCGGCCTTGACCCGCACCGTCGCAAAGGGCCGCGCAAACATAAAATAATCCGTGCCGGCTTCGCTCCACCGAAACGGATGGCCCGTCGGGAATCGCCATTTTTCTGTTAACTCCAGTTCCCGCAGCTTCACGAATTCTTGCTTCGTGTCGTCATAAACCATGAAGCCGTGTTCCATCGGCGACATGTCCTTTTTCACACGGGCGTAATGGGTGAACATTACTTCGCGACCCGCGTTGGTCAGCACGAGCGATTGATCAATCCACACCGGACCGGGCGCGGCCAACGGTGCCATGCCCCGGCTGAAACCATCCGCGTTGGTGAAGTAATGCAGGTTGATGCCTTGCGCCGGCGGCAGCCCGCCATGAGCTGGCAGTTCCGAAGTCGCCCCGGCTGTGTGAAAATGTCCGAGCGGATATTCCGGCCGGGAGGTATCGCCCCAGAACCAATAAATCCGGCCATGATAAATCGCCGGCACCGAAGAATCCTGCCCGACCACGTCGCCGTTCAAGACCGGTTCCGCGATCGGCGCAGGCTCGCCCAGCAACACTGTGTCGCGGTAAATACCCGCGCCGGTGATGCGATACAACCGCTCGGCGATGTTCAAGCGCTTCAGTTTGATTTCCGCGCTGCGTCCCGGTTCCGCCAACAGTTTTACGCCCGTCATGCCGAAACCGTCCTTCGGGTATTCATAACCCTGACTCGACACGTCCAACCAGACTTGATGCCCCATCAAACCCGGTTCCTTGAACGCCACCACGCCGGCACTGTCCGTGTAAAATTTCTGCTGCGCCGTCGTCTTCAATTCCACCAGCGGCACCCCGCGTCCCGTCTGCGCATCCACGACGCGGATTTTGAAATAGGCATTGGTTTCCGGCGCTGCCGCCACCAGCAAACTGCCGCCGCCAATCAGCAGGACGAGGCCGATAAAATTTTTACGTTTCATGATTTTTTGAAATCGGTTTTGGCGCCGCCGCGCAGAACTTTTTTGGTGAAATCCAGGCTGGCACTCGCTGGGTTTACGTTTTGTCACCCGCGCTGCCAAGCCTTTTCTCACCGCCAGCGGAATGACTTCGCCGCATACTCTGCATGATCCGTGGAAATCAAAAACGGCGCGACTTAACATCGCGCCGTTGCGTTTCAAAAGGCTAAGAACGTTTATTCCGACACGTATTTGATCGCGCGGGTTTTCTCGGTGCGGCGGCGCAGACCTTCGTCCAGCACCTTTTTGCGCAGGCGCAGGTTCTTCGGCGTGGCTTCCACGTATTCGTCCACGTCAATGTATTCCAAGGCGCGTTCGAGTGAGAGCTTGAGCGGCGGGGCGAGCTGGATGCCTTTGCCGTCGCCTTGCGACCGCATGTTTGTCAAACGCTTTTCCTTCACCGGATTCACCGGGATGTCGTTTTCGCGGGCGTTCTCGCCAACGATCATGCCGACGTAAATCGCATCGCCGGCCTCGACCATAAGGCGGCCGCGTTCCTGCACCATGTTCAGCGCGTAGTTCGTGGCCTCGCCGTTGTCCATGGAGACGAGCGAACCGTTCTTGCGCGCGGCAATTTCGCCGCAGTCCGGGCCGTATTCGTGGAACAAATGGCTCATCACGCCCATGCCCTTGGTGGAGTTGACGAGATCAGTCTCAAAGCCAATCAAGCCCCGCATGGGCACCAGCGCCTCGACGGAAACCTGATTGCCAACATGGTTCATGCCGGTGATCTGTGCTTTGCGGCCGGAGAGATTTTCCATGATCGTGCCGAGGTTTTCGTTCGGGATTTCCACGAACAATTTCTCGATCGGCTCCAGCGGATTGCCGGTGATGGGATCTTTTTTCCACAGCACTTCCGGGCGCGAAACCAAAACTTCGTGACCTTCGCGGCGCATCTGTTCGATGAGAATCGCGATCTGCATTTCGCCACGTCCGCTCACGGCGAAAATTTTGGGGTCGCTGGTCTGGGCGATACGCAAGGCGACGTTCGTGCGGATTTCTTTCACGAGGCGGTCCCAAATGTGGCGCGCGGTGACAAGCTTGCCGTCCTGGCCGGCGAGCGGGCCGTCGTTCACGGCGAATTCCATCTGGATCGTCGGCGGATCAATCGGAATGTAGGGCAGCGTCTGCCGCATTTCGGAATCGCAGATCGTTTCGCCGATGAACACGTCTTCAAAGCCAGCAATGCCGATGATGTCGCCCGCGTGGGCTTCTTGGATTTCGATGCGCTTCATGCCCTCGAAATGATAGATCATCGTGATCTTGCCCTTGGTGATTTTACCGCTGCCGTGACGGCAGATGGCGGGATCGCCCACCTTCAATTTGCCTTCGACGATTTTGCCGAACGCGATACGGCCGACGTAATCGTTGTAGTCCAGATTCGCCACGAGCACTTGAAACCCATCGCCGGCTTTGGCGCGCGGCGGCGGAATGTGTTTCACAATCGCATCGAACAGCGGTTCCATCGTGCCGCTGACGTGTTCGAGTTCGGCCTTGGCAAAGCCTTCCTTGGCCGAGCAATAAATAAACGGGAAATCGAGCTGCTCATCGGTCGCGTTGAGCGACATGAACAGTTCAAACACGAGGTCCAGAACTTTCTTCGGGTTCGCGTTCTCGCGGTCAATCTTGTTGATGACCACGATCGGCTTCGCCCCGGCTTCAAGCGCCTTGCGCAGCACGAAGCGCGTCTGCGCCTGCGGACCTTCGGAGGAATCCACCACGAGCAGCACGCCGTCAATCATGTTCATGATGCGTTCCACCTCGCCGCCGAAATCCGCGTGGCCGGGCGTGTCCACGATGTTGATGTGGTAATCCTTGTATTTGAAAGCGGCGTTCTTGGCGCGGATGGTGATGCCTTTTTCCTTTTCCAAGTCCATCGAATCCATCAGGCGTTCCTCGGACGATTCGTGCTGGTTGGCGCGGAAGGTGCCCGACTGTTTGAGCAAACAATCCACGAGCGTGGTCTTGCCGTGGTCAACGTGCGCGATGATCGCGATATTTCTAATGTGCAACATAGGATCTAATATAGTCGAACAGGATGTCATCTGAGCGCAAAAGGTCAAGTCAAGCGTCAGAATAATTTGGTCGTGTCAATCGCGGTGGTCGCGGTGCTTGGCAGCAGTTGCCGACCCTCCACTGGTTTCAGGCACGAAAAACCGGTGGCTGCCAAAATTTTTGGTTGCTTTGGCCGGCGGCTGGATTTAGGAATGTGGCGCATGAATCTGGAGCCTTTTTTTTCGGCATTATCAACGTCAAACCGTTGGTTTGGGTTTCGTCCCACGGGTTTAGCGGGATGGAGTCTAGTTGCGGCTTGGCTTTTCTGCGCGACTTCCCTCCAGGCCTCAACCCTGAAGGCCGAATATTATTTCAACGGCACGCTCAATTCAAGCACGCCCGGCGCACCGGCACTGACGCCCATTGATCCCCTGGGCTTGAATCATTTCACCAACGACCTGGTGAATGGACAGGCGCAGACCGTGTTTAACTGGATTGGCAATGCCACGCCCGTCATTCAGCAGTCCGGCTTCGCCCTCGATCCCACCGGGTTGGTAAGCCCAACCAACTATTCGGTCGAAATGGTTTTCAAGCTGACCGACCGCGACTCGCAATGGCGGCGGCTGATTGATGTCAGCAACCGGCAGTCCGACGACGGCTTTTATGTGGACCCGGGCAATCATTTGGCCGTTTACCCGATCATTTCCAGCGCCACGCCCTTTGTCATGAATACCTACCAGCATGTCGTGATGTCGGTCGGCGGCGGCGTGGTGTCGGCGTATCTCAACGGCGTGTTGCAGTTTAGCGGCGCAAGTGCGTTGATGAACATCACCAGCGCCACGAACCAATTGGTTTTCTTCGCGGACAATGTCGCGGCGGGCGGGCAGGGCGAATTCTCCAACGGCAGCATCGCGTCGTTGCGCATCTACGACGGGGCTTACAACCCGATATCGCTTTCCATCCGCCGGACCAATGCGGCCAATGTCGTGGTCTCCTGGGCGTCGCCTGCCACCGGTTTTGTGCTCCAGCAAAATCCCGATCTGGCTGCGACCAACTGGACCACATCGCCTTTGGTTCCCAGCGATGACGGACTAGTCAAATCGGTTTCAGTCGTAGCTTCGACGGGTCAGATGTTTTACCGCCTCTATCATCCGTGAGCTCTGCGCCGGGGCGCGCCAGATTACGGCTCCACCGGTGGTTCCGTGGGCAGTTTGATTCCAGCGGGGGCGAGAATGCGGTCGAAGATCATGATCTTCTGCCAGATTTTCCGCGAGAGGCCGTTCGTAAGGTTTTCAATTTCGTTCACGGCCGCCAGCGTGACCGGGTCGTCAAAATTCTGCACATAGAGCGCGGAGATTTTGCTGATCAAGGCCAGCAGGTCGCTGCAATTATCCAGGTAGCGGCTCAACTCCGCCGGGTTTTGCGGCCGCTGGACGTCCGGCGTAGCCGCCGTCGGCGCGGTCGCCAGGCGCTCGGGATCTTTCGTGAGCTGATGCATGTCAATGATGTGGGCCAGCGCGCGCAGCTCGTGAATGGCCTTAAGCACGCGCCGCCGTTTTAAACGCGTTTCCAAGGTCACGAAAAAGAACGCGGCCACCCCGATGAACACGACTTCGTTGATGGCGGCGTCCAGGCCCTGTAAAAATTCCGCGATGCTGCTAAACGTCAATTGCACCTTCACATGCAGCGCCACGCTGAGGACGATGATCAAGATGGTGGCAATGCTGAAACCGGCCAATGCGCGCAACGGCCAGTGCGGTTTGGTGAGCCACGTGGCCAACCCCGCCGCCTGTTCACTGACCGCCAGAATTTCTGCGGCCACCTTGCTCAAGCCGGAATTGACAAATCGTTCCGCAATGCGCTCCTGCGTGGCGCGGCACGTCTGGACAATCAGGTCGGCATTTAAGTGGCGATACATGAGTTTAGATTAGCGCGTGGTCATTGAGTCACAGTTCCAAACATCAAAGATATACCACTCATATATCCGCTCCATGCCGGGAATGATGCCTAAAACTCCCAATGGTGCATAAGCCACGCGCAGAATTTTGTTGGCTGATTCACCAAACATTCCTTGGTCAGCGAGTTTGGCGGTTGGCCCGATACTCAACACATACAAAACCAACAGACACGGAATTCCAATCGCCAGCAATTTCATTTTGCGGCTGCTCGGCAAAATGGATTCCTCCGTGTGCATCAGTGTCCATCCGTGGTTAAACCAGCTTTTTCAACCGCGCATCCTCGCCGAGCTTCTTGACCAGTTCCTTGATTTTCTGTGCCTGCGATTTGTGGGCGAGCAACACCGCGTCGTCGGTCTGCACCAGAATGGAATCGCGCAAGCCGACCACGGCGATGGGCGTGCGATTCTTGGTGCGCGCGTCGAAGATGATGTTGCGGGCCGCGTCCACATGGATGAAATCGCCCACGGCGCAATTGCCTTCCGCATCCGGCTTGAGATGCCGCGCCAGCGCGGGCCACGCGCCGAGATCGTCCCACTCAAACGCGCCGTCGGCCACCACGACGTTCTGCGCCTTCTCCATCAGCGCATAATCAATGGAAACCTTTTTGATCTCGGGATATTCCTTGGCCAGCACTTTCGCAAGTTTCGCCGGATTATTTGCGACCTTGAACCAGCGCTGGCAGGCGGCGAACATTTCCGGTTGATGCGCCTCCAGCCCGTTCGTGACCGTGATGAAACTCCAGACGAACATGCCGGCGTTCCAGCGATACTGGCCGCTGGCGACGTATTCCAGCGCCGTCTCGTGATTCGGTTTTTCGACGAAACGCTCGGCTTTGAAGAAAATTGTCTTCGTCTTTTTTGCGCCGGGCGGTGTCGGCAACTCATGGCCGGTGTGAATGTAGCCGTAGCCCGTCGCCGGCTCATTCGGTTTGATGCCGATGGTCACAATCGCCTGTCCCTGCGCGGCGATATCGAACGCGTCGCTCAAGACCTGCTGAAATTTTTTCTCCTCGGGGATGACATGGTCGGCGGGCAGCACGGCCATCACACCGGTGGTCGAGCGCGCACCGACGAGCGCCGCGCCGAGGGTGACGGCGGCGCAGGTGTCCCGCCCCAGCGGTTCGGCCACAACATTTTCCTTGGGCAGCTTCGGCAACTGTTTCCGCACTTCCGCCGCTTGCGCTGAGTTGGTGATGATGAAAATATTTTTCAGCGGCACGAGCGGCAGCACGCGATCCACGGCGGATTGCAGAAAGGATCTTTTACCGAGCAGCGTGAGCAATTGCTTGGGCATCTTCTCGCGGCTCAGCGGCCAGAAGCGTTCGCCGCGCCCGCCGGCCATGATGATGACGAAACGATCTTTGAGGTCAGTTTTGGTTTTCATACAAATGTTTTTACCACGGATGGACACGGATAAACACGGATGGAAATTTCAAAAACACACTTTCAATTTTATCCGTGTCCATCCGTGTTTATCCGTGGTTCAGATTGCTTTCACCGCCTCCGCCAGCGCCTTCACAAATGCGCCGACTTTGGCGACGAGGTCCGGCGATTTTCCGTGCTCGGCAATCTGGTTCACAATCGCGCTGCCGACCACGCAGCCATCGCCTTCGGTGGCGACTTCCTTGGCCTGCGCTGGATTGGAGACGCCAAAGCCGACGGCAATCGGCAACGAAGTATGCGCGCGGATTTTGGCGATTTGCGAGGCGAGGTCCGCCGCGACGTTCGTCTGCATTCCCGTGACGCCAATGCGCGAAATGTAGTAGATGAAACCCGCCCCGCGCTTGACGATGAGCGCCATGCGCTCCTCCGGCGTGGTCGGCGCAACAAGATAAATATGGCACAGCCCTGCCGCTTTCATCAGCGCCTCGTAGTTGTCCGATTCTTCCGGCGGCAAATCCAAAACCAGCAAACCGTCCACGCCGGCTTGGGCGCAATCAGCGATGAATTTTTCCAGGCCGACTTTGTGAATCAGGTTGAAATAAATATAAAGAACAATCGGTATCTGCGATTCCTTGCGAATCGCCTGAATCGTCGCGAGCAGTTTCGGCGGCGTGGTGCCGGATTCCAAGCCGCGCTGCGCGGCGAGTTGGTTCACCAAGCCGTCGGCCAGCGGATCGCTGAACGGCACGCCGAGTTCCAGCACATCCACCCCGGCTTGGTCAAACGCAAGCGCGAGCTGGCGCGTGGCTTCGAGATGCGGATCGCCCGCGCCGATATAGACGACGAACGCTTTTTTACCGGCCGACTTCAACCGGGCGAATTTTTCAACGATGCGATTCATGGGCGCAGGCAGTTTCAAGTTTCAGGTTTAAAGTTTCAAGCGGCAAGTTTTGCGCATGGCATCGTCGCCATCGGTTAGCCGGATGTTTCAGCCAATCAGCGTGAGGACAATCCCCACCAAAATGCCGATGACGGCAGACAGCTTGCGCCAGCCGTTCGCCTCGCGGAAGAAATACAGTCCGCCGGCGAACGCCACAAGCGTGCTGGCCCGGCGCAAACTCATCACGATGGAAACCAAACCGTGCGGATCGCGCAGGGCGCTGAAATAAAAATAATCCGCCACGAGCAAGGCGAGCGCGATGAACGGAATGGTCCAGCGCCAACTGAATTCATTGCGCGGCCAGAGCCGGAGCTTCCAGCCGAGCGCGAACGGCGCAAAGAATCCGAGCAGGTAAATCGAAAACCAGCATTGCACCGTGGGAACGGAAAAATGGAGCGTGCTGAAAAGAAATTTGTCGTAGAGCGAACTGACCGCGCCGAACAACGTGCCCACCAACAGGGACCAAACCCATTTGTTGCGGTGGAAATGCACGCCTTCGCGGGAGCCGGCCACGGACAATCCCACAAACGAACCCAGCGTCGTGAGGATGCCGAGGGTTTCAATGGCGGTTGGTCGCTCGCCTAAAATCAAGATCGCACCGAACAGGGTCAGCAGCGGGCTGGTCGCGCGGATGGGTGCGCCGAGCGAGAGCGGCAGATGTTTTAAGCCGTAGTAGGTGCCAATCCAGGATGCGGCGACGATGCCGGATTTCAACAGCAGTTGCAGATGTTGTTTCCACGTCAGTGCATCGGTGACGAGCGAGTGTGGCAGCCATTCCGGATGAATCGCCTGCACGAGCAGCAGGGCGAACCAAACGGATGCGCCGGTGAGCGTGCTGAAAAATAATACGGGCGTGACGGCATTCGCGCGCACGGCGTATTTGGTGCAGAGATCGTAAAGGCCGAGAAAAAACGCGGACAATAATATGGCGAACACCCAGTTCATCGAAAGCGGACAGGGTAACTTTTTCCGCTACCGAAAGCGACTATTACCACTGGGGCAGCCTGGTTGGTGTTCGGCGGGCCGCTTGAGATTTTTGATTTCTCCGGGAGGTCAATGATGGTTTGCCATCAAGGCAATGACGCCCGCGACCGCCAAACCGGCGAGCACGGCGAAGAAGATTTTCACCCAGCTCTTGGGATATTTGCCCGCGATGACACCGGTGTAGCCGTTGATGACGACCTGATAATTCTGCGTGCCGTAGTTGTAAGTCAGCAGCCAGATTGGCGTGAGGATGTGCTTGAAAGTCTGGCCGGAATAATCGTCCTCCACTTGCAAATTGCGGTGGGTATCACCGGGCACCTGCGCAGCGCACCGGGCATACATCTTCTTGTCCATTTGGTCGCGCGAGGTTTTGGCGGCGGCGACGAGGTCAATTTGATAACGCTCCACCACCCAGCCAGAAAGAAACCCGGCGTTGTAGGGCACCAGTTCTTTCGTCGTCGGGAACGGCTCGATTTTGCGGAGCATGTCGGGTTGCACGCCGCGCGAGGCGGGCACCAGTTCGTCGTCGAAGAAATGGTCGAGTGCGCCGGCGCTGGGCACCCAGCGGATTTTTTGCACCTGGCGGCTCTGCTGTTTGCCGTTCGAGTCGGTGTAATATTCCGTCTCGTAATAATAATAACCGCTCTCGGCGGTCCACTCGGCGTGCACCTGCGCGTCGAAGGTCCAGTAGGGAATGTAAAGCCCCTTGACCGTGTCGGTGAGCGCGGCGTGCGTGAGCTTGTTCGGCGCGAACCAGCGGCTGCCATACCATTGGCGAATGGAATCGCGCACCTGGTTTTCGCTGATCTTCATCGGCAGCAAACTTTCCGGGCGGAACGCTGCCTTGATTTCCTCGTAGGGCACGAGCGCAGACGAGCCGCAAAAATCGCAGCGCTGGCCGACCCGCGTGGCGTCAAAGACGGAAATGGCCTGGCAGCTCTGGCATTTGACGGAAGTCTTGGCGGTGTCCCAGCCGCGCGCGGAATCGGGGATGTCGCGCAACGCCGCCACGAGGTCGTGCTCGACGATTTGCTCGTCCCCGGTGGCGGTAAGCTCCGCCTGCGCTGGGGAAGTCGTGCCGCAGAACGGACAGACGAGCAATTTTTTGGCGGGATTCCATTGCGCCTCGCCGCCGCACGACGGGCAGGAGAATTTCTTTTGGGCGGTGGCTTCGTTGCCGGGCGGCGGTTGGTTGGGCATAGCGATATCGAATAACGAATTTCAAATGACGAATGGAATCAACGCTTTCACTTCGCGCCGATAAAGCGGGTAGGTATCGGGAAAATGCTGGAGCATCAGCCGTTCTTCCTGGCGCAGTTTGATCCAAAAACCAAGCGAGATGAGCAGCAGGCTGAACACGCCACGCAATTGGCCGATAAGAATCGCGTTGCCAAGGAACATCGCCAGCAAGCCGGTGTAAATCGGATGGCGCACCAGGTGGTAAGGCCCGGTGCGAATCAGTTCATGGCCTTGCTTGAACGCCACGTCAGAGCTCCAGTTTCCCGCCAGCGTCTGCCGCGCCCAAATCGTGAAAACCAGTCCGCAAATGCAAATAGCCGTGCTGCTCACTACCAGAAAAGTTGTGTGCGGGACGATTTGCAAATTCATGGGCCGAAACCAATCTGGAATAACTAGCAGGCACCAACCGATGCCCAGCGGCAGGCGATAGGCAACTTGGAATTCCACGCTCTGCCTCTCCACCGTCGGCTTCGCCCGCTTGGCGCTGGTCACCCAAACCATAACGAAAATGCACCAGCAAATGATGATGATGTAGCTGGCAGTCTCGATCATCGTCTAAATCAGTTTTGGTTTTCGATGTTAGCGTTCCACGCTTGAAATGGGCGGGACGACTACTTCAAAAACTCATCCAGCGCCGTCCGGGTGATGCGCCAGGTTGAGCCGATCTTTTTGCCTTTGATGTCGCCTTTTTCGAGCGATGCCAGCACGTCGGCTTCACTGACTCCCAGAACTTTGGCCACGTCGGCGGAACCGAGCAATTCGGGCACGGCGCTGGCCGCCGCGACGGCCGGTGCCGCCGCTGCGCCGCCGCCCGCCGCCGGGGTGGCTTGCGGTTGATTCATGGCCGCCATCATTTGTTGCCCGATGGCCAGACCGGCACCGAGGCCCGCGCCGGTGCCGGCCATGCCGCCCGCCGCGCCGCCTTCCTTGGTGAGCGATTCGGCCATCTGGAATTTCACATAGTCGTTGAGGTTGCCGACGGCCGCCATGCTCGAACGCTTGTCAATCGCCGCCTCCACCTCCGGCGGCAGCGAAACGTTTTCGACGATGAAGCTGGGAATTTCGAGGCCGTATTTGGCGGTGACCTGCGCGTTGATGATCGGCAACAGCGCCGCGCCGAGTTCCTGATAGCGCGCGGCGATGTCGAGCACCGGCACTTTCGCCGAGGCGAGCGCCTCCGTAAAGACGCTGACGATGCGCGACCGCATGGTGTCGGCAAATTCATCGAGGCGGAAATGATCGTCCGTGCCGGCGACCTCCTTGAGAAACGTTTTCACATCGGTGACATGAAAATCAAACGTGCCGAAGGCGCGCGCGCGGACGATGCCAAAATCGGCATCGCGCATCATGATGGGATTCGACGTGCCCCATTTGTTACCGGTGAACAGGCGCGTGTTGACGTAATAGAGGTCGGCCTTGAACGGCGAGTGCAGTCCGTATTTCCAGCCTTTGAGCGTGGAAAGGATCGGGATGTTATCGGTGGTCAGCGTGTATTTGCCGGGGCTGAACGTGTCGCCGAACTGGCCGAGATACACGAACTGCGCCGTCTGCGATTCGCGGACGATGAGTTGCGCGCCGTTTTTAATCTCCTTGTCCTGGTCCGGAAAGCGGAAGGAAATGGTGTCGCGGGAATCGTCCTGCCACTCGATGATTTCGAGGAACTGGGTTTTGAGATAATCTAGGAGGCCCATAATTTTTTTAGGTGAAAATATGTTGCTGCGTTTTGTTCGCCCCATCATCACCGCAAACCGGAAAGCTGTGAAGTAGAATTTTAGGTGAAAATTATAATGGCCAGGCAACGTGGATCGGCCTGGCACTTCAGTTCAGTTTGACCCAATCGGAGCCTGCTTCCAACGGCCACCAAACGGAAATGGTTTTAAATCACGGCGCAGCCAAATGCCTGGCCTGGCGTTTCGGCAGGGCAGATTTGCTGGCGCGCGGAGGATTTGCTTTTTCTTCCGGCAGAAACGCGCGGATTTTTTCCGGCGGATCGCGGTGTCCGCCGCGTTGCCAGTCCAGCCACAGTTTTTCTGCGGCCAGCCGCGCATCAACTTTGAGTTCGCTGGTGAGAAACTCGAAAAGTTTCTCGGCGAGACGCACCAGCGCAATCGTGTCGGTGCGCCCCAACTGCGCGTAAAGCCAGGCGCTGCAACGAAAGAAATTCACAAACGGCGAACCTTCGCGCCAGATGAGCGGCAAGGTCTCGACGAAGTTGCCGCTGTTCCCAATCAGGTCCCAGTATTTGGCGAAGCGCCGCAACCGCTGCATCGTGGCGAAATCCAGCAGCTTGTTTTGCAGCAATTCGTAGGCGGGCTGCGCATGGTAAATCATCTGCCACTCCGCATCGTGCCGGATAATCGGCGTGCCGCGCAGCCGTTTCAAGAGGCCGACCTGGATTTCCTGCGGACCGAGCGTGATGAGTTTGTCAAAACCGGCGGCGAAACTTTCCAGCGTCTCGCCAGGCAGGCCGACGATCAAATCCGCGTGGATGTGGACATTGGTTTCATGCCGCAGAAAATTAAAATTCGCCGCCAGCCGTTCGTAGTTCTGCCGGCGGCTGATGTGCTGGCCGACTTCGGGATTAAACGTCTGGATGCCCACCTCGAATTGCAGCGAGCCGGGCGGGAATTTTACAATGACCGCGCGCAACTCGTCGGGCAGGCGGTCGGGCACCAGTTCAAAATGAAAAAACATTCCCGGCTGATATCGCGCCAGAAAAAATTCCAGGATCGTTTTGCTGGTGGCGATATGCAGGTTGAACGTGCGGTCCACGAACTTGAACTGCTTCAGCCCGCGATCCAGCAGGCGCTGCATGGCCGCGAGAAAATTATCCAGCGGCACCTGACGGACGGGAATGTCGAGCGACGACAGGCAGAACTCGCAGGTAAACGGACAGCCGCGCGACGCCTCGACATACACGATGCGATGTGCAAGGTCGGCTTGCGTGTAGAAATCGTAAGGCAGGGCGATGCGCGAAAATTCTGGCAGCTCGGCCGGGATGATCTTCGGGTAAGGCGCGTCACTCCGGGCGCGCCGTTCGTTTTCAATTGAAGCGTCGGCGAGCACGGGAGTGCCCGCCCTACCATCCAAAAGCCCTCGGCACACCTCGGCAAATTTCAGATCGGCTTCGCCAGTGATGACGTGGTCGGCCAGCCTCACGATATTTTGCCCGTCAGTTTCGTAGCTGACCTCCGGGCCGCCGAGGATGATTTTTATTTCCGGCCGCACACGCTTGATGACGGTGATGACTTCGGTGGTCTGCGCGACGTTCCAGATGTAAACGCCAAAGCCGATGATTTGAGTCGTGGGAGCGCCGGTCTCCGGCCCGGCGTCAGCCACGCCACGAGGTCCATCCGGCCGGGTCGGAGGCTGGCGTTCCAAGCGCGCGAGCAACGCTTCGGCGATGTCCAGCGGGCGCAAATTGATGTCGAACTCCGCGATGACGGCGCGCGGTTGCAGGTCGCCGAGGTTGGCGAACAGATAGCGCAGCCCAAACGCGGCGTGGATAAACTTCGCGTTCAGCGTGGTGAGAACGATGTCCGGCATCGCGTCCACGGTAGCAATTTCCGCTGGGCGCGGCAATGATTGGAAGCAAACTGGACAGTCAATTCACGTCAAGCCTCTGGCAAGAATTGATTAGAAAGAAATCAAACTTAGCGCGATTGTTAACTCGCACTTATGAAAAAACTAGCTCTCCTCGCAATCCCGGCGGCGCTCGCGCTCGCCTTCACCACCACCACCCTGGCCGCTGACGGCAAGACGGTTTATGCCGACAACTGCGCCAAATGCCACGGCGACGACGGCAAAGGCGCCACCAAGATGGGCCAAAAACTCGGCGCGAAAGATTATAGCGACGCCGCTGTCCAAGCCGCTGTCACGGATGACCAGGCCTTCAAGGCCATCAAAGAAGGCATGAAGAAAGACGACAAGACGCTGATGAAATCGTCGGAACTTTCCGATGAGGACATCAAGGCCTCGGTCGCCTATCTGCGGACCTTGAAGAAATAGCGCTCC
Organism: uncultured Verrucomicrobia subdivision 3 bacterium; assembly: GCA_903850425.1. GTDB lineage: Bacteria > Verrucomicrobiota > Verrucomicrobiia > Limisphaerales > UBA11358 > UBA11358. The sequence continues at coordinate 200,206 of CAINLR010000001.1, read as the reverse complement.
GACGCCGAACCACCCGCAGGTTTTGACTTTTGCTGGCGGCGCTTGATGGTCCGCAGCAACCAGGGCAAATCCGGGTGGCGTCGTCCGCCGGTTGAAGCCCGCCCAGGCCGATCAACGGGAGTGTGCGTCGCAATCGCGCATTCCCGCCATTGACTTTTCCCGCCATCCGCGTCTAATTCGCTTCCATTAATCTGCTTGAATACATTTTGCTGGCGGCCAGTTCGCTCTTCGTGATCGTGGATCCGTTGGCCATCGTGCCGGCGTTTCTGGCCATGACGCCGCACGACACGGCGGAGCAGCGCATCCGCACCGCGCGGCTGGCGTGTTGTGTGGCCGCCGGCGTGATGCTGGTTTTTTCCTGGACCGGCCAACTGCTCTTCAAAGTCATGGGCATCACCATGCCGGCGTTTCAAATGGCCGCGAGCATCCTGCTGCTGATCGTAGCGCTGGACATGGTGCGGGCCCAACGTTCGCGGGTTCAAGAAACTCACGAGGAAACGCAGGCGGGGACGGAAAAGCCGGACATTGCCGTGACGCCGCTGGCGATTCCAATGCTGGCCGGACCGGGTGCCATTTCCACCACCGTCCTGCTCCAGAATGAAGCGAAAGACATTCCCCAACACCTGGCGCTGTATGGCTGCATCGTGGCGGTGGCGTTCGTCAGCTACGTGACTTTACGCGTCTCTGCCCGGGGTGCGCGCTGGCTGAGTCCGATCGTGATGAACATCGCCGTCCGCATCATGGGCCTGTTGCTGGCGGCGGTTGCCGTGCAATTCATGCTCAATGCCATCAAAGCGTTCCGACTGGATTTGCTAGCCCCGCCAGTAATTTGATTTTTTCCCCGCCGGCGACGAATCCGGTGGCGACTGCTTTCCGCCTTGGTTCTGGATTTGTGCGGTCAACCCGGCCGCCCGGCCACGTTGCCAATTGGCTCAAGTATTTCGCGCATCTGCCGATAGCGAGTTGGATTGCCGCTAGGCTCGGCGATTCCGCCATGGCGGGGTTGCCGCAGGCAACGCGCCTGCGGACCTCGCTGCGGCGGTCGCAGGAAAATGACGTGATCGGCGGGATCATCGGTTGCACGGTGCGTGGTTTTGCGCCGCGCGGGATTTTATCATTATGAAAACTTTCAACTGGACGGCGCGGCAAAGAATCATTGCCGGCTTTGCCGTTGTGATGGCCTCCGCCGGGCTGTTGGCGTGCTCGTCCCTGTATGCGCTCCACGGGATTGACCGCCTCATCCAAGAACTCACCCGGAGCACTCCGGCCAGTGCCGCCAGCCTCCATGCCGCCGTGCGCCAGGCCTACGGTGTCGTCCTCGGCATCGGTGCGCTCGGCACGTTATTGTCCTTGGGAAGTCTGTGGGGCGTGGTGGCCACGATGGGCCAAGTGCTGCGAGATCTGGCCCAGAGATTGAGGCACGGCTCCGAGTGCGTAAACCAAACCGCCGCGCAAATTTCCGGCTCCAGCCAGACCCTGGCGCAAGGGGCGGGGGAACAGGCGGCTTCGATTGAAGAGACGAGTGCGTCCCTGGAGGAACTGGCGAGCATGACGCGGCGCAACGCGGACAACGCTCAGAAGGCGAACGACCTCGCCCGCGCCGCGCGCGGCGCGGCCGACAAGGGGGCCGGGGACATGACGGCGATGAACACCGCGATGCACAGCATCAAAGCGTCGTCCGACGATATCGCCAAGATCATTCAGACGATTGATGAGATTGCTTTCCAGACGAACATTCTGGCGTTGAACGCGGCCGTGGAAGCGGCCCGGGCAGGGGAAGCGGGCATGGGTTTTGCCGTGGTCGCTGACGAAGTCCGCAGCCTGGCGCAACGCAGCGCGGTGGCGGCGAAAGAGACGGCGGCGAAAATCGAAGGGGCCATCCTCAAGACCGCCCAAGGCGTGCAAATCAGCCAGCAAGTGACCGACGCGTTGACGGACATTGTGACCAAGGCGCGGCAGGTGGATGAACTGGCGGCGGAAGTGGCCGGGGCCTCGCGCGAGCAGACCCAAGGGATCACCCAAATCAACCTGGCGGTGGGCCAGATGGACAAGGTGACGCAGGGCAACGCCGCCGGTGCCGAGGAAAGCGCCGCCGCCGCCCAGGAACTTGGCGCGCAAGCCGCGTTGATGCAACAAGCGGTCGGCGAACTCATGCAACTCGTGGGTGGCACGAGCGAAAAGGCCGCTGCCAATCCCGATGTGCTCGCGCCGCGCCTCCAGCAATTTCAGGCCGCCGCCAAAATTGCAAAAAAATTCGCGCCCGCCAATGGCAGCAGGCACACCCCGGCAGCAACGGCGGGAAATCGCCGGCGGGAAATTCCGCTCGCCGGTGATTTCAAGGATTTCTAGCGTGACTCGGGCCGGAAACTCCCGTAGCGATCCTCGGTTTCCCCAGGTGAATTTCGCGCGTTGAAGATCTGGACCGGAGGGGCATTGACGCCGCGCCCATCCGAAACCGAGGTTTATGGGGAGAGATTCGGAGCCTTCCACCGTTTCTCTTTGGGAATGGGTATGGGTATGAGGTATTGAACCTGCTGGTGATTTAGCCCGTGACAATAATTAGAGAGTGCATCCCAAGCGGCCATGACAATCAGCCAGGGGGAAATCGGATAATGACTCGAAGCTGTAGATTTTGCCTAGCCAATCTGCTGCGGCGGCGAAATTTGCCGGGCGGATTGTCTCTTTTTTTGGCCATGGCCGGCTTGGGCTGCGTTCCGTCAATCCCAGCACAAGGCACGCTTGCATTAGTTCTGGACACAAATAATCTCGAGCAACCCAATCCGGCGAAAACACGGGACCACTTGAGCTGCGGAGAACTGACCGCCACCCATGTGGATGCGGTTTATGGCGCCTCAAGTTCGCTGGTAAATTCCAAAGCAATATGAAGACAGATAGCACCCGCCCGCAACGCCGGTCGCCCAAGCCGGTGCGCGTGCGCGGCTATGAACACGCTTTAACCACGGCGCTGGCGGTCGCGTGGTTCGGCCTCCACGCGCCGGCCGCCAGGGCCAGCGAAGCAGCGTCAGCTCCGGCCGGTTCCTCGACCAACGCCGTCGTTCGCAGCCTCAAGAAACTCAGTCTGGAGGAGTTGATGGAAGTGAAGGTGGAGAAGGTATTCGGCGCCTCCAAGCACGAACAGAAACTTACCGAAGCCCCGTCCGCCGTCACCATCATCTCGGCGGATGAAATCAAAAAACAGGGGCATCGCACCTTGGCGGAAATCCTGCGCAGCGTGCCTGGATTTTATGCGACGTATGATCGCGGTTACAACGCCATCGGAATGCGCGGCATCAACATCCCCGGCGACTACGGCGGGCGTTTATTGCTTACGGTGGACGGCCACCGCCTGAATGATCCCATTTTCGACACGGCAGCCAGCGGCACCGATTTCATCTTGGATGTGGACCTGATCGAACGCGTGGAAGTGATTCGCGGACCGGGGTCCTCGCTCTACGGCAACAACGCTTTTTTTGGCGTTATCAACGTCATCACCCGCCAAGGCCGGGACGTGCAGGGCGCGGAGGTGGCCGGGTCGGTGGGGAGCTTTGATACTTACACCGGCCGCGTCAGCTACGGGAATCAGTTCACCAATGGCGTGGAATTGCTGCTCTCGGGCATGCTCTACGACAGCGCGGGCGCCCCGCGGCTCTACTACCCGGAATTCGCTGCGATCAACCATGGTGTGGCCGAGAACCTGGACGGCGGATCTGCGCGCAACGCGTTCGCGAGTATTTCATGGCGGGGCTTCTCGCTGGAAGGCGGCTGGGTGGAGCGCCAGAAAACCTGGCCCACCGCGCCATTCTCCTCGGCCGATGCGATCACCATTTTCAATGACCCGCACTTCGCGACGACCGATACGCGCGCCTTTGCCGACCTCAAGTTCCAGCACACGTTCGAAAGCGATTGGGAAGTCATGGCCCGCGCCTATTATGACTATTACCAATTACAGAGCCAGGTTCCCTACGACTACCTCGATCCGTTTCAACCCGTTTACTTGAACGAACAACTGGCCCAGTCCGGTTCGGTGGGGGGCGAGGTGCAGGTGAGCAAGAGCTGGCTGGAACAACACCGGGTCACGGCCGGCGCGGAAGTGCGCGCTGATTTCCAGCTTGACCAGAAAGATTACGATCTCTCCCCGCACACCACCTACCTCGACTCGGCTGAGTCGGCCAGTTATTTCAGCCTCTACGCGCAGGATGAGTATCAGGTGTTGCCCGACCTGATCCTCAACGCCGGCGTCCGCTATGACCACTTCAACACCTTTGGCGACACGGTGAATCCGCGCGCCGCGCTCATCTATCAGCCCTGGACCCCGACCACCTTCAAGCTCCTATACGGCCAGGCTTTTCGCGCCCCCGACGCCTATGAGCGATACTACGAGGCGGGCAACAAGGACGAACATGCGAATCTCGGCCCCGAAACCATTCGTTCCTATGAACTGGTCTGCGAACAAAAACTCGGACTGCACTGGAGTGCCAGCGGCTCCCTGTTCTACAACGACATCAAGGATCTCATCGTTTACCAGTATGATGAAGAGGATGGCCTGCACTTCTACGGGAACTTGGATTCGGTGCAGACGGCCGGGGCCGAAGTTGAAGTGGCGGCACACTGGGCCAGCGGCTTATGTGGGCGGGCCAGCTATACGTTGGCCCACACAGACGACCATCAGATGGGCCGGCGGTTGAGCAATTCGCCCGAGCATCTGGGCAAGGTGAGTCTCTCCGTGCCGGTCTGGCAGGAGAAAGTCTTTGCCAGTCTGGAACTGCAAGGCATGAGCAATCGGGACACGGTGCGGGGCGGCGGTGTGGACGGCTTCCTGGTGGCCAATGTCACCTTGTTCAGCCGCGAACTGGTCAAGGGGCTGGAAGTGTCCGCCAGCATTTACAATCTCTTTGACCAGCATTACTCCGACCCAGCGTCCGGCGATTTCACGCAGAACGCCATCCCACAGGACGGCCGGCAGTTCCGCCTCAAGGCAACTTGGAAATTCTAAACTCTGTCCCAAGCCGTCATGAACCCACCGATACTCATCCGCCGCCTCGGGCTGCTGGGGTTGGTCTGCCTCTGGCTGGCCAACGGTTGGGCCGTCGCGGCGGATCCGGGCAACGGCGTGAGCGAATACCAACTCAAGGCGGCGTATCTCTACAACTTCACCAAGTTCACGGACTGGCCGGCCAACGCGTTCGCGACCACCAACGCGCCCATCATCATCGGCATTATCGGCGAGGATCCGTTCGGCCCGCCGTTGGATGAGACCGTCCGCGGCGAGTTGGTGAACCATCGCCCGCTGCGCATCAAACGCCTGGGCACCGACGCTGAGCTGCGGGGTTGCCAGGTGGTATTCATCAGCCGTTCGGAGGCGGACCGGTTGCCGGCGGTATTGGGAGTGCTCGCGGGCCGTCCCGTGCTGACGGTGAGCGATATCAATGGCTTTGCCCAACGCGGCGGGATGGTGAACCTGCGGCTGGTGAGCAAATCCGTAAAAATGGAAGTCAACCCAATGGCGGCCAAGGCGGCCGGCCTGAAAATCAGCTCCAAGCTCTTGCAACTGGCGGCGATCGTGGAAACGGCCGCCCCCACTTCTACTCTGAAACCATGAAAACCTTTTACGACCTGCCAATCCAACGGAAGATGCTGTTGATGACCATGCTCATTTGCGGCACGGTGCTCTGCGTCGCCATCGCGGCGCTCTTTACTTTCCAGGTGCTGAACTTCCGCGCCAACTTCCAGCGCGACACCGCGACGCTGGCGGCCATCATCGCCAAAAACAGCACGGCCATCGTGACGTTCGGAGATACCAATTCGGCCGGCGAAATGGTGCAGTCGCTCAAAGCCAAGCCCACCGTCGCATTCGCCTGTCTGGTCACGGGCACCAACGTTCTGGCGCAATATGGCGAACTCAGTGAGGCGCCGGCGTTGGCGCAGTTTCCGCGCGCCGGCGAATTTCTCTACTTCAACGGCCATCTCCTCTACACGCAGCCAGTCGAATCCGACAACAAGGAGGTGGGCACACTTTACCTGCAATCCGACTATCAGGCGACGTTGCGGGCGCTGTTGGGTCTCTACGCGCTGGTGATCCTGGGCGTCATGCTGGTGTCCGCTTTGCTGGCCGTGCTCCTTTCGAGCCGGTTGCAGCGCGTCATCACGGCCCCGGTGCTGCAACTCGCGGAAACCGCCCGCGTCGTTGGCGAAAAAAAGGACTACTCCGTCCGCGCGCCGGTCAACGGCCGGCGCGACGAACTGGGGCGCTTGACCGAGTCGTTTAACGAAATGCTGGGCCGCATCCAAAGTCAGGACGTGGCTTTGAACCTTTCGCAACAGAAAATGGAGGCGATGATTCACTCCTTGGACGGCATCGTCTGGGAGTGTGCGGCGGACTCATTCCAGTTCACTTTCGTCAGCCGGCAGAGTGAGCGCCTGCTGGGTTACACGGCTGAAGAATGGCTGGCCAACCCAAACTTCTGGGCGGAGAAACTGCATCCGGAGGATGCCGCCAAAGCCATTCAGACCTGCCACGAAATGGTGGCGCGCCGCAAGCCTTACAGCTATGACTACCGCATGGTGGCCGCCGATGGCCGCACGGTGTGGATTCGCGAAAGCGGGGTCGTGCTCATTGAGCACGGTGACGCCGCCGCCGTGCGCGGCATTTTTCAAGACATCAGCGAGCAGCGGGAATCCGCGGTGAAACTGGAAAGGTTGAACCACAAACTGGTGGAAACCTCCCGGCAGGCGGGCATGGCGGAAGTGGCCACGGGCGTGTTGCACAACGTGGGCAACGTGCTCAACAGCGTGAGCGTGTCGGCCACGCTGGTGGGCGACCGCCTGCGGCAGTCCAAGGTGCCCAACCTGTGCCGCGCCGCAAATTTGTTGCGCGAGCAGAACAGCCAACTCGCCGCCTTTCTGACCAATGATCCGAAGGGCAAGTTGTTGCCGGAGTATTTCGCCGTCGTGGCTGCCCAGTTGGCCGATGAGCAGGCCAAGCTGATCGCGGAAATGAATTCCGTGGGCCAGCACATCGAGCACATCAAGGAGATTGTGGCCATGCAACAAAGCTATGCCAAGGTCTCCGGCGCTTTTGAAAACCTGTCGCCGGTGGAACTGGTCGAGGATGCGTTGCGGATGAACGCTGCCGCCTTTGAGCGGCATCGGGTGCAAGTCGTTCGCGAACTGGACCAGCCCGTGCCGCTGGTCTGCGTGGACCGGCACAAGGTGCTGCAAATCCTCATCAACATTATCCGCAACGCCAAGTATGCGATGGACGCACAACAGCCGGAGCATAAGCAGTTGGTGGTTCGGGTGGAGCTCGCTACTTCCGGCCGGGTGAAGCTCAGCATCCGCGACAACGGAATCGGCATTGCGCCGGATCATCTGGTCAAGATTTTCAACCATGGTTTCACCACCAAGAAGGACGGCCACGGGTTTGGCCTGCACAGCGGCGCCAACGCGGCCAAGGAGATGGGCGGCAGTCTGGTCGCCGAGAGCAACGGCCTTGGCCAGGGGGCGAGTTTCATGCTTGAATTACCGGTGGCCGGTGCCAACAATAAGGAGCCGGGCGCGGCTGCCTAGGGGTCATTCATTATGGAACATACCGATTCAAAACCGAACCAGCGCATCCTGATCGTGGATGACAACCCGACCATCCATGCGGATTTTCGGAAAATCCTGTCTCCGGCGGACAGCGGCCATGCGGCCGTGAACGCGCTGGAGGCCGCCTTGTTCGAGGAAGCGCAACCCGCCCCGGCCGCCCTTAGTTTCGAACTGGACTCCGCCTTCCAAGGCCAGGAAGGCCTCGCGATGGTGCAGCAGGCGCTCGCCGCGCACCGGCCCTACGCCTTGGCTTTTGTGGATGTGCGGATGCCGCCCGGCTGGGACGGCGTGGAAACCATCGCCCGCATTTGGGAAGTGAATCCTGAGATTCAAGTCGTCGTCTGCACGGCCTACTCGGACTATTCATGGGAAGAGCTGCGGGCCAAAGTCGGCCAGCCCGATAGTCTTGTCGTTCTCAAGAAACCATTCGACAACGTGGAGGTGCAGCAGCTCGCGCACGCGCTGACCAAGAAATGGCAGCTCAATCGCCAGGCCGGTTTCAAACTGGCCGAATTGGAAGACATGGTGCGGCAGCGGACCCAGGAACTGGCCGAGGCCAACAAATCTCTGGGCCTGTCCGAAGAGCGCTTCTCGAAAGCGTTTCATGCCAGCCCGGTGCCCAGCGGCATCGTGACCATGCCGGAACGCCGCTTCGTGGATGTGAATGAGCGGCTCGCCGAAGTCAGCGGCTATGCGCGCGCCGACATGATTGGCCGGACGCCGGGCGAGTTGTTCATCTGGGATAAACCCGAACAGGCGGACCGGTGGTTCGAGAATCTGCTGCGGCAGGATCTGGTGCAGGATCAGGAAGGCTGCATTCGCAGCCAGCAGGGGGTGCTGCGCGAGGTGCTGGTGTCGCTGGCCCCGGTGATGATGGACGGCAGCCCGCATGTGTTGCTGCTGGCGATGGACGTCTCGGAGCGGACGCTGCTGGAGCGCCAGTTGCGCCAGGCCCAGAAGATGGAGGCCATCGGGCAGTTGGCCGCCGGTGTGGCGCACGACTTCAACAATATTCTCACCGTGATCCAGGGGCACGCCGGACTGATGCAGCAGGCGCTGGTGGCCAACGATCCCCAACTCGAGTCGCTCGAGGAAATCATCAAGGCTTCGGGCCGGGCGGCCACGTTAATCCGACAACTGCTCATGTTCAGCCGCAAGCAGGTCATGCAGTTCCGGCACCAGAATCTCAACGACATTCTGCGCAACTCGATTCGGATGCTGCAACGGCTGGTGGGCGATCTGGTGGAACTGGAATTCCGGCCCGCCGACCCGTTGCCCGCCATCCATGCCGACACCAGCATGGTGGAACAAATCGTCATGAACCTGGTGGTTAATGCCCGCGATGCCATGACGGCGGGCGGAAAAATTTCCATGAGCACCGCGCGCTGTGAAATCCACCGCGCCCCCACGCCGATGGATCCGGAACCCCGCGATGGCGAATATGTGTGCCTGACGCTCAGCGACAACGGTTCCGGCATGGATACAAAAATTCTCACCCGGATCTTTGAACCCTTCTTCACCACCAAGCCGGTGGGCAAAGGAACCGGCCTGGGGTTGTCCACCGTCTTTGGCATTGTGCGGCAGCATCACGGTTGGCTGGAAGTGGAGAGCAAGCCGGATTGCGGCACCACCTTCCGCATCTACTTCGCCGCCACGCGGCAGTTGGCCGAAAAAGCGGATGAGCCGATCCACGCGAACTTGCGCCGGGGGCGGGAGACCGTGCTGGTGGCCGAGGACGAAGACGCCCTGCGCGAGATGGTCGTGCAGGTGCTCCGGATTCAAGGCTACTATGTGCTGGAAGCGGCCTCAGGCCATCACGCGCTCGAGGTGTGGGATCAGGCCACCCGGAAAATTGATTTGCTGGTGACCGACATGGTAATGCCGGGAACCATTATGGGCGGCGAACTGGCGGAGCGGCTCAAGGCCAAATGTCCCGGGCTCAAAGTGATCTACACCAGCGGCTATAGCCCGGGTATGGCGGGCAAGGACATCTCCCTATTGGAAGGGCGCAACTTCCTTCCCAAGCCCTATTCCATTGGCACGCTGGCACAATTCGTCCGGGAATGTCTCGATCAACCTCCCCCTCGTCCGGACCTGCCGGCGGTGATGCCCTTGAATATTGAAAAGGCTGCAGCTTAACCCGGTCCGGATAGCGCCGACTGGAAGCCGGCGCTGCCGCAGGTTTGGAAACTGCGCTACCACGGTAGTGTCCAGACTCACCTGCTATTTATCCCTCAGCCGGGATTTGGCGAGCCGGCCTATGTCACACATTTTCCGGCCTCGCGGGTTCCGTTCTCAGCTGTATCAAGGCGACTGCAAACGGTAATAGGCATTGCGGTTGGTCGGGTTGATACTGGCAGGATTGGTGGGCGGGATTAGATCCAACCAATTCGTGCCCAGACTGCCATAGAGTGGGTTGAGTTGCGCCTGTAAGTGGGCGACTACATTACTCGGCCAGACCAGCCGCAACGCATTGTTGGTGCGTGTCAGGGAAAGCTGGAGCGGCGCGGTCTGGTCAAAGACCCGAAGATAGTCCACCTGCAATTCGCCCGGAAAACCGCCATTGGTATTGATGCTGGTGACACTGGGATTGCCCACATAATTTCCGCCGACCGCCAGATTCATGATGATGAAACAGGGTTTGTCGAACGGTGCGGGATAGACGGCGCCGGAGAGGTTGCTCGTCCAGTTAGTCTGGATCTGGTAGAGATGGCCATCGACATACCAAAGAAATGCGTTCGTGCTCCAGTCCAGAACGTAGTTATGGAAGTTGGTCACGGCACCGCCATCGGGAAAGGTATAGGTGTCGGAACTGTCGCTGCCGCAATGCAAGGCCCCGCCGACATAGTTGGTCACGGCCCCATTGTTTTCTATCACGTCCATTTCCCCGCAACCCGGCCAGCTCACGGACGTAATGTTGGTGCCGAGAAACCAGAGGGCTGGCCAGAAGCCGGTGCCGGCGGGCAAACGCGCGCGCCATTCAAAACGTCCGTATTTCCACGCGACCCGCCCCTGGGTTTTCATGCGGGCAGAGGTGTAGCTTGAGCTGTTCGTAGTCTCCTTGCGGGCGACAATGTGGAGTAGTCCGCCGGAAGTAAACGCGTTGTTGGTGCGACTGGTATAATACTCCAGTTCACTATTACCCCAACCGCCACCGCCAAGGTCGTAAGTCCAGGTATTGGTGTTAATGTTCGTGCCATTAAACTCGTCGCTCCAAACAATGTTCCAATCACCGTAAGCCGAGGCACTCGTCAGGTTCAAATTAAAGTCGTCAAAATAGACCGAGCCGCCCGAGTTTGCCGCGTCGCCTTGGAAGACTACTTGATACCGCACGAAGTAAGTTCCCGGCGGTGCCACCAACGTTTGGGCCGTATTGGTAATCGCATAGGTGGCGGGATTGTATTGATTGGTCACCGGCAAATTGACCCAGAGGTTTTTCGGAAACGTGCCGGCGAAAATAGCGTTAGTGTTGATCACGCTGGAGCGGTAGAGAGCGAGTTGGTGGCCACTGGCATCACGAAAGGTGACTTCCAGCCAAGCGGCATTTTGGCCGGCGAGCGTGTCAGCCGAAATCGTTTTGGCCCAGCCGTCGGCGGTATAGGTGGCACCCGGACCAGAAATGTAATCCTGATAGATGCCGGTATAGTTTACGGCACTGGTAAAACCCTGATAAACCTTCAAATAATTGCTGCCACTACGCGCCGCCGCACCGGTCTCGTTGTAGCTATTCGATCCGTAGCTGGTCCACCCGATGAGCGTTTGACTATGGCTCGTGGGGTCGGATTCAAAACCCGGATTGGTCAGCACTTTGCCGGCCAGCACCGGCAAAGCCATTATGGCCAAGCCGAAAAACAAGAAGAATTTTCTGCGCAACAATTTGAACATGCAACTCGGTGAACTTAACGCGATTCACCGGATTGAGCCAGTTGCAAAAAGCCGGTGGCCGCTGAAGAACGAATTGGGGTTCAATTACTGATTCGCAGATTTTGCGCCGGCAGCGGTGGCACGGATTTTTGATAAACGCGGACGTAGTCCACAACCATGCGTTGCGGCAGGATTGTTGTGGCATTGGGATTGCCCGGCCAGGCACCGCCCACCGCCAGGTTCAACAGCATGAACTGCGGTTGATTGTAAACCCACTTTGTTCCGGGAGGCAGACTCGCGGGCGTGACGGTGAAATACGGCTGACCATCCACACTCCAGCGGATGCGATTTGTCTCCCATTCGATGCTGTAAACGTGAAAGTCATCGGCAAAGGCGGAGCCGCCCGGCAGGCTCGCCGGTCCGCCAATTCCGCCGCTGCCGGAATAGCCCGGCCCATGCACCGTGCCGTGGATCAATCCCGGTTCGCGGCCTATATTCTCCATGATGTCAATCTCGCCGCAGGTGGGCCAGGAAGTCGAGGCAATGTTCGCACCCAGCATCCAAAAGGCCGGCCAGATGCCTTGTCCGTGGGGAATCTTCATGCGCGCCTCGATGCGGCCATAAGTCCACGCGTGTTTCCCTTTGGTCAAAAGCCGCGCGGAGGTGTAGTTCTTGCCGCTGAAACTTTCCTCCCGTGCTTCGATCACCAGTTTACCAGCCTCAATGCGCGCGTTATTCGTTCGGGAGGTGTAGTATTCCAGTTCGTGGTTACCCCAGCCATTTCCGCCCGTCTCGTAACTCCACTTGGTGGCATCCGGCGCACTGCCATCCGGCTGATTAAACTCATCGCTCCAGACTAGCCGCCAATCCCCGGCTGGTGCCGTGGCCGCAGGACTTGTCAGGTTTAAGGTGAGATCATCAAAATAAACCGAACCAGTGGAACCCGCGACGTCGCCTTGCAAGACTACCTGATACCGCGCGACGGTAGTTCCCGGCGGAGCGACCAGCATAGTCGTGGTGTTGGTAACGGTATAGTTATTCGGGTCATATTGGTTGGTGATCGGCAGACTGACCCAGGTGTCTTTCGGAAAAGTGCCGGCCAGAATGGCGTTGGTGTTGATCAGGCTGGAGCGATAGAGTGCGAGTTGGTTGGCGTGGGCATCGCGGAATGAAACTTCGATCCACGCGACGTTGGAGCCGGTGAGACTATCCGAAGAAATCATCTTGGCCCAACCCTCCGCCGTATAGGTTGTGCCCGGGGCTGCCGGATAGTCCTGCTGGATGCCGCTGTAGTTGATGCTCTTGGTGAATCCGGGAAAGACCTTGAAGTAGTTGTTGCCACTCCGGGCTTCCGCGCCAGTCTCATTAAAGGTATTCCCCCACGACTGGCCATACCAAGTCCACCCGACTAGATTTTGACTTTGGCCCGGGGCATCGGATTCAAAGCCGGGATTGGTCAGCACATTATCGGCCAGCGCCGTAGCCACCGCGAGGGTAAGGCCGGCACAAATGCCAAGCGTGTTGCGAACTGTATTATTCATGGTTCGTAGCAGGTTTCACAAATGGTCGAGATTGGTGCTTCAAAAGCCGTTCAGCGCAAAGGTATCATTTTTGTCGGTGGCCAGGTCGGACCAGTTCCACGTCTCGACATGTCCGTCGCACGCCGAAAAGTTGGCGCGACTATTGTGTCGGCAGGCGGCCTGTTTGGGCGGGTTCACAGTTTTCCAGGCTGAGCCGAGGATCGGTTTGATCACAGTAATATCCGTATAGTAGCCACTGCGAGGCGCGGAAGCGATCAGGTTTTCGGCGGCGACTTTTGGCTGCCCCACGTCGCCAATCAACCAGATTTCGCTGGTCCGCTTGATGGAACTTAATTTGCGGCTGCCTTGAACGTTGTCGGCGAGATCCCAGGCGTAGCGAATAATTCCCTTATCCGGGTTGATGATATCTTCGAGCGGTCCATACCCTTCGCAAGGAGAGCTATAATAAGTCACGGTGCCGGACTGGATGTCCGCATTCTGCACGGCGGTGCAACGCCAGACATTGTTCGAGGTGGCGCTGCTGGTCAGATACTTGCCGCCATCCAAAATCTTGAAATACCAGTTGCTCGTGTGCTTCATGAAGTTCGCCTCGTTCAACGGTGGCAAGTAGTCGTTGTTGTCGCCGACATACATCATCATCGCCAAACCAATTTGTTTGTTGTTGCTGATACAGGCAATCGCCTTGGCCTTCTCCTTGGCTTTGGCCAGCGCCGGCAACAGCATGGCGGCGAGAATGGCTATGATGGCGATAACGACCAGCAATTCAATCAGGGTAAAGCCGTTTTGACGGGCGGTTCGATGGGGATTCATGCTGTTCTTGGCGTAAAGCTGAGCCTGCGATTTTAGCGCAGGCTCAGCGTGGGTCCGATTGCCGCAGCCGTTTACTGGGCCTTGATGCGGAAGAATTTATTGCCCGTCGTCACCGGGTTTGTGAAGGTGAGCATCCCGCCCGTTCCCACATTAGTCTTGAGGCTCGTCCAATTGGCCGGTGTGAGCGCAGTCGTTGCTTGCAACACATAGTTGGTTCCGGTCGGGGCCGTCAGGGGATTAGACGAGGCCACCTGCAAGGTGAAATTCGTCCCGCTCTTGGCCGCATTTTGTATGACCGGCGTGTTGTTGTAGAAATACACGTTGTCAAAAAAGTAATCGCTGTTCTGAATCCCGGGGCCAAAGTTATCAATCCACAATAGCTGGTCGATATGGGTCAGATCCAACGTGGGAGTAATGTTGGTGAACACGGACAGCGGAATGTCCAGGCCGATCCAGACATTGCTGGTGATGACCGTGGAATCCAACAGATAAATGGCACCGACATTGCCGTTGATGCCGAAGACACTCTGCAATTGAATCGCCAACTGATTGCCTTTCGTCCAGACGTCCACATGCATCGTAGTCATGTTGGCCAGGTTTTGCGACAGCCCGGCGCTATAGGTCGGGTTCACCTCTACACCCGCGTAGCCGAGTCCCAAGTAGGATTTGATGACTCTCCCGCCGGGCGCGGTGATCGTATAGTCACCCCGGCTGCCGGTGGAACCCCAGGGCGTCCAATTGCAGGGTGAGAGTTGCGGGTAGAGGGCGACGCTGTCATACCAATTGATCACCTTGGATGCCGGCCAGATCGGCGTCGGCGCGTTGTTGGTCGGCGCGGGCGGCGGCGGCAGGGCGATGGCGGCGACCGTGATGTTGACGGCGGCTGACGTCGTCACCCCGCCTTGATTATCCTTGGCAACAACTGTCAGTGTGTGGCTGCCCACCGACGCCCCGTTGTAGGTGAAACTGTAAGGATAAGTGGTGTCGCTAGCAATGAGGCTGGCTCCGTCATAGAAAGACACGTTGGTGACGTTACCCGGACTGACCACGGCCGAGGCATTGATTGTAAAGGCGATACTGCTTACCGTGTCACCTTCGGCAGGACTGGTGATGGACGCGAGGAGACTTTGCGGAGGCACCACCACGCCAATGTTGTCATAACCGACTTTGGCCGCTTGGGCCCAAAGGGGCACGACCTTAATCCCCGTGGCCGCCGCATCGAGCGTGACGCTGAAGGTATAGGTTTCCCAAATGGCAGACTCCGAACCCGCCCGTAGTTCGCCGCTGTTGCTGATATAGCCCGCCGGACCCCAGGATTCAATTTTGACGCCGCCCTCGAACCCGCCGCCCGAGGTAAAGGTCTTCATATCCAGGACAAAGTTGTAGGTGCCGCCGGCCACCAAGCCCATGGGACTAATCGGCAGCGGGTCGGCATTGCCACCGACCCAAATCGCCCAACTGCCGGCGGGGGCCGCAGTATTATCCATGATACCGTAGCTGCCCGGATTGCCGCCCGTGAGCGGATAGGCATAGGCCGTGGTGCCGCCGCCGAAGACTTCGACCCAGCCGGCATTGCCGCCGCCCGCTCCGGCGGGACTGTCGAATCCTCCATTTGGGAACAGGTTGGTGGTGTCTGCCTGCGCAGTCCTGGCGCCGAGCAGCAGGGTGCCCGCAGCGAAGATCAGCGTTATGGATTTAACCCCTTTGGCCCGCCAGGTGCGGTGCGCATTGAGTATGTCAGTTGTTTTCATTGTTTTGTTTTTGGTTGTCACCAGGCGACGACAAAACGTCGGTGTCTTGATTCGCCATGATTGTTGGGTGTGTAGTAATTAGTATTACACTGCGAAAATATTGTCAATTAAAATAGTTGTGATATTTTCGGCCAAGTCTAATCGCGCTGAGTTGTGCCGCCGGTTAAGCAATCCGCATTGCGACATGCCATGAACAACACTCTGCAGCGCTGGCGGCCTTGGTTGGTTTTGCCGGCGATTTTTTTCGTGGCCGCGGTGGCCGCGGCGGAGGAAGCGCCGCCGCGCCTGCTGACGACGGCGGCGGCGGTGCGCAATTTGACGGTGCGGCAGGCCGCGCAGCACTACCCGGTGAAGTTGCGCGGGGTGGTGACGTTTTACGACGACAAACTTTATTCCCGTTTCATCCAGGATGAAACGGCCGGCATATACCTGCGGGAAACCAACGTGCCGGTTTTATTGCCCGGGCAGTTGGTGGAGGTGGAAGGCTTCACGAGTCCGGGGGAATACGCCCCGGTCATTCTGCCGGAACAGGTCCGCATCGTGGGCCGGGCGGAGTTGCCGACGCCGCCGCGGGTGACGTTTGAGCAACTGGCCAGCGGCAAGGAGGACAGCCAGTTTGTGGAGGTCGCCGGCGTCGTTCGCTCCGTGCAGTTTGAGGAAACCTCCAAACATTATTTGGTCGAATTGGCCACGGGCGGGGGACGGCTGACGGTCTATGCCGCAGATTTGCCTGCCACGCCGGCGCAAACTCTGGTGGACAGCACGGTCCGGATTCGGGGGGTATGCTCCTCGCTCTTCAACCGGCAGCGGCAACTGTTTGCCAACCGGCTCATGGTGCCGCGCGCGGCCGATGTGGCCGTGGAAATTCTGGCCACCGCCAATCCGTTCGACATTCCCACGCAGAACACCAGCAGCCTCTTCCAATTTACGCCGCAAGGGACTTTCGGGCACCGCGTGAAAATCAGCGGCACGGTCGCTTACTTTCAGCCCGGCTCCGCGCTGTATGTCCGGGACGGGAACAACGGTCTGTTTGTGCAGACCAAATCCACGGTGCCACTGCAACTGGGCGACCGCGTCGAAGTGCTCGGTTTTGCGGCGCCAGGACAATACACCCCGGCCTTGCAGGACGCGATCTTTCGCAAAACCGGCGACGGCCTCCCGCCGGCTCCGGCGTGGATCAACCGTGATGAGGCTTTGAAAGGGGATTTCGACTGCCGGCTCATCCGCATTGAGGCAAAATTGTTGAGTCACGCCCAGGACGGGCGGGAACATTCGTTGGCGCTGGAAGCCGGCGGATTTATTTTTCACGCCTATCAGCAGACGGACGACGGCAAGGCCTATGCCCGGCTGGAAAACGGGAGCACGCTCGCGGTCACCGGCATTTGTCTGGTGGAACCGGGGGCTTGGGAGGCGGGCGAAATCTGGCGGGCGAAATCTTTTCGCGTATTGCTGCGCCGCCCGGAGGATGTGGTGGTGCTGCATTCGCCGCCGTGGTGGACGCTCAAAAAAATGCTCTGGATCGCCGGGGCGCTGGCCTTTGTGGTCATGGGCGCCTTTACTTGGATCGCCGCGCTGCGCCGGCGCGTGCAGGAGCAGACCCAGACCATCCGCCAGCAGTTGGTCCTCGAAGCCACGCTGAAGGAACGCTATGTCAACCTGTTTGAAAATGCCAACGACATGGTCTTCACCCACGACCTCAGCGGGCGGATCACTTCGATCAACGCCACCGGCGAGCAACTCCTGCAACGGCGGCGGGCAGAAATCTTGTCGCTCAACCTCATGGATTTGCTGCCGGAAGATCAGCACGCCATTGCCCGTCAATGGCTGGATCAGGTGGTCAAACATGCCGAGCCGCCGACGGTAGAACTCGATTTCAGCAACGCCGCCCGGCAACGTTTCCGTCTCGAAATCAGCACGCGGATCATCGAGTCGGCCGGGGAGGATTCAGAAGTCGAAAGCATCGGGCGCGACATCACCGAACGGAAGCGGCTAGAAAAGGAAGTTCTCGAAGTCAGCAATCGTGAACAGCGCCGCATCGGCCACGACCTGCATGACGGCGTCTGCCAGCAGCTCGCCGCCACCAGCTATTTGATTGATATTCTCGCGGATCAGTTGCAGGAAAAAGGGGCGTTCGAAGCCGCCGAGGCCGAGCGCATTGGCCGGCTCATCAACGAGTCCATCAGCCAGACCCGGAGCATCGCCCGGGGCCTGTTCCCGGTGAAGCTGGAAGAAAGCGGGCTGGCCTCAGCCCTCGCCGAACTGGCCGGCAACACGACGGCCTTGTTCAAAATTGACTGCCAGTTCACCGGCGCTGCGCCAGCACCGGAATTGGAAAACAGTCTGGCCCTGCACCTTTACTACATCGCCCAGGAGAGTGTGCTCAACGCCGCCAAACACGGCCAGGCCACGCACGTCACCATCACGCTGAGCCATGCCAACGACCTGCTCACGCTGGTCGTCGCCGACGATGGCATTGGCCTCAAACCGCCCGCCGCTGGCCAGGGCACGGGCATGGGCATCCGCATCATGCGTTACCGCGCCCGCGTGATCGGCGGAACTTTAGACTTGATAAACCGGCCCGCTCACGGCACCCAAGTTAAGTGCGAAGTGCCGCTATCCCCCAAAGTGCAGGAATTCAAACATGACTAAAGAAATTTATCCCGCGGCCAACGCCGGCAAAACCGCCGCCAAGAAAAGCCGCGTGTTTCTGGTGGACGACCACGCCATGTTCCGCGAAGGCTTGCGCCAACTCATCGAGCGGGAACCGGACATGGCCGTTTGTGGCGATGCCGCTGACGCCAGCGCGGCGCTCGCAGGCATTCCGACCAGCCACCCCGACCTGGTCATCGTGGATATTTCGCTCGGCGGCACCAGCGGCATAGATCTCATCAAGACCATCAAAAAGGAATACGAGGATCTGCCCGTGCTGGTCGTTTCCATGCACGACGAATCGCTCTATGCCGAACGGGCGTTGCGCGCCGGGGCCATGGGTTTTGTGATGAAACACGAACCTTCCAAGACCGTGAAGGTGGCCATTCGCAAAGTCCTCGGCGGCGATTTGCACCTGAGTGAAAAGATGGCCAGCGCGATGGTCGGCAAATTCATGCGCGGAAATACCGAACCGCCCGCCTCGCCGCTCGAAGCCTTGAGCGACCGCGAATTAGAGGTGTTCCGGATGCTCGGGCAGGGCAAGGCTGTCCGTATCATCGCCGAAGAAATGAGTGTCACCATTCCCACCGTCAATTCCTTCCGCAACCGGATCAAAGACAAGTTAAACCTCAAGTCTTCCACCGAAGTCATGCTCCAAGCCATTCAATGGGTGCAGGACGAGAAGACCGCCTAAGCCCAGCCGCGCCGGTCGCCCCGCCGCCGGCAGGCCAAACCAGTCCTATTCGACCGTGACGCTCTTGGCCAGATTGCGCGGCTTGTCCACGTCGCAGCCGCGCGCGACGGCGATGTGATACGCAAAGAGCTGCAGCGGCACGCTCGCCAAAATCGGATACAACGGCTCCAGCGTTTTCGGCAGATAGATCAAGTCGTTCGCCACTTTCTTGATCTGCGTGTCGCCCTCGGTCGCGAGCGCGATGATCGGACCTTTGCGGGCGCGAATCATCGCGAGGTTGGCCATCGTCTTGTCATACATCGCATCCTGCGGCACGAGAAAAACCGTCGGCGTCTGCGCGTCAATCAAGGCGATCGGGCCGTGCTTCATTTCCGCCGCCGAATATCCTTCGGCGTGAATGTAGGAAATTTCCTTCAGCTTCAACGCGCCTTCCAACGCAATGGGAAACGTGTAGCCGCGCCCGAGGAAAAAGAAGTCGTCCGCTTGCGCATATTTCTTCGCCAGTTTTTTCAGCGAATTGTTCTGCGCCAGCAGGGATTCAATTTGTGCTGGCAAGGCTTCGAGCGCGCGCAAAAATTCCAACGCGCGTTTCGCCGGCAGGTTTCGCAGCCGCCCCAGATGCACAGCCAGCAAGGATAGAACCGAGAGCGTGGAGACAAACGCTTTCGTGGAGGCGACGCCGATTTCCGGCCCGGCGTGCATATAGATGCCGCCATCGGATTCGCGGGCGATGGTGCTGCCGACCACGTTGACGATGGCGAGCGCGCGATGCCCGCGCCGCTTGGCTTCGCGCAACGCGGCGAGCGTGTCCGCCGTCTCCCCCGATTGCGAGAGGACCAGCAGGACGGTGTTTTTTTCGAGCGGACAGTTGCGGTAACAAAATTCATGCGCGAACTCGACCTCGACCGGAATCTGCGCGAATTCCTCGATCAAATATTCGCCGACCAGCGCCGCGTGCCAGCTCGTGCCACTGGCCGCGATGACGATGCGGTCAAGGCCGCGCAGTTCGGCGGCGGTCATGTTCAGGCCGCCGAACTTCGCCGTCGCGCCTTCGAAATCCAGGCGGCCACGCAAGGCGTTCAGCACGGTCTGCGGCTGCTCGAAAATCTCCTTGAGCATGAAGTGCGCGTGTTTGCCGCGCACCGCGTCTTCCTGGCTGAACTCGAGGTTGCTGATCTGGACTTTCGCCGTGTCGGCACCAAGGTTCAAAACGTCAAAGCGTTCGGGCGTGATCGTGGCGACATCGTAATCATTCAGGTAAACCACTTTGCGGGTGTGGGCCACGATGGCGTTGGCGTCGCTGGTGAGAAAATTTTCATCGTGGCCGATGCCGATGATGAGCGGCGAACCGCGTCGCGCGCCGACAATCAAATCGGGATGGTCCGCGCAAATCACCGCGAGGCCGTAGGTGCCGATGACTTCGCGGAGCGCGTCGCAGACCGCTTGCGTGAGGGTTTCGGCAGCCGCGGTGCCCAGTCCATTCAGTTGTCTTGGTTTGGGTTTGAAGCTGGTTAGGCTGGAAGCCTGTCCGCCTGCGGTTGCGCGCCGTTTTTCGTAGCAGTCGCCGATGAGGTGCGCGAGGACTTCCGTGTCGGTGTCGGATTTGAAGGTGTGTCCGGCACGAATCAATCTTTGTTTGAGCGCGTCGTAGTTTTCGATGACACCATTGTGGACGACCGCGATTTTTCCGGGCTGATCAAAGTGGGGATGGCAGTTTTTGTCCGAGGGAATGCCGTGCGTGGCCCAGCGCGTGTGACCGATGCCGAGCTGGCCGGCGAGCGGTCGGGTTTTCAGCAGCGGCGCCAGCCCTTGGTCAATCTTCCCCAGTTTTTTTTGCACGGTCAGGGCGGCATCACTCATGACGACGATGCCGGCGCTGTCGTAACCGCGATACTCCAGCCGCCGCAATCCTTCGAGGATGATGGGCGAGGCCGATTTTTTTCCGACGTATCCAATGATGCCGCACATGGTGAATTTTTAGTTTTTAGTTATTAATTTTGAATTAGCCAGAATCCACTCTGCCATTTCGGCCAGTCCGTCCACAATGGTCGCCCGCGTGAGTTCCAGTGCGGATTGCCGTTCCAGCTCCGCGCCGTAACCGGTGCGCACCAAAATACTTTTTTTCACGCCGGCATTCCAGCCGCATTCCAGATCAATCAGCTTGTCGCCGACCATGTAGCTTTCGGCTAGGTCCAGATCAAATTCGTCGCGCGCATCGAACAAAAACTGGGGCGACGGCTTGCGGCCCCGGCTCGGCTGGTCGGGCGCTTCGGGCGCGAGGTAGGTTTTTTCAAAACGCACGCCGTCGCGCGCGAGTTCGCGGCGGACGTGCTCATTGACGCGTTCGGCGTCGGCGAGCGTGAAATAGCCGCGCCCGATGCCGGATTGATTCGTGACCACCAGCAGTTTGAAGCCCGCGTCGGCGAGCCGCTTCAGCGCCGCGCCCGCGCCGGGGAAAATGTCCACGTCTTCGGGCCGGTGCAGATAATTTTTTTCCGCGATCAGCGTGCCATCGCGGTCCAGGAAAACAGCTCGGTTCATTATGCGCGCCAAGGGTGGCCTGATTGGGGCAAGAATGGAATTGAAATTATCTGCCGGCGCGGGCAGGATACGCTGTCTTGGCAGACATTCATTCATGCAACAAAATAAAACTATGAGTAGAGGCAGACTTGGAATTCTGGTTGGCGGCGGTCCGGCACCCGGTTTGAACGGCGTCATCTCGGCGGCCACCATCGAAGGCATCAACCAAGGTTACGAAGTCATCGGCTTTCGTGACGGGTTCAAGCACATTGCGCAGGGCGACACCACGCAGATCAAGCCGTTGTCCATCCGCGACGTGAAGGATATTCACCTCAAAGGCGGCTCCATTCTCGGCACCGCGCGCACGAACCCGACCAAGTCCGAGGAGCAGATGAAAAATATTTTCACCGTGTTCGAAAAGCTCGGCATCACCGCGCTGGTGAGCATCGGCGGCGACGACACCGCGTTTTCGGCCAGCCATGTGGCGAAACGCAGCGGCGGCAAAATCAAGGTCGCGCATGTGCCCAAGACGATTGACAACGATCTGCCGCTGCCAGGCACCGCGCCGACGTTTGGTTACGAAACCGCCCGGCATTACGGCGTGCAGATTGTCCGCAATCTGATTGAAGACGCCCGGACCACGTCGCGCTGGTATCTCATCATCAGCATGGGCCGCGCGGCGGGCCATCTCGCCCTCGGCATTGCCAAGGCTTCGGCCGCCACGCTCTCGATCATCTCCGAGGAATTTCGCGGGCGCACCGTCACGGTGGATGAAGTCTGCGACATCATCATCGGTTCCATCATCAAGCGCAAAGCCGAGGGCTCCCAATACGGCCTGGTGGTGCTCGCCGAAGGTTTGATCGAATCCATCGGCGAAAAAGGTTTGGTGGAAGCCCTCCCCGCCGGCCAGTTGGAACGCTATGGCAAAGTTGTCCGCGACGACCACGGCCACCTGCGCCTCGGCGAAATCGAATTCGGCCGCCTCATGAAAGAGCTGTTGACCGTGCGCCTGGAAAAGCTCGGCATCAAAATGGCCTTCATTGACAAGGATCTCGGCTACGAACTGCGCTGCGCCGATCCGATTCCGTTTGATGCCGAATACACCCGCGACCTTGGTTACGCCGCGGTGAAATTCCTCCGCTCGGCCGAAGCCGAAAAATACGGGGCCATCATCAGCTTCGTGGACGGCAAGATGAATCCGCTGCCCTTCGAGGACATGCTCGATCCCAAGACCGGCCGCATGCAAAACCGCCGCGTCAACGTGGATGGCGAAGCCTTCGAATGCGCCCAGGCTTACATGATCCGCCTCGAACGTGAAGACTTCGAGGACGCCAAGCAACTCGCCAAACTCGGCGCGGTCGTCAAAATGACCCCCGAACAATTCCACGCGCACTTTGGCTACCTGGTCGGGCTGAAGTAAGAAATCAACGCTCCGGACGGCGGCGGGAAAAATCCCGCCGCCGTTTTCTTTTGCGGCGGGCCGGCGAACCCGCGCGCCGTTTCTGCCAAATCAATGCACGCCGAACAGTTGCGCCAGCCAACCCAGCGTGCCGTCGGTCACCGCATTCAAGGTGTCTTGCACCGGCTTAATTTGCAGCAGCACGATCACCGCGATGAAACCGTAGCGCGCCAGATTGGCGTAGGTTTCGTAGCTCATGCCGGCCAGATTGCGCATCACATGGGAGCCGTCCAGCGGCGGAATCGGAATCAAATTGAAGAAGCATAATAGCAAACTAAGCCGCGCCGCCTGCAGGCACAGCACCGCCATCGCCATCGAATGAAAAATAATTCCCGTCCGAGCGAGCGCCACGAGGAGGACGGCGAGAATCAAATTCATTCCCGGCCCGGCCATGGTGACGAGAATGTCATCGCGGCGCGGTTGCCCGAGATTATAGGGATTCACGGGCACTGGTTTCGCCCACCCGATCATGAAGCGGCTGTAGCCATACGGCAGAAAAATCATCATCAAGGGCAGCACCACCGTGCCAATGATGTCCATGTGGACCACGGGATTCAGCGAGACGCGGCCTTGCAGGCGCGCAGTGTCGTCACCGCACTTCCACGCCGTCCACGCATGGCCGAATTCGTGGAACGTCAGCAGCGCAATCAGCATCAAATACTGGATCAGCCCGTCGTAAATGGTTTCCATCGCCTGAATTTAACCAGCGCCCGGACGTGAGTCGAGGCTGGACGCGGCCGGATTTTTTTTTAAGAATGATGGTAACAAAAATTAATTATGTCATTACTTGCAGGAAAAACCGGTGTCGTGTTCGGGGTTGCCAACAAACGCTCCATTGCCTGGTCCATCGCGCAGGCGTGGGCCAAGGCGGGCGCGCAACTCGCGTTCACCTACCAGGGCGAGCGCGTGAAGGAAAATGTCGAGGAACTCGCCGGCACCTTCGGCGCGGACACGCTGATCATGCCCTGCGACGTGACCAAGGATGAAGACATCGCCCGCGTGTTCAGCGAGGTCGGCGCGAAGTTCGGCAAACTCGATTTGCTCCTGCACTCCGTCGCCTTCGCGCCGAAAGACGCGCTCGAAGGCCGGTTTGTGAACACCAGCCGCGAGGCCTACCGCATCGCGCACGACGTGAGCGCCTATTCGCTGGTCGCCCTCTCCCGCGCCGCCGAACCGCTGATGACGGATGGCGGCAGCATCGTGGCGATGAGCTATTACGGCGCAGAGAAAGTCGTGCCGCATTACAACGTCATGGGTGTGGCCAAAGCTTCGCTCGAAGCCAGCACGCGCTATCTCGCCTACGATCTGGGGCCGAAAAAAATCCGCGTGAACTGCATCAGCGCCGGCCCGGTGAACACGCTCGCCGCGCGCGGCATCAGCGGCTTCGGCGAAATGATCAAGATTTACGAACAGCGCTCGCCGCTCAAACGCAACGTCACCAACGACGAACTCGGCGCGACCGGCACCTTCCTCGCCAGCGACGGCGCGGCGGCCATCACCGGCCAGGTGCTCTACGTGGATTGCGGTTATCAGATTATGGGCATGTGAACGCCGCGCCGAAACAACCAGCCCCGCTGGCGTTCGGTCCTCCGCCGGAAACCATTCAATTCTGGAAGCGCCTCGTTCGCGAGGCGCTTTCGCTTTCTCCCGCCACGCCGCTCTACGTTTTTTCCAGCGCGCCCATCGCGAAAAGAATTTCCGAACTCGATGCCGCGCTCATCGCCGCTGGTTTCAAATCTGAAATCAAAAATTTGAAATCGCAGATTGGTTTCCGCCATTGGCTCTCGTGCAAAACCCAGCCGGTGGCTCTCCTGCTCCGCTGGTGGCGCGCGCAGGGCCGGGGCATCGAAGTCGTCAGCGAATTTGAACTGCGCGCCGCGCTGGCCGAAGGTTTCGCGCCGGAACACATTCTCATCAACGGCCCGGCCAAGCATCACTGGCTGCCGCAATTTGATTTGCCGGAACTGTCCGTGAACTTTGATTCGCGTGCCGAACTCGACGCGCTGCTGCCGCTCGCCAAAAAACTGAACTGGCGGCTCGGTATCCGCCTCTTGACGAAGGAAGAATTTGACCCGGAGCATCCGCAGTTCCCGACGCAGTTTGGTTTCGCGCCGGACGAAGCCGTGGCCGCGTTGAACAAATTGCTGCGCGCCAATGCCCGCATTGAGACGGTTCATTTTCACCTGCGCTCGAACTTGCCGTCCGCGCAGAGTTACGAACGCGCCATCGTCGAGGTGGCGGAGATTTGTCGCGCGGCCAAATTCAGTCCGCGCCACCTCGACCTCGGCGGCGGCGTGCCGGCGCCGCAAATTCGCACGCGCAGCGGCAAGGTTTATGACGGCCAGTTTGGCTTGGACGCGTTCGCCCAAAGGCTGCGGCAGGCGGCAAAATTATTCCCCGGTTTGCGCGAAATCTGGTTGGAGAACGGGCGTTTCATCAGTTCAAGCAGCGGTGTGCTGGTGGTGAAAATTCTCGATGTGAAGGGGCGGCGCGGCCTGCGCCACCTCATTTGCGACGGCGGCCGCACCCTGAACGCGCTCATGTCCGTGTGGGAGCAACACGCGCTCATTCCGCTCCCGGAACGCAGCGGCGCGCAAATACTCACTGCGGTCTGCGGCCCGACGTGCATGGCCTTCGATCAACTCGCGCGTCTGGCGCTGCCGCGCGCGTTGCGTGCTGGCGACCATTTGATCTGGCTTGATGCCGGTGCGTATCATCTGCCGTGGGAGACCCGGTTTTCGCACGGCCACGCGGCGGTTTGCTGGCAGGATGAAACCGGTTTGCGCCTGGCCCGCGAGCGGCAGCGTTTTGAAAACTGGTGGAGCGATTGGAAATGAGTCACAGACGGCCCATTTTACGCCACGGTTTACCGCGTGTCCGCACCCAGCCTGAATCATTTTATGAAAACACTGAACAACCGTTTGGTTATCGCGGGACTTTCAATTTCGATCACGGCGAACTTAAACTCCGCGTGGGCTGCAAACACCAACGTTTCCCCGCCCGCCATCAAATCCGCCGCCGCCAAGGAACCGGAAGTGACGCCACGGTCGTTGCCGGGCAGTGAGCCGTTTGTTTTTCGCACGGTCGGAACCCTTGAGTTACGCCTGCACGTCGTCAAACCGCTGGGCTGGTCGAAGCAAGACCGGCGACCGTGCCTGGTCAGCTTCTTCGGCGGGGGCTGGAATTCGGGGACGCCGGAACGAAGCATTCCCTGGGCGAAATGGGCCGCCAGCCAAGGCCTCGTGGGGATCGCGCCGGATTATCGGACCCGCGATCGTCTGGGCGGCACGCCAGAAGATTGCGTGTCCGATGCGCGGGCGGCCGTGCGTTGGGTGGAGGAGCATGCGAATGAATTGGGCATTGATCCCCGGAAAATTATTTCCATGGGCAGCTCGGCGGGAGGTCATGTCGCCGCGTGGACGGCCATTCCATCACCCGGCCCGGGGAAGGATGATCCTGCACCAAAATTTTTGCCGGCCGCCTTGGTTCTCTTGAATCCAGTCACGGATACCAAAGACACCGGCTATGGTGGCACCAAGCGGTTCGGTAAAGATGCGGCGCGCGCCCTCGCCAGTTCCGTGCCCGACCAAATGCCGGCCCAGATGCCGCCGACCATTGTATTTCACGCCACCGCCGACAAGACCGTGCCTTATGCCAACTCGGTCGCGTTTAGAGACCAGCTTGTGAGTCACAGTAATCGCTGCGAACTAGTAACCTTTGAAGGACTGGGCCACTCCTATAATTCAAGCAAGTTTGGCGAGGCAGGCAAGGCGGCCGATACGAAGACGCGCGCTGACGTCGTAAAATTTCTGTCCAGCTTGGGACTGATAGAAAAGCAAACACCGTTAGCACCGAAGTAACAAAACCATCATGAAGTCATTCCATTTTCTGCTCGCCGCGCTTGCGGTTGCGGCCGGATCGCCGACCCTGGCCGCGGCCGACACCACCGCGCAAAAACCAAACATCCTCTTCATCGCGGTGGACGATCTGCGGCCGGAACTGGGTTGTTACGGCAAAGACTATATCAAGAGTCCGAACATTGACGGACTCGCCAAGGCGGGCATCGTCTTCAATCGCGCCTACTGTCAGCAGGCAGTGTGTTCACCGACGCGCTCCAGTCTGATGACCGGCACGCGGCCCGACACGACGAAGGTGTGGGACTTGAATACTCATTTTCGCACGGCCTTGCCGGAAGTGATCACGCTGGGCCAGCACTTCAAGCAACACGGTTACTTCGTTCAGGGCATGGGCAAGATTTATCATGGCGGCTTTGACGACGCGCCCACCTGGTCCGTGCCGTGGCAGAACCCGAGAGCTGTGGCTTACGCATTGCCGGAAAACATCACGTTAAACAAACGCCAGTTCGCCGGTGAACCCGACGGCGACCCGGTCGCATCGAACGCCCGACCGAAGACCAGGACGGCATCCGGCGGCGTGGACAACCCGGCGGCCTCGACGCATGATTCGCGCGGCCCGGCGTTTGAAGGTGCCGACGTGCCGGACAATACTTTTACCGATGGCAAAGTAGCCGAGCTGGCCGTGAAGACGTTGAATGACTTAAGCAAAAAAGGCGAGCCCTTCTTTCTCGCGGTCGGGTTCGTGAAGCCGCACCTGCCGTTTGTGTCGCCGAAAAAATACTGGGACCTTTACGACCCCGCCAAAATCGAACTCGCGCCCAATCCGTTCCGGCCGAAGAACGCGCCCGAATATGCCATCCTGCCCGGCAGCGAAATGCGCGCCTATCATGGCATTCCAGAAGGATCAATTCCGCCCGACCTGGCCCGTCAACTCAAGCACGGTTACTATGCGGCGGTGAGTTATACCGACGCGCAAGTGGGCAAAGTGCTCGCCGAACTGGATCGTCTTGGACTCCGTAAGCACACCATCGTCATCCTCTGGGGCGATCATGGCTGGAAACTGGGTGAGCACGACGCCTGGTGCAAACACAGCAATGTCGAAAATGATGTGAACGCGCCACTGCTGCTCTCCGTGCCGGACATGAAGAATGCCGGCACTCATACTGACGCCCTGGTAGAGTTCGTGGACATCTATCCGACTTTATCTGAACTCGCGGGGCTGTCCCTGCCAAGTCACTTGGAAGGCACCAGCTTCAAGCCATTACTTGATGATCCCAAGCGCGAATGGAAGTCCGCCGCGTTCAGTCAGTATCCGCGCAACGCTGGCAAGACGGGCGGCGGGGCGTTGATGGGTTACTCCATGCGCACCGACCGCTATCGTTTCACCGTCTGGGTCAGCCGGAATGATCACGCCAAAGTGAATGCCATTGAACTCTACGATCACCAAGCCGATCCGCAGGAGAACACGAACATCGCCAAGGAGCCGGC
This sequence comes from uncultured Verrucomicrobia subdivision 3 bacterium, assembly GCA_903850425.1. Lineage (GTDB taxonomy): Bacteria > Verrucomicrobiota > Verrucomicrobiia > Limisphaerales > UBA11358 > UBA11358. Next base: position 171,986 of record CAINLR010000001.1, on the reverse strand, counting down.
CAACGCGGAGCTTGTGGCGAAGCTGATGGAGCAATGGAAAAAGGGCTGGCAAGGCGCGAAGCCGGCCATGGCAAATAAATCTTAGAGACTAAATGAACCCATCCCGACTATTGCTAACACGGCGCATTCTTGTCACCGGAGCTTTGGCGGCTTTGACCCACTGCTGCTGCGTGGCGTCAACCCAGAGCCTTGACCAAGGTTGGGAGTATTATCAAGGCTCCCTTGGCAGCACCTGGGAAATCTGGCGCGGCGACAAGGCGACGGACAATGTCACCTGGACGCCAGTTACCTTGCCCCACTGTTTCAATGCGCGGGACGCGGTTGATCCCGATGCGCGCTACTACCAAGGTCCGGGCTGGTATCGCACGAGGCTCACGGTGGCGAATCCTTTTCCGAGTGGACGGACCTTGCTCCACTTCGATGGTGCCGGACAAAAGTCGCAGGTATTTGTCGGCAGGACAAAAGTCGGCGAACATGTCGGCGGTTACGATCAGTGGGATGTGGACATCACCGACGCCGTCGCGAAAGAGAGCGAAGTGCCGCTGGCCGTCTTGTGTGATAACTCGCGCGATGCCGAGAGTATTCCGTCTGACTTGAGCGATTTCAACCGCTACGGCGGACTCTATCGCCACGTCAGCCTCGTCTATGTGCCGGCGGTTTCGGTGGCGCGGGTTCACGTCGAACCTAAACTAGTCGCCGACGGCAAAGCCTCGATCAAGGTCCGGGCGCGACTTTACAATCCGGCTTCACTCAAGGACGAAACGGCATTGACTATCGAGGTTCGTGACGCGTCGGGGAATACGATTACACAATCAACGCAAAAGCTCGCGCCCTGGTCAGACGAAAAAGAAATCGCCGTGTTTGAATTGGCGTCGCCCCAACTCTGGTCGCCGAAAACGCCTTCACTCTACTCCTGCACGGTCAAGCTCCAATCGCCAGCGGGCGAGCAGCAAGTGGTGGAGAGATTCGGCGTGCGCTCATTTGAGTGGGTTGAACACGGGCCGTTCAAGTTGAATGGCGAGCGCCTGCTCTTGCGCGGCACGCACTATCACGAGGATCATGCGGGCGTCGCGGCGGCGGTGCCCGATGACGTCGTGCGGCAGACTTTGCACCAGATGAAAGACATGGGCGCGAACTTTGTGCGGCTGGGCCACTATCAGCAGGCACCGCTGGTATTGGAATTGTGCGATGAACTGGGCTTGCTGGTGTGGGAGGAAGTTCCTTGGTGTCGCGGCGGTCTTGGCGGTGAACAATATCAGCAGCAGTGCCGCGACATGCTGCGGAATCTGATCGGCCAACACTACAATCATCCCTCTGTCATACTGTGGGGATTGGGTAATGAGAACGACTGGCCCGGTGATTTCGAGCAGTTTAATACCAATGCCATTCGCGCCTTCATGACCGAACTGAACCTGTTCGCGCATCAGCTTGATCCTTCCCGCCCGACGAGCCTTCGCCGCTGCGATTTTTGCAAGGACATTGTGGACGTCTATTCGCCGAGCATTTGGGCGGGCTGGTATGGTGGACGTTACACCGAGTATCGCGCTGCGGTGGAGAAGGCCATCAAGGACATCCCGCATTTCTTCCACGCTGAGTATGGCGGCGACAGTCACGCACGCCGGCATTCGGAAGTGCCGGACAAGTTTCTCGGCGAGGTGGCAATCGGGCAGGGAACGGCGGAAGTGGGCAAGGCTTACAAGGCCACCGGCGGCAAAGCGCGTGCCTCGAAAGACGGTGACTGGTCGGAAAGCTATATCATCAACCTCTTCGACTGGCATCTCAAAGAGCAGGAGCAGATAACGAATCTCACGGGCGCGGCGCAATGGATCTTCAAAGACTTCGCCACGCCGTTGCGCCCAGAGAATCCCGTGCCGCGCGTGAATCAGAAGGGCGTCGTGGAGCGCGACGGCACGCCGAAGGAAAGCTATTATGTATTTCAAAGTTACTGGGCCGCGCAGCCGATGATCCACCTCTATGGTCATACCTGGCCAACGCGCTGGGGCCAGCCGAACGAAGATAAACTCGTGAAGGTGTTCTCGAATTGTCGGGAGGCGGAGTTGTTCGTTAATGGCGTCTCAGCGGGAGTAAAGCAGCGGAATAGCGCGGACTTTCCCGCTGCTGGCCTGCGCTGGAATGTGAAATTGAACGAAGGCTCAAACAAGCTCCGGGCGGTTGGGCGGCGCGATGGAGCTGAAGTTGCCGACGAAATCACGGTCGCCTACCAGACGGCTCAATGGGGTAAGCCCGTTAAGCTGAAGCTCAATGAAATTGCCCGCATCAACAACGTGGTCACGATCGAGGCGCGGGTGTTTGACGCTGCCGGCGTGACATGTCTCGACGCGGCTAATACAGTTCGCTTCGGACTCGCTGGAGATGGCCGGCTGCTCGACAATCTTGGCACCTCCACCGGCTCGCGCGTGGTCCAACTCTATAATGGCCGTGCGCAAATCAGCCTGCAAATGTCAGGCCCAACCGCCATGACCAGCGTCTCCAGTGAGGGAATCAAGACGGCCTTCCTCAACGTAACCAACCCAAAATGAAAAGCCGCCTTACCTGCCTCGTTTGCCTCATCGCCTTCGGCTCGCTACTCAAGGCAGACGATGCTTCGCCGCGTTACTTCGGTGCCCCGCCCGGCGCGCTCGCCAGCGTAAAAGCCCGTTTAGCCGCCCGTGACGAATCGCTCCAGCCCGCCCTCAAAGCGCTGGTCACTGCGGCGGATAAGGCTTTGACGACAGCGCCACCATCGGTGATGGAGAAAAGCGAGCTGCCGCCGAGCGGTGACAAGCATGACTACATGAGCACCGCCCCATACTTCTGGCCGGACCCGAGTAAAACAAATGGACTGCCTTACATTCGCCACGATGGCAAAGTAAATCCTGAAAGCCGCGACGAAGCGTTTGATCATGGCCGGATTGGGCGGATGGCGAATATGACGGAGACACTAGCCTTGGCCTACTACTTCACCGGCCAGGAGCGTTACGCCGAACACGCCGCCAAGTGTCTGCGCGTCTGGTTTCTTGATCCGGCAACGCGGATGAATCCAAATCTGAACTTTGCCCAAGCTGTGCCGGGCGTGAACACCGGGCGGGGCACCGGCATCCTCGAAGGTCGCAATGTCTCGGCTGCCGCCGACGCGGCGGAACTGCTGGCCGGTTCACCGGCGTGGACGCAGGCAGATAAGACGGAATTTAGAGCCTGGTTGGAGACTTATCTAACCTGGTTGCTGACGAGTAAGAATGGGCGTGACGAAGCCAAGGCTCGTAATAACCACGGCTCTTTCTATGACGTGCAGGCGATCGAACTGGCGCTCGTCTTGGGTAAGCTGGAAGTGGCGAAGGAAATTGCCGAAGCCGCCAAGTCGAAACGCATCGCCCTGCAAGTCCAGCTGAATGGCCGGCAACCCTTGGAGTTGGAACGAACGGCGGCGCTTGGCTATTCCTATTTCAATCTCCAGGCTCTGTTCACGCTGGCGACGATGTCCGAATATGTGGGGGTGGATTTGTGGCATTGCCGGCTTGCGAACGGCTCAAATGCGCTGGCCGCCGCGTTGGATTTTCTATTGCCCTATGTGGTTGACCCCTCAAAAACGTGGCCCTACGAACAAATCAAAAAGTTCAATCGCGCCGACTTTGCGCCGCAACTCCGGCAGGCGGCGGTGGCCTACCATGAGCCGAAGTATGAGCAGATACTCGCCCAGTTTCCCGAGGCTGCCCGCAGTCGTCTGCAACTACTTTATCCGAACGCCACCAACTCCACTCAGTCGAAGTTCAGTGTGGCGGCGATTGATCGTGAACGTATTTTGAAAGCCGCCAATGCGGCGCTGGCTTTGCCGCCACTGAGCATCGCCCGGTATCGCGCCAAGAATAGTGAAGGCGGTCCCAATGACTACTATTCCAACGGCGACTATTGGTGGCCCGACCCAACGAGGACGAATGGTCTGCCCTATGTTCAACGCGACGGCCAGACTAATCCCGATAACTTTAATCAGCATCGTCTGGCACTCCGCCAGTTCCGTGACGCCGTGGCCGCGCTCGGGGCGGCTTATCAAATCACTGGTGAAGATCATTACGCCCGCAAAACGGTTGAATTGTTGCGCGTTTTTTTTCTCGACCCCGCCACCCGCATGAATCCGCATTTGAGTTATGCCCAGGCGATTCCCGGAGTCTCACCCGGACGCGGCATCGGCATCATTGACACGCTGCACCTCATTGAAATTCCGGCGGCCATTGAAGCCCTCCAGCAGTCGTCCGCCTTCCCGCCGGAAATCGTCACCGGTCTTAAGCAATGGTTCCGCGACTATACCGAGTGGATGCTCACCAGCAAGAATGGGCGCGAGGAAGCGATTGCCAAGAACAACCACGCCGTGGCGTTCTGGCTGCAAGTGACGGTCTTCGCCCGCTTCACCGGCGACGAAGCTCGACTGGCTGAATGTCGGCGCCAGTTCAAAGAGGTCTTCGTGCCCAACCAGATGGCGGCGGACGGCAGTTTCCCGGCGGAGTTGAAACGCACGAAGCCCTATGCCTATTCGATTTTTCAACTTGATAACCTGACTACGCTTTGCCAGGTGCTATCCACGCGGAGCGATAGCTTATGGACCTTCGAACTAACCGATGGTCGCGGCATCCGCAAGGCGGTGGCATATCTGGAACCTTACCTCGCCGACAAATCCAAGTGGCCGCTCAAACCCGACGTGCAGGCGTGGGATGGCTGGCCCGCGCGGCAAAGTTCCCTGCTCTTCGCCGGACTTGCGTTCGGGGAGCAACCCTATCTCGACCTCTGGCAAAAACTGCCGCCTGACCCGGCGGATGAAGAAGTGCAACGCAATATCGCCATCACGCAGCCGATTCTGTGGGTTAATCCACAATGACCCATGCTCCCCCTGACGTGGCCGACCGGCAGGTTCAGCGGTCGCTGGCGCTCTGGGCCGCCGATTGCGCCGAGCATGTGCTGCCCTTTTTCACGGCGCAGCATCCGCTGGACGCCCGCCCGCGCAACGCCATCGAAGCTGCGCGGGCCTGGGCGCGGGTTGAAATCAAATGCGGCGCGGCGCGGGTTGCCGCGGTGGCCGCCCACACCGCCGCGCGGATTGCGGATGAAGGGGCGGCACGCTTCGCGACGCGGGCCGCTGGTCACGCCGCCGCCACCGCCCACATGGCGGGCCACGCCCGGCACGCAGCGGCCTATGCGGTGAAAGCGGCCGTCGCCGCAGGAATATCTGCGACCACAGAACAGGATTGGCAACAAGCCCGCCTGCCCGCGCATCTCCGCGCGCTCGTGTTGCAGCCTTCCAAGGAATAGCGGACACAGGTGGCTGGCGACCTCCCTTTACAAATCACAGCGCCAAATTGAATTGCTCCGAACGCATTTCCGGCTACTCTTCCAATTCGACATCGATTCGCAATGACCACTGACATTTCTGCCATTCCCGCCATCCCGCCCGGCGTCAAACTAACGACGCTCGATAACGGTCTCATCATCATCGTGCGCGAAGACCACAGTGCGCCGGTGGTGTCGGCGCAGGCCTGGTGCGCGGCGGGCAGCATCCACGAAGATAAATGGCTCGGGGCCGGTCTCTCGCATGTGTTGGAACACATGCTCTTCAAGGGCACGACAACGCGCCCAGGCAGCCGCATTGATCAGGAGGTGCAAGAAGCGGGCGGCTACATGAACGCTTACACGAGCTTCGACCGCACGGTGTATCACATTGACGTGCCGAACACGGGCGCGACGACGGCGATAGATATTTTGTGCGACATCATGCAGCACGCGTCGTTGCCGCCGGAGGATTTGGCGAAGGAACTCGACGTGATCCGCCGCGAAATGGACATGGGCCAGGATGATCCCGGTCGCCGCGCGAGCCGCCGGCTGTTTGAAGTCGCTTACACCAAGAGTCCATATCGCTTCACAATCATCGGCTATCTCGACATCTTCAACGAACTGAAGCCGGAAAATATCCGCGCTTACTACACGGAGAAATATGCGCCAAACAATGTGTTCTACGTCGTCGCGGGCGACGTGAAGAACGACGACGTGGTGGCGCAGATCAAAAAGGCTTACGCGAACACGAAGGCGCGCGCGATGTCGCCGGTAGTGCTGCCGCCGGAGCCAAAGCAGACGGCGGCGCGCGAAATCATCGAGGAGGCGGCGATTGAAATGGGCCACTTCCATTTCGCCTGGCACATCCCGGAAGTGCGCCATGCGGATGTTCCGATTCTCGACGTGCTCGCGGTGCTGCTCGGCAGCGGACGCAGCTCGCGCCTGTTCCAAAATGTGCGCGAGAAGCTCGGCGTGGTGCATCACGCGGATGCGTGGACTTACAATCCCGGCAGTGCGGGCCTCTTCGGCATGAGCGCGGTGATTGATGGCGATAAATTTGAAGTGGCCCGCGATGCGTTACTCGCCGAATTGGAAAAGGTCAAAGCCTATTCAGTGACAACGGAAGAGCTGTCGAAGGCCGTGAAGCAATTTGTTTCCGCCACGCTTTCCTCGCGCAAGACGATGGAAGGTCAGGCGCAAAATCTCGGCGGCAACTGGCTCGCAGCCAACGATCTGAATTTCTCCGAGCGCTATCTCGCCGCCGTCAAACGCATCACCACGGCGGAGGTGCAGCGCGTGGCGCGGCATTATCTCACGCCGGAAAACCGCACGCTCTACGCGCTGCTGCCGAAGGACAGCGCGCCGAAAGCCCCCGCGAATATTGAGACAAACACCGACAACGCCATCCAGAAAATCGAATTGCCGAACGGACTCAAACTCCTGGTGAAGGAAGATTCGCGGCTGCCGTTCGTGGAGTTTCGCACCGTGTTCCAAGGCGGCGTGCTCGCCGAAACGGCCGAGAACAACGGCACGACGATGTTGCTCGCCAAGCTGCTCATCAAAGGCACCACGACGCGGAATGCGGAACAGGTCGCAACGGAAATCGAATCCGTCGGCGGCCACCTTGACAGCTATGGCGGCAATAATAGTTTTGGCGTGAACGCCGAAGTCTTGAGCAGCGATTTTGCCACCGGCCTCGACCTGCTCGCGGACGTGATCTTGAATCCCACTTTTCCTGCCGAAGAACTGGAACGCGAAGTTGAGGTTCAAGTCGCGAGCATCCAGGCGCGCAAAGACGAATTGCTCAAGAGTGCCAGTCTGGCCATGCGCCGCGCGCTGTTTGGCAACAGTGGCTACGGCCTGGATTCGCTGGGCACGGAAGCAACCATCACCAAATTGACTTCGGCGGATTTGAAGGCGTTCCACCAGAAGTTCGCCGTGCCGAATAATTGCGTGCTGGCGATTTTTGGCGACGTGAAAGTCGCCGAAGTCAAAGCGGCCGTGGAAAAATCTTTCGGTAATTGGCAAGCCAATCCCGGCATCCCCCAGGCAATTTCAAATTTTAAATTTCAAATTGCAGATTTGCCGAAGCGCACCGAAGAAACCCGGGACAAGAAACAGGCCGTGCTCGTCATCGGCTTTCCCGGCACGACGATGCACAGCGATGACCGTTACGCGCTCGATCTGGTGCAGGAATGTTGCAGCGACCTGGGCTCGCGCCTGTTCCTGCGCATCCGCGAGCAGTTGGGCCTCGCCTACTATGTCGGCGCGCAAAACTTCGCCGGCCTCGTGCCCGGATACTTCGCGTTTTACACCGGCACGGAGCCGGCCAAGGCCGCACAGGTCGAAACGGAATTGTTGAAGGAAGCCGAACTCCTGCGCACGGAAGGTTTGACCGCTGAAGAATTGAAGCGAGCAAAAGCTAAAATTGTCGGCCAGAAAAAAATCTCGCGTCAGGATCTCGGCAATCTCGCGTCCACGAGCGCGCTCGATGAGCTTTACGGTCTGGGCTGGCAGCACGGCGAACTCGACGATGCCAAATACGAAGCCGTCACGCTGGAACAAGCCAAAGCTGCCGCGCAGAAATATCTGAAGCCGGATGCGTTGGTCGTTTCGATCGTGCGGCCGGAAGCCTGAGTCGGTAGCAGCGTTTGGTGAGCGCCGCCGCAAACGGAACCGGCCACCGTGATTTTATGGGCAAATTTGCTGTCTATTTATCGGCCTTGCTTTGTCTGGCCGGGCGAGGATATTGCGCCGATGCGGAATACAAGCTGGTCCGCATTGAAACCTTGACCAACGCCGTGCGCGTGCGGCTGCCGCTCACCGATGTCACCGGCAAAGTGCGCATGAAAGAAAAATCTGCGGATGGTTTTGGCGTGCCGCTCGCGCCAACGCGGGTGCCGCTCGGCCGGAAATGTTATCTGGAATGGCAAATCGGCTATGATACGCCCAACGCAAATGATGTCAGCGTGGTCCCGGAGATTAGCTTCACCCGGAATGGTGCGACGAAATATGGCCACGAGCTGGCCAAACTTATTTTTGAAGCTGTCCGGGTCGGGTTGATTTCAACCAACGAACTGGCCCGGGAAGTTGCCGCGCTCCAGCAAATCCCGCCGAGTGCGTTTGAAGAAAATCAGCCCGTGCAAATTGAAGTTGCCACCAATGCGGCGGCGGAGGGATTTGAAAGCGCGGCCCAGCGGTTGCCGCAATTCACCAAAACCACGCCGCACGGCTGGGTGCAAATCCAACTCAAGCAAAAACAGCGCGCCGTGGGTTATCAGGCCATGATTTACGTGTGCCTGCCGATGAGCGAAGTGCTGGACATGGACGGTTCCCCGCGCAAGCCACGCAAGGCCCATTCCAAGGAAACGGTGCTTTACGAATTCAACCCGGGCAACGCGGCGTTTCTGCGCGACGTGCTCCACGCCTTCGGCATCGCCTCGCAAGCGCACAACGACGACATCCGCCAGATGCTCGAAAAGATATTGGCAGCGCCCCGGTGATGGGGGCGCCAGATTATTTCTTCCGCCGCCAGCCGGCGATGAACATGCCGTTGCCATCCAAATCCTGCGGCCAGATGGTGAGCGAGGAGGCGCCGGCAACGGTCCGTTCGTTGAATTTGATCTCCGAAAAGATCAGCGGCTCAAAATCCGGCTGGCTCGCAGTGAACGCATCCGCTACTTCGGTGGACTCAGCGCGGGTCAACGTGCAGACGGAGAAAATCAATTTGCCGCCGGGTTTCACGCTTGGGGCCACGTTCGCCAGTAAGTTTTTTTGGATGGCCGACAACTCGCTGACGTCGTTCAACGTCGTGGTCCAGCGCGCCTGCGGATTGCGCTGCCAGGTGCCAATGCCGCTGCACGGTGCATCCACGAGCACGCCATCGAACTTCGTTTTCGTCGGCAGCTTCTGGCCACCATCCCAGTGCACGGAGCGATAGTTGAAAACCTGCGCGCGGCCGGTGCGGCGTTTGAGCTTCGTCAAGCGCCAGTCGGCGCGGTCACTGGCCCAGAGCAGACCTTTGTTCTGCATCAAGTCCGACAAGTGAAGCGTCTTGCCGCCTTCACCGGCGCAAGTATCCCACCAGGTTTCACCCGGATTCGGCGCGCAGAGCAAGCTGACCATTTGCGACGCGATGTCTTGAATCTCAAATTCGCCCGCGTGAAATTCCGGCGTCTTGAATAGATCGGTTTCGCCATCGAACACCAGCGCGTCCGGCACGAGCGGGCTGACTTCAGCGGCGAACAGTTTTCGCGCGAGGGACTCGGCTTGGCCACGTTTGGCGCGCAGCCAGAGTTTGGGCTGCCGTTGCAATGACCGCAACCAATCATCGCTCACTTCCATTTGTTCCGCAGTCCAAGCGGGCACGGCTTTCTCACGCAATTCCGCCAGGGGAATCTTCGTCTCGTTGGCGCGGAATTGTTCATCCAAGCGCAGCGCCAGCCACATCTTGGATTCCACGCCGCGCTCGTCGCGCAGCCAGACGTGCCAGCGGTAATAAATGAAAACCGTCCGGGCCACTTCCGTGGCGTTGAAGGGCGCGAGGTCTTTGATCTGCTTGAGGACTTCGCGCAGCGCCGCGTCGGCCGGCTTGTCTTTGCCAGTTTTGCGGATCACCTCCGCCGCAATCTCATGAACGTTGTGAATCACAGCCCGCAGCATACGCGATGGGCCGGCGACAATACAGCGCGGACATGCAGTGCAAGTCGTATCAAAGCCGGTCCGGCACAAAAAGCGCAGAAAAGCCTAAGGTTTTGAAATTGCGAGGCTGATCGGCGGACTTTCAGAGGTCAAAACCCGGCCACCAATGCCCACCGGGACACGGACAATGATCAGAACGGAACAGTTAAACTCGGTAAGGGCGTTTCTTGGACCGGCGAACGCGCTGCTCGAACCGGCCTGGGCCTCGCTTCACGGGAGAGACGAATTGCTTGTGTTCAAGACGGGACGACCTGCTAACGCCCGGCGAAAAACCTATTTCATCTGCGCCAGAATCTGATCCGTTATCGCTTTCACCGCCGCTTCGGCTTCGGGGTCGAGGCCGATGGTCGGCTCGCTGGATTGCGGGGCTTGGCAGGTCGCTCCGGGACGCCATTCGCTGCTGTCACAGAGTTCACATTCCTTCATGCCGATGCGCGGGTCCACGAAGCCGAGGCTCTGCTTGATGTTGAGAATCTCCTTCATCTGCGGCCCGGTGAAGGTGTTGATCGGCTTGCCAAGCTGGCCGGCAACGACGATGGTGCGGCAATACGCCTCGATGATTTCCATGCGCCAGTAGGCTTCCTCGATGTTGTTGTGGCTCCAGGTCACGACGCCGTGATTGGCCATGAGGATGGTGTTGTAATCGTCGGTCATGTCCGCGACGAGCTTGCCCATCTCCGGCGAGCCGGGCGTGCGATACGGCGCGACGCCGACGGAGCAGAACACTTCATACTCCGGTAACATGCACGTCGGCGGTGCCTGGCCAACGACCGCGAAGGCCGTGGCGTAAGGCGGATGACAATGGCAGGTGGCGACGGCCTTGGGCTGCTTCTTCATCATCTGCAAGTGCATCAAAATTTCGCTGGTGCGCTTCTTGGTGCCGCAAAGCTGATTGCCCTCGAAGTCCACGAGGCACATGTCCGAAGGTTTCAGCGAACCCTTGCTGACGAGCGTGGGTGTGCAGATGGCGATGTCTTCGCCGACGCGGATGGCCATGTTGCCGCCGTTGCCGTCCACGTAAGCGCGCTTCCACAGGCGATGCCCCATTTCGCAAATCTGCTCTTTCAAGCTGTGCGCATAGGGCGAGGCGAAAAAGGCATCGAGTTCGGCTTTCGAGGACTTGGAGTTAAGCTTCTTGGTGGGTGGCGAAAGTTTGTCGGCGCTGACCGGCGCGGCGGCGTTGCCGGTGGCGATGGCGCGGGCACCGTTGGTTTCGATGTCCTGCAACAGCTCACGCGCCGAGGGCGTGACGATGGCGTCGGCCGGAATGTTGACGCCCTGACCGCTGCGGATCATTTCCTGAATGTCACGGACACTGATAACTTGGCTCATAATAAATTTCTTTCGTCGTAGCGGCGACTCGGTAGAGCGCCGCAAATTATTCTTTAAGTCTGCGACGGTCTTAGACCGCCGCTACACACTCAACCCTTCCACGGGTTGTAAAACATTTCATCCACCAGCGCGCAATTGATGGCGTCGATCGGCGGCCGCACCTCAAACGGTTGCGCCGCTTCCGCGCCTTCTTCGTAACCGATGATGTCATTCACGCCGCCGCCGATGTCGTCATACACGACGAGGCTCGGATCGGTGCCCATGCCCGGCTTGGCCGTCAGCGCCTTGGCGTATTGCTCGCGGCTCAACGGGCTGACCACCAAAAAACGTCCGCCCTTGAGCACATCCACAGACTTGCTCAACGTGACGCGACCGATGACAGTTCCGAGTTTCAAATTCTTACTCCCGGTTCATGTTCATCCACGATGCCGACCACCAGCCAGCGCACCGGACTTTTGTCCACGCCGACCGCCTTGCGCGCCGCAATGCCGTCGGACGAGATCACCACCTGCTGGTGCATCCCCGCGCCATGCGAATCAATCGCGATGACCGGTGCGCCTTCCGGTTGTCCATTGCCGCTGATCGGCTGGCAGATGACCAGCCGCCACGCATCGAAACTCGGATGTTTCCGGGTCGCCACAATGTTGCCTTCGACGCGGGCTAATAACATAAAATTTCAACCACAGATTAACACGGATGCACACGGATAAAAACCAGTAGGGCGCGTCACTCTGTGCGCGCCGCACTTGGCCAGCCACACGACCGCGCGCGCGGAGCGACGCGCCCCGCCTGCAAAGTCCAATCCGTGTTTATGTGTGTCCATCCGTGGTTAATAAATTCGGAGATTATCCACCATCACGCAGCGGCGGACGCGCGTGAACGTGCGGGGATTCGTGATACCTTCGCCCGTCGGCGTGGCGATCGAGAAACTCAGATAACCTTCGCCGCCCAGTCCGAGGCCGCAAGGAGAGGCGCCATTCTTGACAAACAAAGTCGTGTCCAGCGCGCGGGCCATCGCCGTGATGTTTTCCACATCGTGCGAGTGGATGATGGCGGTGTGCTTGTAATTGTGCTCGGATTGCAGCGAGCGTTCGATGCCTTCCTCGACGCTCTTCACGCGCACGATGGGAATCATGGGCATCATCTGTTCCTCCTGCACGAACGGATGCATCGCATCGGTTTCGCCAAAGAGCAATTGCGTGCCGGACGGCAGATTGATACCGGCGGCCTGCGACAGAAAGGACGGATCTTTGCCAATGAAATCTTTGTTGGTGTGGGCCTGCGCGCAACCGCCGCCTTGACCGGGCGTGATGGTGAACGCCGCTTTCGTGAGCTTTTCCAACTGCGCGGAATTCAATTTCACCGCGCCGTTTTCGGACATCTTCTGCATCAGCTTGTCTGCGACCTGTTCGAGGACGAATACTTGTTTCTCGCCGATGCACAAAAGATTGTTGTCAAACGCCGCGCCGGAAATGATCGCCTTTGCCGCGCGGGTCGGGCAGCAGGTATCATCAACAAACACGGGCGGATTGCCGGGGCCGGCGCAGATGGCGCGCTTACCGGTCTGCATCGCGGCCTTGACGACCATCGGTCCGCCGGTGACGAGCAACAGGCGGGTGAATTCGTTTTTGCAAAGCGCGTTGAACGAATCCAGCGTCGGCTTCTCGATGATGCAGACGACGTTTTCAATTCCCGTCTCGCGATAAATGGCCTCGTTGTAGGCGCGCACGGCCACGGCAGCGCAACGCGCGGCGCTCGGATGCGCATTGAAGACGACGGAATTTCCCGCCGCGCAGATGTTGACGATGTTGCCACTCAACGTGGGAATTGAATGTGTGCTGGGCGTGATCGCGCCAACGACGCCGAACGGAGTATATTCTTCCAACGTGATGCCGTTGTCGCCGCTGCGGGCGTCGGGACGGAGCCAGTCCACACCGGGCACCAGTTTGATTAAGCCCAGCTTGGCGATCTTATGGTCGAGCCGGCCGATCTTCGTTTCTTCAAATTCAATTTTGCCCCATTGCTCGGCGTTCTTCTCCGCCATCGCCTTGACGATTTCCTCAATTTTGCGACGGGCGGCAACGCCTTTTTCTTTCAGCTGTAAAAAAGCTTCTTGAGCGGCACCACAGGCTTCTTCGGCAGTGGCGAACACGCCATACTTGCCGCGCAAGGCCGGCGCGACTGACGATTTCTTCACGCTGCAGCCGCACGAATCCGATTTCGGTGCAGGTGCGGACGTAGCCGGGGACGGCTTGGTGGTCGTGGTGGTGCCGCCGAGCTTGCCTAGCACTTCAGCCACCACATCGCGGATCAAAGTTTCATTCACGGCACTCATATTTTAGGAGCGCGGACAGCCTTGTCCGCGAGTTCAAATTATTTTACAACAATCGTTCATCAGTTCACGCGGACAAGGCTGTCCGCGCTCCGTTCAACTCTTCGCACTAAAAATCTGTTTTCCAAAAACATCCACGCTGTCCACGAGGCCGATGACGACGGCGTCCACCGGCGCTTCCTTCATGCCGGGCGCGAGCCGGGCGCTGCTGCCCTGGCAGAACAAAACCAGTTCGCCTTCGCCGGCACCAAGATTGTCCACGGCCACGATGGTGTTGGCCCCCGGACGGAATTTCGTCGGGTCCTTTTCGTCCACAAGCTGCGGGCGGAGCAGCAACAGTTTGCGACCCGACATGTTCGGGTCTTTCTTGGTGGCGACCACCTGGCCTTCGACTTTGGCGAGGAACATAAAACAATTATGAATGACGAATTATGAATTATGAAGGAACGAACCAGCGGCGCACTTGCTGACCGCAGCCGTTTCATCATTCATACTTCATCCTTCTTACTTCTTTTTGGGCAACACCGCTTCTACATCCGCGTGCGGACGGGCGATGACGTGGACGCTGACCAGTTCACCTTTGATGGCTTTGATGGCCTGCGCGCCGGCGTCGGTGGCGGCCTTGACGGCGGCGACATCGCCAACGACACACGCGGTGACGAGGGCGTTACCGACCTGTGTCATGGGGCCGATGAGTTCGACGTTGGCGGCTTTGAGCATCGCGTCCGTGCCTTCAACGAGGGCGACGAGTCCGCGGGTTTCGATCATTCCAATGGCTTGTGGCATAGTTTTGTTTGTTTGATGGTTGAGAGTTGTTAGTTGATAAAAATTGTTTAACCACGGATTAACACGGATGGACAAGGATTTTGCAAACGCACTGGCGCGCGGCGTTCACGCCGCTTCACCATGCGAACGTCAAACCCGCATGGACATTGAAGCGGGCTAAAGCCCGCGCTCCGTCCGTATCCGTGTTTATCAGTGTTCATCCGTGGTTAATTTGTTTTGGTTTCGAGAGAGCGTTTCGCTTCGCGCGCCACGACGAGTTCTTCGTTCGTGGGAATCACAAAAATTTTCACGGCGGAATCCGCGGCGCTGATGATGGCTTCGGTGGCGCGCGTGGAATTATTTTTCTCCGCGTCAATCTTGATGCCGAGGTTTTCCAGGTTCGCGCAAATGGCGGCGCGCAGTTCCGCGCGGTTCTCGCCCGTGCCAGCCGTGAACACGATGGCGTCCGCGCCGTTCAACTGCAAAAAATAGCTGCCAATCCAGTGCCGGGCGCTCGCGACAAAAACGTCCAGCGCGAGCTTGGCGTTCGCATTGCCTTTGCTGGCGGCATCGGTGATGTCGCGCACGTCGTTGGAGACGCCGCTGACTCCGAGCAAACCGCCTTGTTTGCTCAACTGCTTCTGCGCTTCTTCGACTGCGAGTCCGAGTGTCTTCACCGCGTAAGGCAGCGCTTCGGCATCAAGATCGCCAACGCGATTGTTTTGCGGCAAACCAGATTGCGGACTCATACCCATGCTCGTGCCGATGGATGCGCCGTTCAAAATGCCTGTCACGCTGGAGCTGCCGCCGAGATGGCAGGAAATCACGCGCAGCGGTGCGCCGGAGATTTTCGCCGCGCCATTGTTGACGTAAAGTTGGCGCGCGCGTTCGGCCACGTCGAGGCGGCAGAGCAATTCCGCCGAGCGTTCCGCGATGAATTTGTGGCTTGCTCCGTGAAATCCCCAGCGGCGCACACCGATGTTCAACCAAGAATCCGGCACAGCGTAGCGTTGGGACGCCTCGGGCGCGAATTGATGAAACGCCGTTTCAAATAGCGCGATGAGCGGCACGCTGGGCATCCGTTGCGCGAACAGTTTGATGCCGGTGATGTAAGGCGGATTGTGCGCGGGCGCGAGGCCGTTGTAATCAGTCATCGCCTGTAACACACGTTCATCGAGCCGCACGCAGCCGGTGACGTTCTTGGCGATGACGGTTTTGAAACCGACGGCGCTTAATTCGCTTTCGCTCGCGATGGCGTTAGCTTTCTTCAATTCGGCGAGGCAATCCTCAATCGCCTTCGAATAATCGGTGACGCGCTCAAAACCGCCTTTGTGCAAAAGGCGTTCGGCGTTGTTTGCAAAATCAAACAACCGCCACTTGAGCGACGTGCTACCGATATTGGCGACGAGAATTTTCACCGCGTGAATAATGGATTATTCGAGCCACTTGCCCAGTCCGCTCAATCCGTCGTGCGGACGCGGAATCACCTGGACGCTGACGACTGAGCCGACTTGCGCGGCGGCGGCGGCTCCGGCATCAGTCGCGGCTTTCACGGCGGCGACATCGCCCCGGAAAAATACGGTGACATAACCACTGCCGACTTTTTCCCAGCCGGTGATGGTGACGTTCGCGGATTTGAGCGCGGCATCAGCGGATTCCACGGCGGCGCAGAAACCCTTGCATTCAATCATTCCAACAGCTTGTTTTGACATATTCGTTAAGAGTTAAAATTTGGTTGGTTGAATTATTTCTTGGCGACGCCGTTGCCGAGGAACGCGGCGAGCAGTTCTTCGTGCGGGCGCGCGATGATGTGTGAGCCGACGAGTTCGCCGACTTTGGCGGCGGCTTTTGCGCCGGCGTCCACCGCGGCTTTGACGCTGCCGATGTCGCCCTGGGCGATGACGGTGATGAGGCCGCCGCCGATGGCGATGGTTTTGACCAACGTGACGTTGGCCGCTTTGACCATGGCATCGCTGGCTTCCACGCTGCCGACGTAGCCCTTGGTTTCAATCATTCCTATTGCTTCGTTCATATTTTATTTTGGTTGATGGTTGAGAGTTGTGAGAAATTTTTAACCACGGATGGACACGGATAAACACGGATTTTTTAACCGCGAAATACACGAACCACGCGAACAAAAAATTTCTTTCGCGTCTTTGGCGTGGTTCGCGGTAAAAATGTTTTTGTTCACTTTCATTTCAAAAGTTCCACCGGCGTGTGTGGTTCGAGGTTGCACGCGTTGCCTTCGTCGGTGTCAATATGCACTTCCAGTTTGAAACTCGGATCCACGCGCACCAGCAATTGATCGAGCGTGATCGCGCAGGGGCCGCCGATCTTCAATTTCATGTGGTCGCCGGCTTTCACGCCGTAAAATTCCGCGTCGGTCGGGTGCATGTGAACGTGGCGCTTGGCGCGGATGACGCCCACGGGCATTTCAAAAAATCCCGCCGGCCCCATCAACATGCAGCCGGGCGTGTCCTTGATGTCGCCAGAACTGCGCAGCGGAATTTCAAAGCCGAGCGCGACGGCGTCGGTGTAAGCGAGTTCGATTTGATTCAGATTCCGGCACGGGCCGAGAATTCTCAAATTGGAAATCACACGGCTGCGCGGGCCGATGAGCGTGACGGTTTCCTTCGCGGCAAACTGGCCGTCCATGTAAAGCCACTTGTGAACGGAGAGCTTCGCGCCCTTGCCAAAAAGAGTTTCCACCGCTTCCGGCGTGAGGTGGCAGTGGCGCGCGCTGACGTTGACGACGAGCGGACTTTGCCCGCTGGCGATACGCGGCAAAGGCTTGCCAAGCTTGGCGTAAACCGCCTGCCGAACCATGTGTTCGACGACGGCGCGATGTGGTGCAGGTGCAGCGACAGCCATAAGATTTGACTGACTTTGCCAGTTTTTAGATTTAAGTCAACATTTATCTTGCAAATAATTCCAAAATCTACCAAAGTGGGTCAAAACAAATTGCAAATGCGAGAAACATGGGTGAAATCTCATTAACACCCGGCTTCAGCCGGGTGTGGAAGATGGGCTGAATGGCGAGCCGTTTTAACGGCTTTTCGGGAACGGAATTTGTCGGCGGCGGAAAAACCGTTGAAACGGTTTTTGTTTTTGACCGCAACTCGCACCGGGCTGAAGCCCGGTGTTAATGAAAGTGTTTTGAAACTGTTGTTGAATCCCAAAGGGATTCAAATCATTCAGCCCAGCGTTGACGCGAAGCGGCTACGCTGGGTCTGGCGTAACGGTGGAATCAACCCTGAAAGGGTTGCATTAAATTTGTTGGCGCGATGATTCAACCCCGTTGGGGTTGAAAATATTTTGAATCGTGACCCAGGGTAGTCCGCTGGCGCGGCCAACCCTGGGCTGAATGATGCAATCCCGTTGGGATCGTCACCGGTTGAATTTTGAAAATTGAAATTTGTTTGAACTGAAACCATGACCGCAGAAAAACGCAGAGCCGGAGAGAACGCGGAGTTTCGCAAAGGAAAAGATCTCTGCGTTTTTGCACAACAGAAAAAATACTGTTAGGTGTTTCAACGATATGCACAATACGTCTCCAACTTATTTGTCGAAGTTTGCCGTCCCGACCCGCGGTGGAAGCCCTGCCAACCTGCTTATTGATGGGGCTTGGTGTGGACACGGCGAGCCTGTGTTTGGTGTTTACGACATTCACGTTGACAACAACAGTTTGTTTTCTGTGCGCCTACCGTCCACTCGCGAGTATCCAGAACTGGTTGCAGTTACGGCAACGAGTCCGACGCAAGAAACTTTCTTTCTCTACGACCCTCGCAAACATCCGGCCAGTCTTTACGCGGTTGCCCTACGCGAGTTTCCGCATAAACCTGCCAATCCGCTTTCATGTCCTTCCTGCGGTGGCGAATCCTTTGCGGTGGCTGTTGGCTTCGAAATGCCGAGCGACAGCAGTGGACCAGATGACACAAGTTGGTTTGCACTCGCAGTCGAATGTTCCAAATGCAAGTGGCATGAAATCATTTTCGATGATGAAACCGCATGAGTTTTGCAACGCCGAAGCAACCGTTGTTCTGTCGCGGCGCAAAATATTTTTCAATATTTCGAAATTGAAATTTTTTGAATTGAAACCATGACCGCCGACGAACGCAAGCACCGCATTGAAGCCTATCTTCAGCGCGTGGAATTCGCGTCGCTGGAAGAACTCTCCCAGCACGTCGAAGCCTCGGTCTCGACCGTGCGCCGCGATTTGTCGGTCTTGGAAGCGGCGGGCGAATTGCGCCGGACGCACGGCGGCGCGCGCATCGTCACGCCGAAGTCGGATGAATTTGCGTTCTCCGCGCGCGACACGCATCAGCTTTCGGAAAAAGAACTGATCGGCAAGGCGTGCGCGGCGCTCATCGGCTCGAATCAAAGCGTGATTCTCGACGCGGGCACGACGGTCTATCACGTCGCGCGGCATCTCGAAGAAAAAGCGCCGCAGATCGTGACGAACTCGCTGCCGGTGGCGAACCTGTTCGCGTCGGCGAACAAAGTGGAAGTGATCCTGGCGGGCGGCGTGATTTATCCGCGTCTCGGCGTGCTGGTCGGGCCGATGACGGTCGAGGCGTTTTCCAAAATGCGCGCCGACGTGGCGATCATGAGCGCCGGCGGCATCACGCTCGAAGGCGTCACGAACTCGCACACGCTGCTGATTGACATCCAGCGCGCGATGCTCAAGGCCGCGCAGAAGATTGTTTTTTGCCTAGATCACACAAAATTTGGCCGGCAATCCGTCTCGCCATTGTGCGGGCTGGAAATGATTGATGTGGTCGTCACGGACAGCCACGCGCCGCTGGAATTGGTGAACGGCCTGCGCGAGCGCGGGGTGGAAGTGGTGGTCGCGCCGCATCCGCCCGCGAATGGAGAAAAAACTTTTAACCACAGATAAACACAGATGGACACAGATGAAAGACCTGACTTGCGCCGTGGTGGCGAACCTGCGTATATCCTGAAGGCCGAGACGGAGAAGATTATCGGTTTTGCATTTGAGGTGTTGAACGAAATCGGGCACGGGTTTCATGAGAAAATTTATGAGAACGCACTGACCGTTATGTTCAAGCTAAACGGGATCGCTTTTGATCAGCAGCGGCGGTTTCCGGTTTTGTTTCGCGGCGTTGAAGTCGGCGAGTTCATCCCCGATCTGATTGCTTTCGGTTCAGTGATTGTGGATCCCAAAGTCATTGATCACATCACCGACTTTGAGCGTGGCAAGATGTTGAATTACCTTCGCATTACCAGGCTACGCGTCGGTTTGCTTTTGAATTTCAAAAAGCCCCGGCTCGAATTTGAGCGCGTGGTGCTGTAATTTTTATCTGTGTTTATCTGTGTCCATCTGTGGTTAAAAAATTAAGTTAAAATGAATCTCGCAGAAAAAGTTCGGCAGGCCGGCGTCGTCGGCGCGGGCGGCGGCGGATTTCCGACGCACGTCAAGCTCAACGCCAAAGCTGAAACCGTCATCGCCAACGGCGCGGAATGCGAACCGCTGCTGCACAAAGACGCGGTGACGATGGAAGAAAGCGCCGCCGAACTCGTGCGCGGCATGCAGCTCGCGATGGAAGCTGTCGGTGCGAAGGAAGGCGTCATCGGCGTCAAAGGCAAAAAGAAACACGCCGTCGCCGCCGTGCAAGCCGCGAGCCAAGGCACGAATGTCCGTGTCCAGTTGCTCGGCGACTATTATCCGGCGGGCGATGAATACGATTTGGTTTACAACGTCACCGGCAAATTGATTCCACCCGGCGGCATTCCCATCGCCGTGGGCGTCGTTGTCAACAACGTCGAGACGTTTGTGAACATTGCCGCCGCGCACGACGGCAAGCCGCTCACGCACAAAACGCTCACGATCGCCGGCGCGGTGAAATCGCCGGCGACGTTGCGCGTGCCGATTGGCATGACGTTCCGCGAGTGCATCGAATACGCCGGCGGACTCGACACGGATGATCCGGTGCTCTGCCTCGGCGGTTTGATGATGGGCACAACGACCGACGATCTCGACACGCCGGTCACCAAAACTTCCACCGGCGTGGTGATTTTACCGCGCACGCATCACACCATCGAACGCAAAATTAAGCCGGCCAAGATGCAGGCGAAGATTGGCAAATCTGCGTGCGACCAGTGTCGCTATTGCACCGAGTATTGTCCGCGCTTTTTGCTCGGTTACGCCGTCGAGCCGCATCAAGTCATGCGCACGCTGGCGTTCAGCGGCACGGGCGAAGATTATTTCAATCAGTGGGCGGCGATGTGTTGTTCGTGCGGACTTTGCACGCTGTATTCCTGCCCGGAAGAATTATTTCCGAAGGAAGCCTGCGACGATGCCAAGTCCATGACGCGCGCCAAGCAGATGAAATGGACCGGTCCGATGAATCCCAAGCCGCACGCGATGATGGACGGCCGCCGTGTGCCGATCAAATCGCTCGCGAAAAAACTGCACGTCCTCGATTACGATTTGCCCGCGCCGCTGGTGCGCCAGGAAATTTCCTCGAACCGCCTCATCCTGCCGCTCAAGCAAAGCGCCGGCACACCGTGCATTTCAAAAGTGAAAGTCGGCGACCGTGTGAGCTTCGGTCAAGTCATCGGCGAACCCGCGCCGAACGCGCTCGGTGCGATCTTGCACGCGCCGATGACCGGCACCGTGCGCGAAGTGAACGAGAAACAAATCATTTTGGAGAAATAATTTTATGGCCGAAAAATCTGTTGGATTGATTGAACTGTCGAGCATCGCCGCCGGCTTTCAAGTGGCGGACACCATGCTCAAGGCCGGCAACGTGCGGCTGCTGTTGTCGCGCTCTATTTGCTCTGGCAAATACATGGTGCTGGTCGGTGGCGACACCGCCGCCGTGACCGCCGCCGTCGAAGCGGGCTGCGTTGACGCGGGCGGCTGTTTGATTGACAGCTTCGTCATCGCCAATTTGCATCCCGATGTTTTCGTTGCGCTCGGTCGCACGCAACCGGCGGAGACTACCGGCGCGCTCGGCATCATCGAATCCTTCAACGTCGCCACGCTGATTCAAGCCGCCGATGCCGTGGCGAAAACTTCCAACGTGCAACTGCTCGAAGTGCGTCTCGCGATGGCGATGGGCGGAAAAGCCTTTTGCTCCATGACCGGCGATGTTTCTTCCGTGCAATCCGGCGTCGCCGCCGGCCGCGCGGTGCTGGCTGAAGCCGGCGTGCTGGTGAACGCCGTCGTGATTTCCCGTCCGCACCCGGACGTGTATCGCGAGGTCGTTTAAGAATTCGTTGGCTGCGGCATACGCGGATTTGACCGGTTCGTTTTTTTTTTGCACACTGGCGGTATGGCAAGCAGCTTTGGACAATTGTTCCGCATCACGACGTGGGGCGAATCGCACGGCGGCGGCGTGGGCGTCATCGTGGATGGCTGCCCGCCGCGCCTGAAACTTTCCGAGGACGACATCCAGCCCGATCTTGACCGTCGCCGGCCCGGCCAATCCCGAATTGTCACGCCGCGCAAGGAATCCGACACGGTGCAAATCCTCTCCGGCATTTCCACCACCGGCCAGACGCTGGGCACGCCGATTTCGATGTGGGTAAAAAATGAGGACCAGCGCTCGGACGCTTATAACGAGATGAAGGACAAGTTTCGTCCGTCACACGCGGACTACACATACTTTGCAAAGTATGGAATTCGCGCGTGGCAAGGCGGCGGACGCGCGAGCGCACGCGAGACGATTGGCCGTGTCGCCGCCGGCGCGATTGCCAAAAAGATTTTGCGCGAAAGATTCGGCGTGGAAATTCTCGCCTACGTCAAACAGGTGCAAAAGCTCATCGCCGAGGTGAATCCGAACAAGGTGAAATTTTCCGAGGTCGAAGCGAACATCGTTCGTTGTCCTGAGCCGAAGATGGCGGAGAAAATGATTCGCCTCATCGAAAAAATGCGGCGCGACGGCAACACCGTGGGCGGCATCGTCGAAGGCATCGCGCGCGGCGTGCCAGCGGGTTGGGGCGAACCGGTGTTCGACAAACTCGAAGCGGATCTGGCCAAGGCGATGCTGAGTCTGCCCGCGTGCAAAGGTTTTGAAAGCGGCGATGGCTTCAGCAGCATCTTGCTCACGGGCCGCGAACACAATGATTTGATGCGTGCCCGCGCCGGAAAAGTCTATACGACCACGAACCACTCCGGCGGCATTCAAGGCGGCATCTCGAACGGCGAGACGATTTTCTTTCGCGCCGCCTTCAAGCCCGTTGCCACCGTCATGCACGAGCAGGATACCATTGACGAGCAACTCAAGAACACCACGCTCAAAGGCCGCGGCCGGCACGATCCGTGCGTGTTGCCGCGCGCCGTGCCGATGGTCGAGGCAATGACGGCGCTCGTGCTGGTGGATCATGCGCTGCGACAACGGGCGCAGTGCGGTTAGTATTTTGTAGCAGCGGATGTGAGTCCGCTCCATTTTTACAATCAGCCGACTCACGTCGGCTGCTACAAAAGCCAGATTGATTTTTTGCGGTGCGGTTGCAATTGTGTTTCAAACAACGAAAAATTATGGCTGAAAAACTCATCAACGAAATCTCCGTGGACGCCCGTCGGCTCTACACCAAGGCGGTCGAGTCGGCGCAGCGCGAAAACTATGACTACGCCTTGGCGCTCTTCTGCCAGGTGCTGGAGAAAGAGCCGGGCTTTTTTGAGTGTCGCCGCGCGTTGCGCGTGGCGCAGGCCAAAAAGTCCGCCGGCGCAAGCACGGGCTTTTTCAAAAAGATGATGAGCGGCGCGGGTTCCTCGCCGCAGATCGCCAAGGCGAAAATGGCGTTGAACAAAAACCCCGCCGAGGCCATGGCCGTTGCCGAACAAGTGTTGAACGGCGATCCGAATAATTCGTTTGCCCATCGCATCATCGTGGATGCCGCACGGGCCTTGGAATTCCCCAAGACGCAGGTGTTGTCGCTGGAGACGATGGTCAAACACTCACCGAAAGACAAGGCGCTGGTCATCGAGTTTGCCAACGCGGTGGCCGAGACCAAAGGCAACGCCGCCGTGGCGGAGAAAGCCCTGGAAGAAATCATTCGCACCAGCGGCTACGACGGCGATTTGCAGCAGGCGCAGAAAAATCTTTCCGCGCACCGCACCATGGACGAGGGCGGCTACGGTGCGCTGGAGGACGGCACCGGTTCCTACCGCGACATTTTGAAGAACAAGACCGAGGCCGTTTCGCTCGAACAGGAAAAGCGCGTGCAGAAATCCGAGGACGTGGCCGAGCGGCTCATCGGCGAATACGAGGAGCGGTTGCAGAACGAGCCGGACAACCTCAAGCTCCTGCGCTCGCTTGCGGAACTTTACACGCAGAAGAACAAATTCGATCAGGCGCTTGAACTCTACCAGCGCATCAAGAATTCCGACCTCGGCGGCGACTCCACGCTCGATCTCGCCATCGTGAACACGCAGGTGCGGCGTTTTGACTTCCAGCTCACGCAATTGGATGCCACCGCGCCCGACCACGCGGAGCAACTCGCCAAACTGACCGCCGAGAAACTCGCCTTCCAGATGGCGGAGTGCCAAAAGCGCGTGGAAAAATATCCCACCGATCTCGCCATCCGGTTCGAGATGGCCAACCTCTATCTCGCCGCCGGCAAAATCAACGAGGCCATCATCGAGTATCAGAAGGCCCAGGGCAATCCGCACAAGCGCATCGCGGCCATGAGCGGCCTGGCGCAATGTTTTGCCCGGCGCAAGATGTTCGATTCCGCCGTGCGCACGCTGCAAAACGCCATCAAAGAAAAAGTCGCGTTCGATGATGAGAAGAAGGATCTCATCTACCAAATCGGCTGCGTGTTTGAAGGCATGGGCAAGAAAGCCGAGGCCAACGAACAATTCGTGCAGATCTGGGAGACCGATGCCGGCTACCGCGACGTCGCCGCCAAGGTGGATGCGTTTTATGCGGGGCAGTGAAAGGGGCTACACGCGTAGTCTGACCACCAACGAATCGGAAGGTCGCTCCGCGCGTCACCCCTCAACCAAGGCTAGCCGCTCACCACGCTCCAGTCATTGCAGTCCGTTGGTTGTTCGTCGCATCGTCAATCCCGTTTCCAAGAGTTTAAGTGGGTGGCGGCGCATCTTGACATGGTTCTTGGTGGGGTGTCCCCGTCACCGAGCGCAGCTTCCTGAAGCGCGGCGGCCCGCCAACCGCTTTCCTCGCCGCACTCAAACTGAGCCAAAGTTTGAATGGCCCTCGCATCATGTTGTCGCAGTTTCGGGAACCTCGCCGGGCCTATTTGTTGAGGAGCTTGGCCTTTTGCGCCTGATATTCGGCGTCCGTGATTGCGCCGCGGTCTTTGGCGACTTTCAAATCGGTCAACTGCTGGCCGACCGATGGGTTTTGCGTTTCGCTCTTGCTGCCGCCGCCGAGTTGCAAGCCAATGCAGCCGGTTAGCAAAAACACGAAGCAGGCGGCCATGGACGAGAGGAGGATTGACTTTTTCATGGTGAGGCGACGCTATTGGCTCTGCTTGGTTTTGTCGAGCGCGAATTACGGTGGTCCGCCGGGTCAATGCTGCACTTCCCCACTGCGAACGGAATGGTGCCCGGAAAATCCACCGAAGCCCGCTCCAGGGCTCCCGCAAATTCCGCTGGACTAATCCGCTTAAATGAACCGCACATGGGTTTCCTTCAAATAACGGGTCTCCAGCAGCGCAACAATTTTCCGGACGATGTTCCGGCGCAAATCCATTTCCACCGGGATGCTTGGATCTTGATGCGCCTCGTTGATCCGCGTGCCGACCATGAATTCCACGATGTCGTTTTGCAGC
The DNA here is from genome assembly GCA_903850425.1 of uncultured Verrucomicrobia subdivision 3 bacterium. Lineage (GTDB taxonomy): Bacteria > Verrucomicrobiota > Verrucomicrobiia > Limisphaerales > UBA11358 > UBA11358. Next base: position 146,776 of record CAINLR010000001.1, on the reverse strand, counting down.
ATCAGCGTCAGGAGATCGACGGCGGGATTTTTGCGTCCGTGCTCGAAGGTGTTTCCGCGCTCCAACATGTCGGCCACTTTGGCCAGCGTGATGGTGCCTTCCGTAACGAGATCAACTCCCGCCATCACCGCGCCCGGCGGAATTTCAGGATCCAGATTTGCCAGCGACATCGTCACCGGCCGGTTCAGTAAGCGGGAAACGATGCTGGCGGTGGTGCCGCCACAAATGGCTTTGCGGCCCTCAAAGGTCAGAACCAGTTCCGCCAGTTCGCGGTCACGCTCCTTACTGAACGGCGGGCCCGTGATGACCACCAACCGGCGCGGGCAGCGGTAATAAATCGCGCCGCAGGTGATGTCGTCCTTCGCGTGGCGGCCGTCGTTGACCAGTGCCTCGGCGACCAGTTGGCGCGACAATTCCCGCGACGAGATTTCGCGTTCCGCCATAATTTGCCGACGCAAAAATTCGGTGACGCGATCCTGGCCCCACCCCAGCGGAAAGCCGACGCGACCCAAGCCGGACTGGCTCACGCCGTCGGAAAAAAACACGATGCGGTCGCCGGGTTGCGTGTCGAACTCGCTGTAGTGAATCACGCGGTCCTTCCAAGTCTCCAGCGTAAGACTGGTGCGCTCGATCGGCACCGTCGTCGCTCCGCGCCACAGCATCAGCGGCGGATTGCCGTGTTCGATCACCCGCGTTTTCCCATCCGCATCCAAGTCAACAATCGTGAACGTCGAGTAGCTGATTTTACGTTTCTCGCAGACGGGCAGCGTGTCCATGATGGTCTTGGCGCTTTGCCGCACATCCACGAACGCCGTGGTGTAGCGCAGCGCCATCGTGGCGGTGAGGTTGGCCAGCACGGCGGCCTTGACGCCACTGCCAAGGCCGTCCGACAGCACGGTGATGAGGCGACCTTCCTCCTTGATTTTGCGCGAAAGAAAAACGTCGCCGGTCGCGACTTGGCCGTGCTTGGCCTGCTGGCCGGAATCAACTTCGATAAAGTTTTCGCCAGTCATTATTTTCCTTGGGCTCCTCCAGCTTCGGCGGCGAAAACGACTCGATGATCGAGTTCAGCGTGATCTCGGACTCCGCCGCGTTTTCGCCGAGCAGATAGGCGATCTGCTGCGTCGTGGCCAGTTGCTTCTGGATGACTTCGCGCGCCCGGCGGATGACCTGTTCCTTCTGCACCGCCGGCTCGGTGATGTCCTGAAGAATGCCGCCGACGAGGCAATGCTTCTCGATGCTGAAAATCGTGGCGTGCAAAATCCGGTTCTGAAACCGCAGGTCGCGATCCAAAATATCCTGGCCGGTCTTGAGCACGTTATGAAACAGCGTGGCGAACGGCATCACTTCGGCCAGCGCAATGCCTTCAATCGAAACCGCACGGTTGACGCCGGCCATTTTCTCCGGCGCAAACAAACTCACGAAGGCGGCGTTGAATTCGAGGACGCGCAGCGCCTCGTTCACAATCACCACCGCCGACGGCATCTTCTGGATGAGCGCGTTGGCCTTTTTGAACGCGAGCTGGCGCATGTAGGTTACGCACATCGCGCGTTCTGCCTTCTGGCCGAGCAAGGCGATGCCAAATTCGCGGCAGGAATCGTAGCCGCAGCCGCCGCAATTCAATTCATCCTCCGCCGAAAATTTCCCCACGTTGCGCAGCGCCTCGCGGATTTGCAAATCAGGATACCGCGCCGTGACCACCGGCGCGACGGTGAAATCCGTCGGCGTTGCCACCAGCGGCGCCCGCGGAAACGCCACACCCGACGGCGTGACCGACCGCAGCACGCGATGACGCTTCAACACCGTCGCGTCGCGTCGCAGCACTTTCGGACCGTTCACGCAGCCGCCTTCGCACGCGAGCAGTTCGAGAAACAGGCCATTGTCCGGCTTCATGGCTTCAATACCGTCGAGCGCCTTCTTGATTGCGCTGAGGCCCGAAAATGCCATGAGCGAGCAGTCGTTCACGGCGCAGGTGGATTTCATGCCGGCGATCATGCCGCCGTCCACCGGATACCACGCGCCTTCCGCCGAACGCTCAGGGACGAAATGATCTTCCGGTGCTTCAACCATTATCTCTGGCGTAATTTGTTCCTGCGCCAGCCAGCGCCGTAAATCTTCGAACGTGAGCACCACATCCAATAATTCCGGGTGCTGGGCAGCCTCCAATTTCTTGGCGATGCACGGCCCGATAAACACGATGCCAATGTCCGCGCCGAAATGTTGGCGCAGCATTTTGCAGTGCGTCAGCAGCGGCGACAGCAAGCCGGATATCATTTCCCCGCCGCCGGCGCGGTGTCTTTGCAGATACGCCACCACCGTCGGACAAGCGGACGACGCCAGCACGCGCGTGGGGTTTTGGCGCAACAAGGCCGCCGCCTGCGCCGAAACCTGCTGCGCTCCCAGCGCGGTTTCGGACACGCCAGCAAAACCCAGTTTTTTCAAAGCGCCGATCAGCCGGGCCGGCTCGAGTCCGGGAAACTCGGTCACATATGAAGGCGCAAGCGAAACGAATACTGCTTTCTTCAACGTCAGCAACTGCCCCGCATAGGTTAGATCATCGCGAACTTTCTTCGCGCCGTTCGGGCAAACCTCGACGCAGCGACCGCAAAAAATACACAATTCCGGCACAACCGACGCGTAGCCGCCCTCGACCTTGATCGCCTTCACCGGGCAGTTGCGGACGCACTTATAGCAGTCCTGACACTCGCGCTTCTCGGTGAAAATGGGATTCAGATAGTTCATGCCTGGGTCTTCGGCACAAAATGATTCAGCAGTCCGACGATGACGATTGGATCCACCTCGTGATACATCTTGCCGTTGATCGTGACATTCGGACCCGCATTGCAATGACCCTCGCAAAGATGGCCGCTCAGCGCGACCGACGACGGCACGCTTTGCGTTTTCAAAAAATCCTGGAGCACTTCGAGGTTCCGGCTGTTCCCGCGCGAGAAGCAGGAACTACCCATGCAGATGGTGATGCTGGCGGCGGGAAGTTCAGGCATAAGGTGCCTCCGCAACTTTGGCGTGCGGCGACACGTCGCCGCTTTCCAACTGGGCGACCTGTCGCCCAGTATCAAAGCGCGGACTTGTCCGCGCACTCCAAGTTAAGCCATTGCCCGTCGTTCTATTTCTGCCGCCTTGCCCGCGTCCGATCCGCCGGCCAATGTTTTTGATGCGGAGACTTAAACCGCCGTTGCACGCCTCGCCGGTTTCGGCGATGCACGCCTTGCCCGGATAAATCTCGTAAAGCCGGCGATATTTCAGCGGCGTCAGATTCGGCATGAACACATTGGCACCCCGTTGCAGGCCCAATTCGCGTCCGTTCTTTTTGTTGATCGTCGCCAGCGCTGACGTCGCTGGAATGTTTGCATCCGGCCGCATCAGCCGCGTCAAGGCCACAGCTTTATAGACCATCAACTCCGTGTTCGGCACCTGCTCACTTCTCACCGATGGGAAAAATTTGAAACCATTTCCCAGCGGCGTGGCCGGATGCGGAATGAAAGGACCGATACCGATCATGTCCAGATCAAGTTCGCGAAACAGTGCGATGTCATTCGCCACGCTGGCGTAGGTCTGGCCCGGAATCCCGACCATGATACCGCTGCCAACCTCAAAGCCGAACTTGCGCAACCGCCGCAACAGGGCGAGTCGGTCGCACGCTTGTTCGCCCAACGGCGGATGAATCTCCTCGAATAATTTGGAGTCTGAGGTTTCAAATCGCAGCAGATAACGGTCGGCACCAGCTTTGCGCCACGCGGCCAAGTCCTTGTCGGGTCGCTCACCCAAACTTAGCGTCACCGCCAGCGGCGTTTCCTTTTTGATTCGCCGGACAACCTCCGCCATCCCTGTCGCCGTGATGCCGTAATCCTCGCCGCCTTGCAACACCACCGTGCCGTAGCCAAATTTCACGGCCTGTTGCGCCGCTTCGCAAATTTCGGCTGCGTCCATCCGGTAGCGCGCGAGCTTCGTATTCCCGACGCGCAGACCGCAATAAGCGCATTGCCGGGCGCAAAAATTTGAAATCTCCACCAATCCGCGAAAATACACCGCGTCGCCGACATGGCACCGGCGCGTCTCGTCCGCGCTCCGCCACAATTCCTTCAGCCGCTTCGGATCTTCTTCCCGCAGCCAGCCGAGAATTTCACTTTTTCCCAAAGTCGCGTTCACGATGCTTGCACTGTGTTATGGGGCGTTGAAACCTCCGCCAGGTTTTGGGCGGCGCCAGCCCTCTGGCGCTTTTGTGGATCGCTCGAAGCGTTGGCGGTTGCCAAAGCGGCAGCGGTCTGCCGCACTTCAAGACACGGTCGCGTGGTTGCCGGCACTACTCGACTTTTCGCATTCTGAAAAAATTCCAGCGCCGCCGGGAATGGCTGCAATGCGCGCTCAAAAATTCCCAGGCTGTAGGCGATTGTCAGTCCATAGTTCGTGATCGGCACGCCCGCCTGCTGACAGCGCAGGATGCGGCCCAGCATTTCGCGCCGATTCCACATGCACGCGCCGCAGTGGATCACCAGTTTGTAATCAGCCAGGTCATTCGGAAAATCGTGGCCTTGCATGTGTTCGAAATGAATTTTTGCGCCGGTGTATTGCGTCAACCAGCGCGGAATTTTCACCCGCCCGATGTCCTCGCCAATCGGATGATGCGAGCACGCCTCGGCAATCAGCACGCGGTCGCCGCCCCGCAACTTGTCAATGGCGAGCGCTCCCTGCACTTGCGCCAGCAAATCGCCTTTGAAGCGCGACATGAGAATCGAAAAGCTCGTCAGCGGCACGTCGCGCGGCGTGTCGGCGGCAACTTTCAGAAACGCCTGCGAATCGGTGACGACTAATTTCGGTGGCGACTTCAGCCGATCCAGCGCGCGGCGTAACTCGCGTTCCTTCACGACGAGGCAATAGGCGTCGCTGTCGAGCAAGTCGCGGATGGATTGCACCTGCGGCAAAATCAAGCGGCCCTTCGGCGCTTCCTTATCAATCGGCACCACGAGCACGGCCATTTCGCCCGGCCCAACGAGATCACCGAGGATCGCCGGGCTGTCGATGAAATCCGGCGGCGCGGCATTGAGCAGCGCCTGACGTAATTCCGAAATTCCCGTGCCGCGCGCCGCTGAAGTTTTGACGACAAGCAATTTCTGCTCGGCAAATCTGCCCAGCAAGGTGGCGTCAGGTTCAGCGGCATCGATTTTGTTGAACACCACGATCGTCGGCGTTTTGCGGACCGTTAACTCACCTAGGATTTCCGCTTCAAAATTCCCCCATGCGCCAGCTTCGGCGACGAGCACAGCCAGCTCCGTGCGCTCCAACACCTGCCGGGTTTTCTGCACGCGCAGCGCGCCGAGTTCCCCGGTGTCGTCAATGCCCGCCGTGTCAATGAACAGCACCGGACCGAGCGGCAGCAACTCCATCGGCTTTTCCACCGGATCCGTGGTCGTGCCCGCGACCGGCGAAACGATGGAAACCTGCTGGCGGGTCAGCGCGTTGAGCAACGACGACTTGCCGACGTTGCGCCGGCCGAAAAACGCGATGTGCAACCGCAGGCTTTTAGGCGTGGAGGTCATGGCTTCGGCGTAGAGGTGTCTCGGCAGAGCGCCGCTGAAACAATTTGTAAATGGCGGCGCTCTTCCAAGTCGCCGCTACGAATTTCCGGCGAGCCGAGCCGGCAAACGGCTTCTGGGCTAATTAATTCATCAAATACCTCGCCAGTGAGCCAGCCTTGCGCGATTACTGTTTCGCGGATGCTTCGATTGCTTTTGACCGCGCGCTTTGCCGCTTCGCCGGCACGCTCGTAACCGAGCACCGGCAGCAAAGCCGTCGCGACTGCCGTCGAATTTTCAACGTGCTGCCGGCAGCGCACTTCATCCGCTTCTATGCCTTCAATGCAATGATGGCGCAAGATTTCGTTGGCTCGCGCGAGCAGATCCAAGCTCTCCAGCAGGCAATCCGCCACGAGCGGCAGGAACGGGTTCAGCTCCAGCGTGCCTGACGAGCAAGCCATCGTAATCGCGGCATCGTGGCCGATCACGCGCATCGCCGCCTGACTCACGGCTTCGGGAATCACGGGGTTCACCTTGCCCGGCATGATCGAAGAACCGGCCTGACGCGCAGGCAAACGCAGTTCGCCAAAGCCGGCTTCCGGTCCCGACGACAGCAGGCGCAGGTCGCCGCAGATTTTCAGCAGCGAAACCGCGTGCGCCTTCAGAATGCCGGACACTTCGACAAACACATCGGCGTTTTGCGTGGCGTCCACCAGATTTTCCGCGCGGGCGAAGCCGATGCCGGTGATTTCGCGCAACTGGTCCACGACTTGAAAAATATATTGTCGCGGAGCCGCGAGACCGGTGCCGATGGCGGTGCCGCCGAGATTCACGACGCGCAGCCGCTCCTCGCATTTGTAAATGCGCCAGCGGTCGCGGTTGATCGCCTCGGCATACGCGCTCATTTCGCGACCAAGCGTGGTAAGCACGGCGTCTTGAAACTGCGTGCGGCCGACTTTGACGACGTGCGCGAATTTTTTCTCCGCCGCCTGAAATGATTCCTGAAGCGCCACGACCTTTTGCTCAAGCGTGTGAAGCAAACGAATCGCGGCTAGCCGCAGCGCCGTCGGATAAGTGTCGTTGGTGGACTGGTGCAGATTGAGATCATCCAGCGGCGAAACGCGTTCGTAGCTGCCGGGCGGCAGGCCGAGAATCTCCAGCGCGCGATTGGCCAGCACCTCGTTGACGTTCATGTTGGTGCTGGTGCCCGCTCCGCCTTGCAAAGCGTCCACGATGATGAAGCCGCCGAGGTCGCCGTTGGCAAGTTCGCGGCAGGCACGGTCAATGGCGTCGGCCTTCGCCGCGTCATCCGCCCACGCGCCGAGCGCGCGATTCGTGCGGGCGCAGGCGAGTTTCACGTCGCCGAATGCGCGGACGAGTTCGGGGTGAACCGATTTGCCAGCGAGCGGAAAATTCTCCAGCGCGCGCGCCGTGTGAATGCCATGCAACGCCTCCGCCGGAACCGGCAGTTCTCCGAGACAATCCCGTTCGAGGCGAAAGGCGGTATTCATTAGTAGTTCAGCCGTTTAATAGAGATGCCAAAGGACGCGCAGCAGCGCGTCCCTACCGGTTTGGTAGGGCGGCGCTGCCGCGCCGCCACTTAAACAAACACATCGCGCTCGTTCTTGCGCACTCGGCTGACAAGTTCGTTGGCGGTCTCGCCGATTTTGCCGGGCATCGTGGCCAGTTCGCGATCCACCAGCTTCTCACCGGTTTTGCGCGTTTCCGGTGAAGCGTAGCCCATCATGTATTCCATGCAGCTCGACAGCGCGTTCGGACTGCAATGTTCCTTGATCAGGCCGGGCTTGGCCAAATCCATGAAATCCGCGCCGGTCCGGCCGAGGCGGTAGCAAGCGGTGCAAAACGACGGGGTGTAGCCGAGCGAGGCGACGTCGCGCACGACTTCATCCAGCGAACGGTGATCGCCGAGTTGGAATTGTTCGGCGTCATGGCCGTCGCCGAGTTCGGCGTAGCCGCCGGGATTGCAGCGGCTGCCCGCCGAAATCTGCGAGACGCCCAGTTGAAATGTCGCGCGGCGCGTGTCGGCGTTTTCGCGGGTTGACATGATTATGCCGGTGTAAGGCACCGCGAGGCGCAGAATGGCGACGATCTTTTTGAAGTCTGCGTCCGAAACCGCATAAGGCGGACGATCCGCCAGGGTCGAACCGCCTGCCGGTTCGATGCGCGGCACGCTGATCGTGTGCGGACCGACGCCATACTTTTCTTCGAGATGCCGGATGTGCTGCTGCAACGCAAGCATTTCGAATTTCCAGTCGTAAAGCCCGAACAACACGCCGATGCCGACGTCGTCAATGCCCGCTTCCATCGCGCGATCCATCACGGTCACGCGCCAGTCAAAATTTTTCTTCGCGCCAGCGGTGTGGATTTTCGCGTAGGTTTCGCGGTGATAGGTTTCCTGAAACAACTGGTAAGTGCCGATACCAGCTTCCTTGAGTTGCTTGAACTGATCCACCGTCAGCGGTGCGATGTTCACGTTCACGCGACGGATTTCGCCGCGCCCGCTCTTGGTTTTGTAGATGGTGTCAATCGCCCGAAGCACATAGTTGAATCCTTCTTTCGGATATTCTTCGCCGGAAACGAGCAGCAATCGCTTGTGGCCTTGATCAATGAGAATTTTCACCTCGGCGGCAATTTCGTCCTGCGTCAGCGTGCGGCGTTTCAACTCGGTGTTTCCAGCGCGAAAGGCGCAGTAGGAACACTCGTTTTTGCAAAGGTTGGCAATGTAAAGTGGCGCAAAAAGCACGAGGCGGTTGCCATAGATTTCGTCCTTCACGAACCGCGCGGCAGCGAACATTTCTTCCAGCAGCGTCGCGTCCTGAATTTCCATCAGCACGGCGACTTCTTCGGCGTCCAGGCCCTCCATCTGCCGCGCCTTGGCGAGAACTTCCCGCACGCGACCGGAATCCGAACGCCGCGCCACGGAAAGCAAGGCATTGATTTCAGCCTCGTTGATGATGGTGGTTCGCGGTCTTGGGAGTGTGGCGTTCATAGATTTTTTTCTTTTATTTTTTGCAGGATTTCCGCCTTGGCGGCGTGCGCGGTGCACCATTGAATTTTGTTGCCGTCCACGCTCACGGTCGGACCGTGGTCGCATTTCTCGAAACAGAAGGAGGCGCTGATGGCGACTTTGTCTTGCAGCTTTTCCACCTCCACTTCATGGAGCAGATCGTGCAGAATATTTTGTGAACCTTTCACGAAACAGTTCGTGCCGGTGCAGACATTCACCTTCAATTTTTCCGCGTCGCCACCTTCGCCCAGTTCGATGGTCTCGCCGGCAATGCGGCGGCGATTGTGGTAATGCGTGTGCAACAGGCGATGCGCGTTCTTGCCGCCGATCTCGCCGAGATGCCGCTGGTAGCATTCGGTGACGAAATGGTTTTCCTGCGACTTGTGCAACTCCATATTTTTGTCCACTTCGTAAAGTCCGCGCGTGCGGAGTTTGCGGATGTCGGGATCGCGCGACACCGGCTGACCCGCGCCGCCAATGCAGCCGCCGGGGCACGCCATCACTTCGATAATGTCGAGATCGCATTTGCCGCGTCGCGCTTTTTCCGCGAGTGTGCGCGCATTTTTCAAACCGTGAACGATGCCGAGCTTCAACGTGATGTCACCCACCGGCACTTCGACGATGCGCAATCCGTCCTCGCCGCGAACGGCGTGGATGTCGGGATTCAGTAATTTTTTGCCGGTGACTTTTTCCGAGGCGTAGCGCAAAACGGCTTCGCTCACGCCGCCGGAATTGCCGAAGATCACGCCCGCGCCGGTCTTGAAACCCATCGGCATATCGAACGATTCCGGCAGCAACTTCGTGAATCGCAAACCGGCTTCCTCGATCATGCGCGCGAGTTCCTGCGTGGTGAGAACGTGATCCACTTCCGCGACACCGTCCTGCGCAAACTCCGGGCGCTTGGCCTCGAATTTTTTCGCCGTGCAGGGCATGATCGAAACCATCACGAGATTTTTTTTCTCCACGCCCAGTTCCGCCGGCAACAGTTCCTTGACCAGCGAACCGAGCATCTGCTGCGGCGATTTGCAGGTGGATAGGTTCGGCAGCAGCTCGGGAAAATACTGTTCCGCGAATTTCACCCAGCCCGGACAGCAGCTTGTGAAGAGCGGCAGCTTGCCGCCCTTGGTCTTGCGGCCTAAGAATTCATTCGCCTCCTCGATCACCGTCAAGTCGGCGCTGAATGCAGTGTCGTAAACGTGCTTGAAACCGAGCCGTTTCAACGCCGCGACCATTTGGCCGCGCGTGGATTCGCCGGGCGGCATGCCAAACAGTTCGCCGATGGCGATGCGCACGGCGGGCGCGATCTGGGCCACGACAGTTTTTGTTGGATCGCCCAGCGCTTTCCACACTTCGTCAATTTCCTGACGCGGCGTAAGCGCGCCGGTTGGACATACCGCAGCACACTGGCCGCAGTTGATGCACTCGCCTTCGCCGAGATCCTTGCCGAAGGCCGGCAGCACCGCCGCGTCATGGCCGCGATACGCAAAATCAATCGCGCCGATGCCTTGAATTTCCGAGCAGAACCGCACGCAGTCGCCGCACAACACACATTTGTTCGGGTCGCGCGTGAGCGAGAGCGAAGAGCGATCCACCTCCGCCGGTTCATGCACAGGCTTGAAGCGGACTTTCTGAATGCCGAGCTTGCGCGCGACGTCCTGTAACTGGCATGCGGAACTTTTTACGCAGGTCGTGCATTCGCGCTCATGATTGGCGAGTAGCAGCTCGACCGAGATTTTGCGGATCTCGCGGATTTCCTCGGTTTGGGTGCGGACTTTCAGGCCGGGTTCCGGCGGCGTGGAGCACGCGCCCTGGATGCCGCGCCCGGCGATGTCCACAATGCAGAGGCGGCACGCGCCATAGACGCTCAGGTCGGAATGATAACAAAACGTCGGCAGATCAATGTCGGCCTTGCGGATGAGTTCGAGCAAATTGCGCTCGCCATTGATGGGCACCTCAATGCCGTCAATGTTCAGGGTTTTTACGGTTGCAGTAGCGCTCATGAAATTTTCAGTTCAAATTTTAGGTTTGATTTCTACACGCCGACGACGGCTTCCAGTTTGCAGGTATCGGCGCAGACGCCACACACGATGCACTTCACTTGATCAATAACGTGGGCCTGTTTCCGTTCGCCGCTGATCGCCCCGACGGGACATTTCTTGGCGCAGGCGGTGCAGCCCTTGCACTTGACCGGATCAATGCTCGGCTTGGCGAGCGCCTTGCACTGTCCGGTGGGACAATGCTTGTGGAACACGTGCGCGTCGTATTCGTGGCGGAAGTAGCGCAACGTTGAGAGGACTGGGTTCGGCGCGGTCTTGCCGAGGCCGCAGAGCGAACCTTTCTGAACGGCGAGCGCGAGTTTCTCCATCAGCACCAACGTTTCGCTGGTGGCGCGGCCTTCGATAATGTCGTCGAGCATCGCGAGCAACTGGCGCGTGCCTTCGCGGCAGAGCACGCATTTGCCGCAGCTTTCGCGCTGGGTGAAATCCATGAAGAAGCGCGCGATGCTGACCATGCAGGTCTTTTCGTTCATCGCGACCAGCCCACCAGAACCGACCATCGCGCCGACGCTCCGAAGCGAATCGTAGTCCAGCGGCAGATCCAGATGGTCCTGCGTCAGACAGCCGCCCGACGGCCCGCCAATTTGCACGGCTTTGAAACCTTTCGGCTTCACCTTGCCGCGCCGGTCGGTGATACCACCGCCAATGTTCATGACCACTTCGCGCAGCGTGGTGCCAAACGGAACCTCGATCAAACCGGTGTTGGCGACGTGGCCCGTCAGCGCAAAGGTCTTGGTGCCGGGTGAGGCCGCCGAGCCGAGTTTCTTGAAGGTGTCTGCACCCTGATTGATGACGCGAACAACATGCGCGAGCGTCTCGACGTTGTTGATGATCGTCGGCTTGCCCCACAAACCGCTCTGGGCCGGGAATGGCGGTTTGGGTCGCGGCATACCGCGCTGGCCTTCAATCGAGGCGATCATGGCGGTTTCTTCGCCGCAGACAAACGCGCCCGCGCCTTCCATCACTTCGCAATCCAGGCTCTGGCCGGAACCGAAAACATTGTCGCCGAGAAAACCCATTTTTCGTGCGTCCAGAACGGCGCTCTTCATGCGGGCGACGGCCAGCGGATATTCCGTGCGAACGTAAATCAGCGTTTCATCCGCGCCGATGGCGCGCGCGGCGATCATGAGGCCTTCGAGCACGCTGTGCGGGTTGCCTTCCATCACACTGCGGTTCATGAACGCGCCGGGATCGCCTTCGTCGGCGTTGCAGATGACATATTTTTTGACGCTCTTCTGCGTCCGCGCCGCTTCCCATTTGCGACCGGTCGGAAAGCCGCCGCCGCCGCGACCGCGCAGGCCGGACTTGGTGATTTCCTGCACGATCTCTTCCTGCGACATTTTCAAAATCGCCTTGCGCGCCGCCTCGTAACCGCCGTGATGGAGATATTCGTGGATGCTTTCCGGATCAATCACGCCGCATTCCTTCAGCACAAACCGCTGCTGCCGCTGGTAAAACGGAATATCGTTGATGCCTTTGCAAGGCTTCCTCGTGGCGGGATCAACGTAGAGCAGCCGGTCAACGACTTTGCCGCCGACGAGCGTTTCGCGGACGATTTCTTCAACGTCCTCAACCTTGACTTTGTTGTAGAGAATTTCGTCGGGCAATATCGTGACGAGCGGCCCCATCTGGCAAAAACCCTGGCAGCCACTCTTGTTCAGCCGTAGATCATGCTGCGAGGTTTCCGCCTTGAATTCGGTTGTCACGCTGATGCCGGCAGCCGCGATTTGATCGTTGAAAGCGGTAATGACTTTGTAAGCGCCATTGGCCACGCAGCCGGTGCCGGCGCAGACAATAACGCGTCGCTGGGTTTTGCCGCCGTTGCCGGCGGCCGGATCCAAAATAAGTTGAGTGTTCATTACGCTTGTTCTCTAGCGATAATTTCTTCTACGAGTTTCACGCCGCTGGTGGGCGTCATCGCGCCATGCACTTGGTCATTCACCACAACGACCGGCGCGAGACCACACGCGCCAAGGCAGGCGACCGTTTCGACGGTGAACAGCATGTCGTCGGTGGTGACTTTTTTGCCTTCGAGCTTGAGGCGCTTGCGGATGGCATCGAGGATCGGAATGGAATCCTTCACATGGCACGCCGTGCCGTCGCAAAGCCGGACGATGTGCTTGCCTTTCGGCTCGATCGCGAAGTGCGAGTAGAACGTGGCGACGCCGTAAACGCGTGCCGGCGAAATGTCCAGCGCCGTGGCGACATAGGTTAGAACTTCCTTGGGCAAATAGCGGTATTCCTCCTGCACCGCTTGAAGAATCGGCACCAGTCGCGAAGGTTTTCGTCCGTGTTTTTCCAAGATTGTGAAAACTTTCACAAACTTTCTGCCGTTGCAGTCAGGCTTTGATTGAGCGCGCATTGAATTGTAATTTAGCTGTGGTGGTTAATTTGAAAGCGCCGCAGCCGCGGCGGCCTTCGACGCCAGGCCCGTTTTTTGGGGTTTGACTTGGAGGGTTGCAAAAAGCTTTTGCGACAGTGCGGCCAGCGAGCAATGGAGGTCCTCGTTGTGAACGATGACGTGCTCCGGCGTATGCAGGCGGACCGGCGCAAAATTCCAAATCGCTCGGATCCCGCCTTCAGCCATCAAATCCGCCACGGCCTGGGCTTCCGTCGCTGGCACGGTGATGATGCCGATAAGAATGTGCATGCGCTGCGCAAGATCTGACAGCTTTTCGAGCGGCAAGACATGTTTGCCATGAATGCGCGTGCCAGTTTTTGAGGGGTCGAGATCAAACGCGGTCACAATTTTCAAGCCGCATTCCTCAAATTTCCGATAGCCCAACAAGGCTGCGCCGAGGTTGCCGGCCCCGACCAGAAAGGCCTCGTTCACATTATTCCAGCCGAGAAACTGTTCCAGTTGGTCCATCAAAGTCGCCAGCGTGTAGCCGATGCGAGGACGACCGACGATACCGACCGACTCCAAATCCTTCCGCACCTGCGTGGGATCCAGGTCCAAATCCAGCCCGATGTCGGTGCAGGAAACCGTCTCGCGTCCGGTCGCCTGCCGTTCCATGAGGAAGCGGTGATACAGTGGCAACCGTTTCAAGGCCGGCTCGGAAACGATCTTCAATCTCGTCCCGTCCGGGCGTTGCAACTGGGTTTTGATATTCATATCGTGCCTTTTGTATCAATATCTTTTTCTCTATTAGACTCCGTTCAGAAATTTTGTCAACCACTGGGACGCGCCGGCACGCAGGTATAAGCCGTCGCTGTAAACGAGATTAGTCGCGGCCAGGAATCGCCGCCACCCTCATGGCTAATGGTATCGAGCTCCTACTATTTTGTCTTTTCGCTTTGGTTTGGCGGTGGATGCGCCAGATTTTGTTGCCGCGCAGTCGCCATCTTCTTATCGTTACCTCAATCACGATATTGTCATTTTCCAGCAAGCGCCCCGTTTATGAAAACAACCGCCGCGTCAAAAAGCAGTTCGCGCGCACGCCCCGCCGCGCCGCCAACGATTCCGGCCGCCGGCGCGAAGACCGCTTTTCCTGAAACGCTCCTGCGCCAAGCCGAGGGCGTGCGCAAGGCCGGCCTGGCGTGCGTCAAACGGATGCCCTCGTATTTGCAGTTGCTCCGGGTATTACAGGCGGAAGGCCGGGAGCATGTGTCGGGAACCGTGCTGGCCGGCGTGCATCATTTGGAACCGGTCATTGTGCGAAAGGATCTGGCCATCACCGGCGCCGTGGGCACACCGCGCATTGGCTTTCGCATCCCCGAGTTGATTACCGCCATCGAACAATTTCTGGGCTGGGACCACCAGACCAAGGCGGTGCTGGTGGGCGTGGGGAATCTGGGCACGGCGCTATTGGGGTATCAGGGCTTCCATGATTATGGCTTTCGCATCGTCGGCGCATTTGACAGCGACCCGAACAAAGTGGGCAAGTGGGTTCACGGCCGCAAAGTCCAAACGATCGCCCAGCTGATTCCCTTTGTCCGCCGCGGGGAAATTCTGCTGGGCATGTTGACCGTTCCAGGACCGGCGGCTCAGGAAACTGCCGAGGTGATGGTGCGGGCGGGCATCAAGGGCATTTGGAATTTCACTGCCACCAAGCTGCAACTGCCGAAAAAAGTGGTGACGCAGAAAGAAGACCTGGCCGAAGGTCTCGCGGTCCTTTCCCATCGCTTGCAGAAACGGCCCCAAGACGCTTCGAGTTGACGGACCGCAAAGCCGGTGAGCAAATTAGGCCCCTCAGTAGATTAGGCGCTTGCATTGGCCCCCGTTCACCGGAACGGCGCGGCTAGGTCGAAATTAAAAATGAGCTGCAGGCCGGTGAGGAGCAGGATGGCGTGGATCACCCGCACGAAAATCGTTTCGGAAAAGCGCCGGTTCAGCCAGACGCCCAGCCAGACGCCGAGCGGCACCAGTGGAAAAAACTTGGCGCTCGTCCCCAGCGTGGCCGGCGTGATCAAAGCGTGCGTCGCGAACACCGGGCAGTCCACCAGCGAGCGATCCACGCAGAAAAACGGAAGTTTGATCCAGTTCACGAAGCTGAAGAGCAGCACGCTGGTGCCCACAAACATTTCCTTGGGCAACCGCTGCGGCATGAGGAACATCGCCGCCACCGGCCCGGCCCCGTGGGCAAAGGTCGAGGTGATGCCCATGGCCACTCCACACGGCACGCCGACGCGGTGGCTGGGCTCAAACGCGCCTTGCGCCCGGAACAAGCGCTGCTTGCTGAGTTGGAAAACGACGAACAGAACCGCGATCAAGCCGATGGCGAGGTTGAGTTGGCGCGGCGAAAACTGGCCGATGAGTTGCACGCCGATGATGACGCCAAGCACCACGCCCGGCAGCAGAAACTTCAAGTTCTCCGCGCGCCACCGGTTCCAATAGTGGTAGAGCGAAAAAGCGTCGCCCGCGCACAGCAGCGGCAGCAGGATGCCAATGGCGGTCTTTGGCCCGAAGGCCAGCACGCAGAGCGGCGTGACCAGCATCCCCAGGCCACCACCAAAGCCCGCCTTCGCGACGCCGATAAACAGCACCGCGAAACCAGCGAGCAATAAGGAAGGCCAGTCCATGAAGCGTATTCGTTTAGACGAAGCCAGCAGCGAAAGCGAGGGAAAAGCGATTGGCGGGAACCGTTGGGGCGCGTTCGTGGTGAATTATTTTTTCGGCGGCGGCAAATGCGCCATCCCTGCCAACGCCCCGGCAACATGGGAGAAATCAAAATCCGCGACCGCCTCCGCCGCGAGCGTCCCCAGTTGATGGCGCAGCACCGACACGTTGCCGGCTTCGGTCGGATGATTCCGGTTTGACAAAAAAATCACGAAGGTTTTTGAGAAGGGATCAATCCACAATGACCCGCCAGTCCAGCCAGTGTGGCCATAGGAGCCGATCGGAAAGACTTCTCCACGCGGCCCGCTATAACCGGAATCAATGTCCCAGCCCAATCCGCGCCGCACGGAAATTTCGGGCGGCGTCTGCACGCTTGTCATCAGCCGCACGGTTTCGGGCTTGAAAACACGCACACCGTCCAGTTCACCGAGCCTGAGCAACATTCGTGCGTATCGCGCCAGGTCACTTGCCGTCGTGAATAAGCCGGCGTGCCCCGCCACGCCGCCCATGTGCCGCGCCGTCGGATCGTGAACCACCCCGCGCCACGCGCTGCCCGCCACCAGTTCGGTCGGCGCAATGCGCGAGAGTTTTTGCGGCCGCGGCAAATAGCCGGTGTCCGTCATTTTCAGCGGCGCGTAAATTTCCCGTTGCACGAAAACCTCCAGTCTCGTGTGGCTCACACGCTGGACGATTTCACCCAGCAGAAAAAAATTGATGTCGCTGTATTTGAAAACCGCGCCGGGCTTGGATTGCAATTTTTCTGCGCAGGCCTTTTTGATGGCCGCGCCCTGCCCTTGCCAGTCGCTCCGGGTTTCAATGTCCGGTCGCAATCCCGAAGTGTGCGTGAGCAGTTGGCCCACAGTGACCAGTTCTTTGCCGTCGCCGGTGAATTCGGGAATATAGGTTTTCACCGGCGCGGCGAGCTTCACCTCGCCACGCTCGACCAGCAGCAGCACGGCCGGCGTGCAGGCGACGACTTTGGTCAGGGAAGCGGCGTCGAAAATCGTATCCTCGGTCATTGCCTCGCTTACCGGCACCAGCGCGCGATTGCCGAAGGCCTTGTGGTAAGCCGTGCCGTCGTGCTCCACCCACAGCACGCCGCCGGGACATTTGTTGCTGGCAATGGCAGCGAGGATTGCGAGGTCCATCTCCGCCAGCTTCTCGGAACGCAACATTTTCGCAGGTTGTCGCGGCGTGGTGCAGCCTGAAAGCAGAAGCGCGACGCCAAACAAAATCAGCGGCAAGTCCAGCAGGCCAACGCGCAGCACCCTGCCAACGCTGGCGGAGATTATCGCGCCGCGACAACATCTGCGTGCGCAGCGGGCGGCCGAGGATGCGACATGTTCACGGCCTGACCGAGCTGCTGCACCGCTTTCGCGCGAAGCGACTCGTCGCCGCGCGACGAGTTCCACCTCGTCGTTGACAATCGGAGTTTGGAGCCGCATAAACGCACCGCTTATCGGTAAATCAAGAACGGTTCGCGCAGCTTGGCGAATTCCTTCAGGCCCGGCTGCGTCGCGGCCATGATTTTCGAAACTGGCTCGCCGCGTTCCAGCGCCTTGCGCACCGACGCCGTGCCCAGCACATGATCAAAGTAGCTCGCGTGCAGTTCCAATTTGTCGCCATAGAGCTTCTTGATCTCGGCCAAGATCGTCAGCGTGGTGGCGATGGATTGGTATTGCTCGCGCTGGGTGACGTAAAGCTGACAGCCGCCGCAATTCGTTCCCTTGAATTTCGAGAAGGTCGGAGTGAAATAAACTTCCCGGAATTTGACGCCAGGCAAATCGAGTGCGTTCAATTTTGTCGCGAGCACAAAGCCGTCAATCCATGGCGCGCCGAAAAATTCAAACGGCTTCGTCGTGCCACGCCCTTCAGATAGGTTCGTTCCTTCGATGATGACCTGGCCCGGATAAACCGTCGCGCTGTCAAGCGTTGGCAGATTGGGCGACGGCAAGGTCCACGGCAGCGAGGTTTCATCGAACCACTCGGCACGCGTCCAGTTTTCCATCGGCACGACGGTGAGTTTGGCTTTGGTCGTCAAGAATGTCGCATTGATAAATTGCGCCAGTTCGCCGGTCGTCATGCCATGGCGCAACGGAATCGGATAATGCCCGATGAACGAACTGAACTGGGGATATTCGAGCATCGGGCCTTCCATCGCGACGCCGTTGATGGGATTGGGCCGGTCCAGCACGATGAACGGAATGCCCGCATTCGCCGCCGCCTCCATCGCATTCGCCATGGTGGCGATGTAGGTATAGACCCGCGTGCCGACGTCCTGCAAATCGAACACCATCACGTCCACCGACTGCATCATGCCCGCCTCGACTTTTTTTCCTTCGTGCTGCGTGTCGAACGTGCGCATGTATTCGTCAATGTTCGTCATCATGTCCGCCGGCGGCTTGTGCGTCTGGCCGTAGAGGCTGAAGACCGGCAGCTTGAAATGCTCATCGAAGTAAAACGCGACATATTCGCCGGCTTGCGCGTTGCCGCGCACGCCGTGCTCCGGCCCGTAAAGCGCCACGAGCTTCGTGTCGGGTTGCGCGCGGAAACGATCGATGATGCTGTCGAGTTTGCCGTCGAGGCCGGTGGGGTTCGTGATGAGGCCGACGTGTTTGCCGCGAATCAAATCGAGGCGATTTTCAAACAGGACTTCAACGCCGAGTTTCACGGGCGGGTGGATGGAATGGCTTTTGGGGTTCATGGTCTGGCCGCTGGCGAGCAACGTCGCGAAGCTGAAAAAAATCGACAGCGAAATCAGTTTCATTTGTCTTGGAGGCAACTGGTCTTGAGGAACTGTGCAAATTCTTCGCGCCGGAAAATCACCTCGTTGTGCGTCAGGTCGGTGTGGAGGAAAAAGATTTTCCCTGCCGGCAAATCTTGCGGCACGCCGTTGGTTTCTTCGAGCGAAACGAAACTGACGTTGTTGGTTTTGTAATCAGCCATCAATTTTTCCGTTTCCTCTTTTGTCCCGCCGTGGTCGGTGTAAATGTCGAGCAGCCGCCCGTTCTGGTTTTTCTGCCACGCGACAAAATTTTCCGTGTTGCCATAAAGCGCATCGAACAACCACGCCTCTTTGATCGGCACTCCGCCGCGAGCCACGATGCCGGCCATGACATGATAGCCGCCGCTGTGGCCGGAAATAATCACATTGCCAATTATCGGAGCGCGGCCTTCAGGCCGCTTCAGCCCCGCTTCGCGGATGGTCGTTGAAGCGGGCTGAAGCCCGCGCTCCGACCACAAGCCGCCCGCCTGGAGTTTGCCCATCACCTCGGTCATGAAAGCTCTGAAGCCATTGGTATCTTCCAGTTTCCCGCCGAAGGAATCCGGCGCGTTGTGCGGGCCTTCCGGCACGACAAGGATGGCGTTCTTGCCGCTCGCGGAAAACTGTTCGACCAGTTGATACTGCGTCAGCGTGCCAGCGACGGTGTTGTTCCAGCCGTGAAAGTGGACAACGAAATCAATGGTGTCTGTGGCGCGAAAACCCTTCGGAACAAAAAGCGCCACGGTGCTGTCCGCGTAGTGTTCAGCGGCGGAATACAATTGGTCGTGGTATTTGTGTCCTTCCGCGCGGGCCGGGTGGGGAAACGGCGCGGCGACAAATTGCGTCACGATGAGTCGGCCCAACGCAGCAAAATTGGTTTCCAGTGCGGAGCCAGGGCTCGCGGCCGGCAATGAAACACCGGTCAGCAGCAGCAGCGCCAGGCGGCAGCGCCACCAGGTCTTTCTGACGATAGTCGGGGCGCACATAATTTGGCTCGGTTTTTTCCGGTGGCACGCGTAGCCGCGTCTGGTAAGCGCAAGCTGGACCAGGCCGCACACTCGCCGCGAAATTCGCAGATCATCTCGAATGGCGGCCCGGGATTTCTTGCCCGCGAAATCCCGGAAACCGGGCGCGGGAACTATGCGCCCGCCGGGGCGGCGGCGTCAACACAATCAAAAAGGCGGCACCCGCAACCTGAGACGCGAAACGCCGGGCGGGACCGGAGCGGTGCCGCGCCAGCCAGTTTGGTTATGCGGACAGCAAAGGTTTGTATTGGTCGGCTGGCTTGGCTAAGCTCAGCCTTTAAAACACATGGACAAACGCCGAAAAACACGCTGGGAAAAGCGCATGGTGCGCTGGCAGATCATTCTCGCGATCGTGATTCCACTATTGTTCGGACTGGTCTTTTGGTTTGCGGCGCATCGCAGCCCTTACGGGAAATAAGGGCCGGAAGGGTTGCCTCCGGATTCGCGGGGCGGGTGGCGGCTGTGCGGTGGTGACCAGGCAGGTGATTCGGCCAACGGAGACAGTCAAAGCTGACCGACATGCTGACCGGTCAGGTGTTGACGGGCACGCCGGAAGGTGCAACCTCGGTGTTCACCACGCCGCTCGTGCTCGGTTCCGATCGCGTCTTTTCAGCCGAACGAGTGTTCAAGCTATTATGCAATTCAATCTCAGACGAATGTTGATCGTTTCATTATTCGCGGCACTTTTGGCGGGATCAGCTCAAGCGGAGCCCTGGCAACGTGTTGAGCAGGCTGCATTCGGAAAAATGCCAGATGGTTCAGAGGTTAAGCTCATCACACTGCGAAACGCCAAGGGAATGCGGGTCCAGATCATCACCTACGGTGCCATCATCAAGCAACTATGGGCACCGGATCGAATTGGGAATTTCACCAACCTTTTGCTGACGGTTGACACCATCCAACAATTCCAGCGCGGCTTCAATGGAGCCGCCGCGATCACTGGCCGGGTGGCGAACCGGATTCGAGGCGCGCAGTTTGAACTGGATGGCACCACCTACAGACTGACTGCGAACTCGGGCAAAAACACGATCTACGGCGGGCGCAAAGGGTTTGCGCAGTCGGTCTGGACGGTGGCGGGCGCGATGACAAATAGCAGTGAATCATCTGTGACCCTGACTTACCTGAGCAAAGATGGCGAGGAAGGGTTTCCGGGGAATCTGAATAATTCTATCACCTATTCGCTGACGGATAACAACGAATTCCAAATCGAATCCGAATCCGAAACCGACAAACCCACGATCGTGAATCTCACCAATCACGCCTATTGGAATCTGGCTGGTGGCGGGAGTTGTCTGGACAATATTTTATGGATTCCGTCCAATTGTTATACCCCGACGGACACGGATTCAATTACCACGGGCGAGATCCTGCCGCTCAAAGGCACGCTCATGGATTTCAATCAACCAACTCGCATTGGAGACCGCATCGAACAGTTAAAGCCGCTGATGAACGGCTACGATCACAATTACATTCTGGGCGAAGACCAAGTCATGAAGTTGGCGGCGCGACTCGAGGAACCCCGCAGCGGCCGGATCATGGAAGTGCGCACCACCCAACCTGCCGTGCAACTCTTCACCGCCAACCATTTGAGCCATACCGCTGTTTGTCTGGAGACTCAACATTACCCGGACGCTATCCATCACGCCAATTTTCCGTCAATCGTGATTCGGCCCGGAGAACGATTGAAGGAAACGACCCTGTTTACCTTTATGGCAAAATAAGCTAGAAATATGCGCTCTTGCATGCGAACACCCCTGATTAAACCTTTTCTTTCGCTCGGCCTGATGTTGATTGCGACGTGCCTTGCGCAAGCTCAAAAGCGGCCAGTGGACTATGTGAATCCCTTTCTCGGAACCACCGTTCTGACCAACAGTGCCGACCTTGGCTATGTTCCGCCTTGGCGCACCTGGAACGGCCTGAACGCGCCCTCGGCAACTGTTCCCTTTGCGATGGTTCAGGCAGGTCCGATCACCACCTATGGCAGCGGCAGCGGATATGAATACGAAGTCAACACAATCAAGGCTTTCGCGCAGACGAGCAACACGCAGTGGGGAAGACAGAACCTTCCCTTGATGCCGCTTGAGGGCAACGGCTTCACTGCCGATGATTTCGCATCAAGCTATAGCCACACCCACGAATCGGCCCACCCCGGCTATTATCGGGTTTTTCTTGAGCGCTATCACATCAACGCTGAGATTACCGCCACTAGACGTTGTGCCTATTACCGATTCACCTATCAAGGTGGACAAGAGAAGAAACTCGCCTTCGACTTGGTGCATGCAGGCGGCGGCAGCAGCAGTTGGGATTTGCAACCAGCGGGCGACCATGCCGTTTCGGGCAAACAGGGCGGTTTGTGCTTTTATGCCGTGATGAATCACCGCATCAAAAGCATCGGCAATTACAAGCGCAATCCCAACCAGCCCAACATCCCGCGTTCTGGCCAGGGCGCCGGCGGCCAAAGGAGAATCAGCGGCCAGATTGATGTGCCCGTCATCGGCTTCGAAATCGAAAGCAAGCCTTTGGAGGTAAAGATCGCCCTTTCCTATACCAGTGTTGAAGCGGCCAAACACAACTTGGAAGCTGAAATTGCCGACAAGAGCTTTGATCAGGTTTATAAAGCGGCCGATCAAACCTGGGAAACAGTTCTCAACAAGATTCAGGTAACCGGAGGAACCGACCGAGAGAAAGAGCTGTTCTACTCCTGTCTCTTCCGGCAGTTCTGGTTCCCGAACGCTTCAAGCGACGCGGGCGCTGAACCCGAAAATCTGGGGAGTCCGGCTTTGTGGGATGTCTTCCGCACCCAACTGGTCCTGTTGGATATGCTGGTTCCCGATGTCAGCAATGACATTATCAACTCCATGCTGCGCGGCAGCGCGCGTTCAGGATTTCTGCCTACCTCGTTCCACGGTGATTTTGGTTCGGCTTACATCACGGGGTCGTATCTGCGCGATGTTCGAGGCTATGATGTTCAAAAGGCATTCGGTTACATGCTGAACAATGCCAATACGACCGACGGTAATCGGGCCCGGCCTCACAACCAAGAGTATCTGGCGTCAGGCTATGTTCCCGAAGTCAACATCGCCCACCCGGTAACCGAAACCAAATCAACTGCTGGAACCACCAAGACGCTTGAATTTGCCTATTCCGATTATGCCATTGCCCAGCTGGCCAAGGCGCTGGGGGATACCAATGTTTACAGCCAGATGATGAAGCGCAGCCAGAACTATAAGAACGTCTTCGATCCAGAATCGGAGTTGATGCGGGGCCGCCTTGCCGATGGAAATTGGTGCACGCCGTTCGATCCCTATTATCCCTACTACGAGTATATGTATCGCGAGGCAAATGCCTGGCAGGCATCTTTCTTTGTGCCGCAGAATACGCCGGGCTTGATCAGCCTCTACCAAAGCCCGGCGGATTTTGAGCAGAAACTCGACACCCTCTTTACCGCGCCTTGGCGAGGTTATGCGGTGGATAATCTATCATGTTTTCTCGGACAGTTCTGCATGGGTAACCAGCCGGACATCGGCTATCCTTACCTCTATTATTTCATCAACAAGCCGGAGAAAGCACAGGCGATCCTCACCAAACTGCTCGCCCATTACTTTGGCATGGGGCCCGAAGGTCTGGCCTTGCCAGGGATGGATGATGAGGGTTCGCTCACCGGTTGGTATGTCTTCAACGCGATGGGCATATATCCCTACTCGCCCGCCGATCCTGAATATATCGTATCGGTGCCGATGTTCGACAAAATCGCCATGACCCTGGGCAATGGCAAAACCTTCACCATCGTCAAAAAAGGCCAAGGCAAGAACATCGTTAAAATCACCATCGGCGGCAAACCTCTTGATGGATGGTTTGTCAACTACGCCGACATGCTGCAGGGCAAGGAACTGGATATTTATTTGAAGTAGCAAGAATAGGGCGATACCATCCGATCAAAACATGTTTGGCCAGAACAATCGCTTTATAGAAGTGACTCAACTCTAAAATTATTTAGCATGAATAGAAACCTTCGCTCCCTTCTGGCGGCATTCACGGCCATCGGCTTGCTCGCGACTGCGACTGGCTGTTACACGCCGACCACCAAGTCGGCCTCGGCGACACCTTGCATGGATGTGCTCCATCTCTTCACCGCCGCGAATGTGCCGGCGCTGGGGCTGGACGAAACTCCGTCGCCCGCCGGCAAGTGGACGAACGGCATCACGCCTCCCAATCTGCCCGGCAAAGGTCTCGCGCAGCACCCGATGCTGTATGTCGGTGAGAATTATGACAAGATGTTCCTCGTCAACGATGGCAAGGTGATCTGGACCTATTCCACCGGCACGAGCTACGAATACGACGATGTGTGGATGCTTTCCAACGGCAACATTCTCTATACCCGAATGGAATACATTGCCGAAATCACGCCGGATAAAAAAGTGGTGTGGCGCTATGATTGCAATAAGGCCGGCGGCGCCAATCACACGGAAATCCATACTTGCCAGCCCATCGGGTTAGACCGGGTCATGTTCGTCGTGAATGGGCTGCCGCCCAAGCTGATGGTCGTCAACATCAAGACCGGAGCCACCGAGGTTGAACATGTCCTCCCGTTCAGCCAGCCGCCGAATCCCAACGGGATTCATGGACAGTTCCGCCGGACGCGCGTCACCAGCCAAGGCACCTACCTCGTCTCTGTCTTCGGCATGGGCGTCATCGTGGAATATGACAAAAA
The DNA here is from genome assembly GCA_903850425.1 of uncultured Verrucomicrobia subdivision 3 bacterium. Lineage (GTDB taxonomy): Bacteria > Verrucomicrobiota > Verrucomicrobiia > Limisphaerales > UBA11358 > UBA11358. Next base: position 122,601 of record CAINLR010000001.1, on the reverse strand, counting down.
TTTCAACGAAATCTGGCAATATAAAATCAAGATGCCATGGGCGGCCATCCGGCTCAAGAACGGTAATACCCTGATCTCCGCCGAAGGCGACAACCTCACGCGTGAAGTTAATTCCAAAGGCCAGACAGTCTGGGAACTCAAGAACCGTGATCTGCCGGAGCAATATCGTCTGGCCTCCGCTGCGCAGACGGCCACCCGGCTGGCCAACGGCAACACCATCTTGACTTCGCGCGGCGACAATGGCAGAGGCCCGCAACTGGTCGAAGTGACTCCGGACAAGAAAGTCGTCTGGGTGCTGCAAGATTGGAAAACGCTATGTGGCGCCACCGCCGTGCAAATTCTTGATGATCCAGGTATCCCGGAAGTTCCGGGCGAATCGGAACATTAAGCATTCATGACGCAATCAGGGAATGAGCTGGAATCGAAAACTATCAGATTGGGGGGCTGGCTACTGGGCGCGATTGCCGTTACTTTTCTAAACCAATGAAATGCCACACAATCAAGCCGACCGCTGCTTCTGTTTGTCAATCACCAAGCAGGCGGGCGCTTTGAATATTTGGCCGGTTTACAATCTCCGCAAAGCTTTGAGATTGCCCGCAGGCGGGCGGAAATGCAGAATGAGTTCAAATCAGCAATCACATCACCCATTAAAGCCCCACTAACCAAGCATGAAAGCCTTGTTGCAAAAGCATAAACAGTATCTGTTGACCGGAGTTTCCCACGTCATTCCCTTTATTGCCTGTGGCGGCATTTTGATTGCGCTATCCATCACCTTTGTGCCGATGACGGCCACCGGCCCGGACTTTTCCAAAGCCCCGGCACTGGTCAAAAAAATGTTGACGATTGGCACGACGGCGTTCCAATTGTTTCCAGCGGTGCTGGCCGGTTTCATAGCGTTTGGCATGGCCAGCCGCCCAGGTTTGGTGCCGGGATTTGTCGGCGGGTTCATCGCGGGCATGCCGCAAATCGTGGACGGCAAATCCGCGAGCGCGGGGTTTCTGGGCGCGATTATCATCGGCATGGTTGCGGGACATGTGACAAACTTGCTGAAAAAACTCAAGGTGCCGACGATGTTTCGGCCGATCATGCCGATCATTGTGATTCCGATTTTGTCCGCCTTGCCCGTCGGTTTGCTGATGCTGACGTTGAATATCCCAATCGCGACCATCATGGTAGATATGATGAAGTTCTTGGAAGGTTTGCAAAGCGGGTCGCAGATTGTGCTGGCGATGGTGTTGGGCGCGATGATCGCTTTCGACATGGGCGGACCGGTCAACAAGGCGGCGTTCTTCTTTGGCGCGGCCATGATTCAGCAGGGCAATTATGCCATCATGGGTGCCTGTGCCGCCGCCATTTGCACGCCGCCGCTCGGCTTGGGATTGGCAACGTTAATCGGCCGCAAAAGTTGGACGGAAGAACAACGCGAATCCGGGCTAGCCGCGCTGGGCATGGGTTTGGTGGGCGTCACCGAGGGGGCGATTCCCTTTGCGGCCGGCGATCCTTTGCGGGTAATTCCAACCATCATGTTGGGCTCGATGGTTTCCGCCACGATTGCGATGCTCGGCGGCGTGGGCGATCACGCGCCGCACGGCGGGCCGATTGTTCTGCCCGTGATTGATCACCGGCTGATTTACGTGGTCGCGATTATTACCGGCTCACTCGTCACCGCCATCACGATTAATTTAATCAAAAAAAATTCCAATCCCGCCACCACGAAATAAAATAAAACATGAACTTCGTCGCTGTCACTGCGTGCCCGACGGGCATCGCCCACACCTACATGGCCGCCGCCCAACTGGAAAAAACGGCCAAGAAACTGGGGCACACCATCAAGGTTGAAACCCAGGGGGCCATGGGCATTCAAAACGAATTGACGCAAGCCGAAGTGGATGCCGCCGATGCGGTCATCCTCGCGACGGACATTGCGATTGAACAAGAGGAACGATTTGCCAACGCGCGCAAAATTCAAGTGCCGGTCCAGGCGGCGCTGAAGGATCCGGAAGCCATTTTCGCCCAGGCGAAATAATCGTCATGGCTCTGGAGCAGGAATTCGTTTGTCCGCTGCCTAGCGGAATTCATGCGCGGCCCGCGAGTGCGCTGGAAGAAGTGGTGCGTCATTTTTCTTCCGCCGTGACGCTGTTCAACCGCCGCACGCAGCGCGCCGCCAACGGCAAGAGTATTCTGGCGATGGTTGGCACGGATGTCCGGATGGGGGACTCCTGTGTCTTCACGGTGAGCGGGCCGGATGAACACGAGGCGATGGCGGGGTTACGCGCCTTTTTGCGTGATAAATTTCCCCATTGCGATGCGCCGCTGACGGCGACGAAAACCGAGGCCGCCACACCACTTTCACCCTGCTTGCGCGATGCTGGCGCGACGATTTATCGCGGCCAGCGCGTGGTGCCGGGCATCGGACGCGGACGCGTGGTGCCGTTCGGAAAATTTTCCATTCCGCCATCGCTGCCGCGCCACGGCGTGACTGACACAGAAATGGAATGGCAACGATTGGAAGCGGCGCTGGAAAAATTAAACGCAACTTACCTTCAGCGACTGGGCCGCACGAAGCACATCGAGGCGGAACTCGTCAAGGTGCATCAGTCCATCGCTCGCGATGTGGATTTTCGCACCAGCTTGCGCGAGGCGGTGATCACACGTCAGCGCACGGCGGCGGGCGCGATTGAAGAGGCAGAGCTGCATTTTTCAAACCTGCTGGCGGCGAGCGGCAACGAAATGTTGCGTGAGCGGGCATTGGACATTCAGGATGTCTGTCTGCAACTGTTGGGAGAGATTTACGGCGAAGCTGCCAAGTCCGCCGAGGTCAAATTAACCGCCGATGCCGTCGTCGTCGCCGAAGCGCTGACGCCCGGACAATTTCTCGCGCTCGACAGGAAGTTTTTGAAAGGCCTCGTGCTGGCCAGAGCCGGCGGCACTTCGCACACGGTGATTCTCGCCCGCTCGTTTAACATCCCGACGCTGGCCGGCGTGACGAATCTTTCGACGATTCAATTTGATCATCAGGAAATCGTGGTGGATGCGGATGCCGGTGCGCTCGTGACGAATCTCACGGATGCGGCTCGGCGCTATTACACGCTGGAAGAACGGCGCATCACAGGCCGGCGAGCGCGACTTGGAAAATTAGCTGCCCGCGACGCGGCTACCGAGGACGGACAACGAATTGAAATCGCCGCCAATATCTCCACCGCCGGAGAAGCAGCCGGGGCGTTTGATTCCGGCGCGGAAGGCGTTGGGCTATTCCGCACCGAAATGCTGTTTCTGGACCGCCCCACGCCGCCGGACGAGTCGGAACAAGTTGAAAGTTACCAAGCCGTGCTCGCCGCCGCGAACGGCCGGCCGGTGGTGATTCGCACGCTGGATGTCGGCGGCGACAAGCCGCTGGCGTATCTCAATTTGCCGGCGGAGGAAAATCCGTTTCTCGGCCGGCGAGCGGTCCGGATTTATCCAGAATTTGAAGCGCTGTTCCGCACGCAAATCCGGGCGCTGGTGCGCGCCTCGGCCAACGGAAAATTGAGTGTGATGATTCCGATGATCGCCACAGTGGATGAAGCGCGCTGGGTGAAAAACATCGTTGTCGAGGAGCAAAAAAAATGTGCGGCGGAAAACATCGCCTTTGATCCAGCCATGTCCGTGGGTGCCATGATCGAAGTGCCAGCGGCGGCACTGGCGATGGCCGCGCTGAGTCAGGAACTGGATTTTTTCAGCATCGGTTCAAATGATCTACTTCAGTATTTCATGGCTGCGGACCGCATGAATACGCAGCTCGCAACGCTGTTGAATCCGCTGCAACCGGCTTTTCTTCGCCTGCTCAAACTCATCGCGGATGCCGCGCGGGCGCAGCAAAAGGAAATCAGTTTGTGCGGTGAAATGGGCGGACAAGTGCGTTTTCTGCCGCTGCTGGCTGGGCTTGGTTTGAATAAAATCAGCGCCGCTGCGCCGTCGGTCGCCGGGCTTAAGGCTGAATTGGCTCGGCTGAACCAGCCTAAATGTCAACAGTTGCTGGAAGCCGCGTTGAACTGCGCGACGGCGGATGATGTGAGCGCGCTGCTGGAACAATTTTCGGCGCAAGTCAACGTGCCGCTGCTGGAGACCGATTTGGTCATGATTGACTGCGACGCGACGACCAAGGCAGAAGTGATCAAGCAGGCGGTTGACCGTCTGTTTGTCATGGGGCGGACCGATGATTCCCCAGCGGTGGAAGATGCGGTTTGGCGGCGCGAGGCAACTTATTCCACCGGCTTTGGCCACGGCTTCGCCATTCCCCATTGCCAGACGAACGCCGTGCGTTTCAACTCGTTGGTGCTGCTCAAACTGAAATCGCCGGTGGAGTGGAATTCGCTCGACGGCCAGCCGGTGCGCGTGGTGATTCTGCTCGGCATTCGCGCGGCGAAGGGCGGCAATGCCCACATGCAAGTGCTGGCCAAACTCGCGCGGCAGATCATGGACGACGATTTTCGCGCGGAACTCGAACGAGAAACTGATCCCGACCGGCTTTGTGCCGTGGTGCAAAAAATATTTTAAGTTCAATTCGCAAAACGCTCCCCCAATAATTATGAAAAAAGTTTTCGGCCTCTTAATGTGCAACTGTTGCGTTGCCACCGCCTTGTTCGGCGCCGACGCGTTTCAAAAACAACCCGCCAAGCCGGCGGATCTCGCGCAGGACAAGAATCTCTATGTCGTGGGCTACGCGCACCTCGACACGCAATGGCGCTGGTCTTACTACACCACCATCCAGGATTTTGTGCGCAACACGATGGAGCAGAACTTCCCTCTCCTGGAAAAATATCCGAACTATGTGTTTAACTTTACCGGTTCGCGGCGTTACGAGTTCATGCAGGAGTATTATCCCGAAGGCTTCGAGCGCGTGAAAAAATATGTTCAACAAGGCCGCTGGTATCCGGGCGGTTCGTCGGTGGACGAAAACGATGCCAACATTCCTTCGCTCGAATCGTTTGTCCGCCAGACGCTTTACGGGAATCATTACTTCAAGCGTGAGTTTGGCATCCAAAGCGACGACTATTTGCTGCCGGATTGTTTTGGGTTTCCCGCTTCACTGCCCACGATCTTTACCCATGAAGGACTCAAGGGATTTTCCACCCAGAAACTCACCTGGGGCTCGGCGATTGGAGTTCCTTTCAGCATCGGCACATGGGTTGGACCGGACGGATCGTCGGTCATCGCCGCCTTGAATCCCGGCGGCTACGGCGCACGCGTGACGGAAGACTTGAGCAAGAGCGAATCATGGCTCAAGCGCATCAATGTCACCGGTGAAAAGTCAGGCGTCTTTGCCGATTACAAATATTACGGCACGGGCGACAAAGGCGGCGCTCCCAGCGACGAATCCGTCAGATGGATCGAACGCGCGATGACCAATAACAGCCCGGTTCGCGTGATCTCTGCGCGCTCCGACGAAATGTATAATGACATCAGCCTGGAACAGGCCGCTAAGCTGCCGACCTACAAAGGCGACTTGCTGTTGGTCAATCACTCGGCCGGCTCGCTTTCCTCGGAAGCTTACATGAAGCGATGGAACCGGCAGAATGAGCAGCTCGCCAACGCCGCCGAAAGCGCGGCCACGATTGCCTACTGGCTCGGCGCCGCGCCTTATCCGCAGTCCACCATCTACGCGGGTTGGGATCTGGTGCTCGGTTCCCAGATGCACGACATCATGCCCGGCACCAGCTTGCCGAAGGCTTACGAATACTCCTGGAACGACGAAGTTCTGGCGCTGAATCAATTCGCTTACGTTGCCGAACGTTCTTCTGCCGCTGTGCTATCTACTCTCAATACCACCGCCAAAGGCGTTCCGGTCGCGGTTTATAATCCGCTCGCGATCGAACGCGAAGATGCGGTTGAAGCTAACATTTCGTTTGCCGGAAAAGTTCCTGGTGCCGTCACGGCCTACAATCCAGAGGGTCAGCCGGTGCCGACGCAGATTCTCGGACGCGATGGCAATACGCTCCGCGTGCTCTTCGTTGCGAAAGTTCCTTCAGTCGGTTACGCCATCTACGATGTGCGCCCGGAAGCGACGAGCGCAGCGGCGTCTAGTCTGGCCGTCACTGTCAACACACTTGAAAACGCTCGCTACAAAGTCTCGCTGAATGCCACCGGTGACATCGGTTCCGTTTTCGACAAAGCGCTCAATCGCGAACTACTCTCCGCTCCGGCACGGCTTTCATTCCATTCGGAAAATCCGGCGCAGTGGCCGGCTTGGAACATGGATTGGGAAGATCGCCAAAAGCCCGCGCGTGGTTTCGTCGAAGGCCCGGCGGAAATTCGCATCGTCGAATCCGGCCCGGCTCGCGTGACTCTCGAAGTCAAACGCACGACGGAGAACAGCACCTTCACGCAGCAAATCCGACTGGCCGCCGGCAGTGGTGGCGACCGCGTTGAACTGTTCAACAACATTGACTGGCGCTCGTTTGGAGCCAGCTTGAAAGCCGATTTTACTTTCACCGCCGCCAACAGCAATGCGGCTTTTGCCGACAAAGTCGGCGTTTCAATACGCGACAATGACAAGCCCACGCGCTTCGAATTGCCGCTGCAACAATGGATGGATCTTACCGACGCCAGTGGCGGCTATGGCGTGGAAGTGATGAGCGACTCCAAATATGGTTCCGACAAACCCGACAATAATACGCTGCGCCTCACGCTGCTCTACACGCCTGGCACGCGCGGTGGTTATCGCGATCAGGGCACGCAGGATCAGGGCCGTCATGAAATCGTCTATGCCATCGCCGGCCACAAGGGTGATTGGAGCGAAGGTCGTGACGCGTGGCAGGCCGCGCGGCTTAATCAACCGCTGCGCGCGTTTCTGCCGGAAGCGCATTCCGGCAACGCCCGCACCTTCTCGTTGCTGACCGTCAATAGCGACCAGGTTCAAGTCGAAGCCGTGAAGAAAGCCGAAGACAGCGACGAAATTATTGTCCGCTTCAAAGAACTTACCGGTAAGCCCGCCGCAAATATCGCGCTGCGTTTCCCGGTCGCCATCACCGCTGCTCGCGAGGTGAATGGTCAGGAAGCGCCCATTGGCAATGCCACGATTCAAGCTGGCCAGCTCAACTTCAGCATGAAGGGATTCGGACTAAAAGCCTTCGCGCTCAAGCTCGCGCCACCGACCGCAACGGTGGCACGCGTGTCCAGTCAAGCGGTGCCGCTGAGTTTCGATACGGACGTCGTCAGCAGCCGGACCAAGCGCGACGATGGCGCCATGAACTCCAGCGGCGCGGCGTATCCGGCCGAAATGTTTCCGAAACAAATCACCCGTGAAGGCGTCGAGTTCCAACTCGGTTCCGCTGCTGATGGCCAAAAGAACGCTGTCACGGCGCGCGGCCAGAGCCTTGACTTGCCGATCGGAAATTTCAATCGCGTCCATCTGTTGGTGGCGGCTGACGGCGACGCGACGGGTCAGCTCAAAATCGGTTCCGGCACGCAGTCCTTTAACATTCCCAATTGGACCGGCTACATCGGCCAATGGGACAACCGCGTTTGGGATAATCCGAATCAGCGGATCGACCTAGAACCGAGCCAGCCGCCGATTGGTCTCACGCCGGGCTTTATCAAACGCACGCCGGTCGCTTGGTTTGCCACGCACCACAACACACCTCAGGGTGATGCCTTCTACAGCTTTTCGTATCTGTTCGAACTCACCTACGATTTGCCCGCCGGCACGAAGAATCTGACGCTGCCGGATAATTCCAAGATCCGCGTCTTCGCCGTGAGCGTGGCCAGCGAACCCACCGCCACGCCGCCGGCGGCACCGCTCTATGACACGCTTGCCAATCATCAGCCCGGTGGCGGGCCCGTCATTCCGCAAGCGGGCCAGAGTTATAATCAAGCGACTGCTATCACGCTGATCGCGCCGCTTTATCATCGTCCCGGCGATTTGCATTACACGCTGGACGGCAGTGATCCAATCGCCAGTTCGCCCGCATACTTCGAGCCTATTATGTGTTCCGACCCGGTAAAAATCGCCGTCGCCCAAATTGATGAAAACGGCAAAGTTGGGCCGATCGTTCGGGGTAATATTGAAATTCATGACAACACCCCGCCCGCAGTCGTGAGCATGTTGGCAGATAAAAATTTGACCGCACTTGATTTGGTTTTCTCCAAATCACTTGATCCGGCAACGGCAGCGGATGCGAACAATTATGTGGTGGAGCCGGCTCTGGCCATCAGCAAAGTTACGCAATCAACCGATGGCCGAAATGTTACGGTGACTTTTGCCGCGCCGATTCCGGCCGGAAAGGACTTCACGCTCAAGGTAAGCGGAGTCAAAGATCGGAGCGCCAATGGTAATGTCATTACCCCAACCTCATTGCCGTTCGACGCCCAGAATCTAGCCTATTCCATGAAAGCGCCTCAACTTTCGGCCAAGGGTATCAAGACCAATGTCGCCGGCTTGCCGCTGAAGAAGAGCGACATGTGGACCATGAATGTTTTGGTCAAGCCGGAGCGCACGCCGGAAGACCGGATCATTATCGCGGGCTTCGGCACAGATGAAGATAATTCCGATGGCGGAACCAGCCGCTATTTTGCGATCATCAACGATGGCATCCGCTTTTGGGCGGCCAATCAAGATGTCGTGAGCCGTTCCCCGCTCGAAGTCGGCCGCTGGCAAATGCTCACCGCGACTTTCAATGGCAAAACGCTCGCGCTCTATAAAGACGGCGCGCCCATTGGCCGTCGCGATATTGAACTGAAGGACGACGCAAATTCATTCGTGAACATCGGCACGCCGGATCCTTGGGAACATGAACGTAGCTTCCACGGCTCGCTTCAATCCTTCACCATCCGTCGCGGCGCGCTCACCGCGGCGGAGGTCAAGGAGCTGTTTGCGAAAACCAAACCTGATTAGTGCGCTGTCGTCGCTTCCATTCAAGGCCAGCCCTTGCCGGGCTGGCCTTTTTGCTGACCGTTTTATTATTTCCCCAAGCGGCCGGGGCGCATCCCACGGAATTCACCACGTTGCAAGTCAAGGTCGAGCCGAACGGACACTTTAGCGCCTCGCTGAACGTTGACATTCTTTCTTTCGCCTTGGGCGAGACCTCGCTCAAGACCAGCAACGATCAACTCGAAGCCCTGCTGGCCGGGCCGCGCGCGACGCTGGCAGATGATCTCGCACTCGCCGACGAAAACTTTCGCCACGAGGTCGTGATGCGCACCGATGTCGGCAATGCCACCATCACCGCATGGACATTGCCTGATTTGGCAACGGTGGACGCGGTGCTCGCGCGCAATTTGCAGCCGCGCATTTTGGTGCCGGGCGAAATTGTTTTTTCCGGAACGCTCCCCGACCACGCGCACACGCTCGCGATCCGCCTGCCGTATGTGTTGGGCGATACCGTCCATGTGCTCGAACTGCCTGGTGGCAACAGTCACGACGAACCCGTTTCCGCCGGCGAATACTCCAGCCAGGTAAGCATTGCCCTTCAAACGCCACGAGCCGGCGATAAGCTGGTTGCCATTGGTCGTTATCTCATCGTCGGCTTCCACCACATCGTGCCCGAGGGACAGGATCACATCCTCTTTGTTTTGGGAATTTTTCTGTTCAGCGCAAGGCTGAAACCACTGCTCTGGCAGGTCTCTGCTTTTACCATCGCCCACTCTATCACTCTTGGGCTGGCACTCTATGGCGTGGTGCGACTGCCCGCCGCCATCACGGAGCCATTGATCGCTGCGTCTATCGTATTTGTGGCGGTGGAAAATATTTTCACCAAAGAAATAAAGCCGTGGCGCTATGCGGTAGTTTTTTGTTTCGGCTTGGTTCACGGACTCGGCTTCGCCAGCGCGTTCGCCCAGGTCGGCCTGCCCCGGGAGAATTTTCTCACCGGCCTGGTCGGCTTCAACCTCGGCGTAGAATGTGGTCAGCTCGCGGTGATCGCCAGCGCTTTTCTCGCCGTCGGCTGGTTTCGCCACCGGCCGTGGTATCGGCGCGCCATCGTGGTTCCGGCTTCTTCGGTAATTGCGCTCATTGCCTTGGGCTGGACAATTCAGCGCGTGCTGGGGCCCGGTCGGTAAACAGGTTGATCCTGAAAACCGAGCTGGATGGTGCGTCGGCGCGAACCGGTTCAACCTGCGCCGCACAATGGTTGACTTGAGAGTCGAGTTTGTTAGCGTCTTGCGAATAAGGAATTATTTATGATTGTAGGCGTTCCCAAAGAAATCAAAGAACAGGAATACCGCGTCGCTTTGTTGCCGAGCGGTGTCTATCAACTCATCAAGCGCGGCCACCAGGCCGTCGTTGAACGCGGTGCCGGCATCGGCGCGGGTTACCCCGACGCGGAATACGAAGCGGCGGGCGCGAAACTCGTGGATTCGCACGCGACGGTTTTTGCCGAAGCCGATTTGATCATCAAAGTCAAAGAGCCGCTGCCCAGCGAACTGCCGCTGCTGCGGCCCGGACAAATTCTGTTCACCTACCTGCACCTCGCCGCCAGCCGGCCCCTGACCGAGGCGTTGATGAAATCCGGCGCGACGTGCATCGCTTACGAAACGATCGAAGTGAACCGCCGGCTGCCGCTGCTCGAGCCGATGAGCGAAATCGCCGGGCGCATGAGCGTGCTCGTCGGCGGCTATTTTCTGGCCAAACATTTTGGCGGCAGCGGCACGCTGCTCGGTGGTGTGCCGGGCGTGTTGCCGGGCAAAGTGGTGGTGCTCGGCGGCGGTGCCGCGGGCGTGAACGCGGCCCGCATGGCGCAAGGACTGGGTGCGGACGTGACGATTCTCGAAGTGGATCTGGAGCGGATGCGGTTTCTCGACATCACGCTACACACGGCGCACACGCTCTTTTCCAGCGAGGCGCATCTGATGGATTTGCTGCCGACGGTGGACTTGCTGATCGGCGCGGTGCTAGTGCCGGGAGCGAAAGCGCCGAAATTAATTTCCCGCGAAATGCTCCGCCGGATGCGGCCCGGCAGCGTGCTGGTGGACATCGCGATTGACCAGGGCGGCTGCGCCGAAACGTCGCGCGCCACCACGCATCACAATCCGGTGTATGTCGAGGAAGGCGTGACGCATTATTGCGTGGCGAACATGCCGGGCGCGTATGCCCGCACGGCCACGCAGGCATTGACGAATGTGACGTATCGCTATCTTGAAATGCTGGCAGACTTCGGCGTGGAGGAGGCTTGTCAGAAATATCCCGCGCTGCTCGGCGGCATCAACATCAAGGATGGCAAGGTCACTTACAAAGCGGTGGCCGAGGCGCATGGAATGCCGCTGGGCTAATAAAGTAGGCCGCGCCGTTATGCCGTTCGCGCTGCGAAAAAGTTTACGCCGAAACTCTTTTCTTAATTTCCAGTGGACTGGCGCGGTGGGCGTTTTGATTTCTGCGCTGACAATTTTTGCGCGCGCCGTGCCCGACGATGCGGATTTATATTACCGGCGCACGCATGACGGGCAATGGCCGCCTCCGGGGGTTGACCCTTCGGATCATTCCAGTGAAGCCACCAACGCCGTGGCCGCGCCAGCGAAACCCAGCCCCACGCCGATCATCCCATTCCACCTCACCTTGGACAATGGCGTGGATGCCGCCAACCTCGGCAAGGGCGACTGGATCTGGCAAATGAGCAGTTGCCTTTCTTCGTTGGGCGTGGCGGATGTCCAGGGTGTGATTGATTACGAGAAAGCCAAGGGGATGCAGTGGATCACCGTCAAATGCGGCGACGGCGGCAGCCTCTATCCTTCCGCCGGTGCGCCTCAATTCACCGCCGACCTGGTCAACCGCGCACACGCGGCCGGCCTGAAAATTTTCGGCTGGGCCTACGCTTACGGGGCGAATGTCGCCGGTGAAATTTTCGTCGCCACGAACAGCCTCGGCCTGGGTGCGGACGGTTTCATCATTGATGCGGAAACCGAATACGAAGTCCTGGCCAACAACGCCGCCGCCGCGACCGCTTATTGCCAGGGCATCCGCGCGGCCTACCCCACCCGCTTTCTTGCCCACGCGCCTTATCCGATCATCAGTTCGCATTCCGGTTTTCCCTACGTCGCGTTCGGCACCAATTGTGATGCCGTGATGCCGCAGGCGTATTGGGCAGACATTGGCGGGACCAATTACGCCGTTACCATGGTCACGCGCCTGAACACTGAGTGGCGCAACTGGCAAAACGGATTGACCGGCTTCAGCACCAATGCCATCAAGCCGATTGTGCCCATCGGCCAGGGTTACAATTCCGTCAACGGCCTGGTGGACGGCTCGTCCATCACCAATTTCATCAACGCGCTGAAAACCAATTCGCCCGCCGCGACGTCGGGCGGGTATCGCGGCGTCAGTTGGTGGAGCTGCCAGCACCACGCAGTCACGCCAAACAAATGGCCCGCCATCGGCGGCACCGCGCTGGGCAATTTGCCACCCACAATCAGTTCCACCCCGTCGAGCCGTTTCGCGGATCTGGGTTCGGCCATCACCATGCGCGTCGCAGCGGATGGCTCGCCGACGTTGAAATACCAGTGGCGCTTGAATGGAACCAACATTGCAAATGCCACGAACTCCACGCTCGCGCTGACTAACGTCCAGACCGGCAACGCCGGAAACTACACCGTCATCCTCACGAACACCTTCGGCAGCGTGACGAGCAGTGTCGCCGTGCTCACCGTCCATCCGCTGTTCACACCCGTCTTCAGCGATAATTTCGACACCAACTCTGCCGCCAACTGGACGCTGAACCCATCGTCTGCCGACACGCGCATTACCTTTCCCTTCGACTATTCAGCGCGCGGAATTCCCTCCGCGCCCAACTCCCTCGGTGGCACAACCAAAGGCGTGAAATTTGAGGCAAACCTGTCGCTCGGCGTCACGGCGGCGCTGAACATGTCACCGATAGGCCAAAGTTTCGCCGGCAATTATCGGCTGCACTTTGACCTGTGGATCAATGCCAACGGGCCATTTCCATTGGGCGGAACGGGTTCGACCGAACATGTCACCGCCGGCCTCGGCACTGCCGGGAATAGCGTGCAATGGAACAGCGGCGCCGCGGACGGCGCGTGGTTCGCGACCGATGGCGAAGGCCAGGCCACGGACACCTCGGCCACCCTGCCCGACTGGCGCGCGTATCTCGGCCCCACGTTGCTGGCGGCAACCACCGGTAGTTACAGCGGCGGCACCGATACGAATGTGCGCGGCAATGGCCATCCCTATTACGCGAATGTTTTTCCCGGCGGCCAGACCGCCCCCTCATTGCAGCAGTCCGGTTTCGCCCAGCAGACCGGAGCTCTGGAGGTCGGCACGGTGGGTTTTGCGTGGCGGGATGTGGTCATCAACAAAACCGACAGCACCATCGAATGGTTTATTGACGGACTAAAAATCGCCGCCATTTCCAATGTCACATTCACCGCCAGCAATATTTTCATCGGCTACTGGGATTCGTTCCCCTCGGTGTCCGACAACCCCAATCTCAGCTTCGGTTTGGTGGACAATGTGCGCGTGGAAGTGCCCGCCGTGGCACCGCTCATCAGGACGAACCCGCTGCCGCAAACGGTGAAGCTGGGAACCAATGTGCAGTTCACCGCCAGCGCGAGCGGCGTGCCCGCGCCGAATTTCCAATGGCGCTTCAACGGCACGAATATTTTCGGCGCGACCAATGCCAACTTCGCCCTGGCCTCCGTCGCCGCCACGAACACCGGAAATTATTCCCTCCTGGCCACCAACCTCGCCGGAGCCGTCGTGAGTTCCAACGCCGTGCTCGCGCTGGTGCCGCCCGGCGCGGCCCAGTTCCAGTCCATCAACGGGCAGCCCGACGGCTCGTTGCAAATTTGTTTTAGCGGGGACGCGTTCTGGCGTTACACGATTGATACTTCAACGAATCTCGCCGACTGGAGCGTGCTGACGAACCTGACCAGCACCAACGGAGTGTTCAGTTTCACGACGGATTCAACCACGAACAGTCCGCAGGAATTTTATCGTGCGCGGGTCAGTCCTTAGTCCTCTCATCCGGCCTGCGGCCACCGTCTCCCCGAGCGGGGCAGAAGGCCGGGATGAGGGGCCGCTCTGGCAATCCGAGGTTCAAGGGGGCGGGCGTCCGGCGTCCAGATCAGGGATTGGGTGCCCGGGCCCGCACCGGTAATTTGCCATTGGCTTTATGCCACCAAAAACGGCGCGAGCTTTGCGGCCAGTTCCGCCGGCAGACGCCTGGGCTTTTCCGCGCGGCTGGTGCAGGCGTGAAAAGTTTCGGCTTCGAGAATTGTTTTCCCGGCCTGATTCAAAATCCGATGGCCAAAGTTAAGCCGCACACGCTCGACGCGCGTCACCCAGACTTCGATGGTCAGCGCGTCATCGTAGCGCGCGGGCGACTTGTAGCGCACCTGCGCCTCGATGACGGGGAAAATATAATCGCGTTCCTGCAGCTCCAGCACGGTGGTGCCCAGCGCGCGCATGAATTCGCCGCGCGCCGCTTCGAGCAGGTCGAGATAACGCGCGTGATAAATGTGATCGCCGACGGTGCATTCGGCGTAACTGACGCGATGGTGATGACGAAATAATTCGGCCATGCCGCAGCGTAGGCGGCGCGGCGAAAAGTTCAACGTCGAAAATCGGCAACCGCCGGAGCAGGATCGCCAGCCAGCGCCAGCGTTCAGTTCGCCGGCAATTTGATTAGGCGGACGCACTCTGTGCATAAAAAAATTTCCATTTGCGCCTGCGGGGTTTGCAGCTATGTTGCCAGCATGACTTGGCAGCAATTCCTTGCGTTAGCGGTGATTTTGACCGCCGCCGTTATTTTTGTCTGGCGCGGTTCCGGCAGTAAAAAGTCCGGTTGCGGCTGCGGCAGCAGTTGTTCCCACCCCAAAGCTCCGGCTGCAAAAAAGTCAGATTCGCCGCTCTGAACCTCGTAAACCACCTTTATCATGGCTGTCACCAAAGTCAGTTCTTCCAACCACTACCTTGCGCACAATGGCACCTTGGGTGCCGCCGGCGAACCCGCCACGGGGCGCTGGACGCCGAACACCGATATTTATTCCACCGAGTCCGGCTTGGTCATCAAGATTGAGCTGGCGGGCATGAAAAGCGACAGCCTCGAAATCATCGTCGAGGGCCAGCGGTTGCGGATCAGCGGGGTCCGGCCGGATTGCTGCCGCGCGCCGCATTGCAGTTTTCTGGTGATGGAAATCAGCTATGGCCCGTTTGAAACGGTGCTGGATCTGCCGCCGGGCCATGATTTGAACCGCGCCAAGGCGGTTTATGTGAACGGTTTTCTGCGCATTGATGTGCCGCTGGCGCTCCCCATGCAAACGAAGCCCACCAAAGTCCCGATCAGTGAAGGGGTCTAACCGCGCATGAAAATTTCCGGCGCGGAAGAACCCAAAATTGATCAACCGACGATGAAATCGCCGGAGACAGAATTCATCAGCATCCTCGGCACCAGCGACAAAGCCGACGGTGCGGCGCGCATTTCGACGGGCTCGCTGCCGGACGTCCTGCCCATTCTTGGGCTGTCGGACATTGTCATTTTTCCCGGCGCGGTCGTGCCGCTGCTCGTCGAAACCGGCCCGAGTCTGAAGCTGATTGATGACCTCGTCGCCGGCGACCGGCTGCTTGGAGCCGTGTTGCAAAAGCGGCCGGAAGTGGCCGAACCAGCCCCCGCCGACCTGCACGACATCGGCTGTGTGTCGCGGCTCACCAAAATGGTGAAGTTCCCCGACGGCACCGTGCGCGTGCTCGTCGAAGGCCTCTGGCGCATCCGCATCAAAGATTTCCAGCCGCCGAATCCGTATCTGCGCGCGCGCTTTGAGCTGTTGCGCGACGAGGCGGAAGACACCGTGGAATTACAGGCGATGCTCCGCAACGCCCACAAGCAATTCGAGGAAATCTCCAAGATTTCCAGTTCCTTGAGCGATCAGGTGAAAATCGCCGCGATGAACACTGAGCATGCCGGCCACTTCGCCGACTTGATCGCGGCCAATCTGAATTTGAGTTTGGATGACCGCCAGAAATTACTCGAAACGGTTTCCGTTCGGGAGCGGCTGCAAAAGCTACTGCCGCTGCTCAATCGCGAACAGGAAGTGCTGACGTTGAGCTCGAAGATTCAGAGCGATGTCGCCTCGAACATCGCCAAGACGCAGCGCGATTTTTTCCTGCGCGAACAGATGCGCGTCATCCAGCGCGAACTCGGCGACACCGATCCGAATGCGAACGAAATCCGCGCGCTGCGTGAAAAAATCGAGAAAGCCAGGCTGCCCGACGACGCGCGCAAGGCGGCGAATCAGGAACTGGATCGGATGCAGCAGACGTCGCCCGCTGCCGCTGAATATGGCGTCTCACGGAATTACCTCGACTGGATTTTGAACCTGCCGTGGGAAGCCACCACGGAGGACAAGCTGGATTTGAAGGGCGCGGAAAAAATCCTGAACGACCAGCATTTCGGCCTCGCCAAAGTCAAAGACCGGCTGCTGGAATTTCTCGCCGTCATCAAACGTCGCAAACAAATCAAAGGGCCGATTCTCTGTCTGGTCGGCCCACCCGGCGTCGGCAAAACGTCGCTCGGCAAAAGCGTGGCCGACGCGCTGGGTCGCAAATTCGCGCGGATTTCCTTGGGCGGCATGCGCGACGAAGCGGAGATTCGCGGCCATCGCCGCACCTACGTCGGCGCGCTGCCCGGCCGCATCATCCAGACGTTGCGCCGCATCGAAAGCCGCAACCCGGTCATTCTCCTGGACGAACTCGACAAGGTGGGCGCGGACTTTCGCGGCGACCCGGCGGCGGCGTTGCTGGAAGTGCTCGACCCCGGACAAAACAGCACGTTCACCGATCATTATCTCGACCTGCCCTTCGATCTTTCGCGCGTGCTATTCATTGCCACCGCGAATTGGATGGAACCCATTCATGCCGCGTTGCGCGACCGGCTCGAAGTCATTGAACTGCCCAGTTACACCGAGTCTGAAAAACTCCAGATTGCCAAACGGCACCTCATTCCGCGCCAACTGGAGGAACATGGCCTCACGCGCAAAGACCTGAAGTTTTCCGACGCCGCGCTGCGCGTGCTTATCCGCGAATACACGCGCGAAGCCGGCGTGCGCCAGCTGGAACGTGAAATCGCCGCCCTCGCCCGCAAAGCGACGCGCAAAATCATCGCGGGCAATGGCTCCGCCACGACCATCAAACTCGAAGTCGAGAACTTGAAGGACTATCTCGGCCATGCGCCGTTCGTTTTTGAAAGCGCGGAGAAAATTTCCGAATTCGGTATCGCCACCGGCCTCGCGTGGACGCCGGTGGGCGGCGACGTGCTGTTCATCGAAGCCACCCGGATGCGCGGCCGCGGCGGCCTCTTGCTGACCGGCTCACTTGGGGATGTCATGAAGGAAAGCGCGCAGACCGCCTTGAGCTACTTACGCAGCCAGGCCAAAAAGCTCGGCGTCGAAATGGACGATTACAACAAACACGATTTGCACATCCACGTTCCCGCCGGCGCGACGCCGAAGGACGGGCCGAGCGCGGGCATCACGCTCGTGGCGGCGCTGGCTTCGCTGTTGAGCAATCGTCGCGTGCGGTCGGACACGGCGATGACGGGCGAAATCAGTTTGCGCGGCCGCGTGCTGCGCGTGGGCGGCATCAAGGAAAAGGTGCTGGCGGCGGCGCGCTTCGGCGTGAAACAGGTGATTTTGCCGGAAGGCAACCGGCCCGACTGGCAAGACGTGCCCGCCGAAGTCCGCGCCAAACTGAAAGTTCATTTTGTGCGGCAGATTTCCGAAGTGCTGGAACTGGCGCTGGAGGCGAAATGACCCAATGTTTTCCAGGCGGCGCGGAACGGCGGCGGAGCGCTTTCGCCCTGCCATTATTGGTGGCGGCGATGAATCTATTGTTCACGATCAGCTCCAGAACCGAAACGACGAACGCCTTGGCCGACGCGGAAACCGAAGGGCGCAACTTGGTGCATCAGTTGCTGGAGCAACGCCCGGCTGAAAATCTCAGCACAACCGGGGTTCTCAAATTCAAAGACACCCACGGCAAACGCCTCGAAATCCCGGTGTTTTTTGCCACGGTGGTTTCCGAGACCAACTGGACCAGCCGCTATGAGGCGGGAACGAATTGGGTGACCATCACCCACACCCAAAACCAGGCCAACGAATATCACTCCCACGACGCCAACGGGGGCGACGTGATTTTGTCGGGCAACGAAACCATGGTTTCGTTCGCGGGTTCCGACTTCTGGCTCGCGGATCTGGGCCTGGAATTTTTCCACTGGCCGCAGCAAAAAGTTTTGAAGCGGGAAGTGCGGAGCAGCCGGGGCTGCGCGGTTCTGGAAAGTGTAAATCCCAATCCAACCACCAATGCCTATGCGCGGGTGTTGTCCTGGATTGACAGCGAAGGTGGGGCCATCATTCAAGCCGAAGCTTACGATGCGAATGGCAAGCTGCTGAAAAAATTTTATCCCAAAAAAGTAAAAAAAGTGGACGGCCAGTATCAACTGGAGAGCATGGAGATGGATAACCCTCAAACCGACTCGCGCACCTGGTTGAAATTTGATTTAAATACCAAGTAGCGGCGCGTGGCGGCTTGAGTTGGAGTTCATGCATTAGCGTGCGCGAGGACAAGCGAGAGCTTGAACGCCAACTCGCGCTCTGGGAAATCCAGACGCACAACTCCTGGTGCCGCGCGCTTGACTTCAATTTGCCCTCAATTCACGCTAACGATCAGTATTAAAATGAAACTAACTCTGATTCTATCGCTGGTTTTGACCGCCGCATTGTTTGTCGCGCCGGCGCGGGGGCAGACGAATTTACCCATCATCACGAACGATGCGGTGGCGAATGGCTATCTCCAAATCCAGGAGCAGTTACACGCGACCCAACTGGCTGTGGAAGCTAACCGGTTGACGGCCGCAGACGAGGCCCGGAAGAATGCCGAGTCGCTGGCGGCGCGGTTGCAATCGCTCGAACAGACGGTCACGGCGCAGCGCAACGGCGATGTGGAGGCCGCGCGCAAAACCCAGCAGCTCACGCTCATGCTGGCGGGCGCGTTCGGGCTGGTGGGCCTGGGTATCCTGCTCTTGATGGTTTATTTTCAGTGGCGCGCGTTCACCCAGATCGCCGAGATTTCCGCACAGCATCAGTCGCTGCTCGTCAACGCCAGTTCGGTTCACCCACTCGCCGCGCCGGGTCGCGCGACGGTCGAAAATTCCAATGTCCGCCTGCTGGACGTCGTTGACCGGTTGGAACAGCGCATCCGCGAACTCGAAAGCGGCCAGCGGATGTTGCCGGAAATCGCCGTCGTGAAATCGGCAAACGTGCTGGATGAGGGCCAGAAATTTCTGGAGACAAACCAGGCCCAGAAGGCGCTGGAAAGTTTCGACAAGTTTTTATCCGCCCAGCCGGATCACGGCGAAGCGCTCGTCAAACGGGCGACGGCGCTGGAAAAACTGGGCCGGATGGAGGAGGCGTTGGCGAGCTGCGACCGCGCGATTGCGGCGGATGGCACTTTCGTGTCCGCGCGCCTGCACAAGGGCGGACTGCTGAACCGGCTGCGGTGTTATGATGAGGCGTTGAACTGCTTCGAGCAGGCGTTGCAGGCGCAGGAGAAAAAGTCCGGCGGAAAATAAAGCGCCGAGCTTCAGCGAAATTCCAACAACTAAGCCGCAAAAACAGCACTCGTTCCGAGAACAACTGAATTTATTTCGTGGCCATTTTCCCGGAGCGAAGCATTCTCCCGCACCGGCCCGCCCAATCCATAGGCTGAGCACCAAATCCGTTTTGCTTGAGCCAGGTGGAAGGATACGCGACCGGCTCCGCCGGGAACGTCCACCACCGCATCGCCACGACGGAGACGAAACGCCTTCAGAATAGACCTGGTTTCCAGGCGGCCGCCATTGTCGGAGTGAAGCCAAAACTGCTCCGCCCTCGTTTCAAACCGGTGATGCCGGTTGCCCTTTCGACGGCTGACTGCCAAAAGTCAACCGCTGGGGTGCCAGTTCCGTGTCGGGTTGCAGGAATTTCATTCCGGCCAGCCACCAAACGCCGGCCACCAAAAACATGACGCCGACCACGGTGAAAGCGGTGGTCATGCTGTAACGGTCACTGATGATGCCGATGATGACGGGCGAAACCACGTCGCCGAAGGCGTGGATCACCAGAATATTCAGCGCGAAACCGGCGGCGCGGATGGACGGATGCGTGACGTTGGCCAGGATGGTGTTGGTCGGGCCGGTATTGAAAAACAGACAGAAACAGGTGATGAACAGCCAGACCCAGATCATCGGAAAGCTGCCGTCCACCGGGAAGCTGGCGTTGACCGTGAGCAGCAGGAACGGAAAGCCGGCGAGCATGCCCACGCCCGAAACGAGAAAATAGGAGCCGGGGATTCGGGCACGGAGCTTGTCTCCCACCCATCCGCCCAGCGGCGTCGCGGAAAGCCCGGCCACCACGGTGATGGCACCGAAGATCGTCTTGACGGCCTCCGGGGCACCGGACTTGTGCTTGAGATAGTAGGCCATCCAGAACGCGATGCCGCCCATGGCGAAGGTCATCGCGGTCATGCCCAGGGTGCAAAAGACGTAAGAGGGTGTTCGCAGAAACACGAGGTAGGTGCGCCAGTTTACCTTGGTGACGCTGGCACCTTGCGCCAAATCCGCCTGGCCGCGTGGCGGCTCCTTCATGAAGAAACTCCAAAGCCCCAGCACGACCCCCGGGATCACGACGAGGTAGAAAGCCCAGCGCCAGCTTTCGGCGTGGATGCCGAGGGCCCGTTCACCCCATGCGCCGATGCCCGAGCGCGCTACCAGGTCGCCAATCACAAAGCCCAGCGCACTGCCCACCGGGATGGCCATGTAAAACCACGCCAGCACTTGACCGCGCATCTTCACCGGGTAGAGATCCGAAATCAGGACCGGTGCCACCGGCCCGTAGGCGGCTTCGCCGACGCCCACGAAGCAGCGAGTGAGCAGCAGCGCAAAGAAACCGCCGGCGAAGCCGCTCGCCCCGGTGGCCAGGCTCCAGAGAATCACGCCGACGCCGACCAGCGTCCAACGGGAGTAGCGCTCAGCCAACCGGCCAAACACCGGCGCACCGATCATGTAAACGAACATGAAAGCCATGCCGAGCACACCGATGAGAGCCAATTCCGGTTTGAAGCCCAGATGCAGGCCGCACCAATCCTGCATGTTCAGCAAAAGCGGCGATACACTTCCGCCGGTTTTTTGGAACAGGCTGGCTTGGATGTAATCCACCACGGTCGCCAGCACCTGACGATCAATGTAGTTGAACAGATTGATGAGCAGCAGCAACACCAACGCCGCGCGCGCGCCCGGAAACGACAGCGAACGGCCTGAACCTGCGCTGGCCGAAGTAGGAAGTGCATTCATCATTTGCTCGGGTTCCAAATCAATGCTGGCGGACTAACCGACATCGGTTGCCAAAGATGATTTACGTCGCTGGAGCCAGCCCAACAAGAACAGAATACCGACGAGCACCAGCGGTCCCGCCATGATCAAATAAGTCTGCCACGGAAATCTGCCCCAGCAGGAGATGATGTAGAATACGCCCAACGCCGGGAAGATCAGCGCTCCAATCCATTCCCAGCGCCAGGACACGGCCAATATGATCAACAGGATGCCGGTGGGGATCAGGTGTATCAGCAAGGCAAGGGCAGTGTTCCAGAACCCGTGGTTTTCTTGAAACACATCCAGCGCGAATATGCTGACGAAGCCGGCAAACAGGAGGCAGAGAATTCGGGGGGTCCAGAACAGGAGGCGAGTTGTTTTCATAATATAATCCTTTCAAGGAATGCAGTTGTTTGACCTTTGCCCGACACTCTACCAAACCAGGCCGCCCACCAGTGAATTGAAAATAATCGGCGGGATGTTGAATTAAACGATGTTCCTCGATTGATACCAATTTTCAAAAACAACCGGTGCATTGGTAGGGCGTCGCTGCCGCGACGCCAAGCGGGGAGGCCGAGCCGCAGCTCGGCCCTACCAGTAATGTGCCGGTTATCATGGAGAAATGGTATGAGTTCATTCTTGCATCACCAAAAAACTGAGCGTCCGATCAGGGTTTACATTTCCCCAGCGGGGCGTGAAACACTCCCAGCTTTTCGTCCAAACCACGATGGCCAGGCGCTCCGCGATACCAGGAAAAGAACATGCGACCAACCGCTGTTCCCTCGCCCGGCGGGAGAGGGTCAGGGGATGTCGTCGCTGGTTTGAAAAGGCTCTGGTTGGGAGCTGGAAATCTGGACCTTCAGACCCCGCCCCGCTGGAACAATCTTCAGTTAAAATCCACCCGGCGGCGCTCGACGGCCAACTGGCTGCGGATCATCTCAATCTTCAATTTCAGCAGTTCGCGATTTTCCTTCGTCTGCGCTCCAAGTTCCTGTTCCAATTCCAGGATGCGTTGTTCGTAGGCGCGGAGCCTTTCGAGCATTGGCGTTTGCACGGCTTCGAGGCGCCGGGCGAGGTCGGAGAGTTCGGCGGCGGCGGCCTGCTGGCCGGCGAGCAGTTCACGGCGCTGCAAGGCGAGTTCCTGCACGATGGCGTCCTTGAGTGCGGCCACGAGGTGCGGTTCGAGGTTGGGCTGCGCCGCGTTCAGCAATGAATTGACGCGCGGCGGCGGCAGCGGCTGGGTTTTGCCATTGAGCGCGCGGGCAATGATCTGGTTGGCCTCCGTGGTGCCATCACGCTGGCAAACCGGGCAGGAGATGGACACGGGCATCTGCCCAGCCTCCGGCTGAACTTCAAAGGAATATTTCTGGCCGCAGGCGCAAAATATTTTGACGGGAATCATGACGCGGCAAAGTCAGTGATCAGGCCGGGTGCTGCTCCGGTTTCAACAGCGCTTTTTCGTAGCACCGGGTCGCCTCCTCGTAACGCGCGAGACGATTGCACAAGCCACCCTTGTGGAGATAGGCGACCGTCATCGAATCATCCACCGCAATGGCGCAATCGTAACTCGCAAAGGCTTCATCGTTGCGGCCGAGCTTCTCCAGCACGCTGCCCATTTTGACGAACGCTTCGGCATGATCCGGATGCAGCGTCAACACGGTGTCGTAACACTTCAGCGCCTTCTCCAGTTCGTTGGCGGCGAGCAAGGCCTGGCCCTCGGCCAGCAGTCCCGCGAGACAGTGCTCGTGCATGTTGACCATCAACGTATCCGCGCTCTTGTCCGCGTGACCATTGGTCGCCAGCGGCTTGTTCGTAGTGCTTGGCTGAGTCTTGGCCAGTTCCACGCGCATCGCGGCCAGTTCCTGCACCACGGCGGCTTTGACGGCTTGATCAATGGGGGTCGCACCGGACGTCCCTGTGGCGGAACTCTCCACGCGCACGGGCACGGCGGCGGCAATCTCCCGGCGTAAACCCAGTGAACGCCACGTCAGAAAAATGGAGGCGAAGGAAACCAACGAAACCACCACGAGCGCGGCGAGGAGCCAGAGTTCATAACTGCGGGCGGGCACGAAAACCTCGCGGGCGGCGACGGCCGCAGCATTACCAACGACGGGGGTCGGCGCTTTTTGGGCCAGTTGTTCCAGCGCGGCCAGGGCTTTCGCGTCCAGGACCGCGCCGCGCCGGACGATGGTTTGACCGGCGGCGTAATGATCCGTGATCGCGAGGTCGCGCCCGGCCTGCTCGCGCGCCGCTTGCGTTACCGCCACGGCCGGTGCGCACACCGGCTGGAGAAATTCCGCGAGGGCCGAGGCATAAGCCTGGTCGGTTTTCGGAAAACCGTGACGGAACAGCATCCGCAACCGGGCGAGCGTCGTCAGATTGGTGGCGGCAATCAGCTTGCCGCCTTGCGTCGCCGCCGCGAGCGAAGGCGTCTCATCGGGCTGGCTGACGGCGACGAACCGCGCCTTGTCACCCAAAATGAAACCGGCGGGAAACTCATCGGCATGCACCGGCCGGCGCATGATTTGCAACAGGCGGCCGAGCACGGCGGTTTGCGTTTCCAGACCGTCCGCGCCGCGCGCCCATTGCGCAGCAAGTTCGGTGGGCACGGGAAATGTTTTGCTCTGCGCATTGAAATTGGTAACGAGCGCGGAAAAATCAGTTGAGCCAATCGCTGCGGCATCCAGCACCGGCTTGTGATAGGATTGCGCGATGGCCGCAAGAAAACGCGCGCGGGTGGCGGCGAAGGCTGACTGAAATTCCGCCACCATCGCATTCGTGGCGGCGTGGGGAAAGTCGCAGAAAATGGCGGGAATTTTCGCCGCCGCCGCTGTGCGCGCCGCAGTGGCCTCGGGATTCACGACGTCCAAGGCGACCGGCGTGGCAATGTCCGCCTCGGCCACATCGCCCGCGCGATAAGCCGCCAGTTCCTTGGCGTGAACCACACCCGCGCCGGCCAGCGCGATCCAACTTGTCAGAAAAATGCGCGCCGCCGCCCTCACCACAGAAAGGATTGTTGGGAGCCGAGCAGGTGGCTGCCGTTCCACAGCGTGACGCGCCAAGCGACCACCGCGCCGAATTGTTTGAAGTCCTCGCCGCCCAGGGTCAGCGAAGTCCACCGGCCAAACCGACCGGGCGCGACTTCAGTTTCGAGATTTTTCAACCGTGGGATGCCGGCCTCGCCCACACCGCGCAACTCCGCGCGGAGCGTTAATTTTTCAGTGCCGTTTTTGTCGGCGGACCAGCTCACATCGAAGCGCAGGGCGGAAACTTCATTCGTGTGCTCGCGCAAGTAAGCCTGGTAAGCGTCGCGGTCAAACAGGCTCGGCGAAGTGGCGATGCGTCCCTGCTGGTCAAGCCAAAGCGGCAACACCTTGACCACCTTCCCCGCCTTGGCAGCCGGCGCCGCGGCGGTGCGGGTGGCGGCGGCGGGAGCGAATTCGTCGGCCTGAACGGAGAGGAACAAGCCGAGCGTGAACAGAAAACTCAGAATCGCGCGCATGGCGAAACGATAACGGGCGGCGTTTTGATTTCAACTCAATTCCAATGGAAGCTGACGACTTGCACGTTGGGGCCGTTGCGGAAGAGGATGGCGATATATTCGCGGCTGTAGTCGCCGATCGTGGCGGTGGCGTGGACTTCGTAGGTGCTGCCGCGCACCGTGCAGTAGCGGTTGATTTGAGCCATCGCCTGCGCGCCCACGACGGATTGCAACTGGCCCAGATTTTGCACGGCCATGGAACCGTCGGTGCCGCCTTCGCCGGAGCGGAATTTCAGAATGTTCTGGACGCTGGTGGTGTCGAGGCCGGGAATGCAGGTCAGCGTGTTTTCGTCGGCGGTATTGACGTTCAACTTGCCGGTGGAGAATGGCGTGAACACATCCTTGAGGCCAAAGGGATAATCCGGCGTCTCGCCCGGCGCATTGCCAAAACCGAGGTGATGATGCTGGAAAGCCGCGCCCATGCGGTTGGTGTCGCTGCCGCCGCGGAACATCGGCAGCGTGACGCCTTTGACCAGGAGCAATTCCGAGATGTCATCCATCGGCGCGTTTTTGGAGTAATACGGCGGCGACAAGCCCTGGTAATAATCGCTCTCGGCCCCGGCGGGCCGCGTGGAATCGTCGCGATCCACCCAGTCTTGAATGGAATCGGCCACGACGGACATGTCGCTGGCGCTGACGCCCATGGTGGTGAGCACCTGCTGGATGAGCGGTGTGTCCGCCCCGTTGACATTGAGTTTGCTTTCCAGCTCGGTCATTTTCAGCGACACGGTGCCTTCGCCCACGGGAAAATTATCCAGGGAAATTCCCGCCAGCGCGCTGTTGGTCTCCGGGCCTTCGCCGGGGCCGCCGGCCCAGATTTGATTTTTGTCCGTGAACGGCACCTGCCCTTCCAGTGCGAGGATCCAGCGCGCCCGCTCCACGCCGGCGCGGCCAACCCAGAGTAATTGTTCATCCTTGTCCGAGTTCCCCGCCAGCCGCGTCTCCACCTTCATGGAAAACGCGAACAGGCCGGCCATGATGGATAAAACCGTGATGGCAATCAGCACGAAGATGATCGCCACGCCGCGATGGGATTGGGGGCGGAGGATTTTCATTACTTCCCGGTCGGCGATTTGGCTACTGGTGGAATCGGCGGCTGGCCCGGCAGGCCGCCCGCGTTGCCCATCTGCACCACGGCGGGCATCATGCCCGAGGGCACGGAAAAGGCGCGCACGACGGCGTATTCCGTGGCGGGCTTTTCGGCCGTGGCGCTGGTGCCCATGACCAATGCGATGCGCAGCATCGGCGGAATGGAATTGGTGTCGTTCCATTCGCCGACCCAGTCCAGTTGGTTCGTGTCCCAGCACTCGATGTCGAATTTTTTGACGTCGTGGGCGAGAATGAGCGGGTATTTTTGTTCGTCGGGAAAATCTTCCATGGTCATGAGGATCGGACATTGCCGCAGCACGAGATCCTTGCCGCCATTCGCCGCGCCTTCGAGCGTAAAGGTCATGCGCCGCAGATTGAAGTCACCGAATTTTCCGTTGCGCGGAAAAATTTCCGGCACGCGCGACGCGAAACTCAGGATGGGCGACGCGCCGTTCTCCACGATGAAGCTGTAATAGCGCGGCGACGCTTGGAACGATTGGATGCACATCATCGAATCCTCGATGGTGTGGAGCGCGATGCGCTGGCGCTGCGCGTCCGCGGCGGCTTTGCGCCCGACCTGGCTGCCGCGCATCACGGCAAAAAATGTGGCATACACCGCCGCGATGATGATGCTGAACACCGCGATGGCCACCATGATTTCAATCAGGGTGAACGCGCGGCGGGCGGATGGTCGGGCCCAGGTCATTTATGGATGAAATTGCCCCCGTCGAGACTGCCGGGGTCGGATTGCGGCCGGAAAAACAATGTGCTGGTCTGCGAGATGATTTCCGCACCGCCGCGCGCATGGCGAATGACATACTCGGCGGAATAGAGATGGTTCGACCCGACCTCGCGAATCTCACCCATCCAGTTATAATCCTGATAGGCCTTGCCCAGCATGTCGCCGAGGTTGCCCGAGTAAGTGCCCTCGCGCAGTTTGTTCGTGAGCGAGAGCTGGGAGACGAGCGCGCTCGCATCCACGAGCGGCCGCTGCAGCCGGCGGGCATTGCCGAGCGCGCTGGACACGAGGTTGAGAATCGCGAACACGGCCAGGAAGAAAATGCCAATGGCAATCATCACTTCCAAAAGCGAGAAGGCGCGCCGAGCCTGGGTTGAATATTGAAGTTTCATCGGTCCACGTCGCTGACCGTGGCCATGCCGGTCGCAAATTCCAAGGTTATTTTGTGCCAGGCGTCCTTGTCATGCAGCACCACCGTCAATTCGTCGCTCGTGCCATTCGGAAAAAACCGGACCTTGCCCCATTCAGAGGCGCTGAAATCCTGCTGGTTGATGTCGAGCATCGCGAACTCCACGCCGTCCGGCAAAGCCGACGAACTGACCAGCAGGCCGCCGCCGGGAGCGCCGCCACCTTCCACCGAAAACGAACGCGCCGCCGGGTGGAAGGTCACGGCGATGGTTTGGTTTAACAGGATGGCCCGCGCCCGCGCCGAGGCGCAAACATCGGTCACATCGCTCAAGGCTTTTCGCATGCCTTCTTTCTGGATCACCTTCATCAAGGCCGGCAGCCCCATGGCCGCGATCAGCCCCATGATGGCCACCACAATCATGATCTCGATGAGCGTGAACGCCCGGCGGAAGGACGGAGCATTACGCCCGTTCGCCATCGGCCAGTGGAGATTTGTGGTTCGCAAATTCATCAGTGAATTGAAGCGATGAGCTTGAATAGCGGCAGGAAAATGCTCAGCAGCAGGAACCCGACGATGATCGCCATGGCAATAATCAGCACCGGGCCGATCAGGTCGGACATCACCCGCAGCGCCAGTTCCAGCTCGGTCTCGTAGGTGTCGGCGAGATTGTTCAGCGCGCCGGGCACGTCGCCGGTTTCCTCACCGATGCGGACGAGGTCCACCATGAGCTGGGGAAATAGTTTACTCTGCGCCAGCGGTTGCGCCAGCGTCTTGCCGTCGGTCACCTGCTCGCGCGTTTTGGCAATCGCCTCCTTGATCAGAATGTTGGGCATCACCTGCTCCGTGATCTTCAGCGCGCTCAACACCGGCACGCCGTTTTGCAGCAAGGTGCCGAGCGTGCGGGAAAATTGGCCAAACAGGTTGACCTTTACCACATTGCCAAACACCGGCATCTTCATCTGCCATTCATCCATTTTACGCCCGCCCGCCGCGCTGCTGGAGAAGCGTTTGAAGACGACAATCGCCGCCACGACCAGCAGCCCGAGCAGCCACCAGTAATCCGTGAACAGCTTGCTCATGCCGATTAGCATTTTGGTCGGCAAAGGCAGTTCCACGTTGAACCCGTTAAAAATGTCAATGAACTTCGGCATCATCACCGTCATGAAAAAGACCACGAGCAGCAGCCCGACGCAAATCACCATCATGGGGTAAATCATCGCGGATTTGAACTTCGCCTGGATTTCGGCGAACTGCTGGAAGTGTTTCGCCATGCGCCGCAGCACCTCCACCAGCGAACCGCTCT
Source organism: uncultured Verrucomicrobia subdivision 3 bacterium (assembly GCA_903850425.1). Lineage (GTDB taxonomy): Bacteria > Verrucomicrobiota > Verrucomicrobiia > Limisphaerales > UBA11358 > UBA11358. Next base: position 94,197 of record CAINLR010000001.1, on the reverse strand, counting down.
GTTCGCCGGCACGCACCATGTTCACATACAAGTCGGAAAAAATCCGGGGCTGCCGCGCCATCGCGTCGGACAAGCCGCGGCCCTCGGTCACTTCCTGTTTCAACTCGCGCGTGACCTCCGCCGGAATCCCCTTCGTCTGCAGATGCGTCATGCTGGTGAGCGCCACCGTGAGTGGCATGCCGGACTTGAGCAGATTGGCCATCTGCGTGGTGAAAGTGGCGAGTTCCTGCAGCTTGGGTTTCCGCTTTTGGGTCATCTGCTCGCGCATCGCCGGCGGCAGGAAGGCGGCGAGGCTGAAATTCTTTGCGCCCGGACGCACCGCCGTCGTCGCGCCCGCCTTGGCCGTGTCCACCGCAATGGGAAACAGCCCGAGCCGTTGGATCTGCGCCAACGCCGCCGGGCGGTCGGCCACCTCGAGCTGGCCTTCGATGAGTTCGCCGGAACGTTTGCGGGCTTTGTATGAAAACTGCGGCATAAAGTCTTTCATTCAAAACCAGCCGCCGATGAAAGTTTCAAAACAAAAACGCGCCGGGGCCATTTCCCCAGGCCCGCTGGCTACTGCCGCAGGCGGAAATACCGTTGCTGGCCGTTGAGCGTGTTGGTGTATGGCCCGTTCAAGGCGCCGGTCACGTCGGTGAACGTGCCCGGCAGGCTCGGAGCCGATTGGAGCTGGAATTCACCGAGCCAGTGCAAGACGATATTGGTCTTGGTGCGGCCCATGACAAAGAGGGAATTCGGAGCCGGTGGGGTGATGGGACTCGTCAGATTACCGTGGCTGAAATTGCGGGCAAAGATGGTGCCTTGGCCAGGAATGGTGAAATTCACCACATCAATGCTGGGGCCATCCGAATTCGTGCCCTTGAGGGAATCGTAGGTGGTGCCGGGCGACGGACAGAGCGTGTTCGTGCGCAGCCATTCGACGGGCAATTCCGGCGCGGCCGCGCCAATCGGTCCGAGGGCGGCGGTCAGCAGGCCGTTAACCGCCGTGGTATTACTGCAGTCGTTGGTGATCGTGCCGTGGCCGGCCAGCACCAGATAACCAAAAACATCACCAGCGTTCCAATACGGCGGATTGTTCAACTTAAAGAAGTTTGACCACCTCCGGTCTTCAATGGCGGTTTTGCACCGGGTGAACTTCGTCGAAATCGAACTCGACAAAAAGCCGTTCGGGAAAACCACCGCCGAGGTTGCTGATTTGGCCGTCGGCTCCGGGCGCGCAGCAACAACCGGGTCCGGCAGACAAACTTTTTCATAAATGGTTGTTAATGGAGCATTGGCCGGCGTGGAAAATCAATGACGGCGCGTCCGGGGTCCGGGGACCGGTAAACATTGGGGAAAAACCTCGGAGCAGCCATGCTTATGGCGCATTGAGGCCGCCTCATCATGCCGGGGACTATGAGATCGAACCTCAAAACGCGCAAGTCAAATCCACCTTTCTTGCCCTAAGCGCACTCCTTTTGGTTGACACTTTCCTACCACGCATGATAAAAACGAATGCGGTTCTTGAGGCCATCTAACTCCTAATGAAGCAAATGCAATTTTCAATTTTCGGTCATCCATCCGCGCCGGCATCGCGCCAGCGGTTCCAGAGCGCGCTGGTCGCGGTCGGGAGTGTCGTTTTGCTTCTGACGGCGGTTTCCTGCAAAGACCTGCCGCAACCGGCCCCGACCTATGACCTGCGCGTTCTGGATCAAGGCTGGACGGCGGCGGAACGCCAGGCCTACTACCACACCGCCCAAGGCACGCAGATCCTCCCCTACGATTGGTTCATGGCCCTCGAACAAGCGCTGAGCACAAAACTATTTCGCGCGAACGACCATGTGGCACGCTACCGGTTCCTGCCGGACCTCAGCACGCTCGACAACCCGGACCGGTTGCCGGTGGGCATGGTGAAGGATGTGAATGAGGTGACCAAGAAGCCCTACCTCGGCCTTACCTGTGCCGCCTGTCACTCGGGTCAACTCAATTACGGCGGTATGGGCATTCGCATCGATGGCGGCGAAGGCACGTTGGATCTCACCTCCTTCATTGAAGAGATGTTCCAAGCGCTGGCCATCACCGAACTCGACCCACTCAAGTTTGACCGCTTTGCGCATCGCGTGCTGGGCGATCACTATACCGCCGCCGCCAAGCGGGCGTTGCACGAAGAGGTTAAGGAACAAATCCGCGAAGTTTCCGCGATTCAAAAAACCGCAAAGAAACGCGGCCTTTATCCCACCCCCGATGGGTTTGGCCGACAGGACGCGCTGGGTCGCGGCGGCAACAACGGCTTCGGCAAACTCGGCATCGAAGCGAATCTCGCCGTGGCCGACGCGCCGGTAAGTTATCCGGCCGTTTGGAATGGCCTCAACTGGGATTGGGTGCAATACAACGGCTCCATCCATCAACCGATGGGACGCAATATTGGCGAAGTGCTGGGCGTCGGGGCGGTGGCCACGCTCAAAGGGAATTCAAACGACCTGTATCAATCGAGCGTCAAGATCCTCAACCTGCACGCGCTCGAAACCTTGGTCGGCAAACTTCAGCCACCGGCCTGGCCCGAGGACATCCTGGGGCCGATCAATCATGACCAAGCCAAGCGTGGGGCCGATCTCTTCAAGGCCCGTTGCGCGGGCTGCCACGAGCCTCGATGGGATGAGACCAAGCACCTCTTTAAGATCCGGCTGATCCCACTCGAAGAAATCGGCACGGATCCGAACCAGGCCACTAATTTGAAGAACCATAAAATTGACACCGGCGACCTCGGCTTCGGCGTCATCTCGGCAGGGGAAGCGCTGCAACTGGTCACCGAGAAGATCGCCCAGCGCAAATATCAGGAGCTCGGCATCGGGCCGGACGAACAGTCCAAAATGAACCAGGGCCGGGAGAATCTGTTCGCCGCCAACCTGGCCTACCGCGCCCACAGCTTGACCAGCGTTTGGGCAACGCCGCCCTATCTTCACAACGGTTCCGTGCCGAATCTTTATGAGTTGCTCTCGCCGGTCGAGGAGCGGAGCAAGACCTTCTTCACGGGAAACCTGGAATTCGATCCGGTGCTCATCGGCTACGAAAAAGATCCGATTCACGGCGGTTTTCGCTTCGACACCTCACTGGCCGGGAATTCAAACGCCGGCCACGAATTTCGGGATGGCCCGAAAAAGCAAGGCGTCCTCGGCGCGAAACTCACTCCCGAACAGCGCATGGACTTGATCGAATATTTGAAGACGCGCTGATGGCTTCCTAGCGGTAATCGGTTGCCCATATTCAAATCGATTGGCAAAGACCCTCACCGTCTCCAAATTGGAAGCCCCGGTCGGAGCGGTAGGGCAGGCGTGCCAGCCTGCGGGCGCGTCGGCCCGAATCAGTCGCCGCTCTCAAATAACTTTGAGAATGCGCCACGGATTAGGCATCGCCGTCGCCAATCACCAAACCGATTCCAGTCAGCAAGGCGCGCTGGCCACCAACGGCCTGCCGATCGCTTGGTTGCTGCAAAACTCCGGCACCACCCGCGCCCGCGGCCGATCCCAACACGGACGACCCATACAACGTGACATGAACGAGTCACCCCACTCGGCTATATCAATTGCAATCCCGCAGCGACTTTGGCATCGCGTCGGACTGGTTCACGATCAATTCGTTCATCGCGCCCGGTTCGGCTAGGGCCATTTGTGGTCAAAGTCCCAACTGCTGGAACCGGTTATTTACTTCTTTGAAGTGGAAATCCAGCGAGCAGAGTTTTTCGAGTTCACCTTGCTTGAAGTGTTTCGCCACGTCGGAATCGGCCTTCAAGACTTCGAGAAAGTCCGCGTCATCGCGACCGGCATGCTTCACCTCCCAGGTCTTCATCGCGCCACGCTGCACGAGGGCGTAGGCGTCTTCGCGGGTCAGACCTTTCTTGATCAACGCGAGCAGGACGGTCTGGCTGTTCCACATGCCGAGTGAGAGGCCGAGGTTCTTCTTCATGTTCGCGGGATAGACGACGAGTCCGTCCATCAGGCGCGTGAGCAGGCCGAACATGTAATCCAGCAGCGTGCAGGAATCGGGGAAGATGATGCGCTCGACGGACGAATGCGAAATATCGCGTTCGTGCCAGAGCGCCACGTTTTCCAGCGCGGCGACGGCATTGCCGCGCAGCACGCGGGCGAGCCCGGTAAGGCGTTCCCAGGTGATCGGATTGCGCTTGTGCGGCATGGCGCTCGAACCTTTCTGGCCGACGGTGAAGGCTTCCTCGGCTTCGAGCACTTCGGTGCGTTGCAGATGGCGAAATTCCACCGACCAGCGTTCCATGCTCGCGCCGATGAGCGCCAGTGTGTTCATGAACTCCGCGTGGATGTCCCGCTGCACGACTTGCGTGGCGATGGGTGCCGGCACAAGGCCGAGTTGTTTGCAGACAAAATTTTCCACCTTCGGCGAGAGATGAGCGCTCGTGCCGACGGCACCGGAGAGTTTACCGATGGCGACGACTTTGCGGGCGCGTTCAAGGCGTTCGAGCGCGCGGGAAAACTCGTCATGCATGAGCGCCATTTTCAAACCGAAGGTCGTCGGTTCGCCGTGGATGCCGTGGCTGCGACCGATACAGGGTGTGAATTTATGTTCCTTCGCGCGACGGGCGATGATGGGCAACAGCTTTTGGACGTCGGCGATCAGGATGTCCGCGCTCTGCACCATCTGCACGGCGAAACAGGTATCCACGATGTCGCTGCTCGTCAGGCCGAAATGGAGCCAGCGGCTCGCGCGACCATTAATCTGCTCGGCCACCGCGGTGGTGAAACCGATGACGTCATGGTTCAGCGTCTTCTCCAATTCCTTGGCGCGTTCGGTCAAGGCCCGGGTGTCGGCGAAACATTTGTCGGCACCACGTTTCATCGCGGCGAAATCGGCCTTGGGCACGATGCCTTCCTTCACCAAGGCTTGGCTCGCGAGCAGTTCAATTTGCAGCCAGACCTTGAGTTTGTTTTCGTCGGTCCAGATGGCCCGCATTTCGGGGCGCGAGTAACGTAAAATCATGACACCATTAAAAAAGAAAAACCCGAAATTAAAAAGCCTGAATCGTGATTGTCTTGAAACGAACAAGCCCGGACGAATGCGCACCTGAAAGCACCCGGGCTGGCACACAGTTCATTTTCCAGCTGGTGAGAGTGTCTCCTTAGCGACTTCGCCCAAAAGCTCGTTTTTCGGCTTGATTCCGGAATCAACTGAGCCAGCCGGCAGGAAATACACCCACGATTCGCATAGTTTTTCGCGCGCGAACTTTTCGTTGAGTTTCGCCTGGCGGTCTTTGAATTCCTGGTCGAGCGTGGCTTTGTCTGCGGGTTTCTCATCTTTTGCGGCGATGCGCTCCACGGCGAGTTTGGCGCGGACGGCGAAGTTGACCGGATAATTGCCGTTTTCGCTCGCGCCAATCTTGGCGACATAGGTAAAACCATCAAATGTTTCCACGGTCAAAGTCGTCCCGTTCGGCGCATTGCTAGCGGTCAATGCGGAAACGTCGCTGAAACTCGCGGCACTGAACGGGCTGGTGACGCTGGAGATTTTTGCCGAATCGAGTTTCTCGTCCGCCTTGGCGTCGGCGAGCTGCCAGTCATTCGTTTCGCTGGCGCGGGTGAGTTTCCAGGAGTTGGTTGCCTGCGCAAACTGCACCGCAATGCTGCGCGGACTTTCGATGCTCAAAAAATCTTTGTTCAGCCACGACTCTGGCTTCGCTTGAACATTGTCCAGCGGATCGGAAATCACCGCGAGCGACTTCGCCCCCATGCCAGTCATGACGAATCGCCCATCAGGCCAGCTTTGATCGCCCGACTTGGACTGGTGCTTCTTGCCGAGCAAAAGGGTGGCGAGCGCCTTGCCGGCCTGATCTTTCAGCGCCACCAGCGTGCCGGCATTCGCGCCGGCCGTTGGCGGCAGCAATTCAAACCGTCCCAACTGCGACGCGCCCACCTCCTGGCTCTGCGCGATTTTCAACTCGGAAAACTTGAGGAGAAGCCCGCTGATCTCGGCAAAGTTCGCCGGATAATCAGCGCGCTCCCGCACGCGCCAAAAATTATCGCGCTTGGCCAGATTCAACTCGCCCGTCGCCGACTTGATGTTGATCTGGGCGATGTCGTTCACGGCGAGATTCGGCAGTAACTTTTGCCCAATGGCTTGACCGCCGCTTTGCCACGAAGTCTGACCCCGTTGCCGAACAAGCAGTCCCGCTCCGCCGACAACGACGACGAGCACCAAGAGAATGATGAATTGTTTCCGGTTCATTTGGCTGAGGTCTTTTTGCGTTTGATTACAGCGATGCCCACGCCGGCCAGTGTCACGCCAAACGGCATGGCGAGAATGTTGAGCCACTTGACGCGCGTCTCCAGCGAGACGACTTCCTTGCGCAAATCTTTCTGCGCCTGCTTGAGTTCCTTGCTGACCTCCGCTTGCTTTTTGCGGAAGTTATCCAACTCGGCCTTCTGCTCGGCGGACAAAATGAAACGCTGATCCTTGTCCTGCCGCTGCTGCTGAAGCTCACTCAAGCGCTGCTGCGTTTCTTCCAAGCTTTTTTGCAATTCCAAAACCTTCGCCTGGCCGCGTGATTCCGCTTCGGCTTCCATCTTTTTCACGAGGGTGAACGGCCGCGCCAGCGCCGCGCGACTCCGCACGCCAATGAGATTGCTGTCACCGGCCATCTGCTCGACCACGTTCTGTGCGAGATTCAAATTCGCATTCAACTGGCTCACCATCTGGCCGAACGGACTGTCCATTTTGCGCAGCGAAAATTCATCGGCGATAAAATCTGAATCGCCGAACAGCACCACGGAAGTATCTACTTTCGATTCCTTCAACGAATCGCTCGCCTTGGCCACGCTGTTCGTGTCGCTCGCATCTTTCGGTGCGCCGTCAGGGAAAGCGGTCTTGAATTTCCCGTCCAGGCGGATGGCAAGCTTGTAATTCACACCGGCAGGCTTGATGCCCTCGCGCAAACTGCCACCGTCCATGTTCGCCATGAAGCCATCCACGAGCTGCGCCTCTTTGGTGCTGTTGAGCAAAACGGTTTCCTTGAGGCCGGCGCTCGGTGTGCCGATGAACGCGCCACACATCGGCAGCCAGATGTTATCAATCTGACTCGTCGCGATGTCGTCGTGATTGATGCCTTCTGCCGTGAGGCCGAGCCATGCGGGCGCATCCATCGGCTGGCCGGTGCGATTGCGCAATTGCATTTTGAAATTCAAATCCGCCACGACTTTGCTCGTATCGAACTGCACGCCCCAAGCCTTCAATAATTTGTCCAGCGATGAGGATGCCGAATCGCCACGACCGCCCATCATCGGGTTTTGTTGACGGCTCGCGGTTGCCGATTGCGGATCAAGGAAGGCGATCAATTTCCCGCCACGGAGCACGAACTGATCAATCGCGTATTGCGCCTTGTCGGATATTTCTTTCGGATGAATAACCAGCAGAACTTTCACGTCGTCGTCAATTTTATCTGCCGTCATCTCCACGCGTTTCACGGTGAAGTCCTGCTTCAATTGTTCGATGAGCGTCCACGGCGGAGCGCCTTGCTGGCCCATCTGCATCATCATGGGATTGCTCGGCTCGCCGAACACTGGCAACGCGCTCATCACGCCCACCGTGGGTTTCTCCGGCGTGAACACGCGGGCGATGGCGCGCGTGAGATCGTATTCCAACAACTTCTCGCGATTCGGCGCGAGGAACGGAATCGCCACGCGCTCATCCGCGAGACTCACGGCGAGGCCGAGATAATAGCGGTCGTAGAGATTAAGCTGCTGCGGTTCCAGGCCGTCGAGCCGCGCGGAATCTTCCGCGTCCGAGTCCGGCTGCGGATCATATTTCTCGATGAGCAGATTTTTGCCGGCAATCTGTTTGTATTCCTGCAACAAGTCTTCCACCTTGCGCGCGTAGCTTTTCAGATAAACCGATTCCGGCGTGGCCGTTTCGCTTTGTGTGCAATAAAAACGCACTTTGATCGGCGTGTCCAGTTTCTTGAGCACCGCCTTCGTGCCGGCGGACAGCGTGTAAGCTCTTTCTTGCGTCATGTCCACGCGCACCGGCTTCGCGCCGAAGATGACGTTGACCGCGACAATCATTACCAGCATCACGCCGATGCCGGCGGTGGAATAGAGAATAGTTTCGAGCGACTTCTTTTGCATATTCAATCAGTAACCACGGATGGACACGGATAAACACGGATAAGAACAAAACGCCAAGGCATTAAAGCGTTCAGGCGCGATGCGTCGAGGCGTTTCTGCGTCAACAATCCGACGCTTAAACCCTTGAGCGATTTTTTTAGCCGTGTTCATCCGTGGTTAAAATTAGTTGGTGCGATGCGTTCGCAAAATCACGCTGGTGGTGAACAGTGAGAACCCGATCACCGACAGGAAGAAAATCACGTCACGCGAATCGAGCACGCCTTTTTGAAATCCTTCGAAGTGCGTAATGACGCTGAACGAAGTGACCACATCCACGAGCCATTGCCAGTTGTTCGTCAGGTTTTGCAGCAGATTGATGACCGGCGGAAAGCCCGCAAGAATCAGGAACAAACACGCGACCACCGAGATGATGAAGCTCACCACCTGGCTGCGCGTGATGGCCGACGTGATGCAACTCACCGCCAGATACGCGCCCGCCATCAGCCAGCTCCCGACATACGCGGCGAAAATGACGCCGTTGTCCGGGCTGCCGAGATGATTCACCGTCAGCACGACCGGAAACGTCAGCACCAGCGCGAGACCGAGAAACAGCCAGGACGCGACGAATTTTCCGACGATGGCTTCCCACGGCGCGATGGGCATCGTCAGCAACAATTCCAAGGTGCCGACACGACGTTCATCCGCCCACAGCCTCATGCCGACCGCTGGCACCAGAAACAGGTAGAACCACGGGTGCCAGTTGAAAAACGAGTTCGCGAGCGACGCTTCGCCGCGCTCGAAAAATCCGCCGATCATGAACGTGAAAAATCCGTTCAACAGCAGGAAAATGACGATGAACACATACGCCACCGGCGATGCGAAATAGGCCCGTAGTTCACGCTTCGCAATGGTTTTAATGTTGCCAACGGGATTCATAATCGGATTTCGAAATTCGAGTTTCGGATTTAATTTTTCGTGTCCGGCATCGTGAGACTGCGGAAGACTTCGTCCAGACGACCTTCCTCCGTGCGCAGCTCTTCCACCGGCCAGCCACTCGTGGCCTCGATGACTTCGCGCGTCAGATCACCGTCGCCGAAGACCCGCGGATAAACCGTCACCGTCACGCGATCGCCATTCGTCGTCATTGAAATTTTTTTGGCCGCGCGCAGTTGATTCAACTTCTGCCGCACCGCCGCTTCGGCCACGTTGTTCAACCGCAACGTCACCGCGCCAGCCCACTCGGACTTGCGCCGCAACTCCGCCGGCGTGCCGTTCGCCACAATCGTGCCGCGATCAATGATGATGGCGCGCGAGCAAACCGCGTCCACTTCTTCAAGAATGTGCGTGGAAAAAATGATCGCCTTCTTCTCGCCCATTCGGCGGATGAGCTGACGGATTTCATGTTTCTGATTCGGGTCGAGACCATCCGTCGGTTCGTCCAGCACGAGGATGTCCGGATCGTGAATGATGGATTGCGCGAAACAGGTGCGGTGCCGGTAGCCTTTGGAAAGCGTGTCCACGTTTTGATGCAGCACGGAGTTCAGGAAGCACAATTCCACGACGCGGTTGATGGCGGACTTCTTGGCATCGCCGCGCAGGCCACGAATCTCGGCCGCAAAATCCAGAAAGCCATACACGGTCATGTCCGTGTAGGCGGGAGCGTTTTCGGGGAGATAGCCCATGAGCTTTTTGGCGGGAATCGGCTGCTCCACGATGTCGTGGCCACCGACCGTGATGGAGCCTTTGGTGGGTGGCAGGAAGCCGGTGATCATCCGCATGGTCGTGGATTTACCCGCGCCGTTCGGACCGAGGAAGCCCAGCACTTCGCCGCGTTCAACGGAAAAAGAAATTCCGTCCACCGCCCGTTTGGTTCCAAATATCTTGGTCAGGTTCTGAACTTTTATCATGACAACCGAAGGTCAATTTTGGCGTGGCGCACTGGAAACACACATGGTTACAAGCATCTTTCACGCTTTGGTGATGTTTGACAATTAACCAAAAAAACGTTCAAAAAAAGTTTTGGCAAAAGCGATTCGCTCCAGACTGCCGGCTTGAAAGGAGCCACCGCACGCATTCAAGTTTTCGGGGTTTCCGTTTCGAGCCAGCGCGATTGCAGCAATACGTTCGCCGCCGTGATGAGTCCGCCGCCGAGCAGCAGCCGCCAGGTGAGCTGTTCGTTGCCGTAATTTATGTTGCCCCAGTGCGACAACCAACCCGGCAGGAACAGCGCGAGCGCGCTGGCGACGACCGGTTCGATGCAATAAATCAAGCCCGCTTCCGTGGCGGTCACATGGCGTTGCCAACGGTTCATCAGCGTGTAAGCGAAAACCGTGCAGAACACGACGAGCGAAGCCATCAGCCCAACGGCCATCAGCGAAGAGTAAGCGTGCAAACCGGCGGCGGCGTTTGGGGCGGTCGCCCAGACGAGCGGGAGGCAGAGCAGCGCCATCGCCAGGAACATCACGGTCGAAAAATTGCCGGCGCGGTTCGCCGCGTAGCGCGGATTCTCGAGCAGCAGGATTTGCCCGGTGAACAAAACCGAGGCGATCAGTGTTTCGATTTCACCGCGGCCCAATTTGAACGAATGGAAGTTGATCTCCGCGAGCACCGCCACGCCGATGACCACGAGGAGCGTGCTTAAATAAATTTTCAGCGAGGGATGCCGGCGGTGGATGATCAGCCCCCACATGGGGATGAACACGCAGTAGCCCTGTGTCAGAAAGGCGGACGTGGAGGCGAGCGTGTAAGCCAGTCCGTCCATCTGGAAAAGAATTCCGGCCACGCCGAACACCGCGAGCGCGATTCCCTGCTCCGTCTCCCGGCGGGAAATGGTTTTTAGCGCGGCAACATTGAACAAGAGCAGCACCAGTCCCGCCGCGCCAAAACGATACATGACCCCGAGCGAAGTGAAGAACCAACTGCCCGCGTCGGGCAGCAGCGTGTGCTGCTCCAGCGACAGCGCCTTCATCGCGGGAAAGCTCAACGCCCATAAAAACGTGCAGAACACGAGCGTGCGGACGGCCTGGCCGTGAAGTTTTGCGGCGGGCATGGGCGGCTCAGGAGCGGGTCATTTTCTTGCGCGCCGATTCCAGGATCTCGCGTTCGCGGGCGGTCAGGCTTTGGATGCCGTGGGCGGAGATTTTGTCCAAGATCGGGTCCACTTCTGCTTCCAAAAAATTGGCTTCAGATTTCTCAGGCTGCGGTTGCACCGATGGGCGGCGCGGTTCGTTTTGCTTGACCGGGCGCATTTTTCCCGTCAGCCGGGACCAGTCGACTTGCAGAATTTTACGCACAAAAAACCAGCCCATCGCCATGCCGCCGAGATGCGCGGCGTTGGCGACGTTGCCGCCCAGAACCGATTCCGAAAAGACGATGCCGGCGACAGCGAGCACGGCGGAAATGATCAGCAGAGTTTTGGCCCGCAACCGCACGGGAATCACAAAGGCCACCAGAATCATCAGTTCGCGCTCGGGAAAGATCATGGCGAAGGCGGCCACCAGGCCGAAGGCGCACGCCGACGCGCCCACCACCGAGCCACCAAATAATTGCGGCCAAAGGATGGCGGTCAGGACTTGAAAGACACCGCCCACCACGCCGCTGGCGAAAATCAGCGCCAGATACCTTTTGCCACCGAGCAACCGCTCCAGTTCGCGGCCAAACGCGTAAATGGCCCAAGCATTAAAGCACAGATGCAACAACCCCGCATGCATGAACTGGTAGGTCAGGAGTTGCCAGACGAAGCCATGCTCAATTCCTTCTTTGCTGAGCGCGAGGTAGGTGTCGCAAAAGGCATTGCCAGGAATCAGCCGCCGGGGCACGGGCGAGACGAGAATTTCCGCGACAAAAACCACCGCGTAGGCGATGAGCAGCACCAGCGTCCAAGACCAACCCGGCGCGCGGAACATCGGGTCGCGATATTCCGGCTGGCGCATATAGTCACGATCTTCAAGCATGGCAGAATAGTAACGGCGGCGGCTAATTTTTCAAACCGCTTTCCGGCGGCCAGAGTTCCATGGCGACGCGCGCGCCGGTTAACTCGCTTTCCGCCGCCAGCAAAACATCCGTTCTTTGTTGGTGCGGTTGGGATACGAGCGCGGCACCCATTCGGCCAGCAGGTCGAAGTGCGGCGAAAACCAGCGCCGGATTTCCTCGCGCGTGGTGCCGAACGGCGGCCCGTCCACGTCGGGAATCAGATAATTCACCGCGAGATAATTGCCATCCGGCTTCAGCCAGCGCCGCACCGCGCGAACATATTCCTCGCGCTCCTTAGGTTGGATGGCGCAGAACAAAGTATGTTCAAACAGCCAGTCGAATTTCTGCGGCGGCTCATCGTGCAGAAAATCGGCGAGTTGAAACGTGACCTCGAGACCGGCTTGTTTCGTTTTCTCCTGGGCCAACAGAATCCCGCTCGGCGCGATGTCAAAACCGAAGGTCGCAAAACCGGCCGCGGCGAATTCGCGGGCATCGTGGCCGGTGCCGCATCCGGGCACGCAGACGGTGCCGCGGGGCAGTTCGGGATGCGCCGCGAGAAAATCCACCAAGCCGGGCGACGCGGCCCCTTTCTCCCACGGCATGTCGGCGGCTTGATAACGGGATTCCCAGTAGGCTTGGCTCATGTTCTTAATTGGTAGGAGTCGAGGTCACGCGGCATCAGATAAATTAGAGACTCCTCACGTCGCCGCCGACGAGTTCAGATAATCAGCCCGTCCACCAGCTCGATCACGCGCGGCGCGGTGGCGGCAACCTTGGCGTCGTGTGTGGCGATGATCAAAGTCATTTGCTTTTCGGCCCGCAGCCCCTTGAGCAGTTCGATGATTTCGCCGCCGGTGTGCGAATCCAGGTTGCCGGTCGGCTCGTCGGCCAGCAGCAATTCCGGTTCATTGACGAGCGCGCGGGCGATGGCGACGCGCTGCTGTTCTCCGCCGGAAAGTTCGGAGGGCTTGTGCTCCAGCCGTTCGCCGAGGCCGACGCGCGCCAGCAATTCACGGCCGCGTTTTTCGGCCGCCGCCGCCGGCAGGCGGGCGATCCGCGCGGTGAGACAGACGTTTTCAAGCGCGGTGAGTTCGGGCAGTAAATGATAGGCCTGAAAGACGAAGCCGACGCTGCGATTGCGAAATTTCGTCAGGCGGCTTTCCGAATACGCCGCGAGATTTTCGCCGTTATAAATGATTTCGCCGGCCTTCGGCGTGTCGAGTCCGCCGATCAGATGGAGCAGCGTGCTTTTGCCGGTGCCCGACGCGCCGCGCAACGCCACGAAATCGCCGCGCGGAATTTCCAGGTCCACGCCGCGCAGAACTTCCAACGTGCGTTTGCCGACGACGTAGGTTTTTTTAAGTCTGCGGGCGGACAGAATGAGATCGCTCATGACAAAATTTCCGTGGCCAAAGGGGAAACATTCAACCACCAACATTCAACACCGAACATCCAAAGCGACGCGCATCCACGGTTCAATGGATGTTGGTTGTTGAAGGTTGAATGTTCGATGTTTTCCACTTTATTCATAACGCAAGGCCTCCACGGGTTTCAACCGGCCGGCACGCCACGCGGGCAGCAGTCCGCCCAGAAGGCAAATCACAAACGAGGTAACGCAAATCACCGCCACATCGCCCGGCGTGATCAGCGCGGGCAATTCACCGAAGCCATAGACCGACGCAGGAAACAATTCCCAGCCGGTCGCACTCCGCATCAGATGCAGAAACTCATTGCGATAGCGCACGGCCAACATGCCGAGGCCGAAACCGGACGTGACGCCAATGACGCCGATGATGGCGCTTTGGAACAGGAAGATGCCGGAGATTTGCAGTTTGCTCGCGCCGAGCGCTTTTAACATGCCGATCTCGCGGGTCTTCTGAATGACGAAGGTAATCTGCGCGCTCAGGATGCACAGCGCCGCGACCAGCACGATGAAGAACAAGAGATAGAACATCACGTTCTTTTCCACGATGAGCGCGTTGAGGATGCCCGAACTCTGCTCCATCCAGGTGCTGACATAGAAGTCTTCGCCCAGCGATTTCGTCAGTTGCTGACTCACTTCATCGGCTTGATAGGGATCGTTCAGTGTCACAAACAAGCCGTGAACGGAATCCTCCAGACCATACAAATCCTGTGCGTTTTCAAGCGAGGTAACGATGACCCGCGCATTGTATTCGTAATAGCCGGTGTCGAAAATGCCGCGCACCTCGTAATCGCCCGGCAGAATAGAGACGTCCTCCTTGTTCTTGATTGCGTCGCGGATTTTATTGATCTCGCTGGCGGAAAAGATGGAAAGATGATCGCCGATCTGCAGTTTCAGGCTGTGCGCGAAACCCGCGCCGACGATGAGTCCGTGCCCGCTCAAATCGAATTTGCCGGCGATGACCTGACGCGGCAGCTCGCTGACCTTGCTTTCGGTTGCCGGATCAATGCCGCGCAGCATCGGCGCGTCCTGCTTGGGCGTGTGGTTGGTGTCGCCCTGCGTTTCCACCAGCACCGGCCCGAAGATGAAAGGCGAGACCCCTTTGACATTCTTGTTCAACGCCACGGTGGCCGCGGTTTGCGCATAATTTTTGATCGGCACGTCGGTCTGCGTGACGGTGAGGTGGGCGTTGAAACCAAGGATTTTTTCGCGCAGATCGTGGTCGAACCCGCTCATGACGCTGATGACGATGATCAACACCGCGACGCCCAGCGCCACGCCAACGATGGAGACCAGCGTGATGATGGAAACGAACGTCCGTCGCGGGCGCAGATAGCGCAGCGCGAGCAGGAGTTCAAACGGCAGTTTCGACATGAACGCACAGGCTAGAGACGCCGGGCGGCGGTGTCAATTGGCTGTCGGCAAAAAGGGATTCCCTTTTTCCTTCGGCAGGGCGCGATGCAAAAACATGGGACTGACGAAGATATAAATCCAGCCGATGACCAGGTGCATGCCGAACGCAAAGCAGAATTGCACCAGGTCAAAAAAGGCCAGGTCATAAAGCACGATGGCGAGCGACAACAGCAGCGCACCAGGCATGAGCGCGGCGGCGGCAAGCTTCCAGCTAGCACCAAGGCTCAAGTCGCGGTTGACAAAGAAGCAAACCAGCCAGACGGGCAGAAAATAAAACGTGGCGAGCACGGCCCAGATGAGCAACAGGCCGAAAAAAGTTCCGAGGGCGGCAAGGCCGAGAATCTCCGGCGACCACGCGCCCCAGGCTGGCCGCGCTTCGCGCTTGTTTGCGGCAAAGGTCCAACCTCGTGGATATTCCACCTCGGTCTCACCAAACAGCGATACAATGCGCAGGGTATCCCGGCCAAATTCAAATTGAAAATCGGCAGGCGAGCGAATGGTGCCGCCGTGCTGTGGGTCCACCATGAAGGCGAGCACATCGCCTTCGGCGAGCAACACCGGCGAGTCGCCGCGCCAGTCAAGCTGGCCGTTGCGGATTTCGCCGGCCTCGGGCAGCGCGTTGACGGCGGTGTCGAGCGTGGGAAAAACTCCGTCGTGGAGGAACCAAACAACTGCCGACGCCGCTATGATGGCGAAGACGGCCTGCATGATGAACAAGCGCTCGAACGAGGCGCGGGCAAAAGCCCCCACGCCGCGCGGCGTGATGGGCTCCCAGGCAAAACTCGGTTCGGTGAACGCGCTCACGCAGCGGATGATGCCACAGAGCGCACCGAAAAATCAGCCTTGTTTTTCGGGAGCCGCCGGCTGGTTCGGCGCGGGGGCCAGCACGACCGGCACCGGGTAGCGGAGTTTCATGACATCATCCACGAGGACTTCGATGTAATACGTGCCGGCGACCTCAAACTTGACCTGGCCGAAAAACATCACGTTCGTTGCGCTGAGCGCGGGGTCGCGCAGCTCAAATTTCATTTCGCCCTTGTTCAACACCGTCGTCTGGTCAGGCGCGATGAGGCGGATGGTTTCGTTGAACTGGCCGATGCCCGCCGTCCAACGGTTGAAGAGGCAGATGCGGCCGGCGACGATGGGCAGTTGCGGCACGCGGATGAAATTCACGACCCCGATGAGGAACAAGTTGCCATTGGCTTCCTGGCGGACTTCCTCGCAGATGAGCGAGCATTGAAGATCGGGGAGAATTCGGGTGGGTTGCATTGGTTTGAGAGTTGAGAGTTTTTAGTTGATAGAATTTTCGGCCGCACGAACCGTGTTTTGCAAAAGCATCGCAATGGTCATCGGGCCGACGCCACCGGGATTGGGGGTGATCAAGCCGGCGACTTTTTCCACGGCGGCAAAAGCCACATCGCCGACCAGTTTGGTGCCGGTTTTGGAATTCGCATCCGGCACGCGGTTGACGCCCACGTCAATGACGACGGCACCGGGCTTGACCATGTCGGCCTTCACAAATTCCGCCACACCCATCGCGGCGATCAAAATATCCGCGCGCAGGCAGTGCGTTTTGATGTCGCGCGTGGCCGAGTGGCAAATCGTCACGGTGGCATTCGCGCCCTTGCCTTTTTGACAAAGCAGCGCCGCCAACGGTTTGCCGACGATGTTGCCGCGCCCAAGCACGACGACTTCCGCACCGTCGGTTTTCACGCCGGAACGCGCCAGCAATTCCATGACGCCCGCCGGCGTGCAAGGACGGAAACCGGTCGCGTCCCCCAGCATGAGCTTGCCGACGTTCACCGGATGAAAACCATCCACGTCTTTTTGCGGCAGCACGGTGGAGAAAACTGTGGATTCGGAAATCTGCTTCGGCAGCGGCGCTTGCACGAGAATGCCGTGCAACCGGACATTGGCGTTTAATTTGGCCAGCAGCGCCAGGAGTTCCGCCTCGGAAGTTTTCTCCGGCAGGACATGCGTCTCGGAAATTATGCCCAGTTCAGCGCAGGCTTTTTCCTTGCGCCCGACGTAGACTTTCGACGCGGGATCTTCGCCCACGCGAACGAAAGCCAATCCCGGGGTGACGCCACGCGTCTTCAAGGCGGCGACGCGCGCGGCGAGTTCAGCCTGGATTTGCGCGGCAATGGCGCGACCGTCAATGCGTTTTGCTGCCACGAGAACTCGGGGAATTGGTGGAGAGAACGTAGATGCGCTGAACGGTCAGCATGGGCGTATCCCGCCAGCGGGCATCCAAACCTTCTTCGCCGGTCACAACGATTTGATAACCGTTGTAGCGGGCCAGATTCAAATTCGTGGTGGTGCTGTAGAGATAATTGATGGCCTTGTTGTTGACCGGGTCGCACAGTTCATAATAGGTCGGAGCCACAATGCTGACGGAGGGGCGCACGAAGCCTTCGTGCGTCACAATGCGCGGCGGCGGCGGATTGGTGTCAACCGCAATGATGTTCGTCTCGGCCACCACCGGCGCAATCGTCGGAACCACCGGGGCGGGCGGCGGCACGGCGGGAACCACATGGGTTTCGGGCACCGTCGGCGGCGGCAAGGTCACAATGGCCGGCGCTTCCACCACGGTGGTGGCGGGCGGCGGTTCGGGGATGGGCGCGATGGGCGTGACGGCCGTTTCCGCCGAAGCCGGAATGTTGGTCGGCACCATCGTTCCGGACGCAGCTTGTTTCAAATACGTCGCGGCCACGAAACCATAGGCGGTAGTCGGCGGTTCGATTTGCGTCCAGGTGCCTTTCATTGTCACCGGGGTGACGGCGGTGCCGTGTTCGATGGCGCCCAACACGCTGTAGTTCTCACCCGGTCCGGCGCGCAGATTCAGTTTCTTCGGCAGCACCGTTTTGTTGGTGGCGTCAATGAACTGCGAATGCACCCAGACCAGCACGTTGGTCGGCAGGGAAATTTTCGCCCAGGCGGCGGGTTCGCCGGTCTTGGGTTTGTCGAGATTGATTTGACTGAGAACATTGACCGTGCTGCCTTTGCTGATGTGGGTGATGAATTCGCCCTTGAGGCCGGCCTGGCCGCGCACGTTCAGATTGTCCACCGCAACTTCCGCCGCGCCGGGCATCAAGGCGACCGTGGGGGCGGCAAAGGAAGTTTTCTGCGGCACGACTGCTTTCGGCGCCGCCGCTTTCTTGGCCACGACCGTTTTCTTGTGCTTGGCGGCGGGAACGGCGGCTTTCTTGGCCGGCGGGTTGGTGACCGCCGGAACCGGCGTCGCCACCGCCACCGGCAGAGCCGTGAGCGGCGCGGGGATGGGCGGCAGTGAATTTGTTTTGACCTGTGCCAGCGCGCCGGTGGCCACGCTCATTCCGATAACCAGCCAACAACTCATTTTCATATATTTGAAATCAAAGTCTTAATTTCCGTCTCGTTCAACGTTCGCCAGCGGCCGGGCTTCAATTCGGCCAGTTTAATCTTGCCAATCTGAATCCGCTGTAGCCGTTTCACCGCCAGATTTTGCGATTCAAACAATCGCCGCACTTCGCGGTTTTTGCCTTCGCTCAATTCCAGTTCCACCACGCTCTTGTTCCGGTTGGCCGAAACGATCCGCGCGGCCTGGGCCTGGAGCTTTTCGCCGTGGTGCCAAACGCCGCGTTTGAAGTCGGCGAGCATTTCACCGGTCACCTCGCCCTCGACAGTCGCCACATATTTTTTGCGGACGCCGTAGCGCGGATGCGTCAGCCGCAGCGCGAATTGTCCATCATTGGTGAGAAAAATCAATCCTTCGCTGTTGTAATCCAAACGGCCGACGGAATTCACCTTGCCCCATTCTTTCGGCAGCAGTTCGTAAATCGTCGGGCGGCCCAGTTCGTCATTGTGCGAACACACGCAGCCGGTCGGCTTGTGCAGCGCAAGGTAGATCTTTTTGCTGACGTTGAGGGTTTTGCCGTCCAGTGAAACCCGGTCGTGGTCAGGGTCAACCTTCGTGCCGAGCAGAACAACTTTCTGGCCGTTGACGCTGACGCGCCCGTCCAGAATGATCTGTTCCCCGGCGCGGCGCGAAGCCACCCCGGCGTCAGCGAGAAATTTTTGGAGGCGAACCACAAGAATGACGCGCGCCAAGTGGCCAGTAACAAGTTGCGGGGGATTTCGCGTCACTCGCCACCCGTCACCCGGCACCGCTTAGGCGTCCGGCTTGGTTTTGCGGAGGCCGGTGATCTTGTCCCCGGCTTTGCGATGGCCGCGTTTTTCGAGCAGCGCGGTGCGCTCGAAACGCTTGAGGACATTGCGCTTGCCACCGAGAGTGGAGGCGGCGCGGAGACTGCGGTGCTGTGACATAAATTCGTTTGGTTGGTTAAAGTTCAGCCGCTAAACAAAAAGCGGAGGTGCATAGTAACAAACAAACCTCGTGCCGCAATGAGAAATTACCTGACATTTTGCCGCGCTTGCCTTATCTAACTGTGATTCCGAATGAAACGAATCCTGTTCGTTGAAGACAACGAAGTCCTGCGCCAGCTTTACGGCATCATGCTTTCCGACGAAAGCGACCGATGGGAAACCACCACCGCCGCCGATGGCCAGATCGCGATGGAACTGCTGCGGCAGGCGCCTTTCGACGTGGTTGCCTCCGACATGCAGATGCCCGGCATGAGCGGCATCGAACTGCTCACCGAAGTCCGCAAACTTTACCCGCAAACCTCCCGCATCATCATCTCCGGCGTCAGCGACCAGGCGGAAGCCGCAGATTCTCTGCACTGCACGCACCTGTTCATTCCCAAACCGTTCGAAGTCAAAACCCTCAAAGCCACGCTCGCCCGCATCGTCAGCCTCGACGCTTACTTGAAGGACGATAAATTGCGCGGCCTCGCCGCGAAAATGCGGACCCTGCCCAGCTTTCCGATGATCTATTTGGACATCATCCGCGAAATCGAATCGCCCACTTCCTCCATCGAAAACATCGCCAAAATTGTCGCCAAAGATCCGGCGATCACCGCGAAAATCCTCCAAGTCGTCAACTCCGCCGCGCTGGGGCTGCCGGAAAAAATCTCCGACCCGGTCGAAGCCGTGCAGCAACTCGGCATGACCACCGTGCGTTCCCTGACTCTGTCCGCGCAAGTTTTTTCCAGCTTCAAACCCGGCCAGTTGAAACATTTTTCAGCCGACGCCCTCTGGACGCACCTGATGAAATGCGCCGATCTGGCCCGCACCATCATGCGCCGGGAACGCGCCGAGTTCACCGAGTCCGAAGACGCCTTCACCGCCGGCATGTTGCACGACATCGGCCAGCTCATGCTCGCCGAAAGCCTCCCGGTGGAGTTTGAAAAGGCGCTGGCACTGGCGGCGCAGGAAAAAATCCCACTGCATGAGGCCGAACTCGAAATCTTCGGCGCGACGCACACTGGCCTCGCCGCTTATCTGTTCGGATTGTGGGGACTGCCCGCAGCGATTGTGGAAGCCGTGGCGTTTCGTTACGCGCCGGAAAAGACCGACCTGAAGAAATTCAGCGCCCTCACCGCGGTCCATGTGGCAAACGCGCTGTGCGATACCTCCGAAGCCGCCAACTTGAATCTGGATTATCTCGAGGAAATCGGCGTCGCCGACCGGCTCAATGACTGGCGCGATACGGCGGCGGAATTGCAGTCGGAACAGCAGCCAGCGTGAAGCTCCGAATCCCCTGCTCCACGCCCCAAAGCACATTCAAGCCCCAATAACCAAACGCGCCCCGTTCGCACCGGTTTGGAGCTTGAGGTTTGGAATTCCTCTGGTGCTTGGATGTTGAAGCTTGCCGCTTGCTCCTTTCACCACTTCAATTCCTGCAACCGCCGCGCGACTTCTTCGGCGTTGGCGCGGCTGTTGAAGGCGCTGATGCGGAAGAATCCTTCGCCCTTGGAACCAAAGCCGGAGCCGGGCGTGATCACCACGTTGGCATCGGCGAGAATTTTGTCGAACGCCTGCCAGCTAGAGACGCCTTTTGGAGTGCGCACCCAGATGTAAGGCGCATTGACACCGCCAAAAACTTTCAACCCGGCTTTCTTTGCACCTTTGCGCAACACTTCCGCGTTGCCGAGATAATGAGTGATGAGCGCCTGCACCTGCGCCTTGCCTTCGGGCGAATAGAGTGCTTCCGCCGCGCGCTGCACGATGTAACTCACGCCGTTGAACTTCGTCGTCATGCGCCGATTCCACAGCGGATGCAGCGGCTTGAACTCGCCAGTCTTGGTCTGCGCGAGCAGCGTTTTGGGCACGACCGTGCAGGCGCAGCGCACGCCGGTGAAGCCGCCGTTCTTCGAGCAACTGCGGAACTCGATGGCGCATTCGCGCGCACCGGGAATTTCGTAAATGGAATGCGGCAGCGCCGGATCGGTGATGTAAGCCTCGTAAGCCGCGTCGAACAAAATCACGGACTTATGTTCGAGCGCGTAGTTGACCCACGCTGCCAACTGTTCGCGCGTGGCGGCGGCACCGGTCGGATTGTTGGGCGAGCAGAGATAAATCACGTCCACATGCTTCTTCGGCGGCTCGGGGATGAAATCATTGCCCGGCTTGCACGGCAGATAAACCAGCTTGGCATATGCGCCCGCTTCGTTCGCCTCGCCGGTGTGGCCCACCATCACGTTCGTGTCCACGTAAACGGGATAAACCGGATCGCTGATGGCGATTTTATTTTTTGATCCGAGAATGTCGAGGATCGCGCCGCAATCGCACTTCGAGCCGTCGCTGACAAAAATTTCATCGTCGGCAATTTCCAATCCGCGATCGCGGAAATCATTCTTGGCAATCGCGCTGCGCAGCCATTCGTAGCCCTGCTCCGGTCCGTAGCCCTTGAAGCTTTCGCGCACAGCCATTTCGTCCACGGCCTTGTGCATCGCGGAGATCACGCTCAACGGCAGCGGTTCGGTCACATCGCCGATGCCGCAGCGAATGAGCCGCTTGGCCGCCTCGGGATTCGCGTCGCAAAACGCCTTCACGCGCCGACCGATTTCGGGAAACAGATAGCCGGCTTTGAGTTTGAGAAAATTGTCGTTGAGTAGGGCCATAAAAATTAAATCGTAAAATCGAAGGCCGAGACGCTAACGAAAACCGCCTCGCCGCGCAATTTGATTTAATTTCCCACGGCTTGCCTTCCGCGTCAGACGGAACTATTTTCCGCGCCATGAAGTATCGTCGTTTTGGCCGGACGGAATTGAACCTGCCGGTGATTTCCTGTGGCGGAATGCGCTACCAGCACAAATGGCAGGATGTGCCGCCGGCGGAAATCCCCCGCGCCAACCAGGAGAATCTCGAGGCGTGCATCCACCGCGCGCTGGAACTGGGCATCAACCACATCGAAACGGCCCGCGGCTACGGCACATCCGAGATGCAGCTCGGCGCATTGCTGCCAAAATTGCCGCGCGACAAAATGATCGTGCAAACGAAGGTCTCGCCGAAAGCGACGGCAGAGGAGTTTCTCAAGACCTTCGACGAGTCCATGAATTATTTGAAGTTGGACCACGTGGACCTGCTGTCGTTGCACGGCATCAACCACCGCGAGACGCTCGACTGGTCGCTGCAGAAAAACGGCTGCCTGGCCGCCGCCCGAAAATTGCAGAAGGAAGGCCGCTGCCGCTTCATCGGCTTTTCCACGCACGGCACCACGGACATCATTTTGGAGGCCATCAACACCGGCGAATTCGATTACGTCAATCTGCACTGGTATTTCGTCAACGACCTGAACTGGTCCGCCGTGCTGGCTGCGCGGAAGCACGACCTGGGCGTCTTCATCATCAGCCCGAACGACAAGGGCGGCAAACTGCAGGAGCCGGGACCGAAGATCAGCGAACTGTGCGCGCCGCTCACGCCGATGCAGTTCAATGGGCTCTATTGCCTCAACCGCCCGGAGGTTCACACCTTGAGCTGTGGCGCGGCCAAGCCGACGGATTTTGACGAACATGTCGCGGCGCTGAAATATTACGATGAGATTCCACAGACGATTGCGCCCATTGAACAGCGGCTGCGCGCGGAACTGGAAAAAGTTCTGGGAGCCGACTGGTGCGCCCGCTGGTCGGAAGGGTTGCCAAACTATGTGGATGTTCCCGGCCAGATCAACGTCTCGGAAATTCTCCGCCTCTGGACCTACGCCAAGCCGCTCGACCTGCTCGCGTGGGGCAAGATGCGCTACAACCTGCTGGGCCAGGCCGAGCATTGGTTTCCCGGCGAGAACGCGGCCAAGCTGAAGGAACTCGACTTGATTGCCGCCTTGAAAAACAGCCCGTTCGCCGACCGCATCCCGGCCATCCTCGAAGAATCGCACCGGATGTTTTTCGAGAAGCCGGTGGAACGCTTGAGCAAGAGTTGAATTGGCGAACGGCTGGGATTAAACTCCCCAAAACCGCCAGTAGCGGTCAAGCGGATCGTGGAAAAAAGTATCGTCGTGCAGCCAGATTACAGGGCTGTAAAAATCAACAACGGCTTCCTTGGGAATCAAGCCGCCGAACTGGTGCGTCTTGTCCATGCTCCACGCCACGGGCCCGGTGCTGAGAACATAAAGAACCGGCAGCAGTAGCAGCAGCGTTGCGAATACGAAGCCGTGCTTTGATCCATTGGATTCGTTTTTCTCTGACATGACTTTTCCGGACCTTGAACTCAGCCCGTGCGCCACTGCAGTTTCTTTACTTGCGCGTGTTCGGCATGTTTCGCATCGAGCGAACGCAGTTCAAACTCCGCGCCGTCGCGGGCCAGCGCGCAGCGCACCCAGCCGCTCGGACGACCTTCTTTAAACACATAGCCGGTCGGCGGCAGGTTGATGAGTTGCACGCCGCTCGCGTGCGTCTCGACGTGCCAGTTGTGCGTGTGGCCATAGATGTAGGCCTTCACCTGCCGGTGCCGCGCGAATACTTCTTCCAACGCGGCCGAGTCTTTCAAACCCGCCGGCCCGCCGGGTGCCTGCAAATTATGATGCCCCACAATGATCGCCGGCTTGTCCGGTCGCGCCGCCAGTTCGCGGGCGAGCCATTCCAATTGCGCCGCGCCCAGTTCGCCGGGCGTGGCCAGCGTGACGTCGAGCGAATCGAGCAGCAACAAGTTGGCGCGGGCGCTGGCAAACCGGGTCGCCTGCTTGTGCGGAACCGTTTTCAACTTGGTGGCGTCGTGCGGAAACGCCTGCCAGAAATTCTCCCGCTCATCGTGGTTGCCGAGCGAAAGATGCATCGGGGCCAGCGCGCGGACCGGTTCAATCAATTTTCCGAACATTGCGTAATCCTCCGGCAGGCCGGATTTGAATGGCAGGTCGCCATTGACGATGACGGCGGCGGGCTTCACCGGCCACGCGGCGAGTTCGCGCACACAGGCGGCGAGGTTATCGGCCATGTTGACGCCGCTGTTTTTCAGCGCGGCATCAGCGGCAATGTGCGGGTCAGAAAAGAAGGCAAAAGTGTGTTGGTCGCGCGCGTTGCCGAAGATGCCGGCGAAGCTGGCGGGTGCGAGCGCCGTGGCGGCCCCGGCGAGCGCGGCGCGTTTCAAGAATTCCCGGCGCGAAACTTGGGGCAGCAGCAGTGGCATAGGTTCCCGCACGCTAAAGGAACCTGCCAGCGGCGGCAAGCCCGAGGATGAGCGGCAATTCACCCCCGCCGCCGCGCACATTTAAGTTCGCACAAAAAACAGGTGACATCCGCCGGCTTTCGTGGAATCTTCACGCACTAAATGCTGATTGATAACATTAGCTGGACCGGAGCGGCATTCGCTGGCAGCCATGTTCTGGCAAGAGACAGAACCGTTTCAATATGGTGATCTGGACTGAAAAGTTTGCGACCGGTTCCAGCCAACTGGACCAGCAGCATCGGACGTTGATTGACCACATCAACCGACTGGAGGAAATGTTGACCATTACCAATCCGACCCGGGAGGAATGTGAATTCATGATCAACCTGGTGGATTTTCTGGAGGACTATGCGGACACACATTTCAAGCAGGAGGAGCAGTGCATGGAGCGGTTTCGCTGTCCGAGCCACGAAAGAAACAAACAGGCCCACAGCCAGTTTCTGGCGTTCTTCCGCAACTTCAAAGCCCATTTCCAGGCTGAAGGTTTCCGCCGCGAAGTGCTGGCCACCCTCCACGACACCGTCAGCCAGTGGATCGAAGCCCACATCCTGCATCTGGACACCCAGCTCAAGCCGTTTATCAAAGGTTGACGGTGGGCGCTGCCGCCCGGTCGGGTCGCTCCGCTTGGGCAATCCCGCAGCGGGGTTCAGTAGCTGCCACCAGTTTTGACTTTCTCCGCCGTGCCCACTACCCTGCGCCCATGGAATCACTGCATGCCCCGTGGCGCATCGAATACATTCTCTCGCCCAAGCCGGAAGCCAAGACGGGTCTCTTCGCGCGCATCGCGCAAGCCTCTGAAGACGAGGCGAATTATGTCATCGTGCGCGATCGCACCTGCTTTGCGCTGCTCAATCGCTATCCCTACAACGGCGGACATTTGATGGTGGTGCCATACAAAGAAGTCGCCGATCTGAATGGGTTGACGGACGACGAAGGCGCTGACCTCTGGAAGCTCACGCGCCGCTGCGTTAATGCGCTGACGGCGGTAATGAAGCCGGACGGATTTAACGTGGGAATTAATCTCGGCAAAGTCGCGGGCGCGGGCATCGCGGAACATCTGCACATCCACATCGTGCCGCGCTGGACCGGCGACACGAATTTCATGCCAGTCATCGCCGGCACGGGGGTCGTGCCGGATGCGCTCCAGGAAATCGCGGCGAAACTGCGGGCGGAACTTGCAAAATAAACCATTTAATTTGTGGCCACTGAAACCCTTCATTACGAGAACGCGCGGTTTGCGCAACAACTGTTCAACCACGAGCCGCGCAATTTGGCGGCGCTCGAAACCGAGCTGGGCGTCAAGGCCACGGCGCGCGAAGGCTGGATCAAACTCGACGGCACCGCCGAGAACATTGAGCGCGCGAAACAACTTTTTTCATCGCTGCAAAACCTGCTGCAGGCCGGTTCGCCGGTGAAGAACCGTGAGTTCACCCACGCGCTGAATGTCGTGAAGCACGAGGGCGCGTCCACGTTGAAAGACATGGTGAGCGACCGCGTGCAAACACACGAACGCAAGTCCGGTATCACGCCCAAAACCGTCGGACAGAAAAAATATATTGATGCGATCCGCAAGCACGACATCACGTTTGGCATCGGCCCGGCGGGCACGGGCAAGACGTTTCTGGCGGTGGCCATGGCGCTGTCGGCGTTGCGCGAGGGGAAAACTTCACGGATCATCTTGACGCGTCCGGCGGTCGAGGCCGGCGAGGCGCTCGGATTTTTGCCCGGCGATCTTTACGAAAAGATCACGCCCTATTTGCGGCCGCTGCATGATGCGTTGCAGGACATGATGCCGGCGGAAGAAATCGTGAAACTCACGGAGCGTGGCGTCATCGAAATCGCCCCGCTGGCTTACATGCGCGGTCGCACGCTGAACAATGCCTTCATCATTCTGGACGAGGCGCAAAATTCCACGACCGAGCAGATGCTGATGTTTCTCACGCGGCTGGGGCACGGCTCGAAAGCGGTCATCACGGGCGACGAGACGCAGGTGGATTTGCCGTCGCACAAACATTCCGGCCTCGTGGAGGCGCATCGCGCCCTGCACAAGACCGAGGGCATCGCCATCGTGGAATTTTCCAAGCGCGACGTGGTGCGGCATCCGCTGGTGCAACGCATCATCTCGGCCTACGAGGAACATCGTGGCAAGGCCCGGACCATTGAGGCGGAATAAAATTTACCGGTCGCAGCCGAGGTGACGAGGCTCAAATCAAAATTCAACCGAGCCTCCTCACGTCCGCTGCTACCATACCAGAAATGAACATCGTCATTGCCAACCGCCAGCGGACGAAAAAAATCAACACGCGGCTGCTCAAGCAGATCGTGAGTTCGTTGTTCCTTGAATTAAAAATCACGGAAGCGGAACTGGGCATCAATCTCGTAGGTTCGCGGGAGATGAGCTTGATCAACGAAGCCTTTCTTCAGCACCAAGGCTCGACGGATGTGATCACGTTTGATCACTCAGATTTTGAAGGCGGCGACGAAAGGAGTCTCAAAAATAAAAAGTCAGAGCCGCCGCACGTCGGCGCCTACAAAAATATCATTCACGGCGAACTGTTTGTGTGCGTGGATGTCGCCATCGCCCAAGCGAGAGAATTCAGGACGAGCTGGCAGGCGGAAGTGGTTCGTTACAACGTCCACGGTGTTTTGCACCTGCTCGGCCATGACGACTTGACGCCGGCGTTGCGGCGCAAGATGAAGCGCGTGGAAAACCGGCTGGTGCGCCGGCTGGCCAAGCGGTTTGCGCTCGCGCAACTTTCGCCCGCAGCTAAAATCAGCGCGTGAGAAAAACTTTTTTTGCCCGCTGGCGCGCGAGTTTCGTCACCGGCCTGGCGGTGACGCTGCCGGCCATCGTGTCGGTGGCCGCTGTGGCGTGGTTATTCCGCACGGCTTCCAATTTCACCGACACGCTGCTGTTCTTCCTCAAGTTCATTCTGGATAAAAAGGACATCTACGAGAATGCGGTTTCGGGTGACATGTTCTGGTATTGGAGCGTGCTGGCGTTTGTGCTGGCGGTCATTTTGATTTCCATCGTCGGCGTGCTGGCGCGTTACTACATCGGCAAACGACTGCTGGAATGGCTCGACACCCTGATGATGAACGTGCCGCTGCTCAACAAAGTTTACGCCGCCATCAAACAGCTCAACGCGGCCTTTTCGGGAAACAAGAATTCGTTCAAGACCGTGGTGCTCGTGGAATTTCCCGGCGCGGGAAGTTATTCGGTCGGCTTCCTGACCAACGAAGCGCAGGGCGAAGTGCAAAAAAAGTCCGGCAAAAATCTGGTGGCGGTGTTCATTCCCACGACCCCGAACCCAACCTCCGGTTTTCTCATTCTCGTGCCCGAGGAAAAAGTGACCAAGCTCGACCTGAGCGTGGCGGACGGCATCAAGTATATCGTCAGCCTCGGCGCCATCGCGCCGAGTGAAACGAAGATGGATTAGAGAGGATCGCGCAGATTACGACCCGCGTCATGCCAGCCACCAAGTTCCATCCTCACGGCCATGATTGAAACCGCCAATGGCGTCATTCTGCGCACGCGGCTGCTGACCGAGACCAGCCTCATTGTCCACTGGCTCACGCCGGAATTGGGCCGCCTGGCCACGGTGGCCAAGGGTGCGCGCCGGCCGAAATCGCCGTTCGCCGGCAAGCTGGACATATTTTACAGCGCCGACTTTTCCTTCAGCCGCAGCCGCCATTCCGATCTGCACACGTTGCGCGAGGTGAAATTGCGCGCGACGCACCGGCCGCTGCGC
Organism: uncultured Verrucomicrobia subdivision 3 bacterium; assembly: GCA_903850425.1. Taxonomy (GTDB): domain Bacteria; phylum Verrucomicrobiota; class Verrucomicrobiia; order Limisphaerales; family UBA11358; genus UBA11358. The sequence goes on along the minus strand of CAINLR010000001.1, from coordinate 65,992 downwards.
GAGGACATTTTGAAATTGCAGCAAGCCGCCTACGCGGCTGCCTTCATTGAGCAGGCCACCGAAACCGACACGCCGCTGCCGGGAATTTTGGCGTTGCTGGAACAACTTTTGGCCGCGCTGTGCGGGACGGCGGCGATTCCGCAAACGGTCTTGGCCATTGAATTAAAGCTGTTGCGTGAACTGGGACTGGAGCCCGATCTGGCGGCATCACGGCTAACGCCCGGCGCGCAGCAAATTGCCCGGCGCCTGGCGAACGACGACTGGCCGCAGATTTTCCGCGTGCGGCCGGCGGCGGCGCAAGTGGCGGAGTTGCGGCTGTGGCTGCAAGGATTTTTGCTGCTCCATCTGGGCAAGCTGCCGCGCGGCCGGGCGGCCGCGCTCGGCGGAACGAACTGAAAGTTATTCGCACCGACCGCGTCTTGATTTATACTCTGGCTGGTCGAAATGATGTCCAAGTTTAAAAATTGGTTTTCGAGCGTGCGCGTGCAACTTGTTGCCAGCGTCTTCTTGTGGATTTCCCCCGCACTGGTGCTCACGTTCATCATTAACCAAAATTGGTTTTGGGATTATGCCCCGGGCTGGCTCCGGCCGTATGCATTGAACGTGCCGTGGGCGAGCTTCAGCGTGGGCCTGCTGGCGTTGATGGCGGCGTGGTATGGCGGCGAACACTTTATTTTGCGCCAGGTCCGGGTGTTGATGCAAGCCGTGCTGCGGCTGTCGAAGGGTGACTTGCAGGCGCGCACGGGACTCCAAGCAGTGTTGGGCGAACTGGGCCAGCTCGCGCAGAAATTTGACGAGATGGCGGACGCCCTCCAACAACGGCAGAAAAAGAACGACGAGGCCGATCAGAAGTTGCTCAATCGCGCCATGCAGCAGACGGCCGTGTCGGCGGTGGGCCAGTGCGCGCTGACCAATAAAAGCCTGGAGGTGCTCTACGAACAGGCGGTTTATCGCGTGGCGGAAATGTTCGGCGTGGAATACGCGATGCTGTTTCAGCGGATGCCCGAAGGTCATCTGCATCCGCTGGCTGTCTATGGCTGGAGCCCGAAAACCACCGGTGAGACCATTGTCATCCGCAACAAGCAGTCGCAGATGGCGTGGACGGCGGACACCGGGGAAGTGTCCGTGGTCAATGATTGGAGCCAGGAAACCAATTACAGCCACTCGCCGCTGCTGGACGAACTCGGCGTGGTCAGCGGCATTGCCGTGGCGATCCCGTCGCGGGGCAAGCCGTTTGGCGTGCTCGCGGCGCACTCCACGCATCGCCGCGAGTTTTCGCCGGATGAAATCCAGTTTATGCTGGCCATCGCCACGGTGGTGGGCATGGGCACCGAACGCATCAAGGCCGAGGCCGAGAATGAAAAGCTTGCGACCTTTGTGAAAGAAAATCCCAACGCGGCGCTGGAACTGGCGTCGGATGGCTCGGTGAATTATTTCAACGTCGCCGCCGCGAAACTGGCGGCGGCCGTGGGCCGGAATCATCCGCGTGAACTGTTGCCAGAACCGCTCCAGCAGCTCGTCCGGGAGTGCCTTGCGTCCGGCGAAAACAAGACCAACCACATCACCAAGATCAACGAACAGACGATCTCGTGGTGGTTTCATCCGGTGGCGGCCAGCGGTGTGGTGCATTGCTATGGCGAGGACATCACCCATTGGCTGAACTTGCAGGATCAACTCCGGCAGTCGCAAAAAATGGAATCCATCGGCCAGCTCGCCGCCGGCGTGGCGCATGATTTTAATAACATGCTCACCATCATTCAGGGCCACTCCAGCAAACTGCTGTCGGAAACGAGCCTGTCCACGCGGGTGCTGGACCCGGTGCTGGCGATTTATGGCGCCGCCGAACGCGCGGCGGGACTCACCCGGCAGTTGCTCATGTTCACCCGCAAGAATGTGATGCAGCCGCGCGTGCTGGATCTGCGGGAAATCGTCACCCACATGAACAAGATGCTGGGCCGGCTGCTGGGCGAAACGATCGCGCTGGAATTCCACGCGCCGCCGGCCTTGCCCAATGTCTATGGCGATTCCGGCATGATCGAACAGGTGCTGATGAACCTCGCCGTCAATGCCCACGACGCCATGCCGGCGGGCGGCACGCTGACGATCAGCATCGAGGAATTTTACGCAGATTTGAATTACGCGGAACGGAATCCCGACGCGCGACCGGGGCGGTTCGTGCGCCTGCTCGTGACCGACACCGGCTGCGGCATGACGGATGCCGTGCGGGCGCGGATCTTTGAACCATTTTTTACCACCAAAGATGTGGGCAAAGGCACCGGGCTGGGATTGGCCACCGTCTTCGGCATTGTGCGTCAACACGGCGGCTGGCTGGAAGTGTTCAGCGCGGTCGGCAGAGGCTCGACGTTTGCCGTGTATTTTCCCGCCTGCGACGAAGCGCTGCCCGTGGAATCTGAAAAACCGGCGGACGTGACACCCGTGGCCGGTGGTTCGGAAAGCATCCTAGTGGTGGAGGATGAGATGGTGCTGCGCGACATGGCGCGGGATATACTCACGGACTGCGGCTACCGCGTGCTGGAAGCCGGCTCCGGGCGCGAAGCCCTGCAAGTCTGGCAATCGCACCGCAGTGAAATTCAACTGCTGCTGACCGACATGAAAATGCCCGAAGGCATGTCGGGGCTGGAACTCGCTCAGCGGATGCTCGCGGAACAGCCGGGCCTGCACGTCATTTTCACGAGCGGTTATTCCGATGATGTCATCAGCCCGGAATTTCTCGACCGCACCCACTCACGTTTTCTGGCCAAGCCCTACGCCTACAGCGACCTCGTCCGCTTGGTGCGCGAGTGCCTCGACGATAAGCCCGCCGCCACTCAGGCTTGAATCCAGGTCAACTCCGCTGCCGGCCTACTTGCGAATGAGCCCCGTTGTTTGTGGGGGATTGATTGCCAACCGCGGATGAACCGCCTGCGTCATCAGGTCGGCATAGACCCGGGCCCCTTCCGGGCGGACGTGAATGCCGTCCTTCCAAAACAACTTGGGCCGGGCATCCATGAGGCCGTGCCAATCCACCAGCACCGCATTGGGGTAAGCCTTGACGGCAGCGGCGAGCATCCGGTTGTTGAAGCTTTCCCAGGGGCGGGGAACTTTCAGATTCACGACCACGATTTGCCGGGCATCCTTGAATTCAGCCATGATCGCGTTGAAAACCTCCGCGCTCAGAAACCCATTGTTGCCAATGTGCAGGATCACGGTCGCGTGAATTTTCCCCGCCAGGTGCAGATGCTTGACAATGGCCGGGGTATTCCAAGGCAGCCGGCCTTGATCCGCGTCCACAATGGTGTTGGTGCCAAAAGCCTGCTTGAGTTCATCGGCCACGCCTTCCATGACGGAATCGCCAATGGCGGTAACTTGATTGTCCGGAGTCACGATCACGGGCGCCGGTTTGACCGGTGGAATTGATGGCACGCGCACGACGTTGGAACTGGCTGCGGGCGCGCGCTGGATCACGGAACGCGCCAATTTGGGTTTGATATTCGCAGGTTTTCCAACCGCCATCCGGTTGTGTTTTAGATAATCCGGCGGTGCCGGTGCCTGGGCCTTCAGCAGAAACACCCCCAGTGTCAAACCCAGCACCAGGATGGGTAGCGATGCCGCCGCCCACCGCAGTCCGAGTCGGCGCTGGTCGCCAACTGGAGCGGACCGCCAGTTGTTCCAAGCACGGTCAAGCGCGCCCTGTCGCACCGGGGTTTCCACCCAGCGATAAGAAGCTGCCGCGATGCCCAAGGTCAGGCCAAAGCGCACGGTCAGGAGCAGCCAGCCAGCCAACGGAACATCCAACTGCGGACGCGTGAGCATGAACACCGGGAAATGCCAGAGATAGATGCCATACGAACGCAGTCCGACCCAGCGCAACGGCCCCCACGAAAGCACGCGCGGCACCAGCCGGGCGCGCGGCGACACCGCCACGGCGAGCAATGCGGCCGTGGCCAGTCCCGTCAAACTGAAGCCGCCACGATAGAGAAACGGCTGGAATTCATTGATGCAAGCCAAGCACCCTCCCAGCGTGACGAGGGCCGTCAAACCCACCGCGTCCAGAATTCTGCGGCCTGCCCCCGTGACTTCGCGACCAGGTCGCCAAAGATAAGCCAGCGCCACCCCGAGCAGCAGACCGGCGGCCCGCGTGTCCGTGCCATAGTAAACCCGCGAAGGATCGGTGTTGGGCTGATAGAGCACCGCCATCCAAACGATGGAAGCCAGCGCGGCGGTCAAAATCAACCGGAAGACGCGCTGCGGCCGCCAGCGCACCATCAGGAGACTAAACGCCAGCGGCCAGACCAAATAAAACTGTTCTTCCACGGCGAGCGACCACATGTGGCGCAGCAGCGAAGGCCGCCCCACGCTTTCAAAATACGACTTGTGAGCGAAGATCTGATACCAATTATTCACGTAGCCGGCGGTGCTCAGAACATCGCCGCGCACGGCGGCGACTTCCGTGGGCAGGAAGATCACCAACCAACCCACCACCACGAGGAGCAGCGCGATCAAGGCCGGAAACAAACGGCGCGCGCGGCGCAGCCAGAAGCTTTTGAAATCCACTCGCCCATGCTGCGCCCATTCCGCCAGGAGCAGTGAAGTGATCAGGTAGCCGCTGATGACGAAGAACATTTCCACCCCCAGAAAGCCGCCGGGCAGCCACATCTGGCCGGCGTGGTAAAGCAACACCGCGACGACCGCCAGCGCCCGCAAGCCATCGAGGGCCGGCAGATAAGGCAGGCGCGGGGCACCACTTTCGGCACGAGCAGGGTCGGGATTTTCGCGGACGACGTTCATCAAATCAGCAACGCGCGCAGACTATCGCGCGCTCCGGTCGAGAGCAAAGAGAAACGAAATCTTAACCGCGCAATGATTGGCATCTCCGTTTGGTGAGTGGCTTTTGCCACCGGCTGAGGTTGATTTTTACGGTGTCGGCCTTGCATTGACATAGCTCAACCTCGTTGCAAGCAGAGAAGATGTTCAGCCAAACAAATGGTGCGGGTTTTTCATTCCGCTGCCAAACATTCCCCTGCCTCAATTGGTGGCTCGCCCGGTTCCGCCGGAGGATTGGCAGCGGAACAAATGGCAGCGGAATCGGCTGCGCCGTCGCCGTGCTATGTCGCCGCGTTGAATGCTGACGGGATGGTCACCACAGTCTAATTCGCCGGACTGGCTTCCAGCAACTTCACCACCGCCCCAACCGCGTCCTCAATTTTCACTGCCTGTAAGGCCGCGTTGCGGGGCTTGATTTCCACTTCGCCCTTCGCCAGCGATTTCTCGCCGAGCGCAATGCGGATCGGGAAACCGACGAGATCGGCGTCTTTGAACTTCACGCCGGGCCGCTCGTCGCGGTCGTCGAGAATCACGTCCACGCCGCGCGCGGTCAGTTCGGCGTAAAATTTTTCGGCGAGCTGCATCGCCTGGCTCTCGGGCGTGACGGCGAGCGGCGTGATACACACCTGATACGGAGCGACACTCAGCGGCCAGATGACGCCGTCCTTGTCGTTCCCCTGCTCGATGATCGCCTGCAAGGTGCGCGTGATGCCGATGCCGTAGCAGCCCATCACCGGCGGTTTGCGCGAACCGTCCACGTCGAGAAAGGTCGCGTTCAACGCCTCGCTGTATTTCGTGCCCAGCTTGAAGACGTGGCCGACCTCAATCGCGCGGCGAATCTTCAAAGCCTTGCCGCACTTCACGCAGGGCTCGCCGGCCGAGACGGTGCGCAGATCAAACCATGCCGTCACCTTGATGTCGCGTTCGATGGAGACATTCTTCAAATGGAAACCGTCTTCGTTCGCGCCGGTGGTCATGTCGTTTGCGCCTTGCAAACGCTCGTCGGCATAGACTTTCACATCTGCCGGAACACTCACGACCGCACCCAGCGAACCCGGCTTCGCGCCGAGCAAGGGCAGAATTTCTTCCGGTGTCGCCGGCCGCACGGCCACCGCGCCGGTCTTGGCCGCAAATTTCGTTTCGTTTAACTGGTCGTCGCCACGGATTAAAATGATGACCGGCTTGCTGTCCGCAATGTAAACGAGCGTCTTGATCTGGCGATTGGCAGGCACTTTGTAAGGCTCCTTGCTCAACGCCTCAATCGTCACGACGCCGGGCGTGGCAAATTTTTCCGTCGCGGCACCGACTTCGCGCGCCGCCGTTTTGGGGATGCCGCTGGTGGCTTTCTCGATGTTCGCGGCGTAGCCGCACGCCTCGCAGAACGCCACGTCGTTTTCCCCTGTCTCAGCCGGCACCATGAACTCATGCGAATAATTGCCGCCAATTACGCCAGTGTCGGCTTCGACGGGAAAAGCCTTCAGACCGCAGCGCGCGAAGATGCGCGTGTAGGCGTCATACATTTTTTTGTAGCTCGCCATTGCGCCCTCGTCCGTGGTGTCGAATGAATACGCATCCTTCATGATGAACTCCTTGGCGCGCATCAGGCCAAAGCGCGGGCGGATCTCGTCGCGAAATTTCAGGCTGATCTGGTAAAAATTCTTCGGCAACTGGCGATAGGAATTGATCTCGTTCGCCGCGAGCGTGGTGATGACTTCCTCGGCGGTGGGGCTCAAAAACCACTGGCGCCCCGAGCTGTCCTTGACCTTGAACAACACGTTGCTGGCGGTTTCGGCGCGACCACTCTGCTCCCAGATTTCCGTGGGCTGGAGCGCCGGCATGAGCACTTCGACGGCACCGGCGCGGTCCATTTCCTCGCGGACGATCTGCTCCACCTTGCGCAAGGCGCGCAGGCCGAGCGGGAGAAATGTATAGACGCCGCCCGCGAGCTTGCGGATGAGTCCGGCGCGTAACAGCAATTTGTGCGAGATGATTTCCGCGTCAGCCGGAGCTTCGCGGAGGGTCGGAATCAAAGTTTGTGTCCACTTCATGGGACGGAAAGTCTAACAGCAAAGGAACGCAGGAATGAAGATTTTTATTTTGCTGCGGGCGGCATTGGGCGCAGCTCACTTTCTTGCAAAGCCATTTTGCTCATTCGCACCCGGCTTCAGCCGGGTGAATCATGGGCCGAGAAAACGCTAACGCTTTCAACCGTTTCCCACAGCCGTAACGCCGAAGCCGTTGAAACGGCTTGGGGCCGGACCCTGCGCTCACCGGACTGAAGCCCGGGGCTAATGAAAGGTCGCAAGCGAGTGAGTGACGCCCGGGGGCATTGCGCGGGTCACCGGCCTTCGCGCGCGAGGATTTCCCGCATGGCCTGCACGTCGAGCTTGTCCTTGTCGCGCCAGGAATCCTGTTTGAGAAAAATCAAATCCTCGGGCGCGAGATACGGGATGCGGACGCCGCCGGTTTCCAGATAGCGCAGGCGCGGGTGAAAATCGGAAAGTGTTCTGCCGTTCATCCGGGTAAAGATGTCGAGGTCGAATTCTTCCATCACGCGGATCGCGCCCTGATCGTAAATAAAATCCTCCGGCTTGAGTTCGCGCGCCCAGCCTTCGCCCCAGCCCGCCAGACAAGCCAGCAGCTTCCGGAGATTGTCCGGCTCGTTGTGAACGAGGATGTCGGCATCGAGCGTAAGGCGCGGATAGCCGTTGAGAATGACCGCCAGTCCGCCGACGACTGCAAAATCAACTCCGTCAGCGGCGAGGGCGACCAACAGTTTTTCGAATCGGGAGGTAATCTCCCTCGGCTCTGGCGAATGATCCATGCGCGTGCTTTTTGAGAAAGTTCGTCAAATCCTCCAGGTGGGCGAGCCGTTGTGAGGTGGTGGGCGGACGCCCAACCACTTTACGGACCGGCTGCTGCATCGGCTCAATCTCAACTTTCATCGCCGCCAACTTAATCCTCCGCACGGCACAGGGTCAACACCTTGCCGCGACATATTTCGCGGCGGAGGGCGCGGACCCCTAAAAACGCTTTGGCCATCGGAGATTCGATTTTGGTTTGACTATCCGCAAGGCAACTGGCTTTTTGCGCGCGGTCAAATTGAAATCAACCAAACTCAACTCATGAATAAACTTAAATTAACTCTGTGGCTGGCGGGGGCAATGCTCCTGGGCGTGGCGGGGGCTTCAGCGCAGGACATCAAGCTGCAGTCCGGTTCCCTGGATTTCTTGAAGGGCGAGACGGCGCTCAATCTCGAATATGTCTATGACGGCCTGACCGTCGGCAAAACACCCGAGCAAACCTACACGGCTGAAAAAGTGGCGGAATACAACCAGAAGGAAGCCGGCAAAGGCGACACCTGGCTGGCCGCGTGGAAATCCGACCGGAGCGGACGCTTTCAGCCCAAGTTTGAAGAGTTGCTGAACAAGCAGTTCGCGGAGAAAAAACTCACCCTGACGGCCGGCGCGCATCCCGAAGCGAAGTTCACGCTGGTGGTGAAAACGACCAGCTTGGACCCGGGTTGGAACGCAGCCATCATGCGCCGCCCGGCGGAGGTCAGCACCGAGGTGACGGCCTATGACTCGAAGGATCGCAGCAAGCCGCTCGCCGTGATCACGATTCTCAAAGCCCCCGGTCGCGACGGGATGGGTTACGATTTCGACGTGGGCTACCGGTTGCAGGAAGGCTACGCCAAGACGGGCAAGGAGCTGGGAAAATTTCTGATCAAGAAGGCGCTGAAGTAAGGCCGGTGTTCGGCGTCCGCTGCGAGCGCCCACGGCATTGCGTCGTGGGCGGTTTCTTGAACAGAGCGCGGGTCTGTAACCCGCAGCAAAATGGCAGTGAAGTTCGCGTCCAACTCTATCAAACGCTCGGTTTCTGTAAGGCCGCTGCGGGTAACAGACTCGCGCTCCGGGTTTCCAGTGAATTGACGCCACCTCGACGTGCCTCTAATCTCGTTGCTTGAACCAACCATGCCAGCGCGCTCTATTTTGGTTTTACGCGCCGCTGGTAGTTTTTATCTGAATATCGCTTTATGAATTTGCTCCGGCCACTGTGTCTCGCCTTCGTCACCTCCGCGCTGGTCGCTTCCACATGCGGTGCCGAAGTTTCCCAACTGTGGGGCACCGCCGGCGAGAAATGGTCGCCGACGAGCCGATTGCCGGATTTTTCGTTCGCGGGCTATCGGCGCGGCGAAGAACCGTTCCGCATTCCGTCGGCAAGTATTTCAGTAGCGGACTTCGGGGCCAAGGGCGATGGCAGCACCGACAACACAGATGCTTTCAAGCAGGCGATCCAAGCCGGCGCCGGCAAGCTGATCCAGATTCCCGCCGGACGGTTCGTGCTCAGCGACGTCTTGGAAGTTCGCACATCGAACTTGGTCCTGCGCGGGGCCGGTGCCGATAAGACCGTGATCATCTTCACCAAAAGTCTGGAGACGTTGCGTCCACGCCCGGTGAAGAACGATGACGGAACATCCACGACGGATTGGTCGTGGGCGGGCGGCCTTATCATGATCGGCAACCCCAGCGCACATCGCGAAGAACCCGCCGGCATTTTCACACAGGTCACGGAGCCAGCCCAACGCGGGGCGAACCAGCTCAGCCTCGCAAAGCCTTTGTTCAAAGTCGGCGATGAGGTGAGTTTGGTGCTCCACGATACGGCGGACCAGGGCCTGGTAAAATATCTCTACCACGACCAGACTGGTAATATCTCCGGCCTGAACCATTGGCAGTGCCGCCAGATTTTTCGAATCCGGGCCGCGAGCGGGAATGAAGTTACCCTGGATCGCGGACTGCGCTTCGATGTGCGTCCCGAGTGGCGGCCAACGCTCGAACCGTTCCGCCCGGCCGTGACGGATGTCGGCATTGAAGAGATTGGTTTTGAGTTTCCCGCGACGCCTTATGCCGGACATTTCAAGGAATCGGGCTGGAATCCCGTGGCCATTCGCGCGAGCGCCGCGCATTGCTGGCTCAAAAATCTGGTCGTTCGCAATGGCGACAACGGCCCGTTCGTGGAAGGCGCGGCCTTCTGCACCGTGGCCGGCGTCCGCATCACCGCCGATCCGCAACGCAAAGGCAAGGACGGTCACAGCGGTCATCACGGCATCACGTTGGAAGGCGACGATTGTCTCTGCACCAACTTCAGCATCGAAACGGAATTCATCCATGACCTCACCGTGCAAAGCGCCATCGGCAGTGTCTTCGCGTCGGGTCGGGCGGTCAACCTGTGCATGGATCATCACTGCTGGGCGTCCTACGAAAATCTGTTCACCGACATAGACGCGGGTTGGGGCAAGCGGCTCTTCGCCAGCGGTGGCGGGAGCAATCGCGGGCTGCACACGGCGGCGGGGGCGACTTTTTGGAACCTTCGCGGGCGGGCGAGCGTCGCGTGGCCAAAAGGTTTTGGTCCCGACGGCATCAACCTCATTGGCCTGCCCATCAGCAATGCACCCGCATTGAACCCCGCGGGTCGCTGGCTGGAAAAGTTCGCTCCCGGCCAATTGGAACCGGCCGATCTCCACGCCGCCATGCTTGCAAAGCGTTTAGCCGGGGCTGAGAAATAGCCTCCGCGCAAGGCACCCGAAAATGCGCCGCGCCTGTTACTTCACCGAATTAACCAAAGGCGCAAGACCCTGAATCCGCACTTCCAGCTTGTCGCCGCTTTGGATCGGGCCGACGCCGCTGGGTGTGCCGGTGAGAATCACATCGCCGGGCAGCAGCGTCAGGTTGGTGGAGACGAAGCTGACGATTTCCGCCGGCTTGAAGATGAGCTGCTTGGTGTTCGAGTTCTGGCGCAGCAGACCGTTTTGAAACTGCTGGATGCTCAGCTCGTTCGGATCAATTTTCGTTTCCACATACGGGCCAAGCGGCGTGAAGGTGTCGAACGATTTGGCGCGCGCCCACTGGCCATCGGCTTTTTGAATCGTGCGGTCGCTGATATCCTGCGCGGCGGTGTAGCCGAAGATATAGCGCGGGGCCTGGGTGGGCGAGACGTTGCGAATTTTGCGCCCGATGACGATGCACAGTTCCGCCTCGAAATCGGTGCGGTGTTCGCGGAACGGGATTTCGATCTTGCCGCCATCCGGCAACAGCGACGTGGTGGCCTTGAACCAGATGAGCGGTTCCTTGGGCAGCTCGCGATTCATCTCGCGGGCGTGGTCGAGATAATTGACGCCAACGGCGATGATCTTGGTTGGCACGACGGGCACGAGCGTTTTGATGCCTTTGCGCGGCGTGGCTTGACGGTCGTAGGAGGGCGAACCAAAAACATCGCCGCGCAGGCGAAACAGTTCCCCGTCCACAACTTTGGCGTAAAAAATTTCTTCGCCTTTTGAAAATCGGCCAATGGCTGCCATAAACAGCCGCAGGCTACAAACGACCCCACGCCGTCGCAAGGCTAAAGCCGGGATCGTTGCGCGACCGGCCGCGAACGGGCAGTTAATTTGCTTGCCGCCGGCCAAAGCGCGTTTAAATTTTTGCAGTCATGGCGGCTAAAAAAACAATTCGCAAATCAGCTCCGACGGTCCAGCGGAAGAAAACCGCCGCCGTCATTCCCGCCGCGAGCAAACCCGCACCCGCAGCCTCAACCCCGCCGTTAACCGAAGCGCCAGTGCCCACGCCGGCGGAAGGCGACACCACCCGCTACCTTCGTCAGGAATCCGACCGGCACGACGGCGATACCTCCATCCGGCTTTACCTCCGCGAAATTGGGTTAGTCAAATTGCTTACGCCGCAGGAAGAGATCGAACTCGCCGCGCGCATCAAGAAGGGCGACAAAAAGGCCCGCGAACACATGATCAAGGCGAACCTGCGCCTCGTCGTGAAAATCGCGCGCGACTACGAGGGCATTGGCCTGCCGCTGCTGGATTTGATCAGCGAAGGCAACATCGGCTTGATGAAAGCGGTCGAACGCTTTGACCCGGCCAAGGGCGGAAAACTTTCCACCTACGGTTCCTGGTGGATCAAGCAATCCATCAAACGCGCGCTCGCCAACCAATCCAAAACCATCCGCCTGCCCGTGCATCTCGTGGACAAGATTTCCAAGATGCGCCGCACGGCGATGAAGTTGCAGGAGATGCTCGGCCACGAACCCAGCGATGAAGATCTAGCCGTGGAACTCGGCACCACCGCCGCGCGCGTCGCCCAGATGCGCACCGCATCCATCCGCCCCGCGTCGCTCGACGCGCCGATTGGGGACGACGATTCCAATAATTTTTCCGAAATGGTCGAGGACGAACGCGCCGTCAATCCTTACGACGAACTCGAAGACAAGACCGTCACCGGGATGCTGCAGGACATGGTCAAGCATCTCGACGCCCGCGAAGCAACAATTCTGCGCTTCCGCTTCGGCCTCGATGGCGGCAATGAAAAAACCCTGGAGGAAGTCGGGGTCAAATTTGGGGTCACCCGCGAACGCGTCCGCCAAATTCAAAATCTCGCGTTGCGCAAGCTTCGCAAAATGATTGAGAAACTGGAGAGATCCAAAACCAAAGAACATTGATTCATGCCCAAACTCGTCACCCCCGCCGAAATCGAAGCCGCCATCCGCAACGTCCCGGATTTTCCCAAGCCCGGCATCCAGTTCAAAGACATCACGCCCGTGCTGGCCGATGCCCGGCTCTTCGCCGGCGCGATCGAACTACTCACGCAGAACTTCCAACCCGGCTCGGTGGATGCCGTCGTGGGCATTGACGCGCGCGGATTTATTTTTGCCGCCGCCGCCGCCACCCGGCTGCACGCCGGCTTCGTGCCCGTGCGCAAAAAGGGCAAGCTGCCCTATCAAACCATCGAGCAAGACTATGCGCTCGAATACGGCCACGCCACCGTGGCGATGCACATTGATGCGCTCAAGCCCGGCGCCCGGGTGCTGCTGATTGACGATTTGCTCGCGACCGGCGGCACCTCGGCCGCCGCCACCGCCCTGGTGCAAAAGCTCGGCGCGACCATCGTCGAAGCCGGTTTCCTCATCGAACTGAAATTTCTCCAGGGCCGTGAAAAACTGGCCGGCTTCCCGGTGCGCTCGCTCATTGCGTATTGATCTGGCGGCTGGCCGGCGCACGGCGGAGAACGTGGCGCCACGGAAAATTTTCGGAATGCCCCGGTCGGATTGGTGTCGGCTGAATATGAAACCGCTGCGGAAAAATTCGTTGGCCTTCACGCTCATCGAGTTGCTGGTCGTGATCGCCATCATCGCCATCCTGGCGGCCATGTTGCTGCCAGCGCTGTCCAAAGCCAAAGGGCGCGCCACCGGCATTCAATGCCTCGGAAATTTGAAGCAGCTGCAACTCGCCTGGGAACTTTACGCCACCGACAACACCGATTTTATTGCGGGCAACGACTGGCTGTCCGAGGCGAATTACACCGGGATGGCGCAAGGGCCGTTGAATTGGGTGAGCGGCAATGAAGGGTGCCTGAAAACCGATAACGCCGACAATACCAACACGGCCTTGTTTCTCGATCCAAAATGGTCCTCCCTGGCGATTTACCTCAAAGCCGCGGCCATTTATCACTGCCCGGCGAGCCGCGTGCTGGTCAAGGAGGGCGGCGGTTTGTGGCCCATGGCCCGCACGGTTTCCATGAACGGCTGGCTGGGCTATACCAATCAGTCGGACAATCCAGGTTTCATGTCGTTCCGGAAAACCACGAGCCTGGTGAAACTGCCCGCCGCCGAGGCGTTCGTGTTTGTGGATGAGCGCGACGACGCCGTGGATGACGGTTTTTTCGCCCTCAACATGGTGGATAATTTCATGCGCAATTTTCCGAGCGATTTTCACGGTGGCGCGGGTTCGCTCACCTTTGCCGATGGTCATGCGGAAATGCACCGCTGGCGCAGCGACGAATTGCGCACGCCGCAGCAATCAGGCCTGGCGACAGATTATTACAACACCCAAATGGTCGCCGATTCGAATGTTGATCTGCTCTGGCTCCGCGAGCACGGCACCCGGCCGCAGTGAGCGTCCGCGCAATTCAGTTTTCCAAATAGTTATTTCCCGCTAAACTCGCGGCGATGCACTGGCTCCAATCGCTCGACCTCGCCCTATTCCATTTCATCAATGGCGCGCTGAGCAATCCGTTTTTCGACTGGCTCATGCCGGTCTTGAGCGGACGCGGCGTGCCGTGGCTCCTTGCCGTGCTCCTTGCCGTCCCGTGGATTTTATTCTTTGCCAAGCCCCGGCTGAAGATTTGCGCGCTGCTCATGGTGCTGGTCATCGCACTCGGCGATCCGCTGGTGGTCGGCACGGTAAAAAATCTCATCGCCCGCCCGCGCCCCTGTCTGGCGCTGTCGAATGTAAATGACCTGCTCGGCTGCACCACGTCCGGCAGCATGCCGTCCGCGCACGCCGCCAACTGGTTTGCGATGGCGATGGTGATGTTCCTGTTCTACCGGCGCAGCGCGTGGATCATGTTTCCCCTCGCTGCGGCCGTCGCCTTCTCGCGCGTTTATTGCGGCGTGCATTATCCGGGCGACGTCACGGTTGGTGCCATTCTCGGCGCCGGCTACGCCATCGCGCTGGTCGTGTCCGCGCAAATTCTCTGGGATTTTATCGGCAAAAAGTTTTTCCCAAGCTGGCACGCGCAGCTTCCCTCATTGGTGAATCCAGCAACATCCGGAGCCAAATCGGAAATCGGAAATCGGAAATCGGAAAGTGAATGGCTTCGGTTGGGTTACGTCCTGATTTTTCTCGCGCTCATCGGTCGCTGGGTTTTTCTCGCCAGCGGCATGATTGGCTTGACCGAAGACGAGGCCTATCAATGGCTCTGGTCCAAGCATCTCGCGCTTTCGTATTGCAGCAAGCCGCCGGGCATCGCGTTCATCCAGTGGGCCGGCACCTCGCTTTTCGGCGACACCAATTTCGGCGTGCGTTTTTTCTCGCCACTTTTCGCCGCGATTTTGAGCCTGATGGTGCTGCGCTTCATGACCCGCGAAATCGGCGCGCGCGCCGCGTTTTGCCTGCTGCTCGTCACCTTCGCCGCGCCGCTGCTCGTCGCCGGTTCGATTTTGATGACGATTGATCCGCCGCTGGTGCTCTGCTGGATGTGGGCCGTCGTCGCTGGCTGGCGCGCGGTGCAGGCGGACGGCAAAATACGCGACTGGCTCATCGTCGGTCTCGCGCTGGGCCTCGGCTTCCTCTGCAAATACACTGCGATGCTGCAACTCGGCTGCTGGATTATTTTCTTCGCGCTGCAACCGAACGCGCGCCGTCATCTGAAAAAAATCGGCCCGTGGCTGGCGCTGGGAATCTTCGCCGTTTGCACCTGGCCCGTGATCCTCTGGAATGCGCAGCACGGCTGGACCACCGTCAACCAGGTCGCGGGCGATGCCGGCATGCACAGCGTGTGGCATCCCACGCTGAATTATTTTTTTGAGTTCACCGGCGCGGAAGCCGGCGCGCTCAATCCCATTTTCTTCATTGCCGCGCTCTGGGCGATGGTCGCCGCGTGGCGCCGGCGCCGGGAAAAGCCGCTGTGGCTTTTTCTCCTGTGCATGAGCGCGCCGCTGTTTGGCGGTTACTGGCTGTTTTCCTTTCACTCGCGCTCGCTGCCCAACTGGATTGCCGCCGCCGTGCCGCCGATGTTCTGCTTGATGGTCGCGTTCTGGAGCGAGAGCAAAATCCGCGTCAAACCCTGGCTCGCCGCCGGCCTGCTGCTGGGCTTCGTCGTCGCTGTTTTCATGCACAGCAGCGACCTGATCGGCCGGCTCGTCGGCAACAAGCTGCCCGGCGACAAAGACCCGACCCACGCCCATTTCGCGCGCGGCGGACGCGAGACCGCGCTGCTCGTCGAGGCCGAACGCGCCAAGTTCGACACCAACGCCTTCATCATTGGCGACCATTACGGCCGGACGGGGATTTATTCATTTTACTCGCCGCCCGCCCGCGCCGCCGCGCAGACCGGTCAGCCGCTGGTTTATTGCATCGATGCCGACACGGCCGAAAACCAGTTTTATTTCTGGGACAGCTACAACTACCGCGCGCATCGTCACGGCGAAAATGCGATTTTTGTTTTGCGGCTCGATCCGTATCCGCTCGAACGCGGCTGGCTCTGGAAATGGCTCCGGCGCGAACCGATTCAATTTGGCGAAATCCCGCCGCCGCGCCCGGTGCCGGAACGCATCGCGAATGAATTTGAAACCGTGACCAACCTCGGCGTGCGCGAGATCACTTTGAGTGACGGCCGCATTTTTCAACGCGTGCAAATTTTCGGCTGTTACCATCTGAAATAAAATGGCCGCGACGGAAATTCTGCTGCCCGTCCGCGACTACGACCTCGCGGCCACGCTGGAGTCTGGGCAGGTGTTCCGCTGGCGGCAGATGGACAATGCCTGGCACGGCTTCATCGGAAAAAATGTTGTCCGGCTCACGCAGACTGAAAACAGCATTCACGCCGAGACCGCCGTGCCGGTGGAAAATTGGGATTGGCTCCGCCAGTTTCTCCAATCTGAAATTGATCTGGGCGCGGTGCTGAAAACATTTCCCGACGACGAGCCGATGCGCGCTGCCGTCGCCGCGTGCCGCGGATTGCGGCTGCTGCGGCAGGATCCGTGGGAATGCCTGGCGTCGTTCATTCTTTCGTCCACAAAGCAGATTGTGCAAATCCGCCAGATCGTCGCCCTGCTCTGCGCACGGTTTGGCGAGCGGCTGGCGCCGCCGCCACCGATTCAAAACGGATTTTATTATTCATTTCCCACGGCTGAAAAAATCGCCAGCGTGAACGAATCCCAACTGCGCGCGTGCAAGATGGGTTTTCGCGCGCCCAGCCTGCACGCCGCCGCGCGCCGGATTGCCGACGGCAGTTTCGATCTCGAAAAAATCCGCGCGCTGGATTACGCCGCCGCCCGCGCCGAACTGATGACGTTGCGTGGCGTGGGCGGCAAAATTGCCGACTGCGTGCTGCTGTTCGGCTACGGCTTTGATTCCGCGTTCCCGGTGGATGTCTGGATCGAACGCGCGTTACAGCAACTCTATTTTCCCCGCCGCCGCGCGAGCGAAAAACGGCTGCGCAAATTTGCCGCCACGCATTTTGGCCCGCGCGCTGGTTACGCGCAGCAATATCTTTTTCATTACATGCGGACCAAACGAAGTTGAGTCCGCAAACAGGCATGTCCGCGCGCCGCCACATCGAAGTCCTAAAGAGATTTTATTAGTATCCATCTAGACCCTATAATGCGACCAGTAAAAACCAGTTGTCTTCCGGTTGCCACTTACGGCTGAATCGGGTTTATTCGGTGGCAATGAAAGCACCGAAGGCAAGGTTCAAGATCGTCCCTTTCACCAATCCTCGGACGAGCACGCCCAGTTGGCGCGTCTCCGGCACGCGCCGCAACGGGCAACGCATCCGTGAAAACTACGCCCGCGCCCAAGAGGCGCAGTTTCGGCACACGGAGTTGGAGGGCGAATTTCACGCTGCCAACGGCGTGGCCGCTTTGCGCGCCACGCGGCTGACGGATGAACAGGTTGGCATTGCCGAAGCCGCTTTCAAACGGCTGGAGCAAGATCAGGATTTAATCACCGCGGTGGATCACTGGCTGCGCACGGGCAAACCCAAAACCATCAAGGAATCGCCCCGACTGGACGAGGCGCTCAAGGAGTATACCGCGTGGCTGGCCGCAACCACGGAGCTGCGGTCCCTTGCCAAAAAACGCCTGCGTAGCCGACTGGCGCACTGTGTGAGCAACAGTGCTAATTCGCGCGTGACGGATGTGTTGCCGTTGCACATTGAAAAATATCTGGCCAGGCAGGATGTCACCGCCAACACCAAGGATGGGTATTGCCGGGCGATTTCCAGTTTCTTTTCGTGGTGCATGCAGGGGAAGCGGCATTGGTGCGTGAACAATTCCTGTGCCGGCATATTTGCGCGGGTGGACCGGCTTTGCGATTACCGGGTTCGCACCGTTGACGTCGCCGAGGCGCCGACTGGGTGGAATCAGGCCGCTGCCACCCGTCCGTTTGACCGTATCCCCGCTTTGGGGGATTGCGGGGCGAATCGCCTACTGTGACAATTGCCTAACCGCATGAGTTCAGCCAAACCAACAAGTCAGAAACTCGGGGTCGTGTGCCGCAAAAGGAATACCGAGATGGCCGAGGTCGGCCGCTGGATGCAGGTCAACGGCGAGGCGATCTACGGCAGCGGCCCCACGCCGTTCAGCGATCTCCACGGCAAATGCGACGACGCGAAAAACGACAAGCACGGCAACCCGGAATTTGTCCCCACCTGGGATTGGCGTGCCACCAGCAAGCCGGGAAAAATTTACGTCATGATTTTCCCATGGCCTTCGGCCGGAAAATTTGAGCTGCCGGGCCTGCAAAGCAAGGTCAACCAGGCTTATCTGCTGGCCGGCCACAAAGAATTGCAAGCGGATCCAACCGACTCTGGAGTCAGTATTTCGCTGCCCGCCGAAACTACCGACAAATCGCTTCCGTCATCTGCCTCGAAATTGCGGACGCGGCCGCGAAGGTCGCGGCGCAGAAGTGATTTCATGAAGTTGAAACTCATCGTCGGGCTGGCTGCTTTATCGCTGGTGTCAACGCAGCTTTACGCTGTGCCGCTGCCGTCGTCGCCCGCCGAAGCGCCGCAGCCGAACATTGTAATCATCCTTGCGGACGACATGGGTTATGGCGATCCGGCCTGCAACAACCCCCGTTCAAAAATTGCCACGCCGAACATTGACCGGCTGGCGCGGGAAGGCATGAAGTTCACCGACGCCCATGCGCCCGGGCCACTCTGTCATCCTTCACGCTACGGTCTGCTGACGGGACGCTATCCTTTCCGCACCGACATCACGCGCTGGCCGACCCAACCGCTCATTGAGAAAGGTCAGGTGACGATTGCGTCGCTGTTGCGCGATCAGGGTTATCACACCGCGATGGTGGGCAAGTGGCATCTTGGTTTTCGCGAAGCAGGTTACGACCAGCCATTGCGCGGCGGGCCGGTGGATTGTGGGTTCGAAAGTTTCTTTGGGTTCCGCGCCTCCACTGACATCCCGCCTTACTTCTACATCCGGGGAGATCGAGCAGTCACGCCACCTACTGCTAAAATTGCCGGGAATAACTCCGAAGGCTGGTCCCCGATTCAAGGCAGTTTTTGGCGGGAAGGCGGTATTGCTCCCGGCTTGGAATTGAAAGACGTTTTGCCAAGGCTCACGGACGAAGCCTGCACGATCATCAACGCGCAGGCCGGGCAAAAATCGGATGCACGAAAGCCGCTGATGCTCTATCTCGCTTACACTGCACCGCACACGCCGTGGCTACCGGCGACGGAGTTTGCCGGGAAGAGCGGTGCCGGAATGTATGGTGACTTTGTCATGATGGTGGATGCGCAAATCGGACGCGTGCTGACCGCTTTGGAAAGGGCGGACATGATGCAGGACACACTGTTGGTTTTCACTTCTGATAATGGCCCTGTCTGGTTGCCCGCCGATGTCTCGCGGTTTGGTCACGATGCAGAAGGTGGACTGCGCGGCATGAAGGCCGACGCTTGGGAAGGTGGTCATCGGATGCCATTCCTCGTGCGTTGGCCAGGGCGGGTGAAGGCAGGAACAGCCAGTGACCAGACCATCTGTTTCACCGATCTGCTTGCGACCTTCGCCGACATCTGCGGGGCGAAATTACCCGCTGGTGCCGGGCCGGACAGCTTCAGCTTTCTCCCTGTGCTGGAAGGGCGGCAACCGCAAGACAAGCCCGTGCGCGGCCCGATCGTGATGCAGGCCGGAAGTTCGCCGGCCATGATGATCCGGTCCGGCGACTGGAAACTAATTAATCAACTCGGCTCAGGTGGCTTCTCCAAACCAAGCTCGATCAAGCCCGGCCCCGGCGACCCCGCGGGACAACTCTACAATCTTCGCAACGATTTGGCCGAGACCAATAATCTCTACTTGCAACATCCTGAAATCGTCGCCCGGCTCAAGGCCGAAATGAAGCGCATTGTGGAGTCACCCGTTACTCGCGAATGAAAATCCACATGAAACCGCTCACCTTGTCATACAGGTCAATTGCACTCGGGATAATCCTGTTATCCAGCAACTGTCTCTGGGCGGGCAACATCATCAACCCCTGGAGGACGACAACGGCCATTGTCAAAGACGGGGAAAGTTTTGAGGTCTGGTTTGATGCGGATCGTGGACAGACTGTCAAGGCGGTCACATTGCAGGGGCCATACAACACAGTGACCGTCGCCCCGAAGGTCGCCACCGGCAGTTGGGTGTATGACCAAACATCCTCAAACGCATATAACACCAGAATCAACATCGCGGTTCCAGCCGGAGTTCCGGCCGACCGCTATGACCTGATACTGCACACCTCCAGCGGGGAGGTGAGATCTCCGAGGTCGGTGAAGGTTGTTAGAGCTTTCAAGCCAGATTATTACATTTTGCAGCTCTCGGATACGCATGCCTTTCAGCATGGTTATGAAGCCACTCTGGAAAAGATTTCAACCATCGTGGACATCGCCAACATCATTGGTCCGGAAATGGTGTTTGAAACGGGCGACAATCTTTATCGCCCATCGGAAGTCAGGATGAACCAGTATTTTCAAGGCGACCGATTGCGAGGCACGAAGGGGTTTGATGATTTCAATGCGCCAGTTTTTATCGCGGCTGGCAATCATGATTATGACCTGGACAAGGAAGCGGTGAAGGGTAATTACCGGGCAAAAGCGATCTGGTATAACCATTGGTGGGGTCTGCAGGCTTTTCATTTCACCTACGGAGACGGAAGGTTCATGGTCATCAACGACGGCTGGGACGGTTATGATCCATCCTGGCAAATCGCGGAGGCGCTGTCCTGGTTGAATTCAGTCGGCCGGGGCAATTTCAGAGTTGGCGCCGCTCACATCAAGAATCAGGAAATGGGGACATTTCATAACAGCGCCGGATTCAATCTGGTTCTGGTCGGACACAACCATCACATTGCCTCGGAAAATCCGGCGATGTTGGACAAAGACCCCATCCAATACGTGGCGAATTCCGTCCGGGATCATTTTGAATTCAATTTATTCCGGGTCAATGGCGCCACGGGACGTTGCGTGCCGGTAAACGGCCCCACCGCCCGGGTTCAGGCCTTGCGGAATCCTGACGACATTATGACTCCCGCTCTGTATCAACCGAACCTGACTCTGGAATACATGCGGCCCAACGATGGGAGCTGTGCCACCAATACGGCGACCATTGAAAATCATTACGACTTTGAGATTTCCCCGGCGAGAATTCGTTTTGTCCTGCCCAAAGGCGTGGCCTATGAGCCTTCCACAGGGGCAATCGAACAGGCTTTTGATGGGACTTCATTCCATATTGTTGACGTCAGCGTCCAGATTCAGCCCCACTGCAAAGCAACGGTATCGCTGTCCACCAAACAGGCGAGGTAACCCGATATGATCTGGTGCCGCGAACACTCCCTTGATTGTCTGCCGGTTGCCTTTCCGAGGTCGAGTTGGCATAATCTGAAATCTGCCTCGCCGCTGAATCAGATTACGCAGCTGAAGGGCAAGTTTCTCTGGTCGCAACTTGTCGCCGCCAAACGCGCGGGTGCCGGGATGGTTTACGTGGCGAGGTTCGATGAAATAGCTGAAGGCACGGCCATCTCCAAATGCTCCAACCAACCACCCGGCGGTGCCGATCCGTTCGTGACAGATGATGGCTGCCCAGCGACCATTGCCTCTGGCTCCCCAGCGAAGGCGCGCGGCTGTTGCGCGGACAGTTGTCGTTGCAAGATTTGCTACCCAAGCGCACTTCCTGAAAAGTAACCGTCGCCACTATGAAATCTTTCATCACCCTATGGCTCATTGTCCCGCACTTATTGGCACCACTGCACACTGCCTTGGCTGCGAACGCTAACCGTCCGATCAATCTGCTCTTCATCATGACCGATCAGCAACGCTGGGACGCCATGAGTTGCGCCGGCAACACAGTGCTCAAGACGCCCAATCTCGATAAGCTCGCGCGGCAGGGGGCGCGGTTCGCGAACTTCTATTCCGCTTGTCCCGTCTGCGTGCCGGCGCGCACGGCCATTCTCACCGGGCACAGCATCGAATCCAATCACGTTTTGAATAATACCGATGTTAGCTTGGAAAATGAGCCGGCTTATCTATCCTTTGATCAGATCCTGCTGCGCAATGGTTATCAGGGCGAATACCACGGCAAGTTTCACAGCCCTTACAAACTGGCGATGGATTACACGCAACCGGTGCGCTGGCTCAATGGCCCGCGACCGACCGGCTGCAAGTCGGCCATGTCCGAGGCTGATGCGTATAAAGCCTATCTCGCAGAACATGTGCCGAAGCGACCCTTGCAGCCCGGTGAACTGCTCCAGCGATTCGGGGTTTACCACCCGATTCCGTTGGATGCCAATTATCACCAGACCAATTCCGCGAAGTCTTCGGAAGGCGAAGCCTATGGCCGACTGGAGACGCCCCCGGAGTATAGCCTTACGGCTTTTACTGCAGAAGCAGGGTTGGCTGCGCTGGACCGGCTCAAGGGTGGTCCTTTTACGCTCACCATCTCACTTGACCCGCCCCATCCGCCCATGATGGTAGCCGAGCCTTACTACAGCCTGTATCCACCCGAAAGCATTCCGGTGCCAATCAGCATCAATGATCCCCGCACCAACTCGCCTTATCCACCGAACAAGCGGGAGGAAGGCGGGGCGTATCGCAATCCCACAAATATCCGGCAGATGACTTCCATCTACTACGGGATGGTCGCCGAGGTGGATGAATGGGTCGGCAAAATTCTCCATCGCCTCGACGAACTTGGTCTCGCGGACAACACCTTGGTGATTTTCACCAGCGACCACGGCGAAATGCTGGGCGACCATGGGATGCACAGCAAAAACATTTTCTACGAAGGCTCGGTGCATGTGCCACTGTTGCTGCGTTTGCCCGGCATTATCCCGGCTGGCGCGGTCATCCAGACACCCGCTTCGCATCTCGATCTTTTCCCCACCATCCTTGACTACTGCGGCCAAGCCGGGAAGGCGTCCGAAGGCAATAGCCTGCGCCCCTTCATTGAAGGCAGGGAAGGCGGGACAGACCGGGTGGTGGTCTCGGAGTGGAACAGTCAGACCGTGCCGGGCTTCATGGTTTTCGATGGCCGCTGGAAGTATATCTCCGGGCAAACAGCGGACGCGTCATCGTTGGATGCCCTCTACGATCTGAAGAACGATCCGCAGGAAGTGAGCAATCTCATTGGTCGGAACCCTGACCGGGTGAAACACCGCGCCGAGGCCGCGCGGATGAAGGAACTCTTGGTCGAATGGTTGACCAGCGTGAAATCACCGCATCTGGAAGCCGTCAAAGCCCGGCCAGTTTTGAACCAAGTCCGGGCTGACGGTGCCCGCCAATTAAAGGAAGGCGAGTAACCGACTTTTGAAGCTGGCGCGACCGATCGTGGATTGGAAAATCCCTGTTCATCGGGTGGTTTGCCAAACTCGGCGAAACGCAGAGCCGCAGAGCCGCAGAGCCGCAGAGCCGTAGAGTAGGGAAAAACTGTTTTGCTTTGCTTTCCTCAGCGGCCTTCGCAGTGACATCTCCCAACTTCGTGGCCAGCTGAGAAGTTGCCCGGCAAAGTATTCAGTGCGGGTTTATCCTTCCGCAGCCAAACAATTCCCCGTCTCAATCGGTGGCTCGCTGTGTTAATTGGTTTTGAACACGTCCGACGGCTGCCGGACATCCCCGTTTTAGGGGAATGGCTTAAAATTGGTAATTCAGGCTTAATTCAAGAGTGCGCCAACATGAGTGGCGTGAGTTGGTAATTTATTTATGCTATCCATTCCATCGGCTTCGGCCATGCCCGAGCCTGCAACCTCGGGCAACGGCCAAACCTATCTCGGGCTGTTCGCAATCATGCGCGCACTATTTTGTCTGTGGGGCTTTATGACCTGGTTCAACGAACTGGTCAAACTGATCGAGGCCCGGGCCGCCGGCGCGTTCACCGAAGGCACTTAGCTGAATTCTCGCTATGAAAATAAACTCAATCTGCGTGCTACTCGCGCTGTCGGTTTGGCCTTTGCCAACGGCTTACGCCGGGACGAAGCATTCGCCTGCCTCGCGCGTTCCTTCCTACGAAGGCCGCATCATGTGCGGTTACCAAGGCTGGTTTCGGGCCGAAGGTGATGGCGCGGGACGGGGTTGGGTTCATTATGGAAGGGGAAATTTCGATTCGAACAGCTGCACGGTTGAACTATGGCCAGATGTTTCTGAATACAAAAAGACTTACCCCACTGGCTTCAATGGGGAAGACGATTCGCCGGCGCGGGTGTTCAGTTCCTGGGATGAGAGCACGGTGGATTTGCACTTCCAATGGATGCAGCAATACGGCATTGACGGCGTGTTCATGCAGCGATTCTTCGATGTGACGCGCACGAAAAAAAGTCGCGCCGACGGCCGGGTGATTTTGGGGCACGCGCTGAAGGCGGCGCAAAAATACGAGCGCGCCATTGCCGTGATGTATGACCTCTCCGGTCTGAAGCCCGGCGAAGACTGCTCATCGCTGATTCAAGATTGGAAGGAACTGGTGGATGAACTTAAGCTTACTTCGCAGGGCACGAATCAGTCATATCTCTATCACCGCGGCAAACCGCTCGTCACCATCTGGGGCATCGGTTTCCCTGACCGGCCCTACAACATCCACGACATCGGCCTCGAAAAGCTCCTCGACTTTCTCAAGAACGATCCAGAATACGGTGGGTGCAGCGTGATGCTCGGCGTGCCCTGCTATTTCCGTGATTTGCGGGCGGATACAATTCCAGACCCTTACTTGCATGAAATCATGGCCAAGGCGGATGTTATCATGCCTTGGATGGTCGGACGTTTTTCCGCGTCCTTGTATGGTGAGATGAATCGCTATGGGGCGGAAGTCGCAGCGGATCGGGCATGGTGTTCGGCGCTCAAATTGGATTATGTTCCGTGCGTTTATCCCGGATTCAGTTGGTATAATTTGTCCAAGCACCGCGATCCTTTTGATGCCATTCCCCGGTTAAAGGGGCGTTTCTATTGGGGGCTGATGACGACGGCCATTCAATCTGGAGCAAAAATGATTTATGTCGCCATGTTCGACGAGATGGACGAAGGCACGGCCATTTTCAAATGCACGAGCAAACCGCCGGAGAATCAGCCACCGGCAAAATTCCTGGCTTACGAAGACTTGCCCAGTGACCATTACCTCTGGCTCACGGGACAGGCCGGAAAAATCTTGCGAGGCGAAGTTGCCGCTGATAAAGAGCTTTACCAAAACACCAGTCACAAACTGGTCAAACCAGCCAAACGATGATACAACTTTTCCTGACTCTGGTTGTGCTGGCTGGCGTGGTTTGGCAAGTTCACGCACATGTTGAAACCAGCGGCACTGATTGAAAATAAATGTTGAAAGCTCCTGCCTCGCTGGCCATCTGTATCGCTCTACTTCTGGGAGTGGGGCGCAGTTTTGCGCAAGGGCAGGCACCCAAGCCGAACATCCTGATCATCCTGGCCGACGATCTGGGCCGCGGTGATTACAGCGCGTTTGGAACGCGCGACATTCAAACGCCCAACATTGACCGTCTCTGCCGCGAGGGAATGACGTTTCAGAATTTTTTCGCCAACAGTTGCGTCTGTTCCCCGTCCCGGGCTTCGCTGATGACCGGATGTTATCCGGATCGTGTGGGCGTTCCCGGCTTGGTTCGGGATGAGCCGGAAGATTCGTGGGGCTACCTTTTGCCCGGTGCCAGGCTATTGCCGCAAATGCTCAAGCCGGCCGGCTATCACACGGCGTTGATCGGAAAATGGAACCTCGGCCTGGAGTCGCCCAACCTGCCCAACGAACGCGGCTTTGATTTGTTTCACGGGTTTCTGGATGACATGATGGACGATTACTGGACCCATCTGCGACACGGCCAAAATTTCCTGCGGCTCAACGGGCAACCCATCAATCCCACGGGCCACGCCACCGATGTGTTCACCGGGTGGGCTTGTGATTACCTCCAGCAGCAGGCCAAGACCGGCGGTCCGTTTTTCCTTTATCTGGCCTACACGGCACCGCATGGCCCGATTCAACCGCCCGCCGACTGGCTGGAAAAAGTCAAGCGCCGCGAACCGAACCTTTCCGAAAAACGTGCCAAGCTGGTCGCTTTGATTGAACATCTCGATCACGGTATCGGCCAGGTTCTGGAGACGCTGGACCGGACCGGGTTGACCACCAACACGCTGGTTATTTTTAATTCCGACAACGGTGGCAACTTGGAAGATGAAGCCAATAACGGCCCTTGGCGTAGCGGCAAACAGCACATGTATGAAGGTGGATTGCGCGTGCCCGGCATCGTCCGCTGGCCGGGCGTCGTCAAATCCGGCAGCAGCACGGAACGGATGACCATGACGATGGACATTTTCGCCACGGTCTGCGAGGTCGTCGGCGTAAACCCGCCGAGTCAAATTGATGGTTTGAGTTTCCTATCGGCACTGACGGGGAAGGATGAATCGTCGCCTAAACGCGATCTCTACTTCGTCCGTCGGGAGGGGGGCTTAACTTATGGCGGCAAGACGATTGACGCCTACCGTCGAGACGATTGGAAGCTTTTGCAGGATAATCCATTTGCTCCACTTGAACTCTATAATCTCCACGCCGACCCGATGGAGTCCACCAATCTCGCAACTAAAGACCGCCAGATTTTTCAACAACTCTTGCGCGCCATGATGAAGCAGATTCAACTCGGTGGCCAGGTTTCGTGGCAGCCGCCCAATTCAACAGCCGATTCCAACCACAGGCCAGCTACAAACCAGCGAAATTCGGAATCAACCGAAGTTCATGTCGAGAAGGGAAAATGAGCATGCAATTGAACCTCAAATTATACTCGTCGGAAATGAAACTGGCAGCCCGGCTGCTCCTCGCCGGCTGCTTGTTCGCGCCATTGCTGGCCAAAGCCGCCGACTATCATGGCCGGCCGAACGTGCTATTGATCATCGCCGACGATTTGCGGGATCGCGTGGGCTGCTACGGAAATCCTCAAATCAAGACGCCCAACATTGATTCCCTGGCGGCGCGGGGGGTGCGCTTTGATCATGCTTACGTGCAATACTCGGTGTGCAATCCGAGCCGGTCCTCGTTTCTGACCGGACTGCGCCCGGAACAAACCCGGGTATGGGATAATCGCACCTGTTTCCGCGACAACCTGCCGGATGTGGTGACGTTGCCCCAATGCCTCCGCGCGGCTGGTTACTACACCGCCGGCTTTGGCAAGGTGTTTCACACCGCCGGCAGAAATCCATCGGAACAGGCGCGCTGGAGCGACGCCAAGAACTCCTGGGATGACTCCCACGAAGTTCCTTCTCAGGGCGGCGCAGCGGCGTATCGGCGATTGAAAGAAAATTCCGCCGCGAATTCGCCGCACGATGACGACTTTTCACGCGAGCCAAAAATCATTGAAGGCCGTAATCTCACTGGCGGAAAACTGAAATGGTGTGAGTGGGGGGCCACCGCCGGCCCGGACAATTTGGAGCCGGACTACGGAACGGCGAGCGCCGCCATCGCCGCGATGGACAAGGCGGGTGGCAAACCGTGGTTCATTGCCGCCGGTTTTCACCGTCCGCATGATCCATTCATCACGCCGAAAAAATATTTCGACCTGTATCCGCTTTCCTCGCTCAAGTTATATCATGATCCCCAGGACATGACGGCGAGCCTGCCACTGGCTCTTCCCCAAGGAGCCGAACTGGCTGCGTTTCGGGCCTTTTCCGAGGAAGATAAACTGGAGTTTATGCGCGCGTATTATGCCTGCACCACCTTCATGGATACACAGGTGGGGCGGCTGCTTCAGGAACTGGACCGGCGCAACCTCTGGACGAACACCCTCGTCATTTTCATGGGCGACAACGGGTATCACCTCGGCGAGCGGGAATGGTGGAACAAGGTCACCGTCTTTGAGCGCTGCTGCCGCGTGCCATTCATCATGGCCGGAGCGGGAGTGGCGGCCAACCGGGTTTGCGATGCGCCGGTTGAAATGGTGGATCTGTATCCCACGCTTATTAATCGCTGCGCGGTGCCGCCACCGCAGAATCAAACCTTGGCCGGAGAGAGCTTCTGGCCGTTGCTGCAAAATCCGGCCCTGCCCGGCCGGGGCTTTGCCTTCACGATGGTCACGCGCGGCAAGGACAACTTGATTGGCCGCAGCGTGCGGACGGATCGCTGGCGCTATACGGAATGGGATGAAGGCCGCAAAGGCATTGAACTTTATGACGAATCCAAAGACCCGGAGGAAACTGCCGATTTGTCCAGGAATCCGGAGAATGCCAAACTGATAGCGTCCTTGAAATCGCTGTTGGATAAACTACCGAAAATAAA
The DNA here is from genome assembly GCA_903850425.1 of uncultured Verrucomicrobia subdivision 3 bacterium. Classification (GTDB taxonomy): domain Bacteria; phylum Verrucomicrobiota; class Verrucomicrobiia; order Limisphaerales; family UBA11358; genus UBA11358. The sequence continues at coordinate 37,864 of CAINLR010000001.1, read as the reverse complement.
CACAAACGGGCCGGCGCCGGAACATCAGCCGTAGGGAACCGACTAAGCCGCGTGCCTGTGGTGGCTGACAATTCACAAACTTGAACCGTTGCCAATAGAAACTTATGAAATTGAAAACTTCCTTCCTCGCGATCCTGCTTGCCGGCGGCGCAGCCACCGCCCAAGTGGAATACGTTGACCCCACCATAGGCGGCGTCGGGATCCTGCTCGAACCGACGCGCCCGACGGTGCATCTGCCCAACAGCATGGTGCGTGTCTATCCCGTGCGGAAAGATCAGTTGGATGACCAGATAAAATCATTCCCGCTCACCATCATTTCGCATCGGCATGGGGAATTGTTTTCAATCATGCCCGGCGCGAGCGACGCTCCTGCCGCCTGGGATCAGGAAGTGACGACGCCCTACTATTACTCGACGCGCTTTGATGACTCGCTCATTCGCACCGAGTTTACGCCCGCCGAACGCTGTGGCTATTTTCATTTTACGTTTCCGGACGGCAAAGCTTCCGTGCATCTGGCTAATTTGTATCCCGGAGAATTGCAATCTGTCGGCGACAACGCTGTGACAGGGGAAGAGCATTTTCGCGACATGAAGGCGTTTGTCTATGGCGAGTTCAGCGCGCCGGTGAAATTCACCGCGAGCGGTGGCGAAAAGAAGAAGTTGATCGCGCAAGCCGGCACGGGCGCGCTGGAGTTCCGCTACGGCATTTCGTTCATCAGCGGCGAGCAAGCAAAAAAGAATTTGCAGAACGAAATTCCCGACCGGGGCTTCGACCAGGTCAAAGCCGCCGCGAAGATGCGTTGGAACAAAGCGCTCGGCCAGGTAAAGGTCGAGGGTGGCACGGACGCACAGCGCCACGTGTTCTACACCTCGCTCTATCGTTGTTACGAGCGCATGGTCAACATCACCGAGGGCGGCCACTACTACAGCGCCTATGATCATCAGGTGCATGAGGACGCCCGGCCGTTCTATGTGGACAACTGGATTTGGGACACGTTTCGCGCGCTTGAGCCGCTGCATCTGTTGCTCAATCCCACGATGGAGGGAGACCAGTTGCAATCCTACGTCCGCATGTATGAGCAATCCGGCTGGATGCCGTCCTTCGCTATTCTTTGGGGCGACAACCCCTGCATGAACGGCAATCACGCGGCCGGCTGGTTTGCCGATGCGTGGTTCAAAGGCGTCCGGAATTTTGAGGTGGAAAAAGCCTACGAAGGCCTGCGCAAAAACTCCCTCGAAGCCACGCTGCTGCCCTGGCGCAACGGGCCGAAATGCGCGCTGGACGATTTCTACGCCGAACACGGTTACTTCCCCTCGCTCTGGCCCGACGCCAAGGAAACCGAGCCGCTGGTGCATCCTTTCGAAAACCGCCAGTCGGTGGCCGTCACGCTCGGCACGAGTTACGACGACTGGTGCATCGCCCAGCTGGCCAAGGCCACCCAGCATGACGCGGATTTCAATCTTTTCCTGAAGCGCGCCGGCTTTTACAAAAACGTTTGGAATGCCAAGCAAGGTTTCATGTGGCCGAAGGACGCCGAAGGAAAATGGATTGAGCCGTTCGATCCCAAGTTCGGCGGCGGGCCGGGCGGACGCGCTTACTACGACGAAAACAACGGCTACACTTACAACTGGGATGTGCTGCACGACTTCGGCGGTCTGTTCGAGTTGATGGGCGGGCGCAAGGCAGCCGAGGCGAAACTCGATCAACTGTTCCGCGAAGGCCTTGACCGCAGCAAATATGAATTCTGGGCGAAGTTCCCCGACTCGACCGGCTTGGTCGGCCAGTTCGTCATGGCCAACGAGCCGAGCTTCAGCACGCCGTATCTTTACAACCGCGTCGGCGCACCGTGGAAAACGCAGAAGCAGATTCGGAACCTACTGGCGGCGTTTTACACCGATGACCTCCACGGCATTCCCGGCGATGAAGACGGCGGCGGCATGACGGCGTGGGTGGTGTTTTCGATGATGGGCTTTTATCCCGTCACGCCCGGTGTGCCAGCCTACGACCTCGGCAGCCCGGTGTTCAATCGCGTGACCATCCGGTTGGAAAATGGAAAGATGTTCACGGTGATCGCCAAAAACAATTCGCGGGACAACAAATATATTCAAAGCGTGAAACTAAACGGCAAGCCGCTCAATCAAATCTGGTTTCGCCACACCGACATCGCCAATGGCGGCACACTGGAATTGCAGATGGGCGACACGCCCAACCGTTCGCTCGGCACGACGCCGGAATCATTGCCGCCCAGCTCGGCATCAACTACTCCGGAAACGCTGACCCGCAAATAACCCACTCGACCAATCCGCACTGCTGGCAAACAACCACCCGTTTTGGGTCACCGTTATGATCGTGATCCGGCGGCCGGTAATTGCGACGGAGCGAGTTTGGAATTTCTCATTGCTTTGATTCTGACGCCCTGAAAGAGTTGGGCGTTGTTTTATGTGTGTCCTGAAGCATCATGGCGGCAAAAGTCTTTTTGCATCGTTGTCAGGGATTGGGGCCTTTGCCATCGCCTTGACTCTGGCTGCACCGGCTTTGATCGCGCAAGCCAGCCGGGATTTGTCGGCCGATCAGGTAGCCGATTCCAAAGAACAAAAACCGCCGTTAACGCTCCGTTTGGTCGAAGTCAATGGCCGCGCATTGACGGTGGTTTCCAATGATGCGCTGCACTTGCCGACGCATCCCGACACCACTTCTTTCACCTATGGTCCCAACCTGCTCGTGTCGAATGCCCCGCTAAGGTTTCGCTGTCAGCTCGATGGCTACGAGCAGAGTTGGCACGAAGGCACGGTTTGGATGCGTGTAGTGATTCGTTTCATTGATGCGAATCAGCGGGATATTGCCGAAAAGTCTTTTGAGGTGAGGGGAGAAAGCCCGGGCTGGACCGGCAGTTTCCAGGCTTCACCATGGATTCACCGTAAAGAGGTCGTCTCGGTTCCTGCCGACGCTGTTCATTTCTGGGTGGTGATTAGTTCGGCGGGACCGCCCGACGCGGTGGGGTTTTTTGCGGTTAGAAAGCTAGTCGTGTGGCCGTCCGCCGGCGATACGAATGGGATCAGCATGATTCCACCGGTGAAGCCAGATGCCAGCAAAGCGGCTGAGGAGGCGACAAAAGTTTCGCCAGCGGGCTGGGACCGCGGCGGCATCCGACCAGCCGATGCCCGGCTCCTGCGCTGCGGCCCCGGTTCGGAGGTGGCCCTGGCGATTCTGGATGACTCTCCGCAGGGTCACGCCGACTGGAACACAGCCAAAGTGCAAGGGCCTCAACTCACGCCGGGAGAAAGACTGATGTTTGAATGGGAGGAAGTTTACAGCATCGGCAAGGCGGAATTCGGCAAGGTGGGCTATACGAATCTTCCGGCGGGACTCTATCGGTTTCGCATGGAACCTTTGAACCTCATGGGAATTCCCACCGGTTTCAGCGTTTCCCAACTGGTGATCGTGCCGGTCGCCGCTTGGAAAACGCTATGGTTTTGGGTCGCAGTTGGAGTGGCGTCTTTCGCCATGGTCGCCGGTAGCTGGCGGCTGTCTGCGTGGCGGCGGATGAAGCGACAGGTTCAGGATTTGGAACGGTTGCGGGATTTGGAGCAGGAGCGTTTTCGGATTGCGCAGAATATTCATGATGATCTCGGGGCGCGGGTTACTGAGATAGCCTTGCTCAGTTCTTCGGCCCAGCTTAAGCCAAACTTGTCACCGGAGGCGCGCGCGGAATTCGGGGCGGTTACCCGGCTGACCAACGATCTGGTGCGGGCATTGTATGAAACCGTCTGGGCGGTGAATCCCAAGAACGACCATCTCGATTCTCTGGCCAGCTTCGTTTGTCAGATGGCCAACCAGATGTGTGCCCAGGCGCAGTTGCGGTGTCGGCTGGAGATTCCGGATCTGCTGGACGATGTTCCGGTGGCCAGTCCCATCCGGCATAATGTCATCATGGCGGTGAAGGAAGCCATTCATAACGTGATCAAGCACGGCCACGCATCAGAAATCCAGATTAGCCTCCGGCAGGCGGGTCGCGTTCTGACTCTTCAGGTAAGCGATAATGGTTGCGGATTTGACCCTGTGGTCGCTGTCCGCGGCAATGGCCTCGACAATATGCAGCGCCGGATGCGTTCGCTGCAGGGGAGTTGTTGGGTGGTGAGCCAGCCCGGGGCGGGAACCAAAGTGACATTTGAGTTCCCCTTGCCGGTCGCTTAGTCCGCTCATTACTATCTAAACACTAACAATGTCACCGCAGAAAAATAACCCTAAGCTCCGCCGGGTGGCCATTGTCGAGGACGATAGCGGCTTGCGGGAACAACTGGAGCGAATCCTTAAATCCGCCCCCGGAGTTTCTTGTGCGGGCACTTTTGGTTCGGGGGAGAAGGCGCTGGAAGGAATGGTTGCAGTGCAGCCGGATGTCATTCTGATGGACATCAATCTGCCGGGAATGTCCGGCATTGAGTGTGTGGCACGGCTGCGCAAAGATCTTCCGTCGACGCATGTGATTATGCTGACGGTTTACGAAGACAGCGACCGGATTTTTCAGGCCTTGCAGGCGGGAGCCGATGGTTACCTGGTCAAGTCGAGTTCGGCCGATGTGTTGCTGCGGGCCATCGAAGATGTCCACCTAGGCGGAGCGCCGATGTCGAGTCACATCGCCCGGAAGGTGGTCCGGCAGTTTCGGCAGGCGGAACCTTCCCGGGATGAAGCGGCCAACCTCGCCAAACGGGAGCGGGAGGTGCTCAACCTGCTGGCCTCCGGTTTCGTGTATAAGGAGATCGCGGAGCAGCTGGGCATCGGCACGGAAACCGTGAAGACCTACGTCAAAAACATCTGCAAGAAATTGCATGTGCGCAACCGGCTGGAAGCGGTGGCCCGATTCGGCCACAAATAGCTGGCTTTATCCTGCCAACGCCGCGGTTTGGCAAGGGCGGCATATCCCACCTTTAGGGGAATACCCAATTTCAAGAAGTGAGTTAGTATTTCAACACGCACCATAAAATAATCCAAAGTCGCGCGGTGTTCGGCCGCTCCGACGCAAAGTTGAGACAGTGGAAAGTGTGTGGTGAAAACCGCCTGATGACGCACGGTTCGGCGTGTGAGCCCTGAGCCAAAGGCATAACAAAAACGTAGAATGAACATAATAACCCCCAAAAACTCGACGCTCGTGTGTGCTTTAAAACCTGCCGGCCCGAACGGAACCCAGCGCCTGCACCCGTGGCGCAGAAAATTGGCTGAGGTTGCGCTGGCCGTTGCCGTCTTGCTGACCGCCGTCAGCTCCCATGCTGCTCAATTGATCTGGGACGCCGGCAACACCGCCAACGGCGCCACCATTGATGCGGCCAGCGGCGCGTGGGACACTGATACCACCACCAACCTGAATTGGAACAACGGCAGCGGCAATGTGAGTTGGACTCAGACCAGCACCACGGTGGCCCTGAACGGCGCCACCTTCGCCGGGACGGATGCCGCCGCTGGCACCTATCAGATTGCCTTGGATGGTCCCCAAATTGCCTGGAACAATCTTACCATCAGTGCCAATGGGTATGCGTTTAGCGGTGCCACTATGTATCAACCCAGCGGCACGATTTTGTCCGTCGCCGATGGCAAGAGCGTGACCTTCGGCAACAATATTACAGGGAACAACGCGGCCTCCAATTGGCGACTGGGTGCGGGTGGCTCTCCAGCCTCTATGATTCTCATGGGTAGTTTCACTAGCAGCCAATTTGCCGTTGGCAGCACCAATGGCAGCACCTTGTGGTTGGCCGGGGGTGGTAGCGGCGGCGTATTCACCATTAATGCGAATGTGACCCAGACCAATGGCACATGGGCGAATTCCACCACGTGGCAAGTAGGGCGTCCGGGTGCTAGCACCCAACCCGATGCCGGCAAAGCTGCCTTTCCTGGCGTTTATACATTGGACGGCGCAGGCGCGATCCTGAATTTGAACAACGCAGCGCAAATCTCGCGCTCTGGTGGCAGTGGCACGGTGATCATCAAGAATGGAACCGTGAATATGATTGCCTCTGCCTTGGGTATAGTTTCGGTGTTGAATGACAACTCAGCCGGGGGCCAGGGTTCATTCTTTATGCAAGGGGGCACTTTGAACGTGGGAAATTCCAGCGGCGCGGGATCAATTGCGTTAGCCAGAACTGGCGCTGGGACAAATTCCCGGGCGATCTTTTCACAATCCGGTGGCACGATCAAAGCCTGGGGCGGAATTGCCATCGGAGCGGCCAGCGGGACCTTTAACGTTGTGAGCACGATCGCCTTTACCAATTCCGGGGGCTTCCTCTATATCGGCAACGTTGGTTCCATCGGTATCAGCCGCCTGGCGGTTTTCTCTCCCACCAACTATTTCGTATTATCCGGCGGCACCGTGGGAGCGCTGCAAAGTTGGATCTCAACGGTTCCGCTGCAACTGGACATGCTGAATGGCAACATCACGTTCCAATGCGCGGATGACAGTGCTGCGCCTTTCAACATTGGACTTTCCGGTGCGCTCACCGGCCCCGGCGGACTTTACAAAACCGGCGGTGGCACGCTGACCTTGAGCGGGGCCAATAATTATGAAGGCAGCACCGTGGTCAGTAACGGTATTTTGAAAATTGTGCCGCTCTTATCTCCCACCAATGGTTCGCTTACCTTGGATGGCTCGGCCGGTTCGCCCAGCGTGAGCGTCGCGCCAGCCAGTGCGGGGCAATTCATGGCCGTCAATGGCAACCTGACCTATGCTGCTGGCACGGTGACGGCGAACTTTGACTTTGGCGCGCTGCCACCCAGTTTCTCCGTGGCTCCGATTCAAGTTACCAACAACGTCGTTTGCACCGTCACGCCCGATATTACCATTGTGGGCAGTTCCATCCCCGTTGGCACCTATCCGCTCATTAAATACGGCGGCACTGTCACTGGCAGCCTGCCGACGACGCCGATTTCGTTGCCCGCCTCAACGACCGGTTACATTACCAACAAGGTCGCCGCGAAGATCATCGCTTTGGTGGTGACCAGTTCACCGGTGAGCGCTTCGCTGACCTGGCGCGTGGGCAGCGGCAATTGGGGGCTTATCCCCGCTCAAAACTGGAGCCTGTTTGGAAGCCCGATCAATTATACCGAACCCAACGCGGTGCAATTTGACGATACTGCCAGCGGACCTTTCCCAATCATTGTTACCAATGTTTCGGCGGTCAATCCCAACGCGATCACAGTGCTGGGGACGAATGTCTGGACGATCACGGGCAATGGCGGCTCAATTGACGGGGTTGCCAGTTTGACCAAGGCCGGCAATGGCACGGTGACCCTGACGGGAACGAACACCTACTCGGGTGGCACCTCGATCTCGGGCGGCCAGTTGAACCTCAACAACGGAGGTAACAGCGCGGCCAATTCCGCCATCGGCACCGGCCCACTCACGTTGGCTTTGGGTTCGAAAATTGACAATACCAGCGGCCAGAGTGTCACCCTGCAACCCATCATTGCGCAAAATTGGCTGGACGATTGGACCTTTGTCGGCAGCACCAACCTCAATACCGGCGCTGGCGCGATCACTCTGGGCAGCAGCGTCGTGGTGTTGACGGTAGTTAGCAATACGCTCGAAGTGGACGGCGCTATCTCTGACGGCGGGAACATTTACAGGCTTGAAAAGGCTGGCAATGGCACCTTGACGCTGGGAACTGACAACTCCTTCACCGGCGGTTTGACGGTTGATGGTGGTCAGCTAAATCTAAAAACGGCGAATTGTTTGGGTAATGGTGTTTTCAACTTCAATGCCTCCGCCACCCTGGACAATCTCAGCGGAGGGGATTTGGCGGTGACCGGAATTACCGGGACTATTGGGCTTCCGTCGGCGACGGTTACCTATCTGGGCATCTCCAACAGTTTGAGTCTCCCGGCGCAAGGTGTTATTGCCGGCCCAGCGGTCTTTAATGTGGTGAGCAACGCTCTGAGTTTCAATGGGATTGTGTGCGGAAATAGCCAGGCAGCTAAAATTGGAGCAGGCACGCTGGCTTTGACCGGCAGCGGTTCATTCATTGGAAGTGTCAATCAAGGTGAGTTGGATCTCGGTTCTTCCAGTGGTGCCTCCATTGGGACGGGAGGTGCCACCTATGGTCTGCTCGTGCAATCCAACGCGGTGGCCAAGATAACCGGCTTTGCAAGTCAATTCATGCCGGCGGGCGCGCCTGGCACATATCCCGTTCCGTGCAAACTAAGTAGTGGTGGCGTTCTGGATTTGAACGGTAATAGCCAGACGATCAGCCAGATTGCCATGACTAACGGTGTGTTGCGCAATAGTCTGACGTTAGGCTTTCCCGCCACACTGACCATCCCGACCACCCCTAGTGGACTGGTCATCGGACTTGCGGGCATGAACACGTTTGATGTGCCGTCCGCGGATGCGGAGCTGGATATTAACGGCAATATCACCGGCGCGGGTTCATTGGTGAAAACGGGGCTGGGTGTTGTGAATCTGTTGGGCACCACTAACAGTTACACTGGCCACACCACGGTCAGCGACGGCACCTTGATTATTAACGGCGAATTCCTGGCAACCAACTCGATTGTGACGGTCAATACCAATGCGACGCTTGGCACCAACGGAGTTCTGAATTTGAACTTCAGCGATAATGGAACCAACATTGTGGCCGCCCTAGTCTTGGGTGGAGTGAGCAAGCCGGCGGGTGTTTATAACGCAACCACCGATCCGTTGTATCTCGCTGGCTCTGGCAGCTTGGAGGTTGTTCCGCCGGTGACGATCAATCCGCTGCCGGGCACGATTGCGGTCTCTGTCAGTGGCGGCACACTCTCGTTATCCTGGCCCACGAACGCAGGCTGGATTCTGCAAAGCCAGACCAATGCGCTGAATACCGGCTTGATGCCCAATGGCGCCGCGTGGTTTACCGTGCCCGGTTCCGATCTCGTGACCAGCACGAACCTCACCATCAATCCCGCCAACGGCGCGGTGTTCTACCGAATGATGCATCCGTAATATAAGTTTAATGGGGTTAGTTACGTCGGCGCGGTGTGGTCAGCGTGGCCACCCGCGCCGATTTGCATAAATAAAGTGTGAAGGAAAGCCAACGATGCGATTATTGACCAAATGGTTGATGAATAAACTTGAATGAACGTGAATAGCACAAATGTCTCAGGCGGAGTTTGCCGCTGTCAGTTGCGCAGGCTTTGCGAAGCGGTGGTGCTGGCGTTGGTGCTAATCTTCGTTCCAATGGCCCGCCCAGCTGTTTTAACTTGGGATGCGAATGGCACCAGCGCACCCAACCCGGCCGATGGCAGCGGTTCGTGGCTGACCACCAATAATTGGTGGAACGGGGTCGGCAACGTCAGCGGCACGTGGAGTGGTGCGCCCCCTGATGACGCGGTGTTTGGTGCCGGGACGAACGGCACTTACTCCATCTCGGTCGGCACCGTCTCGGCCAACTCGGTGACCTTCACCAATTCGGGTTACACCCTGATCAATGGCACGCTTACTCTGCCCAACAACGGTGCGATCACCGTTGCGGCCAACCAGACTGCGGCTATCAACTGCACCATCTATGGCAACAACATCGCCCAGTTTTGGACCGTGAATTCAGGCTCAACCCTTAATGTCGTGGGCAACATTCAGGGTATGCAGGTAAGATGGCAGGGCAGTGGTAATCTCAATCTCAACAGTGGCACCCACACACCTTCGATTTTCTGGGCGAACACCACCGTGAACCAGACCGGCGGGACCGTGGCGCCGACGGCTTATTCGTTCATCGGCTATTCCGGCGGGCCGGGCGTTTACAACTTGAATGGGACTGCGGCCTCGTTGACGATGAACAACGGAGACCTGACCATCGGGCGGAGCGGACAATCCGGCACCTTAAACATCCAAAACGGCACGGCGAACATTGGCACCACTTCCGCCCGATCGCTCAATCTTGCCGCGGCGGATGCCAACGGTAACAACCACGCGACGTTGAATGTGCGGGGCGGCACGTTGAACGTCGGCGCAATCGAAATCGCGAGCCTGATCAATCTTATGACCAGCGGCTCCGCAAGCGGCCAGACCGCGACGATGACTATCTCGGGTGGAACTGCAAATGTTCAGGGCATTCAATTTGGCGCGGCTTCGGGCAGCTACAGCGGCGGTAGCGCCACGTTGACAGTGACGGGCGGCAGTCTTTACCTAGGCGCAGGCGGCATTGTCGAATCTAATTCGCATCCCACCGACATCGTCACACTATCCGGCGGCATCGTGGGTGCCTCGGCGGATTGGTCGTCCTCGATGGCTATGGTCCTGACCAACCTCGGCGGCAATATTACTTTCCAGGCAGCGGATATTAACGGTTTTAGCAATGACATTTCACTGTCCGGTGCGCTGTCGGGCGTGGGCGGGTTGACGAAAACCGGCGGCGGCACACTGACACTGTTCGGCGCGAATACTTACACCGGCGTGATTGCCATTAATGCTGGAACAGTTCTTCTGACTGGTAACGGCAGCGCTGCGAACAGCAGCGGGTTTGCGCTGACCAATGGCAGCAAGCTCATGTTGATGAACAGTGCCACCGTCAATCTTAACAATCGCGTTAGCAACACTGCTCCGATTACTTTGAATACTGGTGTTTTTACTTTCGCCAACGATGGCAGCGCGGCGAATCTCAGCGAGACGGCGGGACCGCTCATCGTCAACTCCGGCATCAATACAGTAACAGCTTATCCCGCCGCCAGCGGAAATTCTTCGACGCTGACTTTCAGTTCGTTGGTTCACAACGGCGGCTCGGTGAACTTTCAGATGGGAAGTGCCGGCACCAGCCAGAATAGGATTTTCTTCACCACTCCGCCGACGCTCGGCAGTTGGATCACAGTAAATGGCGACCCGGCGGTTTATGATGTGACCAATGGCTTGCAAGGCGCGTCGGCTTATGTGGACATTGCCGCACTTGGCTCGACAATTACCAACGCGCCTTCCAGCAACGTCCGCATCAACTTCACCGGCACCGGTGGCAACATCCAGTTGGGTTCCGCGACAACGGCTATCAACAGCCTGCAACAAAACACCACTATCGCCGCGACGGTGAACACGACGGGCAAAACATTGCAAGTGAACCAGGTGGCGATTAATGCGGGTCTGGCATCGCTAACCATCGGCGCATCACCGGGCAGCGGCGTGCTGACTGCCGGCACTATGGGCGGCAGTTTGACCCTGGTGAACAACAGCGGATTTGCCCCAGGCCTCGTCATCAATGCCGTGCTGGCGGACAATATCTTTCCATCCTCTTTGACCGTGGCCGGCAGCGGCACCGTGACGCTGGCTGCGCCGAATAATTCCTACAGCGGCGGCACGACCATCAGCAACGCGACGCTCGCGGTCACGACGGGAACAACTGCGGCCATGTCCTACTCTAACATGGGCGGCAATTTGAGCGTGGAGTTGGGCGGCGCAGGAACTTCGCTGCCCATGAACAACCTGACTTTCGGCGGTGCGGCGCAACTGTCCTTTGATGTTGCTAACGCAGCCAATTCCGCTGCACCGCTCATCAACGTCTTCGGCAATCTGACGATGAACGGTAATGTCTCGGTGAACATCACCAACGCCAGTCGCGGGAGTGGCGTGCTGCTGAAATACTCTGGCACGCGGAGCGGAGCTGGGAGATTTGTTCCTGGCAATGTTCCGTCTGGTCTCGCAGTTATTGATGATCCAGTCAGTCAGGCGGTTTATTTTATTTATGTCTCCGGGCCAACGGTCATTGTGCCGCCACACAACACCAATGAGATTGTTGTGGCGCTGGCGACACCGCAGCAATATGGCGCGACGGGGGACGGCGTGACGGACGACACGGCGGCGTTTCAGAACGCGATGAACGCGGTCTATAACTCGGGCGGTTTTGGCGGCGGCGTGGTCTATGTGCCGGCGGGGACCTATTGCTTCTCCAACACGCTGACGATTCCTAACGGCGTGACGCTGCATGGTGATTGGACGGATTGGTCGCAAGGGACAAATGGCGTCGTCGGCACGCTCTTCAAAGTCTATGCCGGTGCCGGCCAGAGCAACGGCACGCCCTTCATTACGCTCCCCAGGGCGGCGTTGAAGGGCGTCTCCATTTGGTATCCGAACCAGAATCCGGCGAGCATCGCGCCGTATCCCTTCACGCTGGTCGTCGGCAATGATACCCTGGTGCAGGACGTGGCGTTGATCAATTCCTACCTAGGCATCAGCAGCACTGCCTCAAAACACGTCCTTTCCACCGTCATTGGTTCGCCGCTCTATGTCGGGATTACTTTGGATGCACAGTATGACATCAGTCATCAGGAGAATGTTCGTTTCTCTCCGGACTTTTGGCCCGCGTCGAAACTTCCCGGCGCGCCACCAGTGGGCGGCCCGCACGCGGCCTGGATGCGCGCCAACGGCACGGCGGAGTTGCTCTATCGCGGCGATGGGGAAGCGATCATGGATGCTAACCTAAGCGGTTATCATGTCGGAGTGTGGGGTGCGGTGAGCACCAATGGCGGACCGAACGTCTCGTTTTACGGCGGCTACATCAGCAATTGCGCCACAGCCTATCTGGATGACGCGGGCGGCGGCAATACCGGGATTGAGTTCACCCGGATCACCTTGGACGGGGACATCGCGGTGGATCGCACCAGCACTCCCAACGACGCCTCGCTCTATTTCCACTCCTGCCAGTTGACGGGCCGCAACGGCACGGCTTTGTGCCAGACCGGCGGCTCTTCCTCGACGATGCAATTGCAGAACTGCAACCTCGCCGGCACGGTCAAAGTAGACGGCGGCATTGTCAACGTGGTCAACTCCACTTTGACCGTTCCTGCGGGCAGCAATCAATGCACCATGGCTTCCGGGGCGATTTATGCGGCTTTCACGGGCTGCAATTTCAACCCCACCCGAACCATCAGCAACGCGGCAGATGCGCGGCGGCTGGTCATAGATGGCCGGCGTGCCAGCACCAGTCCCTTGCCCGTAGTCCATTGGTCGGACATCCAGACCAACTGGGTTGCGCGGCGACCGGCCAAGCTGGATTTGTTTGTGGCGACAAATCCTAGCTGGGGCGCGGTGGGTGACGGCGTGGCAGATGACACGGCGGCTATCCAAAGCGCCTTGAATGCCGCCAGCACGAACGGCGGCGGCATCGTCTATCTGCCCGCCGGAAAATATAAGTTAACCAGCACGCTCGACGTGCCCAGCGGCGTTGAGCTGCGCGGGTCAATCCCGTCGGTTCATTCAGCGCCGCTGTATGACGGCCACGTCAAAATGACCTTGCTGCAACCTTACGGTGGAGCGGGCACAACGAACGGCCCGCCGGCGGTCGCACTGGAAGCCAACGCGGGTATCGTGGGCATGACCATCCACTACGATTTGCAGGATACTAATTGCACGCCGTATCCGCCCACCATCCAAGGGCGTGGCGAAAATATCTATGCCATCGGCGTGCTCTGTGCCAATCCCTATTGGTATGTGGATTTGAATACCTACGCCTGCACTAACCATTTCCTGCAACAGGTGGATGGTTGGGCATTACGATACGGCTTTACGATCGGCAACGGCTCCTGCGGCACGCTGGTCCAGTGCATGGCTAATGTGACTTACTGGTGGGACAGTAATTTTTCAGCCAGCCAGGATGTTGCGGCGTGGCGGACCCCCATTGATTCCTATGTCAGGCACAACCAAGAGTGGTTTCTGCTGGGCGATTGCACCGAACTGCTGGTGAAGAACTTCGATATTCCCTCCCACATTTTCATGCACTGTGTTGACCAGAACGGCCGCGGGCCATGGATCAACGGCATTATCACCGAGTCCGATGCTGCCGTGAATTGTTTTCTCTTTGAAGCCGCCGCTCCCTGTCAGATCAACATCGTGAACCCGGAATGGATGGTCACTACCACCGGGGGCTACCCGGACATCACCAACAACTATGGCGTCATCAGCACGCCGACTTTTCAAGGCACGGCGCGGTTTTTTAACGCGCCGTTGTGGGGCGGGCGAACCTGGGACTATTGGATTCAAGGCGGCGACGTGGGATTTGAACTAGTTCACATGGGCTATCTCAGCACCTATGGCATCAGGGTGGATGGCGGCGTGCTGCACCTCATCAACTGCGGGTTCGAGGGCAACAGCTCCTCTTACTATATCGTGCCGTTCAATTCTGCCAGCCCGGGTATTCCCGGCAAGTTGTCCGAAATCATTGGCTGCTACGCTTGGACGGGTGTTACCAACTCTAGGGTCAACGTGAATAATCCGATCAATTCTTGGGGCAATTTCGGCATCAACAACCTTTTTACCCAGACTCCATTTAACGTGACGTCGCCCAAGTTGCAATTCAGCCCGAATGTGTCGGCTAAGACGATTTCGCTGGTTTGGACCAACAACATGGGTGCCTTCAATCTCTATTCAACTCCGAGCCTTGCGCCGCCGGCCTGGGCGCTGGTGACCAACCCGCCCTACTTTGCAACAAATAACTGGACGGTCACTAATTCGGCCGCCAGAGTGCCGCAGCAATTTTACCGGTTACAGCAATGAGAGTATTGGCGCAGCAGTTTAAGTTACTGCTGCGATTCTCCGGCACGGCACTTGGCGGTTTCAGGCCACCGACGACCTGACATTGCTAATACTCTAGCACCCATGCTAACTTCCGTTTTGCCAAACAATTCGGTATGGGTGTGTCCCAAACGCAAGCGTGGCATGACCTATAAGTCTGAATCAGGTAATTTTGATCCCAGCATCACGGGTTTTCTATCCTGCGGTTTCAATCAAGTGGGCATTTTTGGCGTTCCGGTCAGTCCCGGGTCTTATGTTCAAAAGCCATTCAAAGCTTCTTTTCCAACGAAACCTTCGGAAATGGTGATGAGCACGGATTGCAGCGGGTCCAATGACCCCGCCAACTGTTCCGGCGGAGATTTCAGCGGTGATGCCGCGTGGCTGGATAATATGTGGGCTGGCAGTGCCACTGGAAATCCTCCATCTGGTGGAGGGGGCAAAGGGCACCGTCTTGTGACGACCTATGCCAAGCATAGCAAGGGCGTAAATGTCATCTATGTGGATGGTCATTCAGCCCGATCCCTGCCCAGCCAGCTTACGTGGGGACAATTTTATGGGAAATTTAGTGGGATGATGGATAACGGGTATCCATCTGGTGTTGCTATTTGCAGTCCGTCTTTTGACAGCCAGGAATGGAGTATCAAGCCTGAGTAACCTTTCGGAGACTACTTCATCTGCCTGGGAATTGTGAATGCGTTCGCAAATGATTTGATGAAATTGATTTTTACCTTCGTGACGGCCGCGCGGTAGCCGCGCCAAACGGACATATTGCCGAACATTACTCAGACGGCTGAAATGTGAGTCAAGGCGTTTTCTGGCGGGAAGGTCGAATTGCTCCCGGCTTTGAGCTTATTGACGTTTGCCAAAGTTCACGGACGAAGCTTGCGCGGTCATCAACACGCTGGCGGAAGGCAAATGGAAATTGAGCAAGCTGCGGCTGCTCTACCTGGCATATACGGCACCTTACGCGCGTTGCGGCTGGGCAAAAATATGCCGGGAACAACGCGTGGAAATGTATGGCGAATGCGTAATGATGATGGAAGCGCAAACCGGTCGTGTGCTGACCGCTCTGGCAAAGGCGAATCTGATGCAGAATATACCGCTTATCTGCACCGCCGTTAATAGCCCGTTTAGCCTGCCCGCAGATGTCGCGCGGTTCGGCCAAGCCATTTGCCGCAACCCTGTTGTGGTTGTTTACTTTTACGGTCCGCGTTCCCAGGGTAGCTCGCGCCTCGCAACCGCTGGGCGGGAGGTCGCCGCCCCGTTGGGGCAGACCGAAGACCAAGCCAAGAGCGCGCTGGACAGAATTTTACGTCCTGAATACAGTTTGAGCCATGAACCAGATAGATCGCAAAACCTCGGGCCGATCCAGATGTTAAGCCACATTGAGCGTATGACTGTAACACAAAGACAAAAATGGGAGCGAACCCGTGCCCAAGGACACGCTCATTATATCTTGCGAAGTTTTCTGTTTTGGGGCTTGCCGATGTGGGCAGCCCAAACCTTCGGCACATTTATTTACGATGCCTTCACGCACAAATCCTATGTCACACCATTTCAGATTTGGTCGCCAGCGGTGGATTTCATTGTTGATTTAGCTCTGTGGCTTTTTGGATTCGGCTATGTGATGGGCGAGTCCATCTGGCAGAAGCAGGAGCGAGATTTTCACAAAGAGGACCATGTGGCCTAATCTGGAAACAGGCTTCAAAGTCCTTTCACCGCCTGCGCACCCCATAGAATGAAAGTTGACACCCTCCTTTCGCCGGCAGAACTGCCCACACTCGCCCGCCGCGATCTGCGCGCCTCGGCCTGCGTGGTGTTCGACATCCTGCGCGCGACCAGCACGTTCGTCACCGCGCTGCAAAATGGCGCGAAGGCAATCATTCCCGTCAGCGAAATTTCCGAAGCCGTGACGCTTCGCCAGCAGCAGCCGGACGTTCTGCTCGCGGGGGAACGGAACGGCATAAAAATTTCCGCCGCGCTGACCGGCAGCTTTGATTTCGACTTCGGCAATTCGCCGCGCGAGTTCCGCCCGGAAAAAGTCCGTGGCAAAACCATCGTCAGCACCACGACAAACGGCACGCGGGCGCTGCGGGCCTGCGCGGGTGCGAATATTGTTTTGGCGTCGTCGTTATTAAACCTGGCGGCCACGGCGAAGTTCTTGAATCAGGCGCAGCCGGCAGAAATTTTTCTTGTGTGCGCGGGCACAGGCGAAGGCGTGGCGCTGGAGGATGTGCTGGCGGCTGGAGCGCTGGCCGGCCTGCTCGCGGGTGAATGCTCAGATACGACGGAAATTGCCGCGCGCACTTATGTTTCGGCGAGAACCGAACTGGCGGCGGTGCTGGGCGGTTCGCTGAATGCCCGGCGGCTGCTGGCAATTCCCGAACTGCGGGCCGACGTGGCGTTCTGCTCGCAACGCGATGTTTTTAACTTGGTGGCGGAAATGCGGGCCGATGGCGCGATCCGTCGCCGCTAAATCGGCAACGGGCATAAAAAAACAGGCCGTCCAATGGACGGCCTGTGGTTGCGTTATTCCGCTTTGGCTTTTTTGGGCGCGGCCTTCTTCTTGGTTTTCACCACGGCCTTTTTGCGCTTGATGTAAGCTTTACGGCGTTTTTTATGTTCGTCTTTATTGTGTTGTTTACCCATAAGTGTCTTTACTTTTTTTGCTGGTTACGATTTCGTGTGCGCACTATGAATTTTTGTGCGCGACGATTCAATCTTTATTTGCTGTTACCGGCGATGCTGGTGCTGGCGGCGGGCTGTGCCACGGACAAAAAAAAGGAACAATTGGCCACCTTGCGCGTGCATATTGAGAGCACGGCCAACACCCCCGAGAACAACCATTCCATCTCCGTGCTGCGGTCCAAGCCGGTGCTGGTGCCCATCGCGCCGGACCCGTTTCTGACCGAGGCCAACGTGATCGCGGCGCGGGTGCTGGAAGCGCCGGGCGGGTTCGCCGTGCAAATCAAGTTTGATGAAACCGGCACCTGGATGCTCGAACAATATTCCTCGGCCAATCCCGGCCGGCATCTGGCCGTCTTCGGCCAGTGGGGCGAGAAACTCGTCCACACGCGCTGGCTGGCGGCCCCCATCATCTCGCGCCGCATCCCCGACGGCCAACTGACCTTCACGCCGGACGCCGACCGGGACGAGATCAATCAACTCGTGCTGGGACTGAATAACCAGGCCAAGCAAAATCTCGGGGGTTCAGCGAAATGATCGCCATCCGGTTCCGCCGCCCCGCGCTGGCCATCGCGACGGGGCTTTCGTTGGCCAGCGCCACGGTGTTTGCGCAGTCGCCCTTTCAGTTTCCCACGGCCAACCACGCCTTGTTTGAAAGCGGCAGCGAGCTGAAATTTTTCGCGCCGACGTCGCCGGACAAACCGTGGACGAGCGGGAGTTTTGGCTGCGTGCGCAATGACGGCTGGCGCATGCACGAAGGGCTGGACATTCGCAGCCTGCAACACGACCGGCACGGCGAGCCGACCGATCCCGTCCTGGCCACGGCCGACGGCACGGTGGTTTATTTCAGCAAAAAAGCGGGGCTGTCGAATTATGGAAGTTACGTCGTCGTGCGGCACGTCGTGGAAGGCCTGGAAATTTATTCGCTCTACGCGCATTTGAGCGAAGTCCGGCCCGGCCTCGTGATCGGTCAGACGGTCAAGGCGGGTGAAGTCATCGCCACGATGGGCCGGACTTCCACCGCCGAAACCATTGCCAAGGAGCGCGCCCATGTCCACTTCGAACTGAATGTGCTCAACAACGACAACTTTGCCGCGTGGTTCAAAAAACATGCGACCGGTGAACGCAACGATCATGGCGAGTGGAATGGTCAGAACCTGACCGGTCTGGACCCGCGCGAGATTTTGCTGGCGGAGCGCGGCGGCAAGTTCAGCCTGCTGAATTTTGTGCGCGGGCAGACCGAATTGTGTCGCGTGCTGGTGCGGGCGACGAGTTTTCCGTATCTCAAACGCTACGCGCCGCTCGTGTTGAAAAATCCCCGGACCGCCAAGGAAGGCGTGGCCGGTTACGAAATCGCGCTGAACTACGACGGCGTGGCCTTCGCCCTCATGCCCCGCGCGGCCTCGGAAATCAAGGGCGCGGCCAAGCTGCAGCTTTTGTCCGTGAACGAGCCGGAGCAGCGGGCGCATCCCTGCCGCAAACTCGTGGTGCAGCGCGGCAGCCGCTGGGAGTTGACGGACAAAGGCGAGCGCGAACTGGGCCTGCTCATTTACTGACGGCCAGAAATCCGTTGCGAATGCGACAAATAAGCATAGCTTGGTTCAGTCATGCGACATTTAACAACTGCCTTTCGTCCGCGACGAATTTCCGTCAGTGCCTTCACCTTGATCGAACTCCTCGTCGTCATCGCCATCATTGCCATTCTCGCCGCCATGTTGTTGCCGGCACTGACCAAGGCTAAGGAGAAGGCTTACAGTCTTGCGTGTTTGAACAATCTCAAGCAGTTGGAATTGTGTGTTCACCTCTATACCGCTGACAACAATGATTACCTCGTGCCGAACAATTCGGTGGCTTCCATCAGTTCGCTCTCCAGTGCCGCCGTCTTGACGACCAAAGGATTGTCATGGTGCCTGGATGGCGTGGACGGCCAGAGTGCCGTGACCAAGCTGAACCCTTCAAACATAATCAATGGCCTGTTGTTTCCCTACAACACATCCCTTGGCATTTACCATTGCCCGGCGGACCGATCCACGCTGCAGGATGCCAGCGGGCAGCCGCTGCCGCAGTTGCGCTGGCGCAGTTACAATATGAGCCAGTCCATCAATGGCTATCCGGATTACAAGCCGCCCGGCGCCCCGGATTATTTTATGAGTTATTGGACCAATCTCCCCGCTTGGAAAAAATATACGCAGATCCGCCATCCGATTCCGAACGAACTTTTCGTGTTTATTGATGAAAACGAGGACACCATTTTTGACGGTCAATTTGGCAATGTCGGCAATCCGCCGCTGCCCAATTACTCACCCAACCAGTGGTGGGATATGCCGGCCAATCGCCACAACAAAGGCGCCAATCTGTCTTTCGCCGATGGCCACGTCGAACATTGGAAATGGAATCAGCCAATGATTTACCGGAGCTTTCCGCAGTATATTCGGCCGGAAGAAATGCCCGATTACCAGCGCGTCCTGCGCGCCATGAAACAGGCCACGGACAATTAGTTCGGGCAATGACACGAAGTTTGCGGGCCGGAACAAACCGGGATTCGGAGTTTGGTTTGGGGGCAAAAACCGGTTGCGGATGCGGCGGACGCATCTACCTTATTTTAAAGTCATGAGGCATTCGACCACCAACCTTCGGCCCCGGCAGATTTCCGCCGGGGCTTTCACCTTGATCGAACTCCTCGTCGTCATCGCCATCATAGCCATTCTGGCGGCACTGTTGCTGCCCGCGCTGAACAAGGCCAAACTGAAAGCCTATGGCATCCAGTGCATGAATAATCACCGGCAGTTGGCCATCGCGTGGAAAATGTATGTGGATGACAACCACGATTTTCTGCCTTACGCCAGCCATTGGCCGTATGGTCCGGCCAATCTGGATGAGGAAAGCAAACACGCCTGGGTGAGCGGGCAGATGGATTTTGATCCGGGCAACCGGTCGAATTGGGACGTGAATCAGGATCTTGCCAAGAGCCCGCTCTGGACTTATTGCGGGAAAAACGCCGCCATTTGGAAATGCCCGGCGGATCATTCGTTTGTGACCGTCAGTGGCGTGCAGCTACCGCGGGTGCGCAGCATGTCCATGAATTTTTGGATCGGGGGTTTCGTCGGCTATGACGGCGGATTATCCGGCGGCATTGGCTGGGTGAATCCGCCCGTGCCGCCGGGCACGATTGGAGGAAACCCCTGGCGCGTGTTTCTGAAGATGAACGAGTTCGTCAATCCCGGCCCCGCCGAGATCTTTCTGCTGCTGGACATGCGGGAAGACAGCATTGATTGGGGCAACTTTGCCACCGACATGCGCGGCTGGCCGGATCATCCCGAACAAGCCGGTTTCTACGACTTGCCGGGCAGCTACCATCATCGCGCCGGCGGCTTTTCATTTGTGGATGGTCACGCCGAACTGAAACGGTGGATGGATGACCGCACCATGCCACCGCTGATGAGCAGCGGGCTGATTCCGGACCAATATTCTTCGCCGAACAACCCCGATGTGGCCTGGCTGCAGCAACACGCCACGCGCCGGAAATAGCGACAACCCGCTTGGTTTCCCGGCCTGCGCCAGCTAAAGTATCCGGGTGCCGACCGACATCAAATCCCTGACCCGCGAGGAAATCGAAGCGCAGTTCAAACACCTGGAGCAACCGGCGTATCGCGTGGCGCAATTGCTCGACTGGCTTTACGTCCGCCGCGCCGCCACCTGGGACGCGATGACCAATCTGCCGAAAAGTCTGCGCGAAAAACTGCGCGAACATTTTTCGCTGCACACCCTCGAGCTCGTTCGCAAACAAGGCGCGAGCGACACGACGCAAAAATTCCTCTGGAAGCTCGCCGACGGCGCGTTGATCGAAAGTGTTTTGATCCCGGCCAATCCCGCGCTTTACGGCGAAACCAGCGACCGACACACGCTCTGCATCTCCACACAGGTCGGCTGTGCCTACGGCTGCCGGTTTTGCGCCAGCGGCTTGGACGGCTGGAAACGTAATCTCACACCCAATGAAATTGTAGAACAAATTCTGGCGGTGGAACGGTGGAACGAACAGCAGATGCTGGAGGCTCGATCCTCGATGCTGGAAAAGGAAACGAGCGCGTCTGCTACGCCAGCATCCAGCAGTGACCGCCTCGTGAATAACATCGTGGTCATGGGCATGGGCGAGCCGCTGGCGAACTACGACAATCTGATGAAGGCGCTGAAAATCCTCAACGCGCCGTGGGGCGGCGGCATCGGCGCGCGGAAGATCACCATTTCCACGAGCGGCCTCGCGCCGCAAATCCGCATGCTGGCCAAGGAGCCGATGCAATTCCGCCTGGCGATTTCGCTGCACGGCGCGACGGACGAGACCCGCAACAAAATCATGCCGGTCAATCGGAAGTATCCACTCAAGGAACTCATCCACGCGTGCGAAGATTACCTGCACGAAAAGGGCCGCATGATCACGCTGGAATATATTTTGATCGCCGGCATCAATGAGGCCATCGCCGAGACCAAACCGCTCGCCTCGCTGGCGCGCAAACTGCACGCGAAGATCAATTTGATTCCCTACAACAAAGTGGAAGGCCTGGCGTGGGACCGTCCGAGCGAAGCCGTCTGCGAAGCATTTCTCGCCGCGCTGGAGAAGGAAAAAGTCACCGCCACCCTGCGCCGCGAAAAAGGCCACGACATTGACGCCGCCTGCGGCCAGTTGCGCCTGAAGACGGAACGGGAATTGAGCGCGGCTTAACCTGATACCGCAAGGGAATGCCGGTTGAACGGACGGACTTTATTACTGGTTTCAAACCGCTGGATCGGGCGAGCTGAGCGCGAATGCAAGCCGTCGTCACATCGTCAGTTGTTGCGGATCCATTTTTTCGAGTTGCCATTTCTGCTCGTCGGAGTTCTGCCAGGGCGCGACCTCGATTTTCACTTCGTATCCTCCCTGCTCTTTCACCGCCGTCAACGCCTGGCCGGATTTGCTGTCAGTGATTTCATAGGTGCCGTCCGCCAGCTTGATGAACCTCCAGGCGGGCGATACGCCACGCTCTTTCGCCAGCGGCACTTGCTGGACTGCGGTGGTATTGGTCGCGGCGCAAAAGGTTTTGGCAGTGAAAAGATTTTTCAATTGAAACGTCGCATCGCCCGCCGGCTGCAACCGCCATGTCATGCACTTCCACGGTTGCGCGGAGTATAAAACGATGGGCGTGCCGTTGGCGTTGTTGGCATCTCGAGGCCGGAGCAAGTCCTGATGCTTCACGTTACGGATCTGGTAGGTAGTGGCCTCGGGAGCCTGATTGGATTTGGCCGGCGCGTCTGCAGCCAGGGCGCGGAGATTGCCCAGACCAAGAGCCAGCACCGCCAGCAACAGATTTAATTTCTTCATATTTTCATTTCACCGTTGGGGGCTCAAAAGGTTTGATGGAAAACGAATCGAAAATTCCTTCGGCGTCGGGAACGCCGCCAACGGTCAGAGCCACGCGCACGGTGCGATCCCACGGCGGCAGTTCTTTGGCATCGGCGGCTTCGCCACAAGGCGTCCACCTCTTGCCATCGGCGCTCACGGCGAACTGGAAGCGGTAACCATGACGTGCGGTCAAACGCAGATAAAGCCGAGTCGCGGCAGGCGCGGGTTGTTCCGAAAGTTGGCGGGTCACTCCCTTGTCGCGCCGCCAGGTGACGATGCGGCCATAGCTGAAAGCGGCACCGAGCGCATTATCGGAATCTCCAAACGCGCAGAGGCCCGCCGCCACACCCGGCTGCAGTGGCTTGGTTTGGATCACGGTTGTCGCCACATAATCGGCGACCGTGACCAACCGCGCCAGCACGGCGGCGAGGAAATTGGTTGCGCTTCCACCGCCGGACAATCGCAATTGGCCGTTCTTCAACTGCGTGAGCGGCGCGTGATGCTGCGGCCATTGCCAGCCGCTCTCCAAATTCTTGCCGTTGAAATCATCGGCATAACTGCCACCGAAAACTTTTTGCGCGACGCCAAAAGGTGAAGCGGATTGCTGGCTCGGACCATTGCCGGCGTTGATCGTTGGCCAGCCATCCAGGCCGAACTTGACTTCATCCAGCATCGCTTCGCGGCCGATGAAAATAGAATCGCTGGCCGGATAGGCATGATATAGGAGCCAGTAGCGGCCACTTGGATCAGTCACCACGGTGCCATGGCCGGGGCATTTCCAGGTTTCGTTGGCGGCAAGAATTGGATTCAGCGGATTCTTTTCCCAAGGTCCAAGCAGCGAGCGCGAGCGCGCCACGCCGAGCGCATAGTTGCAACCAGTGCCGCAGCAACCGTTGCCGGAATAGAAGAGATAGAACCAGTCGTCGCGACGAATGATGCACGGGCCTTCCACCAGACCGCCTTCCCAATCAGTGTTGTTGCGGATCAATTCGTGCATTTCGCCGACCAGCTTGGTGCCATCGTCGTTCAGGCGCTGCGCCCAAATCGGCGTGGATTTATTGCGGCTGTTGCCGTCTTCCTTCCACACGAGATAGCGGAGGCCATTGGTATCCGTGACTGGAAAAGGGTCAATCGAACCATCCTCCTGCCCCACGAGCGGGCCGTGATCGGTGTAAGGTCCACCCGGTTTGTCCGCAGTCGCCACCGCCACGGACAGCGGGCCGCCGCGTCGGCGCGCGACGTAATAGACATAGTAGCGACCTTTGAATTCGGAAATTTCCGGCGCCCAAAAATCGCCGGTGGCCCAGTCTGGTCGGCGCGGCAAAACCGCTCCGGTCAAATCCCAGTTCACCAGATCGGTGGAACGCAGCAGCGGGAACAGCGGTCCCCACGCGGATGCCGTGGAGGAGGCCCAGTATTCTTTGCCGACGCGAATGATGGAGGGATCCGGATGATCCCCGGCAATGACGGGATTTTGGTAAGTGACTTGGGTGGCAGCGTTGCCCACTGAACCAATAACCATCAAGCTGGACAGCGCCAACGTGACGCAAATCGGCTTCGCTAAACCGCGCAAAAAAATCAAAGGTGAATTCATGTATGGCTATTTCAACAGGGTGAACAGATGATTCAAAAATGCAGCGCCAAAGTTCGTGGCCGGGCTTCATTGGCGAAGCGAATCCATAAGAGGCCATCCGGCTTTGAGAAATCAACATGGTCAACGGTCTGCCCATCGAGCGTGACGGATTTGGGCGCGGTGGAAACATGGAACAACAGCACGGCCGGAGTCTCAGCCACGCCTTCGACGAGGTAAGACAGAGACTTATCCTGCGACTTGATCGGCATCGCTTTGCAGGCCGAGGCGAGCAGTTTCGGCGCACGGTCATGGTCAGTGTCCAGATCGCGCAGAAAGAAGCGGCTGCCGGGAACGAACTTCACGCTCTCCAACACCCGCAACTCGGGATCGAACAGATTCACGAAGTGACCGTGAATCGTCTTGGGTTCGCCGGCGATGGATTCATCCAAACCAGCGGCGATGAGGTATGGACCACGGCGCAGCAGCAGCGAACTGGTCTCGCTCCAATCCAGCTTTGCCGATTCGGCGACCGCTTTAACCGCAGCAATAACTTGCTCAGCGCCGTCCGCGCTGCCGGCGAGTATGGCCGGATTCTCGCGGAGCCAAACGACTTCACCTTGGCCAAATTTCCAAGTGGGTTTTGTTGCGGCAAAATGCTTCGCAGCGTTGAAACCAAGCTGGGCAAAGAGATGTGCGCGCGGATTGGCGAACTTGTTCCCGTTGCTATTCCACCACTCCGGCACCGCGTTGAAAGCATCGGAGTCGTCATCACAGAAAATCAGGTGGCCACCTTGCTTGACCCAGTTAGCAAGCTGGGTGTGAACCTCCGGCGTCAACGGTTTCATGCCTTGATATGTGAGGAGCAATACTTTGAAAGAGTCGAGATAGTGTGGCGCCGTGACGTTTTCCAATTGCACGGGTGCGACGGGAATTCCGTGCTTCAGCAACGGCATCGCTAATCCAAAGATGTGGCCCAGATGCGGATCGCTCGGAGACGGCCCGGCGCGCTCGAACATCAGCGAATCGCCGATCATGACGCCGATGCCCGTTGTGCCGCAGTCCCACTCGACGCGCTTCTGTTTCATGTCGTTGAGCGCGCTCATCACCGTCTGCAATTCCGTGGCGTATCCGGGCGGGATGGACTGACGTTGTTCGCGTGGCAGCGACCTCGGATAGCGACCATTGAAAATACGTTCCGGCCACGGCGCGACTTCATATTGCCAGACGTCGGGCTGGAATAAAGAAGCCGTCAGCGTGGATTCCCAATTGTGCTGATAATCATTCCAGTCGTGCTCCGGATTGTCCTCGATGGGATCATTCAAATACCAGACGGAACGGCCGGTGGCACGCACCAGGTTTTGCATTGCGCCATATTCCAGAAAGGCGGTTTCAAAAGTGCGCTCCTTGTATTTGCCGCGATAGACATTCGGCGTGCGCGAGGTGCCCGTCCAGACTTGCGCAATGTAGCCATCGCAACCCTTGAGCCGCGCCAGACTAGACTCGGGACTGACTATGCTCCATTGCGCGTAGTTGATCAGACTATGAGTGGGAACGTAACACCGGACCTGCCGGCCGGTGCGCTGGTTGTAGGCTTGGATATAGTCAAAGACCTGCTGCAACGCGCGGCGGTAGAGAAAATATTTCAGTTTGGAGGCGCGCCACTGTGCAGCCGCCGAACTATGCGGCGGCTGCCAGTCGTCGCCGTAAAAGGCTTTCCATTCGCGTTTGAAACCTTCGGAGTAACCGGTGTTCACCCAGAATTCCGGCTCTTCTAGATGAACCGCTTCCACGCCAGCATCCAAGGCGCGTTGCACGCCAACGCACAGAAATTTTCCGTAGTTCGTGCCGGGGCACATGTAATAGACATCGCCGCCGTGGCTGCGCTTTTCACCGCTGCGCAGCGTCTGCGCTTCATCCTCGTGATTGATGCCGTCGAAACGTCCGTAAAGATAATCCTGGTATTGGCCCCAAGACACGCCGGTCATGAGATGAATGCGGTAGCCGTGCTCACGCCAGGTCGCGATGCGTTCAGGCAGTTTCGGATCAATGCCGTAAACGATGGCAACATCCGAACGCAGACTATATTTTTCGGCCCACGGCGCGCCGGTTTGGAAACAGGTGCGTTCCAACAACCGATCGGCATCGTTGGCGAAGCTTAGCGGGCCTTCCGCAGCCAGTAAATTGGCACCCGCGCCGGCCACCAGCGCGAATAGCGGCAAAAGTGATTTCATCAGGCTAGGCTGGATTATTTCGCGGCGGGTGAATTCAACCGAGACATGGCGGAAGCAGGGCGTGCTTCGGGCGCTGATCCCCACTGGGTATTCGGGGCGTTATCCATGTCGAAGATTAATTCTCCGCCCGCCGACAGTTCCTCATGAGTCAGGTAAACCTTGTTAAACTCCTTTCCGTTCAGGGTTGCTCCGTGAATGTAAGGATGCTGCTGGCCATTGTTGCGCGCCGTAATGGTCAAGGTTTTGCCCGGCGAGAGTGTAAGCGTGGCTCGATCAAACAATGGACTGCCGATCAAATACTCCGGTGTTCCCGGACACACGGGATAGAATCCGAGTGCGCTGAACACATACCACGCAGAAGTCTGGCCGGTATCTTCATCGCCACACAGCCCATCAGGTGCGGCTTGGTAAAGCTTGTTCATAACAAGCCGCGTGCGTGATTGCGCCTTCCACGGCTGGCCGGCGTAGTCGTAGAGGTAAATCATGTGCTGAATCGGTTCGTTGGCGTGGGCATATTGGCCAAGGTCAAGCGCAGCCATTTCCGTCATCTCATGAATTGGACCACCATAAGTGCCCGGCTTGAAAGTATTCGGCGCGGTGAATACTTCATCCAGTTTGGCCGCAAAGGCCTTGTCACCGCCCATCAAGCTGACTAATCCCGGCACGTCTTGAAACACGCTCCATGTCCAGTGCCAAGAGCTGCCTTCGGTGAAGGGTCCGCCCCACTCGGTCGGATCAAACGGTTCGTTCCACGAGCCATCCACTTTGCGGCTGCGCATGAAACCGGTTTTCGTGTCGAAGAGATTCGTGTAATACATCGCCTTTTTAGCGAAAGTAACTGCATCCGCCGTGCGACCGGCCACGCGCGCCAGCACTGCCGCGCAGAAGTCATCGTAGGAGTATTCGAGCGACTTGGCGGTGCCTTCGTGAACTTTGGGTTCGTTCTTGGCGAACGAATACGGCACATAGCCGAGTTTGTTGTAATACTCCGCGCCGTCGCGGCCGATGGAGCGGCAGGCATCCGGCCCTTGTGTGTTGGCGTCGTGCAGCATGGCGGCGACAGCTTTATCCGCATCAAAGGAGCGGATGCCTTTGACCCAGCCATCTGCCAGCAGCGAGAAGGCGTGATTGCCGATCATGCAGCTGCGATGACCGGGACTCGCCCACTCGGGCAGCCAGCCGCTCTCATTGTAGGCGTTGAGAACGCCCTGCAAAATCTCCGCGCTGATTTCGGGAAAGAGCAAATTGTAAAGTGGATGCGCCGCGCGAAAGGTGTCCCAGTAACCGGTGTCGGTGTAGAGCACGCCCGAATGGATCTTCCCATCGTAGGGACTAAAGTAAGTCGGTTTGCCATCGGCACCGAGTTCGTAGAAGCGATGGGGATAGACGATGCTCCGATAGAGTGCGCTGTAGAAGGTGCGTCGCTGATCCTCCAAAGCGCCTTCGACTTTCGCGCGGCCCAGGGCTTCGTTCCAGGCTTTCTCCGCGCGACCGCGGATCGTGTCGAAGTCAGCCGCGCCAATTTCCTGCTTCAGGTTTCGCAGAGCTTGCTCCGGGCTGATAAATGAGGAAGCTACTTTACAGCCAATCACGGCCCCGGCTTTGGCCTCGAACTTCAGATAAGCCCCAACGTGCTTGCCGGCGAGTTGCGTCTTGTCGGCTTGGACGCCTTCCGGTGACCACACGCCTTGGCCTTGAAAAGGCTGGTCGAAAACGATGACGAAGTAATTGGAGAAGTTGTCCGGCACGCCGCCATGATTGTAACGCGTAGTGCCGACGACCTTATTTTCGCCGGGAATAATTTCCACCGTGGAACCGCCCGGAAACGCGTCGAGCACCACATAGGCGTTGCCTGCTTCTTCGTAGGTAAAGCGGTAGCGCGCACAGCGCGCGGTCGGCGTCACTTCGGCGCTAGCCTTCCAAGTATCCATCCGCACGCGGTAGTAACTCGGCTGGACGACTTCGTCTTCGTGGCGAAAGTCCGAGGCGCGTTCGCTTTCAGTCACCGCCAGCTTGCCAGAGACGGGCATGAGCGAAAAGGCCGCATAGTCACCAATCCACGGACTAGGCTGATGCGTTTGGCGGATGCCGCGAAGTTTCGGCTGGCGATACTGGTAATAGAAAGAGTCGCGCTCCGGCTGCGTGTAGGGCGCCCAAGTGTTCATCGGGAACGGCAGGCAGATGGCGGGATACTCGTTGCCGTGGGAGAAGCTCGGCTTCGAGTCGGTGCCCTGCAAAGGATTCACCAGCGAGACCAAGGATGGCTCGGCGGCAAAGCTGGTCAGTGCGCCAGTGAGGAGCAGTGCCAGCAACGAGTTCAAGAAATGCCGCGACAGTCTTGGTTGTTTTATCATTGTGCAATTGGCTTCGGTAGATTTCATAAGTCAAAACGGTTCTTAACACAATCAGAACATTCTATCTCAAGCGCTGGCTGTGCGGACGCTCACCCACCACAAAACGCCAGAGGACTGGCGCACTCCAGGACGCTGCGCGCACGCGTGGCGACGCCATGTCGCGCCAGCGTCCTGGACTACGGACGCCCGCCGCCGTTTTTATGAACACTTGATTTAATCGATACTCACTTTCCACTGTCTGTGCGGAATGGCACGGCGGGTAATCCGGCTTGGTTATACAGATTGCACACTGGGTTGATGTCCCACGCATAGCGCACGGACATGGGTTTCTCTACCAGCGGCGACGATACGACGACCGTCTTGCCATCAATCACCGCGTCGGCCCAGATGAATCGGTGATCCGCGCCCGCGATCGCAAAGCCCGTCAACTTGCCACCTTTGGCAAACAGTCCGCTGTCCACATGATCGAAGCTCAGTCGGATTTTGCCGCCACTCACTTGCATTGAGCGATACCAAGGCCCGGAGGATTCAATCATATTTCCGTAGGTTTGCGCCAGGGCCGCTAAGGCGAGCCGCCGTCCGACCTCCTGCTTGTTCTTCGGATGAATATCGGCAGCGTCGCCGATGTCAAGCGCCAGCGCCAAGCCGCAATTGCGGAGATTCTTCGCCGTCTTAGTCTGGGCTTCGCGCAATTCGGCCCAGTTGTTTTCACGCGGTTGCGGATAGGTCGCCTGAAAGCCGGCGAGTTGCACAATGTAGAAGGGAAATTCACCGACACCGAAACGCGCCCGCCAATCGCTGATCATGGCCGGCAACAAGCGCTGATATTGTTTGGCGCGGTCGGCATTGGATTCGCCCTGATACCAGATCGCGCCTTTGATCGCGAACGGCAGCAGTGGTGCAATCATACCGTTGTAGAGCACGGTGGTGACGTTGGGATTATTGGCATCCGGCGGTTGTGGCGGCGAGCCTAACTGCGCCAGCGGAGCCGAGTCGCGCATCCGCCAATCGCCCGCCAGCGCAACGAACTTGGCTGCTGGGTCGCCGACGGGCGCGAGCCGCATTTTTTCTGCCGGCCCGGTGAATCCGCCATTGCCGCCCGTATCCAGCACGCGAACGGTGATGATATTTTTTCCCGGTTTCAGGACGCTGGCCGGAACCGGGTAAGTCCGAACCAAGTCGTAGCGGTTCATTTGACCGACCTTCACGCCGTTGATCCAGGTTGTGTCGTAATCATCAATCTGGCCAAGCTCTAATTTCAAATCCTTGCCTGACCAGTCAGCCGGCAATTCAAATTCGCGGCTGAACCAAATCATGCCGTCAAAATTTGGCAGGCCGGCCGACTCAACATACTGAGGTAGTTGAATCGTCCTCCAACCGGCATCCAAGTTCTGCGCTACCGCCCAACCATGCTTCGTGCCGGGATCTTTTTGCTGACACCACTGTTCATAAACTTGAGTGAAATCCAATTTGTTTTTACCACCTGCTGAAGCGCGCATGGCTTGGATGGCAACATCAAAATCCCCCAATGGCGCCAAGCCTTCTGCGCTAGTCCACGCTTCGGCAATCGTGCCGCCCCAGGAACTGTGAATAAGGCCGATCGGGATTTTCAACTCACGCTCCAATTCGCGTCCGAAGAAAAATGCGGTGGCGGAAAATCCGCCCCACGTGCCTTCCTTGATCGTCTCGGGACTGCACGGTAGCC
The DNA here is from genome assembly GCA_903850425.1 of uncultured Verrucomicrobia subdivision 3 bacterium. Lineage (GTDB taxonomy): Bacteria > Verrucomicrobiota > Verrucomicrobiia > Limisphaerales > UBA11358 > UBA11358. The sequence continues at coordinate 7,436 of CAINLR010000001.1, read as the reverse complement.
AGCGGCATTGAATCGTGTCCACCGGCTCCGTTGCCACGAGCTTTGGCACGGTCAGCAAGCGGATGAGTGGGTAATTGGCAGTCTCAATATCCTTTGGTGAATTACAAATACCGACGCCCATTTCCATGTTCGACTGGCCGGAGCAAAGCCACACATCGCCGACGAGCACGTCATTGATCACGGCCGATTCGTGCGTGGTTGGATTACTCACGGTCAAACTCCGCGGTTCCGCCGAGACAGGCATGGATTTGAGTTTGACCATCCACTTGCCCGACTTATCGGCAATGGCGGTCCGGCTTTGACCGGCGAAAGCGACAATGACTTTGGAACCTGGCTCACTCCAGCCCCAGACTGGCACTGCCACGCCGCGTTGCAAAACCGCGTGGTCGCAAAACAATGGATGCAGGAACGGATGTTCGGGTGTGGCTTCAGCTCTCGGCACGGCCGTCAGCACCAGCAATGATGCCATTAACAAACCGGCCCGGAGGCAGTGCCTTAGTTTGGTGAACAGACCTGCCGGCAAACGAACACCGGAAACGAGCTGGTTGGCGTGAGTGGAGTTCATAGAGTTGAGACTATTTCTTCAAAGGCTCAACGTTTACCAGGCCGACGTCAATATTTTGTCCGCCTTCGGTCTGATGGCAATGCACGGCTACGAGGATTTTCGCGCCGGGCTTGAGCAGTTCCAGGGCGTGCGGGGCAATCTCCAACGCGGTATAGCTGGAAGTGAAACCGCTTTCACTCGAAGCCAAGAGACCGTTGACGTAAATCTCCACATCCTCATCGTGGCAAGTATAAAACTGAAGATTGGGATAACTCTTTTCTGGCAGCGTAAACTCGCGGCGCAGCCAGATGTCGCTGGTATTCCAGCGCGTGTGTTCCACGGCACCGGGCGTGCCGCGCGTCGCAAAGCTCCCTGCCCCTTCGGCCCACGCGCTGGCATCGAAGTCCACGGCGGCCCAATGATCCGCCGGTCTCTGGGTCGTGTAGCGCCACGTAACCGGATTCGTCTGCGAAGTGGGAATTACCACCGTGACTTTTGGGGTTTCCGGCAACGGAGCCCAATTGCCCACTTTCACTTTGTCGGCGCTGGCCCACTTCTTCCACATCGCGCGATCGGCGAGCATCTTGATAAACACCCCGCCGATGACGGGCCGGGCGCGCATACCGCCGCTCTTGAGGTTATCTGTTTCGTAAGAATCTACGAACGGCAAGCGCGCGGTCGTGGCATTGAGATAGTCATAGGTCGGGGCGACGATCGCTTCAAAGTCCGCTTGGTGGTCAGCCAAGGTGGCACTCCAGAAAGACCAGTCGGTCTTCGTCAAATGCGTGCGTGAATCCAGCGGGACACCATAGCGCTGCATCATTTTCAGGTAATGCGCCACTTCTATTTGGGCGACGGACGTCGGGAAAATATTCAGCCCGAGAATGCGATCCCAAACCAAATTGTATTTCTGGCTCCAGGTGCCGGCCTTGTCGAATGCCAGACGAAAATGGTCGCCATCGGCCGCGACTTTCACCCAATGCGTCGCGTCCACTCGCGCGAGTTGCTTATATTTCTCGGCATTCACCTGGTCGCCCCGCATCCGGCACAAGTCGCCATAAGCGGCGAGACCCAGAATAGCCTTCACAGAGAGATTGGCGTTGTGCGCGAGATGGCCCATGAAGTCGTCCGTGCAAAGTTGTTCTTCGGGATCGAGGCCGTATTTTTCGAGATACTTCGCCCACTGCGTCAGCTTCGGCCACCAAGGATTCAGCCACTTGGAATCACCCTGAATTTGCGAGACGGCATCGCAGAGTATAAGCATGTTGCCACTCTCTTCGACCGGCATTCCTTCGCCGCCGTCGTCCGTGCCGCGCGCAATCGGGTAAGTGCCCAAGTCATGTGGGGCGTTCGGAAATTTCCAATGCCACGAGGAGGCGTAGCTCAAGATCGGCACAAGCGTGGCTTTCGCCAACGTGGGACTGAGCAATACCCATTGCGGGTCCATCGGGAAGAAGACGTCCACGGTGGCAATGTCGCCGTTGCTGCTGTTTTCCTTCGTGAAGAACAGCGGCTGTTTGTTCGCATCGGCGGCGAGTCCGCAGGCGGCGACACATTGACGATATGCCAAGGCGCACATTTGCGCGTATTTAGCGCCGCCGGCTTTCGTCGCGTCGGCGGTCAATTCAGCATCAAACTTGGCGCAGCGTTCGGCGAGCTTGGCGTAGTCGCGGGAGGCTTTCGGCAACAGGCTCGAGGCGGTGGCGCCATTGCGTTTCCAATACGGCAGCAACTTCTGCCCAAAATATTTGATCGCGTAAATTTCGTCGTAGGCGACGATCACTTGACGCGTCACCGGCGCGGTGGCGACCTTGCCGAGATCAAACACAAACGCCATCACCGGCTGCTCGTCGTTGGCGGGGCGCGGCATCCGCAGGTCGGCGGCAGCGGGCAGTTCCCCGCGGGCCACAAACGCACCGAGCAACGTCCGGCTCGCGCCAATCGCAGCGCTGGATTGGCCGGCGGGAGCGGCAGCATAGGCATAGCCCCAATTGATACGATGATCATCACCGGAAGAACTGACGACCGCTTGTTCGACCGTGCCAATGCGAAGAGTGGTAAGACTACCGGCCTTGGCGCGAGCCCACTCTACTCCTTCGCCAGGTTTGTTAACCGCGAGTTGTGAACTAGTGCTGTCATAGAGCGAAATGCTGTGACTCTGGCCATCCACCGCCCGCACCTGCCAGGTAAGATAACTCAGCGGCAACGCCAGCGCGTCCAAATCCTGCGGCAACGCCGGCGTCATGAAGGTCAGCGTGACGTGGATGTTCGCGCCTTCAAATTCATAGATGCTGCGGGTGGGTGTTACGGTCAGCCCTATTTGGGGCAATGGAGCCACATCGCTCGGTTCGTTGCCTATGAGGCGATAGGCCTGGCCATCCACGCGGATCAAACTCACCAGTGAATGTTCGCGCCGCGTCCAGTGCTGCGTGGCGCGATCGGTCAAACGATCGGCTCCCGACCAGATGCTCAGGAATGGATCGAAGGTCACCAGCGGCACCGCCGGCGGGCGGAATGTTTGCGCGACACTAGTGGCCGCCACCAATGCGGTGGCAGCGAGCAGAGCGAATTTTTTCATAAAGATAGTATCCAATAGACGACACTGGCCCCGCGCGGGGAAAGTCTGAAAAGCGCCGACCCGTGGGCAGAATGGCACTACTCGACTACGCACGATTGGCCAATGATTTAGCGGAGCATAGCCAAGCCTATCACCCACCACACGTGGCATGAATTGGCCACACCGCCGCCCGTCGTTCCAAGCTGTGGCCATTTCATGCCACATGACGTTTTGGCGAGTGAGAGTAATCTTAAAACCAGCCAGACCGACCAAAAATTAGCGAGGCGTTGCCATCCTGAACGGCGGGAGAGTTGGCTTTGCCGTCCCAATCAAAACACAATATGAAAAGATTTTCTGCCATGATCACCGCCAGAACGGCACGGCTGGCAGCGCTTGCTGTTGCACTGCTGCTGGGTGCCGGCTGCGGTGACCACACCTCCAAAGTAACCACGGAAGAGAGCAAGACCTTTGACAGCGCGCCGCCGGAGGTAAAGCAGACTTGGGAAAAAGCTGTGGCTGCCGACCAAGCCAATGACTATGTAACCGCCGCCGCCGCCCTGGACAATCTCAAGAAAATGATCTTGAGCGACCCGCAAAGCAAAGCGTTGGAGGCCGAGCGCAACGCTTTTAGTCAGCGTTTGATGAAGGCGGTGGATAAGAATGACCCGGCAGCCATTCAAGCCGTGCAAAACTCGCAAAAATCTCAAACCGATAGCCGACCCCGGCAGGCCCACTAATTTCTCAGCAACCTTCTTGATCTTAAAATATCTTCGATGAAACCAACCTCCAAACGATCCTCGCTCCGAGCGGCCTTCACGCTGATTGAGTTACTCGTCGTCATCGCGATCATCGCCATTCTGGCAGCCATGCTGCTGCCGGCGCTGGCCAAGGCCAAATCCAAGGCCAAGCAAATCTCCTGCATCAACAACCTGAAGCAGATGGGCCTAGCCATGGTAATGTATGTGGGCGACTACAAGGTTTATCCCGGTTCATTGCACATTGGCGGCGGCACATTTTGTTATGTTTGGGCTCCCCGCCTGTTGCCGTTCATGGGGAATAACCGCAATTCATTCGCCTGCCCATCGGCCTTGCCTGAAGCCGCGTGGAATACCAACTTAAACACCTCTTTGGGCGGCACCGATCCGGTCACCGGTATTGCCGACGTCTATAATATTATGGCGCTGAACGGCGGCGGAAAACCAGGTGGCACCCGTTTTTCCTATGGCTGGAATGATTGGGGCTTTGGTCCGGTGGCCAACAAGTCGCTGGGGATGGGTGGGGACGTGGACTCTGGGCCAAATTCCAATACTTATGTCAAGGATACGCAGGTTCGCAAACCCTCGGAAATGATCGCCATCGCTGATCTGCCGGGGCCGAAGATTCAGTCCCTGATTACTTTTGGAGCCAACCTGGATCCGACGGATGCCACCTACGCTCACTCTGAGTTGCCTTCAAACCGCCACAATTTTCGGACCGACATCTTGTTTGCGGATGGCCATGCCGAACCAGCCCTTCGCAATGTAATCACCAGCCTCCCGTGGGTGCCCAAATGGAACAATGACAATTCCTCAACCGCTGTAAATCCCGGGGTGACTTCCTTTACAGCGCTCGAACCGTATTGAAGATTTGCGCTGGAACCAACCGGAATAACCGAAGCGGGCGCTTGCTGCAGGCGCGAAACATCGCTGGAGCCTACCCAAGATCCGGTTGGTTTTAGGCTGAGAAATCTCGTCTTTTCGGGCGCATTTTCAGAACGCAATTTACTTTTCCCATTTTGCCATCGCCGGAGTCTGCGGGGACAGCTGTGCACGCTGGTCGCACGACATTGTCAAACTTCCTGAAAGCGCCCCGGAAAACGCATTGCCCGCCGCTGGCTCAATCGTTATGTTCTTCGGCAGGTTCGTGGGAAATCCGTTTGTTTTCACCCGGCCGTCAGGTTGCCGGCAGCCGAACCGCATGAACCGCCATTTGATGAACACGTTTCAAATCATTTTTACGCCCAACAGCGCCGCCGAACTCGGGCGGATGCCCAAAGAGTTGCAGCTCCAGATTCTCGGCGAATTTCGCGGCCTGCCCCAGCATGTGCGTGACGAGCCGCCCGAGGACTTCGGCCAGCTTGAACGCGACGGGCACATCCTCCACCGTTTTCGGGTCGGCGATTATCGCGTCTATTTTGAGCGGCATCAGCTTGGCGTGCTGATCCACCGCATCCTGAGCCGGCACACGCTCAAGGATTTCTTTTTCCGTTCCGGCCTCAAGACCGGCGAGGATGAAACGTTGCAGGAAAATCCGAAATTCTGGGAACTCATCCGCACCGCCAAGGGAGCCGAAAGCAAATAATATTCACGAGGCCGTGTATTTTCGGCGCGACCCGCGAACCGGGGACGGTATAGTCAAAGCTGCGAGCCCCAACCACCAAGCTCCAGCTAAACTTCAAAGTTCACAACAAAATGTCGTGCCTCGGCGGCCGGTCTCGCCAGTTGAATCAGCGGACGCATTCTGGTTGCCGGACGCCGGGATGAAATATTCCGCCAGCATCCCGCGTGGAAAAAATCACAAAGATTTTTGTGAACGAAATGCGGTCAGCCCGGTCTGACTTACTGTTGAGTGATTGGGTTGAGGTGAAAGAGCCTGGCTTTTTTGGGTTTTAGCCAGGCTCTTTCCTTTTGCCCGCATTCGATGATTCTCCGCGCAGCGGCCGGCGATCGTTGACCGGAACCACATTGTGCCGCAGTCAATTCCCCATTTCATAGCGCACCAGCAACTCCCGTCCGATAACGAGCAGGTTATAGCTCATCACACTGTGGCCCACATATCGCCGGCAGCCGTTCAAGCCCACGTTCAGGCTGCGATTCAAGCCGTCTTCTCCAACTTTGAGAACTACCAACTCCACGAGTTTTTGTTGAGCCGGCTTGGAGCTTGTGATTTAATTCAAGACGCTCATGGAACCTGGTGATCGCACGGCTGGCGAATGCCCACGCTGCGGGGCGGAAATACCCCTCGACGCACGCGACGGTGTCTGCCCACGGTGCGCGCCCGATCACACGGTGTTGATCACCCCAGAATTGCTGGCTGAGTCAGACAAAATGCCGGGCCATTCCCCTCCGCTGGACGAAACAGCCGATGCGGTCGAGCCGCAAAAAGTCCCTGACATTGGTGCTTACGAGATTCTTGAAATGATTGGCCGTGGTGGGATGGGGGTGGTTTACAAAGCCCGCCACCGTGGTCTGAATCAGTTGGTGGCGCTCAAGACCTTGCTGAGTGGTCTGAACGCCAGCAGCGATTTGAAGCGCCGTTTTCGACGCGAGGCACAGGTCGCCGCCAGACTGCAACACCCCAACATTGTGTCGGTTTACGAGGTGGGCGAGCAGGATGGCCAGATGTATTTCACCATGGAATACGTCGTGGGCACGGACTTGGCCCGGTTGTCTCACCCCCAGCCTTTGCGGCCGGAGGAAGCCGCGCGTTATGTCGAAGCCGTGGCCCGGGCAGTCCATTATGCTCACGAGCAAGGCGTGCTGCATCGCGACCTGAAACCGTCGAATATTCTGGTGCGCGCGGATAATTGCCCGAAAATCACCGATTTTGGACTGGCCCGGCAGATGGATTCGGATTCCAGCCTGACGATGACCGGTGACATGCTCGGATCCCCGGGGTATCTGCCGCCGGAGCAACTTTCAGCCGGGAGCGGCGAGGTCGGTCCCGCCTGCGACGTGTATGGTCTTGGCGGAATCTTATACTATTTATTGACCGCCCGGCCTCCATATCTGTCGAGCACGGTGGCCGACACGCTGAAGCAGTTGCAGGAGATGGAACCCGTGCCGCCGCGCAAGCTGAACTTGGCTGTGCCGCCCGATCTGGAGGTCATCTGCCTGAAGTGTCTTCGGAAAAAACAACGACAGCGTTACCGGACCGCCTTGGAAGTGGCCGAGGATCTCCGCCACTATCTCGAAGACGAGCCAATCGTGGCTCGATTCGGTGGGGTGGCCACTCCCAGCCCGCAATGGGAAGCGGAGCCGGAAAAATCCTCATCCAATCTCCTCGCCGGGCTTTTGCTCCTGCTGCTGATCGTGGGTGGGATCGTCGCGGTGGCTTGGTGGCACTATCATAGCTCGCCACCACGGCCCCCAGGAGGATCCGGGAATACAAATATATTTCCCAATCAAACCGAGCCAGTGACAAATATAGACAACATGCGTATTCCGGGCTCTGTCGGACAGTGATTCTAATCTCTGTCGGACAGGGTTCCGATTTCTGCCGGACAGCATTCCGATTTCTGTCGGACAGGGTTCCGGGCGGCTGTCGGACAGTTTTGGGGCTGGATTGGAAGGGTGT